>JANWIC010000009.1 GCA_025450075.1 Patescibacteria group bacterium | reverse complement strand
GGAAGGGGCTTATGATGAAGATCATCTTGATTTATTAAGAAGAAGAATGGGAGAAGGACCTTTAATTGTAAATGCGTATATAGGTAAAATAGATGAAACAGGTACTCGAAATGAAAAAGTTGTGATATTTGTTATGCATGTACCTTTTAGATCTAACCCGCCAAGACAAGATAGATATGATAAAGCAATTCAACATCAAAGATATCCTATATTTCCAAACAGTATTTATGGTTTAGATATCATTAGATCTAAAGGAAGTGATGAATTTAGAGCTTTTCCAAGAAGGGATTTTGAACCATTTGATAAAAGATTTCCTGATGGATATTTAGCTTGGATTGAAATATATAGCGGACCAGCTGTTATGATACGTTAATATTTCAACGAGCTTGACGTTCTTAACTTTTTTAATTATTATTGAAGAGAGTATCTCTTAGCTACTACTGCCCTGTTATGAATAAAAAGAAAACTATAGTTATAAGCATTTTTGTTGTTACTTTCCTTATCGGTCTTACAGCAATTTTAATAACAAGTGCACTTACTTCACCCAAAAATACCCCTAATCCAACAAATCAGCAGAACCATTCAGCTGTTCCTACTCTTGTTACAAATTCTTTGGTTTGTAGCAATACCACAAGTAATAAAAGCTTAACAGTATTATGGACACTCCCAGCTGGTTTATCTTCAACTGATGTTATCAAGGGAGAAATATCTGATTCTAGTACTCAATCTCCTCCAATTCAATTTGGACCATTACCAATTACACAATTATCGTATGTCTTTGATCAGGCAAATGGAGTTGATACATATTTTGCTTCAATATGGATAGAAGATGCGAGCGGAAACAAAGGAACTGTAGTTACAACAAATCAGATCAATTCATCCTTATGTACTTCCGGTAGTCAACCAACCCCACCCGCAGCAACTTCAACAACAAGTCCGACGCCAACTGCAACCTCAACACCAACTCCTACACCATCTGTAGGATTGAAAATAACGAGTACTCCTACTCCTACAACTGTACAAAGTGCAAACCTTGCTTGTAACACATTCACTTTAACTCAAAATGGTGCGGCTCTTACATCAACGAATGTAGCAGTGGGAAGTTCTGCAGTTACCATTACACCAGGTATAACTTCACCAACAAGCGGAACTATCAGTTATGCAAATGCACAGTGGTCTATTACACCATCTACACCAGCTCTTACCACAGGTACAGGAACTGCCAGCTGGACTCCACCTTCAGATACTTCTAACGGTTCTACATATACCATAAGCCTTTCAGGAGTTACCGATTCAAATGGAGGAACTCTTGCAAGTGCATGTACTGTCGTTATCAATCTGGTGTCATCCGGTAGCACTTTACCTAACACAGCAGGAATTGCACCTACAATTGCTGCATTAATCATTGGTGGATTATCATTCCTTATCGGAATGTTCCTCTTTTTCAAGAAAGAGTTATAAAAATATCAACAGAAATTACATAGTTGTATTACCCTTTTCAAGTATCAGAAAAGATAAGATAGAAGAATTACTCCGAGCCGTGGTGTGATTAATCCAGTTTTGATTTTCATATCCAGCTCTATAATTCTTTCGTATAGAAAAGTTACCTTCTCTATTGAGAATCTGTGTATAATTTCTCTTGCATGTTTGACTGAAAAAGGGCTATACCCCAATTCTTTTGCAATTTCAACATCACTTCTTTTTCCAGCGATTAATATCCCAGTAATAAGCCTGAGGTTCCATACAATCATACCAATAATGCTATACTCATTCTCTCCCTTGTCCAAAAGATCTACAATTGTTTTTACTGCCATTTGTCGTTCTCCCTTAGAGAGGAATGTAATATATTCCCAAATAGTATAACTGCTGCTTTTTGTTATTGCTATTTTTAAATTATTCTCTTCTCTCTCTCCCCCTGTGTAGGCAAGGACAATCTTTTCCGCTTCAGATTCAAGCATAAAAGGGTCATTATCTACAACATCAAGTATATATGAAGCAATCTGGCTTGTATTGGGGATTTTAGCATCATCCAGCTTGGATTTAACTAAAGTGATTAATTTTCGCCTATCATATTCCCGGCAATCTATACAATGCGTTTTCTTCTCAATGAATTTTAACATTTTTGCATTTGATCTCAATTTCTCTGATGTGTCACAAATGAATATACAATTTTTAGATTTGCTGTATGTAAATAACAGTTTATATAAATAATCGATATCATCAAATTTCGAGTATTCTTTTAACCAAATTATCTTTCCTGTTTCTTCAAAAAGTGAAGTTAAAGTAACAATTTTATCTATATACGCAGGCGTTACTTTGTCATGATCCTGACAATCCAGTATATATGTCGAATAATCTGAAAATTTTTCCTGAAGTGATGTTACAAGTTTTCTCTTGTAATGGGTATTTGTCCCTTGAAAGATATATAGCATATCATTCTTTATATGCTTCAAGAATAAAGCCAATGGTAAATCCCATGAATACTCCTATGATAAGTCCAATAGCAGTATCAATATATAGATTAAGTTTGTTCGTTTCAGTTATCGGAGCATGGATCGTATCGATAGTAAAATTTGCATCCCCCTCCTGGTTTAATTGCTTTAAGTTTGCTGTCAGAACTGTACCAAGAGATTGTGCCCATAATTGTGCAACAACAGGACTATTATCATGAACGGATACATTTACAAGCTGTGGAGCTACAATTTTTACATTGATATTTCTTTGAAAAGAAGCAAGATAATCAGCTTGGTCAGTTAATTCTGCAGGTTGAAAATCTCCAGATTTATATAATGGATCTTTTTGTACTAAGTTTGCAGCATCATCAACTGTTGAAAGAGATTGTAGGAAACCTGCAACTGTATCAGTATATTGTACACTCGCTTGTGTGGAATAATACCCATCGTAGGTATAAAATAACTGGGAGTTTGCTGTCCCTTTATGCCTTACATATACATCAATTGAAGATGAATAACTTACAGGAATTAGGTAAGTAAGCAAGACTCCTAATAGAGTACAAAGGAAGACTATACCTAAGAACACTTTAAAATGACGTCGTAAGATATGCACATAATCATGTAAAACGAGAGTTTCCATATTATTGATTATTATCTAAGATAATATTAACAAGCTTGTCTGCCGAAGTATTATTACCTCGTAAAACATGGGTAAATTCAATATGATCAAATTTGTCCATGAGCTCTTTTACAATATTATACTGCAATTTTAAGTTATTGTCTTTTATCTTGTATTCTCCTTGTATTTGCTTCACAACTAACTGACTGTCCATATATACTAAAAGGCTTTTGCAGTGATGCTTTATTGCTAACCGCATTCCCAAAATCAAACCTTCATATTCTGCCCAATTATTAGTCGTAATACCCAGATAGGCTGCATTCAGATCGACTAGCATTTGTTTATCATTTAACAGAATTGCTGCTGCAGCTGCCTTACCAGGATTTCCTCTCGATCCTGCGTCAGTATATATGATAAAGCTGTCATTTTCCATAGTGTGATTATACTTCTAAATTCCTATCAATGTAAATTGATGTTTCATGCATCAGACAAATTGACAAGGAATGCCTTTAAGAAAGGAAAAACCTTTTCGTATCGCTTCTACTTCAATATCATCCGAGCCTTTTGTATGTGTGTAAATACTAGGTATCTCTTCTTCAGAAACCCATATTATTGCTGAATGGTCTTCAGGGTGAATTTTTATTTCATCAGGAGTGTTGAGAAACATAGTGACCTCTATAGAGTTTGATCCTTTGATAGGATTCATTCCTGTAAAAACGAAGAAAGGGTCTCCAATTGATATCTTAACCTCCAATTCTTCTTCAATTTCACGTCTTAGACCTTCTTTCATATCTTCACCAAAGTTTATATGCCCTCCCGGAAGCTCATAAACACCTGGCAAGAATTTCTTTGAATCTGCCCTTTTGGCTAACAATACTTTTTCTTTACCGCCCACCTTCCTATGGATAAAGGCACATGCAGTAAAAACCTGTTGACCAACTGCCGGTGTTTCACTATCATGTGAAGTTTTTCGATTCATTTTTTTTATCTTAATTAAGTGTATTATATCATAATGAAAGTGATGCTCAGAAATTCATTAAATCTTGTCAAATATGACTTTTTGAATTTCACCATTTCTCATAAATATGCCTTCTCCAACACGGGCATGCAAAAGGAAATCCTCATAATCTTCTACTCCAAAGATTTTGTTAATTAGCGGTAAATTGATTAATTCTTGCTTTAAAAGAAAAGTGAAAGTAGCATTTGAAATCACTGCTTTACTCCATTTATTTTGTACAAAATCAATGATATCTTGTGAGATGACACATATCCCAAGATTATGTTTTCTCCCTCTCTTAGATACCTGTCTAACTATCTGAGCTATATATTCATCATCCATTACTTTATGTGCTTCATCGATAAATAATATTGTTTTCCCAATATTTCTATTCATGCAGTACATAATAATCTTATATAAATCAATTTTACTCTTATCAGATGTAATGACGAAATTAATAATTTGAAAATCCTTCAAGCTCCTTTTCTTATCTGACTGGAAATATCTAAGTAATTTGTTTTTCTTCTTGACAGATAACATCTCAATCTTTTCTTTAATTTCACTATATGTCCTACAATCATGAAAAAAGCTAAACATTTCTTCTCCGTCTTCTCTACTCTCAAAGATTAATGGAAGTAAATTTAGAAAATATGAAATATTTTCGCTATTTTGCATATAGGCATCTATAAAGACCATATCTTCTTCATAATAGTTTTTGCCATGAAGTGCATTACAAAATGATTCATATTCTTTTTCAGGATCAAAAACAACAATCGCAATACCTTCAAAAAGGAGCCTTTTCATAAGCATAGAAGCAAGAAGGCTTTTCCCAGCTCCTGATTTTGCCATAATTACTGAATTAAAATTTTCAAATCCAAAGAAATCTTCAAAAATTGGTGATTGAGTATTCATTTCATGTCCAATAAATATACCTTTACATTGAACAGGAGTAAATGCTGGAAAAGGATCTACAACAGCTAAATTACTTAAAAGCGAGTATTCATTATCTAATACGGGAGATAAGAAAAAACTCTGTAATGAAACCAATTGTTTAAAATATAATGGGTAAAAGCTGACATTAAAAATAGTTGCAAGCATTTTCAACTTTTGAATATCTGCTTCGTATTTAATACTCATCTTTAAGGTAACCATATACGGATCTGCTTGTATAACATATTCATCTATTTTTTTCTTTATATCCTGAATCTCATGATCAAGAAATCCAGTAGATAATATTCCTTTTTGAGAAGTTGATATTTTTTCTTCATATAGTTTTGCCAGTTTTTTCTTTAATGAATTATGTACTTCTTCTTTTTTTAGCTTGTTAATATGCATAGCAAGATATATTTGTTCGTATTCTTTTAGTAATGCCGATAATAGATTCTTGGAGTCATTGTCTACATGAATATCGATGAATTGATAGTTTTGCTCATTTAGGGAAATATATTGGTAAAATTCTTTAAGAGTAAATATATGTTCAGGTATATTAACATTCTTCTTAATTATGAAATCTTTTTTCTGTCTCTTTCTGAAATCTATTTTAATATTTTCAAAAGATGGTATTAAAGCTGATATATCATCTAAAATATTTAAAAGTAGTGTTTTCATAAGAAAAGAGTGTTCAAAAATTGCTGTAATTTATAATTTTCATAGATTTCATATTCAACATTGAGATGAGAAAACATGGTATGAATACTATCTATAGTGGATATTCTATTATTCATAGTAATTATAAAAAGCACACTATAATGCGACATTTTTTCAAGTTGTACCTTCAATTCTTTAATATATGCAAGTACTTCCGGAAGAAGTTTTGCTTGTATATTCCGCTCTATCATTTCATGGAAATAATCTTTGTAATCATCTTCAACAAGTAACGATTTCCTATATAAAACTATAATATCCGTATCAATTGAAGATAGGATTGGTTGAAAAATACTATTCTTATCACCGTAAACAGAAGAAATTTCAACAACAATTTTTTTTGTTTTATCTTTCATTAAAATGTATGACCCCTCAATATGATCAATTTTAAGTATATCTCCAATCCTATTTGACATATCTTTTTCGCCTCATCAGATATAGTAATATAATCAAAATCCATGTATAGAGATGCTTATCCTTTACTTTTACCTGAAAACAAATATGAATCCCAATAACCATTATTGTTAAAAGTACTTTCATATATAGTTGTAAAGGTAATATTGTCCAGATAGCTACAATAGATAATATTAAGATGTAGTAAGCAATTTTCATATCATTTCTTGGATGGTTTTTCTAAAGGAAGCTCATAAGGTTTTGAAAGAGATTCTTCTATCCAGCCAATTGCAATATCAATCCGCTGTCCAACACTATGAAAGAAATGCTTCATATCATTTGTTGATAAGGACATTAACTTTCCTCCCGAGACACTTGATATATATGATGGAATAAATCCTAAGGTAATAAGCGAACAAATCGCAAGAATAAATTTTGCGATACTGTCCATTTGCTCTTTCATGATAATAAAAAAGAAACCTAATCCTAAGAGAAAAACTGGTTGAACAATGATAAACTGACAAAGTTTTGTAATAATTGTCTCTTTGATTCCTTTCATATAAGGAATAAATTCTAAAGAAATCAGTAATGGAAGTACTAAAAACACAAGCCATATAACTATAAAACGAACAATAAAAAAGATCACAAGAAATAGCATAGCTATAAAAAATGATATCCATAAGATATTGGATGCTACTGCTGGTATAAATTGTTGCTGTGCAATTTCATTGATATTGATATTTTGTGAAATCAACGATGCGAGACCATTTTGAGAAGTATATCCACCTGTTATTGTAGATATAATATAGCTGGAGATGCCGTTATTTAAATCAATACTAAACCTTCCAATAGCTGGAAGAATCAAAAGTATGATTAGAGAGAATAACAGTTCTTGGATATACCGTAAGACATGAATATCACTTCCAAAATCAATCATTGCTCGAAGGATATTTATTGCTACAGCTATCAAAAATGAGAGCGGTAATAATATAAATGCAAGTCTTTTCATCGGTAAATATAATTCATTTTGGTAAGATGAATATAAAGTGTCTGATGGAGAGAAAAGGTTATGTGTAAATGCAACATAATCATCAAAGAAAAATGAAAGATGACAAACTAAAAAAGAAATACCCGTGCTGAATATATTTAATGAAAAATTAGTGAAACATTCTTCTGATGGCCCATCACCTATCTGGTTCTTTGATACAATGAATGAAGTATTCGCATTTGTATTTCCTATATATGTACTGGTCAAGGTGTTGATAGAAAATGCAAAAATAAGGATAAAGACTAGAACAAAAGGAAATAGATCAACAAGCTGACTGTGTAATCTATACCATATACTCTTTATTTTACAATTGATTGAATCCATATACTTAATGGTTTTGCTGTTAAGATAATGAATAGACCAACAAGAGCCCAAATGATTTTGTTTTTTAGCTTAACACGTTCTTGTGGACTATCCGCTGCCAAAATGAATTGAACTCCAAAACTAATGATAAATAAGATGAGTAGACTCAATACAATCCAAGCAATCGTATCAGTAATGTTATTTATTGTGTTTGAAAGTTCGGGAATTTGGTAAACATCAGCACGAGGGGGAAGTAAATCTAGGATAAATTTTATCAATTATATCACCTCACAAATCTTATACTCCTATTCAACTTGAGCTTCAAGTGATACCGCTTTTACTTGTTCCTGCACAACCTGTCTTAAATTTTGATTTTGAATGGTTGGTTCTGTTTGTGTCTCAGTTGGGTTAGTTGTAATGAGAGAATGTTCATATTGACTTGCAATAATTTGAATTGCTACATGATTTGCCCCTGCAAAGAATAATCCTTCGCCTTGTGCCGCATTCAACAATAGTTCCTTTTCTCCTTCAGATAGGAAGAAAACACGTTGAATATTATCTATTGCACTAGGACTTTGCTTAAGAAGAATCTGCATTGATGCATTATTCACTATTGCTTTCCCATAATCTGTTGAAAGAAAATCTTCAACATCCTGTGTAATCGTGGTCAAACCAAGATAATATTTACGTGCACGCTTTGCAATAGCATTCATAAATTGTGCACTATCAGGATACTTCATCAAAATCCATGCTTCATCGACCATTAAGATTCTTTTTACTTTTTCTTTCTTCACTCGAGTCCAAATATAGTCAAGCATGAGATACATTGCCGGAGCACGTAATTCATCAGATAAGTCACGAATCGAAAAAACAGTGAATGGATTATTGATCTCAACATTAGAACGCTGGTCAAAGATCCCAGTTGCACTACCACGTATAAATTTCTCTAATCTCTTTGCAATACCTTGTGCTTCAGGTTCCTCCATTCCTTGTAAAACTTTAAACAAGTCTTCTAAAAGAGGAGGTTCTTTTGTTTGAGTACTTGCATCTACAGTAATACCTTTTTGTCTGTACGTCTCAATCAATGCTTTATCCAAAATTGCGTTTTCAATTGATGATAAGCTTTCACCATTTTCCCCAAGCATAATCCTAAATAACCCGTGAAGAGAAAGGATTTTAAAACGTAACTCATCCTCTCCTGGTTCCCGTATACCAGATAGGTCAAATGGATTAATTTTGCTTGCCCCATCTTGGGAGAAAGAAATGTAAGCTCCACCTAATGCCTGACAGAGTTTTTCATATTCGCGCTCAGGATCAATGATAATTACCTGTGCCCCCAACATCAATGATCGAAGCGCTTCAAGTTTTGCCAGGTAACTTTTCCCTGCACCAGACCGTGCAAATATGACTGTATTATAGTTTTCACTTGTGAACCTATCATAAATTACTAAACTTTTATTAGATTTATTGATTCCATATAATATACCAGTATCAGATGTTAAGTCAGATGAGACAAATGGAAAAGTAGTGGCTATAGATGTAGTATCCATATTCCGGACTACTTGCAATTTATCGTTATTCTCAGGAAGTGTAGATTGGAAACCAAATTCTTGCTGCAAATATGATGACTTTACAACCAAACCACTAGCGCCTAGTATTGTTTCAAGGTTTTTTCCGATATCATTTAATTCAACAATAGTATCTGCTTGAATCGTTATATATACAGCATAATGGAAAAATTTTTCACTTCCTTTTGCCAATTGCTCCTGTAAATTCTTTGCATCTTCCAATGCAACTTTTACATTTGGGTCAAGCACTTTACCTTGTTCAGCCAATGTATTTAATGTTGCTTCCATTTCAGCAATTTTTCTTCGAAGCTTTTGCATAACTACCCTTGAATCTACAGGATAGTAAAACATTGAGATATCTAGTGTCTTTTCGAAATTAATCAAAGGTGACAACCAATTGGATGATACAAAACGAGGAAAAAGTGCAGCAAAGTAAGTTTTATAAAATTTCTTATTTATCTTTACATAATCAAAATCAATCTCTATTGCTGAAGGAGCTATTATATCACGGATATCTACCATTCCATCGGAAAAGCGTTGCATGTTTTCTTTTCGCTTTTGGTATACAGGATCAATTGGTTCCTCGGTTGTTTTAAAAAAAGGTAGCATTCCAAGTAAACTTGTTACCATACTCTTTATTTCCTGAATAGGAATCAACTGTTTTGGTTGGGTTTGATTTTCCTTCGGTTGTAAAGGTTTTCCAAACGGATCAACCGTTGGAGGTGCTATATTATTGTTTAATGTCGTTGGGTTCATTATTTGTATATGGGATAGTAATATCTTCCTGTACGGTATCGTAATTTTTAGGTGTTCCAACTACTGCAGCAAGAACATCATCTTCTGTAAATCGTGATTTTGGTAAAGTATTCCCTTCTGAATTATAGAGCTTATAAAAAAGCTTAATAATTTCTTCTGTAGTTAGTTGCCTCGTTTTAATTCCCATTCTAATTAAAAGTTTAACGATTCCATCTTTTTTTGGATAGAGGTCAAGTTTTGCAGTTTCAAGAAGCCTCCCTAAATCAAGAATTCTATTTGGTTTACCAAATACTTGTCTCAAAGGGCTTGTCCTTTTTACTCCATAAGGTATATATGGTATTACAACATAGAATCGTTTATCAAGCACATCATTCTTTTTAATAAGGTTTTTTATAAACTCAATATAGTTTGAAATTTGGTATTTGATCTTCTCACTCGTTTGTTTATTCTTGTAATTTTCAAGGGTTACAATATATTTTGAGACATCAACACTTTCTGTGTGTACAACTATTTGGAGGTTGTAATTGATTGAATTGAGTAATCCTGCAAATGCGGCTATCTTCGCATCCTGTTCTATTTCTGAAAGTAAGCTGAAATTCACTGCACTTGTTTCAAGAATAATACATACTCTTCCATCTTTTAAAACCATCATATCATCCCTCACATCTTCTATATCGAGATGATCTTGGGTTGTTGACATAATCCTATTTGCTGCCATCGTTTGAGTTATTCATTAAATTAAATTCGGTTCCACTTTGGATACTTGAAAATTTCTTCGTCCTTATAATCATAGGCTTCATGACGACTCCGGTCAAATTGATCCCCATGTTCTCAAAAACATATCCTTCTTTATTTGCTTCAATATCATAGTTTCCATTAGGAAGAGGATTTCGAGAATAGAATTGTCCGAGAATATTTGTTTTCATTGCCCTCATAATCTGTTTTGATTTATTCTTAATGATTATTACTACATCCTCAACAGTTTTATCGTTTGAATCAACAACTACTCCGCTTAAAACATTTGGGAAATTAACAAAATCAGGCATATGTCCTAATATTTTGTTATCATCTCTTACTTCTACCTGTTCAGGTTGCTGATCAGTAATTGGATATGCCTCGGTTTTGGCTTTTAATAATTCTTCCCGTAATCTTCGATTTTCTTCTTGTAAAATTGCTAATTCATCAGAAGTCATTGCTTGAGGACGATTTTCCACATCAGGGGCTACTATTTCAGTTTGAATAACTTGCGGCTCTGCTGCTACAACAGTATCTACTGTTACCGGCTGTACTGGAGGGGCTTCAGTTTCCTGGATAGATGTAACAACATCTTCAGGATGGACAATATCTGATTCATTGATCACAACTACTGGCTCATCAATTGTTTGAGTATATTCAGGAACTCTTTCTTCTGGTATCTGTTCGAAAGGCTGTTCAATGACTGAGGTTTTAATCGGCTCACTAGTAACATCTGGTTCCTTCATGACAACTTCCGGTATTTCCATTTTCGGTTCAGGTATTGATGCTGTATCAGGTACTACTATCACTGGAGGTGCTGGGGGTGTTTCAGGAGTTTGTTTTGGTGGAAGTGGTGGCAGAGGACCTCCAAAATTAGGAATTAAATCTGCAAGTGATGCTTCAAGCTCAGTCTGTTGTTTTTGAGTTTCCGTTTTAGGTTCAATTACTGCTGTTCTTGTATCCAAGCTTTTTAATTCATTGTCTAGGGAATCTAATACGCTGGATTTTAGATTTTTTAAATCATCCAATTTTACCACCGTGTTTGGCTCTATCGTAATGATTTCATCTTGAACCGGCTTTTCCTTATCAGGGATTGCTTCCGGAATAACAATGGGTGGGTCAATTTGCTGGGGTGCAGGAGTCTGTACCTGTGGATATGGTGATTGCACTGAAGAAACATTTACAGCCGGCTGGACGATTGGATCAGGAATAGATGTCATCCCAGGTGGTGTAGGAGGAACTGAAACTGGTGGAGGAATCACTACATGCTGTGGTTGTGCCACCTGCTGAACCGGTATTTCTACTTTAGGTTGAATTGGAGTTGTAGGTTGTACAAGGGGTTCAATGGGTATATTTGCATTGCTTTGCTGTGGAGGAATTACCGCTTGTGCTGGATTTGGAACCTGAACTGGCGCTGCCGCTGCTTGCAAAATTGCATCAGGGTCAGGAGTCATCGCTTGATTCATTAATTTTCCTATATTTGTAAGCATTTTTATTTCTTCAATATCAAGTACAGTGTTCGATTTATACATTTCATCAGTAGGGAGGTTTCGTGAATTAAGATATGAAACCACTTTCTGATACCCCTTTTCTTTTTTCTGATCTTCAACTTTTGAAGTTGGAGCAGGTTGTTCTTCTAAATAATACGGCAATTCATGATGTTTTGCCCAAATCCGCTGAGTAGGCAGCATGACAGCTGTAATAAAATTAGTAATCCATTGGTCAAATGGCCGTTCATTTATCTTAGCGAACGTTACTAATAATCCTAATACTACCGAAATGAAAATAAGGGTATATTTTATAATTCCCGGCAAGTATGTAAGCCAAAAGATAAAGGCAAGACCACCAGACAAACTAATATAAATAAATTGCCTTATACTCAAGTCCCCTATTATCTTAAACTCCACACTCATTATATTTTGTGGAACAGTATGCTGCTTCATCCAAAATTGCTGTATAAGGACATATCAATGATATCAAAAAACGAATATAAATTAAACATAATTTACAAACACATGGATGTAATCAACTTCTTGATTCCCAACGCATTGAGCTGGGGATTTGCTTGAGCGCTTATAACGAACGTACTAAATACCTTATCCGTCTGAATTATTCCTTTTATTTTCATTAATTGAATTTCAGCTACTTTTTCAAGATCCCGAATCGTCAGCTTATTAAAATACACTATTTTATCAAAATGTTCAATTATATATGCATAGTTTGGTATCTCTGTAACAGGTTTCCTACTCGAAGCAATGATAATAATTGGGGCCATAAGACCTTCAAAATTTGCTTCTTTTACCTTCATTTTAATATATGAAAAGATATCTATTTGTGTTGTATCTAATTCTTCAAAATTATCTATAAATATGATACCTCCATACATTGTCTGGATTAATCGATCTAACTTTTCATATATTTTCATCTTGAATGGAAATTGGCTGTAAACTCCCATATCTATATATCGAAGAGAATCTTCTCCAAAAAGGAATTTGCTCATCTCTGTTGCAGTTTTCAATTTTCCACACCCTATTTCTCCTTGAAAAAGGAAGGATTTAACAATACCGCCTTCAAGAAAATTAATTTTACCAATTTCATATGATATTTCCTCAATGACTCTCGCTTGTCCAATTATTGATTTATTTAGATGTTGTTCAAGTGATAGGTTTTCACTAAAACTCCCCTTATCTTTAGGTTTCTGTAAAATTGTCTCATCTTGGCCATAAGTGATCATTGCAAAATGCATGAGCCTTTTTAATGATTTACCTGGTTGAGCAAGCGCAGTATCTTTAAAATTTGCTTCCTTTATTATTCTTTTAATTTCTTCTTTTGGAATATTAATATGATAAAATTTTTCATATGCAAAAGCATATGAATTGAGAATGCCATACAACTGATCTATCGTTATTGGCGGAATATTAATTGAAAAGAAATTAAATTGTTTACTTAATTGAAATTCTTTTGAATCAAATGTATTTTTATTTACCTTTGTAATTATTTTTCCCCTATTGGCAAGTTCTTCAAGAAGTATATATATATTATGCATTTTTAGCGAACGAACCCAAATCATTACTTTCAAAAAATTGGGGATATAGAGATAATCATCTCTTAATTCATCAAATATACCGTTGACAATGCCAAATAGACGATCTTCTTCAAGTTTTAAGCATTTAAATAAATCAAAATAATAGATGGAAAAATTCGCACTACTATACTTTGCATATGATTTTATAAATTCAAATCTGCCGGATCCCATTGCTCCCATTATCATAACATTCCTGTTTCCTAAATGATTTGTTATCTTTTCATACTTATCTATATCTTCCTGATGAGCTACCCCATCGTCTATTTTCTTTGTATATTTTGATAAAATGGTATTTTGATCATTTCCGGGAACATAACCTGCTTTCGTAAAAATATCCTTAATATATTTTTGTTTGATTGCACCTTTAAAGATATCTAAAGCGCTAGCATCATTTTCGCTTCCATTTAGAATAGATTTTACTTCTTCACTGACTGATATTTTAAGAGGAGTATTTTTCCTGACATGGTATGGGTTAAGAAGAAAATGGAGAGTATGCATATCAGTGTTGTTTAATAATAGCTCTCCATGCACTTCAGGATCGAGTATAAGGACATATAGCAGTATGTTGGCGCTAATCACATCTCTTCCTATTTCTTTTACACAATATTCACAATCTTTTAATATTTTCTTAACAATTGATTTTTTCATGAATTTGGCAGTTTATGTTATTGTAATGAATAGCGAATTATGTGTCAATTATGATATTCCCCTTCCAAGTGCCTTCATAATATTTATCCGTGCACCCCAAATCGCTGGATAAGCAATTGTTAAGATTCCGACTAAAATACTTACAATAAAAGTTATGGCCTTCTCACTTCCACCATATGTAATTCCAATAGTAGATGTAACTGTAGCATTTTGAAGGAACTGGGTTTGTAAAAAGCTATTTAATATTGAAATTTCTTGAATGCACAAAAGAACAGCAATAAACCCTATCCCAATTCCTATAAATGCACCTTCCCAAGCATAAAGAAATATAATATCTTTTGCACTTGCACCAATTGCTTTCAATATACCTACCTCTCGAATTCTTTCATTAAAAATTACAGTTAAGAAATTGATCATACTGAAAACCACTGTTGTAAGAACAACAAATCCAATAATGAACAACCAGCTTTGAGTAATAGCTGCACCGTCAGAGCTTCCTTTGGTCATATCTGATAGCAGAATTGATTGATATCTCATATTTTGTATTTTACTCCCTACATTTCCGATATAACTTGGATCCTGGACATATATATATGCAGAATCAAATGGTTCAGTTCCTTTAAATCCAGCAATTGAGAAGAAATTAGAAGGAAGAAGATTTGGAAAAAGCATTAAGTCATTTTTTAAAATTCCCACAACTGTAACATAAACTTGTATTTGTTGAGTTTTTGCTGTATCTGGATTCAGGGATACATCCAATTCAATTTTCTTGCCAATTATGTCACCTCCATTTGTGATACCCAATACATGAAGAGAAGATGGGGTTAAGATAATGCTATGTTCGTCATCTTTCAAAAAATATCTTCCAGAAGAAATGGTTTCTTCCGATTGTCTTGCTTTTGTTACAGATGAGCCGGTTGCAGCATAAAGAGTCTTGCTTGTATGGTTGTAAACCATATCTCCATAAAAATGAGTAATAGGATAAGCACTTCCTACTCCAGGTAAACGATTAAGTGTGTCAATTGTATGTTGAGTAATAGGAATATCAGGAAGCTTTTGTAACAATGGCTGTGTAAGCTCATATGTCTGTGAAAATGAATGGGGAGCAAATGCAAGCAATAAGTTATTTATTACAACATAACTAAACAAGCTAATTGATACGAGAATGGATATAAAAACACCGAATGCGAACGTCATCAATGAATATTTCATAAAATCCTTCCTTAGGTTGAAAAATGCAAGAGCTATTTTTTTCAACATGTCGAATCGACCTGTTTGTATAGTATGCATTCCACCAGCCGCCAATTCTTGAGAACTTTTGTCTGTATGAACCTCTATTCGATCAATTCTCCCGTCTTTTAGATATATTACCCTATCAGCTGCAAGCGCTATCTCTGGGTTATGGGTTGCAATAACAATTGTTTTTTTACTTTCTTTGTGCAAATGAATAAGAATTTCCATAAGCCTAGTCCCATTCGCGCTATCCAGGTTTCCAGTTGGTTCATCAGCTATTAAGATATCTGGATCATTCATTAAAGCCCTGGCTATAGCTACACGCTGCTGCTCACCAAGTGAGAGATTATCCACAATGGATGACTTTTTAAGTTTAATACCTAAATCATTAAGCAACAAATCCTTATCAAAATTGATACTGCTTTCTTTGATTGATGAAATATATCTTGGCAACTTTATATTATATCCAACAGTTGTCCCAGGTATGAGGTTGAGAGTTTGAAAGACAAGTCCTACTACTTTTTGCCTATATAACCAAAGTATTTTTTTGCTTCCATGATAAATATCAATACCTTTATATAACAAAGAACCTTTTACCTGATGATCCATTCCAGCAAGGATATTAACAAGAGTTGATTTGCCGCTTCCAGAAGGCCCCATAATAACAATGAATTCATTATCATAGATTTCTACTGATAGCGCATCAAGTGCAACCACCACTTCTTCCTTTAAGTGATATCTTTTCGTAATTTCTTTTAATTCAATAATTTTTCCCATATTATTCTCTTCGTAATATTTTCAACACAGATTTCTTCGACGGAATCTTATACATATAATATGTAACTTCTAGTATTGCCAAAACAATCGATATTAAAATTAAAATAACCATTTCACCGGGGCTTGAAACAAATAATAAAGGATTTCCTGCACCGGTTTTAGATCCGCCAAGTATTGTAACCGTAATATCATTTGCAAGAATATCAGAAAATACATATCCCAGTACCCATCCTCCTATGCCTGCAATGGTTCCAATAATTATTCCTTGAAGGAGAATGTATTTTTTTATGTCATTTTTCCTGACCCCAATAGATAATAGCGCCATAAGCATACGAGATTTTTTCACCACAAGAATAACAATTGCATTTAGGATATTGATGCAAATGGCAATAAAGTTTAAGAGAATGATGCTTAATAACACAATAGCAATAAGATTAATGATAATATCAAGAATATGCAATTCGTCTGTTTGGCTAAATGCAGCATATCCCATATTACCCAAAGCATCTTTAACCTGGGAAAGATGAGATGCGCCATCAACATCAATTTTTGTTATGGGGTATCCTTTCAGAATATTGTTTTGAATTAAATCTCCAAAGGCATAAGGAACCTGGGCAACAATCCAAGGCTCAGCATAATTTTGAATTCCAACTATTGTTGCATTCTCATGAATGGAGACATTTTGCGATAATGGAATCTCACGAATACTCACTTGGATAGGAATTGTCGTTCCAATAAGGGAAGTGACATCACTTCCCCCTGCTATAACACGAGCTATCTCCTCATTAAGGATGATTGCATGTTGCGTGTCTGTTTTAAAATACGCACCAGATACAAAATATGTTGATGGGAGATTGGAAGTGGCTACCGGTGATCCGGTTTCTGCAAAAAAAGAGATATTTGGTGTTTTCACTTCAAGTGGAATAACCGGATAGGCATCCTTTACATGCGGTATCGAACTAATGTTTGCTATTCCTCCCTTTGTTACAAGTCTTCCTGGAGAGATCGGTAGGTATGGGTTTAGAAGCCAAGGATTATCAAAGTATTCCTTTCCTTGTGCCGCAATAACAATTTGTTGAGAACCAATTATCTCATTATTGTATCCAGTTGCATCTTTACTTGCTGAAATAGTTTCAGGTGACAGATTAACTAAATCTATCTGTACAACTAGAATTGCTAATGCAAGGATAATACTTGAAAGAGTTATAATAAAGCGGTATTTGTTTTTCATGAATAACTGAGAAGCTAACCATATGGCTGTAGACAATCTAAAAGGTTTTGCTTTCTCAGTTTTTAAAATATTTTCACTTGTATCATCTTCATTTGTAGATTTATCTATTCTAACTTCAGTTCTTTCAATTTTTCCGTCTTTGAGATATATTACCCTGCTTGCAAGTGTGGCAAATTCAGGATTGTGGGTAACGATAATAATAGTTTTACCATTCTCTTCATTGAGCTTTTTTAATATTTCCATTAGCCTTGCTCCATTTGCACTATCCAAATTTCCAGTTGGTTCATCAGCAATAATAATTTCCGGGTTATTCATAAGAACTCGGGCAATTGCTACCCTTTGTTGCTCACCCAATGAAAGTGTTTCTGCTGGCCGCTTTTCAATTTCTTTCAGATTCAAATCAAGTAATAAGTTAAGTGAATCAAAATCTGCTTGTCTTTCATGAACCTTATTTAATAATCGAGGCAAAAGCAAATTTGTGTTGACTGATAAATTTCGAATAAGGTTAAAGTTTCTTTGGAATACAATTCCAATAATTCTTTGTCGGTATAAAGCAATAATTTTTGAAGAAGCCTTAGTAAGTTCCAAATCCCTATACCAGACACTTCCTTCATCTGGTGTATCAATACATGCAAGAATATCTAGTAGAGTAGATTTTCCACTTCCCGATGGCCCCATAATAACAAGGAACTCTCCTTTGTATATATCGAGAGTTAAATGATCCAAAGCTTGAATACGATTTTTTTTCTCTTTATACGTCTTTGTTATATTTTTGATACTTATCAAAGGATTTGCCATATTAATCACTTATCTTTGGAAATGGTTTAAACACGGAACTAAAGAATGGTTTGTAGTTTTTCTTATCATCTTCAATAATAACTTCAAGTTTTTTTTCTAGACTCCTAATAGAATTATTCCCTGCATGAACCGAAATAACATATTCTCCCGGTTTTTGAGCAATAATCTCAAGACGAAAAAGTGTCCCTCTGGTATCTGCCGCAACTTTCATGAAAGGTAGTTCTTTAATTTCCTCGCTCATATTTCCCACCACAGGCAAATTCGTTATCCCACTTATTTCATGTTCCTTTTCAACTAAAGCCCAAAGCGTAATCGTCTCACCAACGGTATAATGCCTTTGTACTTCATCATAGATTTCAGGAATTGCCCGAAGACGGTATTCTTTAAAATATCTATTTGTTGAAAACTTACTTGCATAAATATCAAATTTACTTATAAGATCATCATCTTTTAGTAGTTCTTCGACGGATATATCCATTCTATATACCCAATCTTCAGTTAACTTTCCCTGAATAGTTACATCAAGCCCGAGAATCTCTTGAATCGGTAGAAGCACGAGAGTGAATGGTTGATAAAGGATATCTTCCAAGATTCTCCATCTAACAGTATCTTTCAATTCCTGAAGGTCACTTTCCATAACTGGTACATTCAGTTCTTCTAAAACATATTTCTTATCAACTTCTGGAAGCATCTTCCACCACCCTTTTAAAGTTGGTGTATCAGCAACGCTTATTTGTGCAGCAGCTTGATAATCAATTGTATGTTTTAAAATATCTTTATATTTTTGAATATATGGGAAATAGGCTTCAAAGCCTACTTGTTTTCGTAAAGTTTCTCCTACACCTCCTGATAAATAAGAATTATCGGCATAAAGCATAAATAGCTTTTCATCTTTGTATTGTTTTGCAATCATATTGAGAAGCTCTACCCCAGGGCCAGTAAAACCCCTTCCTTGGTTTCCTGTAATTTTCCAATATTGCAAAAAGCAGTCAAAGTTGTCTATGATTGTTCCATCCGTATATGATGATAACTTTGCTAACCTATTTATCCACCAGCTATACCCATTAGATTTCATTTTCTCCCAGTTATATAATGCGTAATTCCATTGTTGACCGTACGGATGGGATAAATCTGGTGCAGATCCTGGATATGCAAGAGGATTAAGGTTCACATCAACTTCAAATAGATTTGGATGTGCCCAAACATCAGCACTGAATATACTCGGATAGAAAGGAATTTCTGTTATAAGATAAACGTTTTTATTGTGGGCATATTGAGTCAGTGCAACAAACTGTTCTTGTAATATCCACTGGATATACATATACATCAGGATATCTTTCTCAAATTTTGCCTTATATACCTTAATTGCATTCGCATCTTTTTGTAATAATTCTTCAGGCCATTCTTTTACTTGACTGTTATATGCGCTAAATATGGACATAAAGAGCGCAAAATCAGGAAGCCAAGCTGTATTTCTTGCAATGAAATTATCAAAAGTAAGTTTTCGCTCCGAATCTTTATGATATTGGTTCTCATAAAAAAGCATGAATGCTTCCTGGAGAATTTTTTGTTTTAATTGCCTAATCTGGGAATATTGTACAGACTTATTACCATGTAAAATGCTTCTATGATTATCTAAGAATGCCTGACGTGAAGCATAATCGATATCTTCCAAGCTTAAAATATCAGCATAAATTTCATCAATTGCAAATGAACTAAGCGGATAATATGGAATTGATTCTTTAGCTCCATCCATTTGTTGAAGAGGTTGCATTTTCCATACTCCGAATCCTGCTTTTGCCAGAAAATCAATAAATTTATATCCGCCCCGGATATCCCCGATACCAAAATCTTCTTCATATCGTAATGCTGTCAAGGAACAGTATATCCCTGAGGATTTTACAAAAGGAAGTAAATTTAACATAGGCAGTTGTGTTATTGCATTCTTAGAATGCCTTACTTAATGATAACAGAAAGAGATCTTATACACCAAATACGAATAGTGTATTTTTCGTACTATTCTCCGAATATTGATACATGAAGCTTTTTTGCTTCCTGATCAGACATGTTGTTGTAAGATACACGAATAGTATATCTTGTTGTATCTTTTAATGGATAGATGTCTATCACTTCAACATTCCAAATATTTTCAAGTGGAAGTAAAGATCGCACATGGCCAATAATTTTATCGATTTCTTCTCCCTGCTTTTTTTCTAGATTTGCATCTAGCGTGATGATCTTTGTTGTTACTTCAACTATCGGATTAGTTGTTAAAGATCCAATTCGAGATGCCAGAATAGACAAGTCAATTTCAGCAAAATATGTATTCCCTTTCCATTCTATTTGACGACTTTTGCCTATTATTCCAACAAATACATCGTCTACAAATATATCCCAGATTGAATATGGATTAGCAAGAAGCGGGACATGTTTACTTTTTCTGTATTGGATAGTACTAAATCCGCATAATCGAATTACGGTTTCAATAATTCCTCGTATCATATCTAAACTAACTTTCTGGCCATCATCATGAATTAGCAAACCCAGCGATTCGTTTTCCATGTACTCACCATCTTGTTTTCCAAAGACTTTCCCAATCTCAAATATACTGATATGGTTTAAATTATTTTTTTTGTATTCTTTAAATTGATGAAATAATCCTGCAAGAAGTGTTTGACGTAGATCCGGAAATTCTTCATTGACTGAATTTTGTGTTTTTATAACTTCCCATTTTTTATAATTTGCCTGAATATTTTCTTCTATCCCTGTTAATGGCCAGGAAAGTATTTCGTCCAATCCGTTTGATACCAGAATATCCTTTATTTGTTCATCCAATTTGGCTATAACAGGAGTGATATCATTTACAACTTTGAGAGAAGGTACCTGGTCTGATGGAATATTATAGTAGCCATATATACGTGTCACTTCCTCAACAAGATCTTCCGGTACTTGCAAGTCCAATCTATTTACAGGAGGAGTTACCATATATGGTGAATTTCCTTCAACAACACATCCTAAATTCTTCAAAATTTCAATTGATTGTTCTTCTGAAATACTTACTCCTGCAAACCTGGAAGGAAGTGATGAATCAAATGATATCACCGGAGGGATATATGGATTTTCATAAAAGTTAAATACTTGAGAAACAACTTCTCCATCACCATATTCTTGTATCATGTTCATAAGCATCTTCATTCCATAATCCATATTATTTGGATCCAGATCTTTTTCAAGCCTTCTACTTGCCTCTGTTGTAATACTAACTTCTCGTGAATTTTGTGTTACTAGTGCTCGGTCATATACTCCCATTTCGATAATGATATGTGTAGTACTTTCCGTAATACGTGCTTTATCTCCTCCAACCATTCCTGCTAATGCTAATGGATTATGATCATCTTCTATCACAAGCATGTTTTTGCTCAAAGGAATAACAGATCCATCCAAGGTCGTTATGCTTTCATGCTTTTTATTCAATGCCCATCTTAGTGTCCCTTCAATTTTATCTTTATCAAAAATGTGAGAGGGTTCTCCGGTCATCAACATGACGAAGTTAGAAATATCAACTAATGTGTTAATACTATTCATATCATAAAATGAAAGAAATTCTTTTAGCCAGACTGGTGATTCTTTTATGTCAACACCTTTTACTTCATATGCCATGACTCTCCACACATAGTCCTTTGCATTAATTGCAATATCAACCGGACTTTTTCCTTCGTTAATCGGATAGGTTTGAGGAAGCTGAAGCTGGAGCCCGTGATATGCGGCGAGTTCTTTAGCAAGTCCAATAATACTTAAACAATCTGGTCTGTTTTGCCGAATTTCTAAACCAAGTAAGTAATCTTTTTTACCATTAAATATTACCTCTTCAAACCTGTCCATCATATAACCAATCATCGTGAAAATTTCACCTGCTTCTTTTGGTGTATCGGTAAGATCCGGGATTAATTCTTGTAATTGGCTAAATAGTATTTTCATGTTCGTAATATTTATATGCAAGATTACCTCCTAAAAGTGATCGGATGTCGGTAATCTTGTACTTTGACATCACCCATCGGTCAAGTCCTAACCCGAAGGCAAACCCCATCCATTTGCTTGTATCTAAATCAGCCGCCTGCAAAACTGATGGGTGGATCATACCTGATCCTCCCATTTCTATCCAGCCTACATATTTACATACTGGACATCCTTTTCCATTGCAATTGAAGCATTCCATATCGCATCCGGCTCCAGGTTCAACTTCAGGATAATATTTACTTCTATATCTTACCTTTACATCTTCTCCATACAATGCTCTGAAAAGATATGTAAATGTTCCAAATAAGTCTTTTAAACTTGTTTGTTCCATAACAACAACGCCTTGGTATTGGTGGAATATGAAATGATTACTTTTGTTCACTTTTTCATTCCTATAGACTCTCCCTGGAATAACCGCCTTAAAAGGTGGAACAAAATTCTGAAGGATATGAGATTCAATAGAAGAAGTTTGGGTGCGAAGAAGGTAATTTGGTTCTTCAATATATATCGTATCCTGCATATCTCTTGCAGAATGGTTTAATGGAACATTTAATCTTTGGAAGTTGTATTCGTCTGTTTCAAGTTCTGGTCCTTCCATGACACTATATCCCATTTGGTAAAAGATTCCATTCATTTTGCGAATAACCTGGGTAATCGGGTGAAGATGGCCGACTTTAACAGGAGTGAATCCAATAGATTCGGCATCTTCTCTTAACTTCTTTTCTTCTTCTATCCCTTGAAGATCTTGTTCCTTTTGATTCAATAATGATTCTACTTGTTCATGTAATGAAAAAAGAAACTTTCCTTGTTCTTTCCTTTCTTCAATTGGAAGGTTTCCTAATTGCTTTGAAAGAAGCTTTAAACTTCCTTTACTTCCAAGGTATGCACGTCTAACCTCATCCAGTTCTTGTAACGACTGAACTTCATTCAACTTCTTTTCCAGCTCTTTTATTATATGCCCATCCATAATTTTATCTTAAGGCGTTCGTATTATACTCAAAAACTGCGGATATTGGAACAACCTTGTCTAGCCACTGCAGGTAAACTTTGATACACTGGTATAGATATGCTTACCACATTTATTAAAGAGAAAAAAGGAATCATTATTCTTAGTTCCGTAGCTTTTGTTGGACTTGTAAGCGGAGGGATTGCAACAAAATTTTTTCTTCTTCACTCTAGTCAAAATATATCCCCTCACCTTAATGCGCAATCCATTACTCCTACACTAACTCCAACACCTTCTCCTGATGTTGCTTATAACTTTTTGAATGGGACGCAAATGACAAAAGAACAATATACATCCCTTTCCCTCCATCGACCTATTGCCGTAATGATTCCGAATGACCCTTCTGCACGACCACAGTTAGGATTAAACAAAGCAGATGTCGTTTATGAAGCTCTAACTGAAGGGCCAATAACAAGATTTATGGGAATATTCTGGTCAAACCAACAGGATTACAAAATCATGCCAATACGAAGTATTCGAGTATACTTTTTACAATGGCTATTAGAGTATAACGATATTATTGTCATGCATACAGGATATGCTCAAACAAATAATCCCGAAACAAATGCTCTTGCGATCCTACAAAATTACCATGTAAAAACACTTATCTGGGATTTTCCTGCAACTTATGACACTCCATGTCAGGCAACTCGTCCAGTATGGAATTGTGCCTATTCAGATTCTCAACGCCTGTGGAATGTTGCAGAGACAAAACACCAATGGACTGGAAGCAATTGGGGTGGACTTACTCCAGCTTTACAATGGATATTCAAAGATGAAGCAAAGCTACAATCACGAGGTACTGCTACGACCATAAAAATACCATTCCTATACGCAAATGATTATTCAACTACTTTCTGGGTATACAACCCTGTAAATAATGTATATAACAGAGAAGATAACTATCAGAAGCCATTTATGGATGCTCTTGATAATACACAGGTATATACAAAAACACTCATTGTCCAAAAAGTTCCATACAAACAAACTTATGATGAAAAAGACCGTTCTATTCAGGAAGTCAGTGGACAAGGACAAGCATATGTATTTGAAGATGGAAAACAGATTCAAGCAACTTGGAAAAAAACTTCTATTACCGATCGGACTCGCTTTTATGATTCGAATGGAAATGAAATTCAATTTAATCGTGGCAAGATCTGGATAAGTGTTATCCCGGATACCCAAAACATCACTGTACAATAACTAAACTATTTCCTATCCGATTTTTATTCTGCTATAATTCGGGCACATTATCTCGACCTTATGGCACGTGAAAAAGAAATTAAGATTAGGTTAACTTCACTTTCTCTAGATGAATTTATCAACCGAATAAAGGTGCATGGATTCACACTTATCGAAGAAATTGAAACAAAATTTCCTTTAGATAATAAAGTTATCAATGAAATATTCACAAAGATTGAAATAAAAACCAACGACATAGAATTTAAATCAGGAGAAGATCTTATTACATTTCTTAATCAGCATGATTATCTTGACGAACAACATATGCCAAAAACTCGTCAAGTTTTCAAAAATGGAAATAATGAAATTGTCATAGTTAATGTTGATAATGTAAGAGTAATCATTGAGCTGGAATGCGAAAAAGATGAAACCCTTGTACTTGTACAAACTTTCTTAAAACCAAACGAATGGGAAATAAGTTTAGAAGGTACAAGTTATATGTGGCTGACGAAAATGAAGGGATTATACTCCCATAATAATCACGTTAAACAATTTGATCAAAGCCATCTTGGAATGTTTGGAAACATGAAAAAGTAATGTATAAGAAGCTGAATGAAGATTAATCTGTTATACTAATTACATGGGCTCATTCATTCTTAATCTAATCAGTATTTTTGGCTATCCCATCCTTATTATTGGCGAGGCTTTAGAGGGAATGGGGATTCCATTTCCCGGTGAAACCTTTTTAATTACTGCAGCTGTATATGCCGGTGCATCTGGAAACCTCTCGCTTCCGCTTATTATCCTATTCTCAACAATAGGCTCATTTCTTGGTGATAACCTCGGCTATTATATAGGGCTTAAGAAAGGATATGCTCTTTTAATACAACATGGGCATAGGGTTGGATTAACTACAGACCATCTTGAAAAAGCGCAGAAATATTTTAAACGCTATGGATCATTAACTGTTTTTATTGGAAGATTCACTGCACTTCTTAGAATCTTCTCTCCCCTTCTAGCAGGAATGAATAAGATGCCATACATGCAATTTGTTATTGCAAATTTCTTCGGATGTTTTCTCTGGTCAACCGTCTATGCAATTCTTGGGTATGCCTTAGGAAACAACTTACCTCTACTTCATAAAGTACTGCGTTTTGTAGGATTGGACTTTACAGCCCTCATCATTATCATTTTGCTAGGTATTGCTCTCTATTATTATTACAAATCAAAAAGAAAATAATATGGAAACAATGCAAATTGAAAAAAAATCATTTATAAATAGATTCAGTTCTACTGCATATAAAAATACGCTTCATGAATTTGGATCTTTCAAATATATTTCAGACTAGCCTCATATGAGCGATTCACCATCAATATATGGTATAGGTGCAGAAGAGATGCTTCCATCATTTCCTGATATACATTCTGATTTTTCACAGAATACGATAACTACTCAACGAGATTATGCTGCAAACTATCTTCATTTGATGCATCATGCTTCTGATGCAATTCATAACTTACAAGGCGATAAAAGGACTAGAGTATCTAGAGTAATATTTGATGATATTTGGACAAATGGGATATTAGGAGAACAACTTTCTCCCGAAGAACTTAATGCTATCTTTGATCCCAGATCAAAACTTTATACAAAAAACGAAGAATTTAAAGGAAAATTAGAAGAAAGGATAGTTGGTGGAATTTATTCTAGAAACTTCGGAATAGGATTACCACTAAGTGAATTATATGAAGATGAAGCGAGGCGTGTTTTAATATATATGTTAACATATGGTAAAATTGGTGGTGTCCCAATGAGATATCTTCATGAAAAAACCCATCAAGAAGTTGATCAATACGCAGCTGTATTAGGTATATTAGAAGAATCTCCAAATTTTTTAGCTATTACTGAATCTATTGCATACAGATATAATGATTTTCCTTTGTGGCGATTAAATATATCTAATCATCTCATAACAGCATATACGCCTCAAGACCTTACAGAATATATTTTTTCATTGAAAAGAGTTGATAATACTTTAGTATATGATTTCGGAGATGCAAAAGAAAGATTTATTGAATTCGTAGAATTAATAGATGATTTGCAGGCAGTTGGATATAATCGTGAAGAATTAGCGCATATTTTATTGTATTCTTTTTGTTACCTCAATGATATAGGACTGGCTTCTGTCAGTACAAAATATATTGATCAAAGAATTGTTGAAATTAATAATAGACATCATTTAAATTGGGATATAAATAATTTTCGAAAGCAATATAGATTTGCAAGTATCGAAAGAATTGTAAGAACCGCAACTGGTACCGCATATCAAATACGAAAGCATATAGATCCAAAAGGGGATAGAATAACTCCTATTTCTTCAACAGATGGTGGATTGATAATTTCTACCCCACCCACCTCAAAATTAGAATGAAAGAAGATTTGGATGGATAGGAGTTGATGTTACAACTTCCTCTAATTTAATATCATTCCCCCAAAAACATCTTGCAAGCAGAAGTAATTTATGTATAATATATTCAATTGAAAAATACTCTATGATATGTGACAATTGTAAATCAGCAATCTTTCCAGATGAACATTTTTGTTCAAATTGCGGAACGGAAAATCCTAATTATGAAAAGGATTTTTCTCTTGATGCTAACACATCCGACGATGTCCCTTTAGCTGCAAATCCTGGAGATGAACCCTTGCAAGACACTCCATTACCGGATGATTACTCATTTGTTATCAAACTCGATCCGGGGTTATTAATCATAAAGATTATTTTTACTGAAATTGCTATATCAGTGATAGATATTGGGTGGCTTTTCATAACATTAAAGCTAGGCATGCCATTTTTCATTATATTTGGGGGTATTCTATTCTTAATTATCTTCCAAGTAATAACTGGATTTTGGATTAAAAAAGATTGGCAAAGCGAAACGTATGAAATTAAAAATGGCACAATAAAACATGTTAAAGGATTCCTCTCAAGGACTGAAGAAAATATTGAATTTCATAAAATCGATTCTATTACTTTGACGAAGAGTATTATGGAGAAAATATTCAGAAGTGGAACAATTCGTATTTATGAACCTCTCCAAGAAAAAGTGATTGTAATGGAAGATGTTGCCGAACCTGAAGTAGTTGTAGCAGAGTTACAAAGGCATTTACATAAACTTATCTAATTATTTTTTGTCAAAATATACTTAATCACGGATTAATTATAATAAGTTAACAATTTTAAAGTGAATATATGAGAGTAAGTCCTCCAACACCAAAAAAAACCTCATTAAAAGCAGTAGCTATTGGAATGGGAATAATAGTTATAGTTGTCATTATATCTTCAATACTTATTGTATATTTCGAGCAAGGTTACCCAGGAAGCAAAATACAATCATTTGGCGATGGTCTCTGGTGGGCAGCGGTAGGGATATCAACAATTGGTATAGGTACAATTGTACCTCAATCTCCACTCGGGAAAGTATTAAACATATTACTCATGATTATTGGTTTAGGAATATTTAGTGTAATTACTGCTATCATTGCATCGTTTTTTACTGAAGAAGAAGTCCAATCAGATATTAAACAAGAAGAAAATCAATTAGAACAAGATATTACCACACGAGATAAAATATTAGAGAAAGAAGAATTTAAAATTGAATCCGAAAACAAAGTAATTTTAGAAGAATTAAAAAGAATTGAGTTGAAGCTTGATGAGATAAATAAAGACAACTATTAATCTAATATAGTGTAATTCCTTCTATAACTCTCTTGAAAGATAAAAAAGAGAATCGGAATGACAGGACTTGAACCTGCGGCCTCGTCGTCCCGAACGACGCGCTCTAGCCAACTGAGCTACATCCCGATCATAGGAATATACGATATTTTAGTCTAATAATCAATCTTTTTTAATCCTTTTGCAAACGAGATGAGAAGCTTTTTAATCCCATAACCTTCAAAGCTAATCGTAACACTATCAGCTTCAGAGACTAGGACTACGCCTTTTTGAAACATTGGATGCATTACATAATCTCCTTTTTTAAAAGGATTAGAGGCTGGTAAATCGTAACTATATGATGATCCTCCATATCCTGAAAACTTATCTTCAAATGTGAGTAAATAGTCAGGGATATCACGAACAAATCGTGATACAGGATTTGATTGAGATGACCCATAGATGGTTCTTCTTTCAGCATTCAGGATGTAAAGTTCTCGCTTTGCACGTGTCATTCCTACATACGCAAGTCGTCGCTCTTCTTCAATATCATCTGGACTAAACATTGAGTTACTATGCGGAAATAACCCTTCTTCCATCCCGACAATGAACACTGTATCAAATTCAAGTCCTTTTGCACTATGAACACTCATTAAAGTTACCTGGTTTTCTGACTCATCTTCTGCTCCGGTTTCTTTCTCAACCAATGATACATCTTCTAGAAAATCTCTTAATCCTAATTTTAATTCTGCATTGTCATATCTTGATGCTACAGTATTTAATTCTTTAATGTTTTCAATACGAACCTCACCTGCTTCTCCCTCCTCTTCTAAATACGGAATATAGTTTATTTTTTGAATAATGATATCGATAAAACGAGAGAGATTTATTTCATTCCTTTCAATTAATGATAGGAAATATTCCATCAAAGAGGCAAATGTACGAACATTTTGGTTAATTTTATCCTGATGACTTACGAGATATTCCAATATACTCAAGTTTTCATTTCTAGCGGAATCTTCGAGATCTTCTTCTGATTTTTTCCCTATCTTTCTACCTGGCACATTAAGAATTCTTTTCAAGGCAATATTATCTTTGGGATTACTTAAAATTTTTAAATACGAAAGAATATCTTTGATTTCTTTTCTATCATAAAAACGTACACCTCCTACCAGTCTATATGGAATATTTTCTTCTAGAAAAACTTCTTCTATTGCACGTGATTGTGCATTCGTACGGTATAGTACAGCTGCATTCTTGTAATCGCCTTTTTGTTTTAATTTTTGTACGATAAAATATCCTTCATCTTTCTCACTATTTGCAATATATCTTTTAATTTTGTCTCCTTCAAAATTTTCTGTCCACATTTCTTTCTCTTTTCTCTTCACATTTTTGGATATCACATGATGAGCTGCCTTTAGGATATTTTTCGTAGAACGATAATTTTGTTCAAGCATGATAACAGTTGCTTCTGGATAGTCATTTTCGAAATTCAAAATATTATCAATTGTTGCTCCTCTAAAGGTATAGATATTTTGATCAGGATCTCCTACACAATAAAGATTTCGATATTTAGAAGCAAGCATTTTTATGAGAATATACTGCGCATGATTTGTATCCTGATATTCATCAACCAAAACATATTTAAATTGTTCTTGATATTTCTCTAAAATATCTTTGAATGAAAACAATTCTACTGTTTTCATTATCAAGTCATCAAAGTCTAATGCATTCGCATTTTTTAAAATATTCTGATAGACAGGATACACTTGGCTTGCTACTTCTTGTATTGGCATTCGTGCAAAACTTGCATATTCAACAGGAGACATTAATTCGTTTTTGCAAGAAGATATCAATCCCAATACTTTATTCGGACTATATTCTCTAGGGGAAATATTCAGTATCTTCATTGCGTCTTTAATTGCTTCCAATGAATCATTGGTATCATAAATATTGAAGTTCTTTCCCACACCAATATTCTCTCCATCTCTTCGCAAGAATTTGACACACATTGCATGGAAAGTTCCTAAAAACGGGATGTTTGTTTCTCCGATTAGATAATATATCCTTTGTTTCATTTCATTTGCAGCTTTATTTGTAAAAGTTACTGCAAGAATAGAATGAGGGCTTACTTTTTTATCTTGAATAAGATAGGCAATTCGATACGTTAATGTTTTTGTTTTTCCTGATCCTGCTCCTGCAATAACAAGAACTGGCCCGTCAATTTTCTTTATTGCTTCCTGCTGCTGTTTATTCAGCTCTTCAATGAATTTATCCATAAGATTTTTTTATGTCGGAGAGTTTTTCCATTATATAGTATCTGTTAATCAAAAGAAAATGATCCTATACGTAGAGTACATATAGGATCATTCGAGTGAATCAAAAAAGATTATCTCTTTTTTGCTGCTTTCTTTGTTGTTTTTCGAGCTGTTTTTTTTGCAGCTTTCTTTACTGTTTTCTTAGCAGTTTTTCTTTTTGCAGTTGCCATTTTAAACTTCACCTCCCTGGGGCTTTGAGGCCGTGGTACCATAATATATTATCACTAGAGTAAATAATAATAATGAGTTTGTCAATACTTTTTCTTACATATTTATGAGTTTTCGTTAAATTTGAAACAATTTTGCTTTCATTGCTTTTTATCTAGCAAAAAACATATAATGTTGCATGTAATATCCGTTCTATGGACTTAACAAATCTTTTTGGAATCTACGGAAAACCAAACATAACTTCCTGCCCAGTATGCAACGGTGAAGGATGCGAATCATGTAATAATTTCGGATATATTGCAACTCTTGCAAATAATGAAGTAACATTTACATTTGATTATCCATTTATAATTGAAGCAAAAAAAAGAGATCAGTTACTTCGGTTACGAAATATAGTTCTAGCAGGTATGACAGCTTTATTCATCCTCTCACTAGTTATATCCTACCTTATCATTTTCAACACCCATGGATAAGAATAGGACAATTGACTTAACACAATTTCTTTCGGATCAACTTATTTATGTTCTTATTGGTGCATCAGCTAGAGCTTTTAAGGATAAGCATAAAGAGATCGGTGTAGAACATATGTTATGGGCATTAATTGCATATGATCCTCAAATCCAAAATATTTTTGTCAGCAATGGGCAACTTGAGCCTTTCATGAAAGAAATTGAAGAAACATTAAAGAATAAAGAGAAATGGACTAAACCACCTGATATTATCCCTACAAGTACTGATGTACGTCGTTCTCTCATAGCTAGTCTGTCTGAATCATATATTCTTCATGAGCAAACGATTTCTCCAACTGCATTTCTTATGTCGCTCAGCAAGAATAAGCTGGCACGAATATCATATGAAAGTTTGTTGAAAGTTGTAAATATCGTTCAAGGAATTGACATGCAGCAGATTCAAGACCAGGAAACCGTAAGTATTTTAGAGGATGTTACTTTACTTGATGAGAAAACATTAGGAGCATATGTTGACCGTCCAACATATATTGACCAACTTATTCGCGTCTTTTATAAAGATGTTAAAAAAGATATTCTCCTTGTAGGAAATGAAGGAATCGGAAAGAAAACTACTCGTTTTCTTTTAGCAAAGAAAGCATTAGACAAGAATAATATTTTTTATGATTCAAAAGTATTTAACCTTGATATTACTAAAGCAAATGCAACAAATATTGCAAAGATATTTACTGCTTTAGGTAAAGATCAATTATCTTCAAATAACAATGCAAAAAGGGTAGTATATATTAATAATGTAGATGTATCCACAAATGAGAATACCAAACAATGGTCCCCTATTTCACAAATATTTGAAATACTTTCAGCTTCACCTACATATGGTGTTATTCCATTAGGATATACTCAGTATCAAAATTTTTTAAAGGCTTATCCAATTCTTGCAACAAAAACAGAAGTCATCTACATGGATGAACCTGATATCCAAACAGCACAATTGATACTGGATTCAAAATACGGAGGGACATCAACCCTTCCTATCTCATCTGAAGTAACGAAACAAGTTATTGAGCTTGCCAGAAGATATGTCCATGATACTTTTCTTCCAGAAAATGCAATTTCATTAATCGATGAAGCGATATCTCAAGCTCGTATTGATAATGCAACAGAAGTTACTTTAAATGATATTAAAAAAATTCTTGCACAAAAAACCGGTATACCTGTGACAGATATTACAGATGCAGAAGCAACTGACCTGCAGAATCTTGAATCATATTTGAAAGAAACGGTTATTGGCCAGGATGAGGCTGTTGAAGGTGTTGCAAGAACGATAAAAAGAGCGAGAGCTGGATTGAAAGACCCAAAACGTCCTATCGGATCCTTCCTTTTTATTGGTCCTTCCGGAACGGGTAAAACACAACTTGCAAAGGCTCTTGCAAAAGTTATATATAAAGACGAAAATGCAATGATCCGTATTGATATGTCTGAATATACAGACAGTCATACAGTTGACAGACTTATCGGTGCTCCTCCTGGTTATGTAGGATATGAAGAAGGAGGTCAGCTTACGAATAAAGTATTGAAAAAACCATATTCCTTAATCCTTCTTGATGAAGTTGAGAAAGCAAATCCGAAAGTATTTGATATCTTTTTGCAAGTACTAGATGATGGAAGATTAACTGACGGACAAGGAAAAACAGTTGATTTCAAAAATACCATAATTATTATGACTTCAAACTTAAAAGATGAAGATAATCTTCATCAGTTCTTTAGACCTGAATTTTTGAATAGAATCGATCAGATTATTCATTTTAAACCGCTTACGACAGAAGTTGGAAAATCAATTGTACAATTATTCATAAAAGATTTACAAACACGTCTGCAAGAAAAGCATATTACTCTTGAGGTAACCGATTCCGTTATTGAACAAATTGCCAAACAAGGAATATCAGATACCTATGGTGCAAGGCCTCTAAAACGACTTGTAGAAGAAAAGATTGAAGACCCTATTGTTGAAAAAATTATTTCAGGACAAATTAAACAAGGAGAAACACTCACATGGAACCAAATTTAGCACAACAACAAAATCAAATTCCTCAAGAACAGATGAGCTCATCGCCTCAACAACAAACAGCATATGATGCAATGGTTCCAAATTTGAATACTTTAAACACTTCCAAGAACAAGTCTTTAGGAACATGCCTTAGCATCGTCATTCCAATTGTTTTTCTTCTCGTATTCTTCTTTTTAGGAGGAAAAATATTTGATTTTTTTCATCTAACACAGGTCTATCACTTTATTATGGCATGTATCATCCTTTTCATCCTTTACATCATATTCCTAGCATTAAGTGGTATTTTCTTTAAAGTACCAAAGGATATTCTAAGTATAGGTCAGTATAGAGGTAGAAGTTAATGAGTATATTGTGCACTTATCCAACCTGAATTTGTTCCATCGTATAATATTTGATACCATTTCCCCGAGGTATTTGTTGCTGTATTCTGAACAGAAAATGTTGCGCCAGTATTTACTTTAGCAATAATTTTAGCACTAATTGATGGTGAATCATGGACATTTAAATATCCAAGCCCTGTATTGGAAATCGTAACCTGTAATCCAGTTGTAGTAGGTGTATTTGTTACTGATGGAGTTGGTGTAACAATTGGAGTTGTAATTGCTGCAAATGAATTTGCATCCGCATACGTTACAACAAATGTTCCTCCGGAAATTTTACTGGTATCGGTATATAGATCAAGTGAATATTGGCCTTTAGCTGCTTTTCCAAGAATCTCAAAGGTAACACTAAAAGTATCACCATTTTGTATATTACTCACGGTAGCAGCATTCGACCTCAGATTACTTATCCATATATTCGGAATAGATATACCAGATGCTTTATCAGTACCGGCATAAATCCTTCCATATATAGTTGCATCACCTTTATTGATAGCTTTAATTGTTACATTCAGATTTCCATCCTTTGATGGTTCTACCCCAACACTCTTTATTCCAACTACATCATTGACACTTCCTGTCTTATCTGGCACTTGCCCTTTTAATGCGGTTTTTAAAGTTGATACTTGATCATCCCATGAAGGATTTGTATCAGAGAGGATAAAACCCCCATTGTCAAAAATATACGAGGCAGATGAAATATTATCAAGACCGACTCCTGTTTGTTTTGCAAGTTTTGCAAGAAGATATGAAAAAGAAGTTGTTGCATTTGAAGTTATACCATCTCCATTATCAAGATACCCAATGATGACTGATCCATCTGCAGTCTTTTGAACCGTTGCACCAATACCGCTTTTTGCTCCTTCATAAATATTTCCATCCCAACCAACTAGATAGGTAAAAGGAAGATCTAAACCATATTCTGCACCTAGATAATAATATAACCCGCGAACATAAGCATTTGTAGATGTTGCTAAAGTAGGATCTTTTGATGTGATATCTTCAATTTCAATGGTTTTTACCTGTGTATATGATGGAATATTGTTTATTAGACTATCATCAGCTTTCCAATCAGATCGGGAGGTTAATGAAATGGATTGCGCATATACGTTTCCTCCTACTATTGCAAGGAAAGTGAGAATTATCCCAACCAATAAAATATTTTTACTATTTAAATGCATACAATAATACTACCGTAGATAAGATCCATAATATAATGGTGAAGAGCAAGGGCTTATCTTTAAACAATACAGTTTCAGGTGTTGATCCATCCTTCTTAGTATATATAATATATAAATATCGCGCTATACCATAAAATACAATTGGTATAGTTAATTTTAATAAATGACTGGTTCGATAAAGAGGAGAAGGAAGTTTAATAAAACCGCTTAAACCAAAATTGCCTGTAAGATCAGTCTGAAAAGTAAATAGAATATATGAAAGAAAAGTACATGATACTAGTGCAGATATTAATGAGTTAAGCAGATCAACTGGATATGCTTCTAAAACACTTCTCTGATATTTAGAGTCTGATCCTAATAATGTCAATTCTGATCTTCTTTTTCCAAATCCTAATAAAAGCGCTATTGATATGGTCACAATAATAAGCCAAGAGTAAAGATTCGGAACATTAATTATAAAAGCTCCTGCAAGAACTCGAACAACAAATCCTCCCGCAATCACTAATGCATCAATAATGACCAATCTCTTCAGCCATAAAGAGTATAATATCATGAGAATAAAGTAGAAAAGACACATTATGAATAGGTATTCACCGATAATCCATGAGAGAATAAAACTTAAAAGCAAAAAAATAATGGCAAGTATAATTCCGAGGTTTTTGGAAATTTTTCCCGATGCTATTGGCCGATTTTTCTTCTCAGGATTTTTTCTATCAGATTCAATATCAATTAAATCATTGATGATATATACACCTGATGTCAACAATGTAAAAGCAATGAAAGAATAGGAAACAATAAGGAATTGGTGTAATAAAACAAGTTCTCTATCCGGACTGAACACCAAGAAGACGTAAATCGTAAGATTTTTAACCCACTGACGAGGGCGGGTTTCAATAATGATGTTTTTCAATAATTCCCCCATGCATTTTTCCCTATTATCTGTATTATACCAATAATAACTCGAGAATAGAAACGCTATACACGGCTTGCTACTAAAAATGCTTCTTGAGGGATCTCTACCTTACCAAATGCTTTTAATCTCTTTTTCCCACGCTTCTGTTTTTCCCATAATTTCTTTCTTCTACTGATATCTCCACCGTATAATTTTGCAGTAACATCTTTTTTTAATGCAGGAATATCTTCTCTGGCAAGAATTTTAGATCCTATCATTGCCTGAATCGGAACTTTAAATTGATGCTTTGGAATAATATCTTTTAATTGTTTGACTAATATCCTTCCTTTTTCTTCTGCAAGAGATGCATGGATAAAAATAGAGAGAGGATCAATTATCTGGTAATTAACTGCAATATCTAACTTTACAATATCCGATTCTCGATACCCGATAAAATCATAATCCATGGAAGCATAACCTTGCGTTTGTGATTTCAGCGAATCAAAAAAGTCCGTAATAATCTCTGCAAGAGGGATATTAAATACTATACTGACACGTGAGAGTGTTGAATCTTTATCACCAAAATATTCGGTATTAATATATTCCCCACGTTTTGTATGACATAAGGACATAATATCGCCAATGTATTGGGAGGGAGTATATATTTCCATTCTCACCCACGGCTCTTTCAAATATTCAACATCTTCTGCCATAAAACCAGATGTAGTAATTATTTTTTCTTCATCATCACTCCCTCTTCGCTTCACGATATATTCTGTTGTTGGACTAGTCATTAGGATGTCCGCATTGAATTCACGTTCCAGTCTTTCCCTTATAATATCCATATGAAGCAAACCCAAGAATCCGCATCTGTACCCGAATCCCAAAGCAGGACTATTTTCCTTTTCATAACTAAATGCTGCATCATTTAAGCTTAGTTTTTCTACGGCTTCTTTAAATTCTTTTTGATCATCGACGTCAATTGGATAAATACCCGCATATACCATAGGTTTGACTTTACGATATCCTTCTAAAAGTGTAGTAGATTCGTTATCCGAAATCGTGTCTCCTACTCCTACTGTATGGATATCTTTTAATCCTGTGGCAATATATCCTACCTCTCCTTCATGAATTTCTTTTGCTACTACTTGGTATGGAGTGAGATACCCTATCTCTAATGGTGAAAATGTTGTATTTGAGGTTAACAGTTGGAGTTTCGGAAGTCCTGTAATTCCTTTATCCGTTAATTTCACTACACACACTACTCCTTTGAATTCATCATAAAAAGAATCGAATACTAAAGCACGGATATGATCATTAGTTCCTTTTGTTGGAGCTGGAATTTTTTCAATAATCTTTTCAATAATAGCTTCAACTCCTTCTCCAGTTTTTCCGGATGCGCAAAGTACTTCTTCTTCTTTAAATCCTAGAATATCTTTCATTTCTTTTAAGCGAAGTGGCACCTCTGCATTCGGTAAATCAATTTTATTCAGCACAGGTATTATCTCAAGATTATGGTCAATCGCCTGCATAACTGTGCTTAATGTTTGTGCTTCAATTCCTTGAGTAGCATCCACGAGCAAAATTGCTCCTTCGCAGGCAGCAAGGCTTCTAGATACTTCGTAGGCAAAATCTACATGTCCCGGTGTATCAATTAGATTAAGGATATATTCTTCATTGTTGAGGGTATAGTGCATCCTTGCAGTTTGCAACTTAATTGTGATTCCACGTTCCTGTTCCAGTTCAAGCGTATCCATATACTGATCATGCATTTTCCTTTTATCAACAGTTTTAGTAATTTCAAGCAGCCTGTCGGCTAGGGTTGACTTCCCATGATCAATATGGGCAATGATGCAAAAGTTTCTGATGTTCGACATCTAATTTATCTATTATTCTGGGCAATAACTGAACTACCTGTTGTATGGGCGCTCATGCTGTTTAAGAAGAAAAACGGAACAGTAAATAATGCAAATAGTACGACTAGTAATAATGCTTCACAAACGGCAGTGATTATCTTCATATTCTTACAGCTATTACTTACTATATTATACAATAACGCACTAAAATACAAGTAAATAGAGGATTAAACTCTACATATGTCAAATTTCAAAAAATTTAGTTCGTTACAATTCCTGGTTCTTGACCAACAACTCGTATCTTTAACTTTTGTAATGCATCCAAAAGATCTTGCTTTGTAAGTTTTCTTCTATTTCTTGATTGTATTCCGGCTAATTTCATTAAAAATCTTATTTGTTTTTGAGGAACATTCAAATTGTTGCCGTTCAATAAAATTTCATTGATATCTATAAATCCTTTGAATTCGTATATGGGTAAATTTCCATCTTGCATTTCATGAATGACAATTATGGCCAAATTGTTATAATTTTCATTTATAATATGTATTAGAAAGCAAGGCTTTCTCCCTTTAATTACTTCTATTTGAAAGTATATTCCATGGCCTTCATCTCCAAATATATATGAATCTGGGGAAATGGATTTAAATATATGTTCCGCTATATAGTAATACAAATCAGGATTTCCAATCCGTAAACTTTCAGGCACATATGAAATCAATTGTGTCAAACGTTGTAGAGGATGTGGTGTATATACCAATGCTTCTGTAAATGCTTTCGCAATGAGATATTCCATAGCGAATACTTCTAAATCATCTTCTATTCCAAGTACCAAATCAATAATATCTCTACATGCTTCAGGATATTGATTTACCAATTCCATGTAATCTCCTGTTCCATGACCAAATGCATGAAATTCAAAATTATGCAATTCTTTTAAATCACCGCTACTATTTACACTTCCCACTACTCCAATAACATCAACTTCTTCATTATCTGATGCAACTCCGTCCTTATCAAATACCCTTATCCTATTCGCTATATATAGCCTTCTCCCGCTTCCTTCAAGATATCTTATTGAAAATAAAAATTCATCATCAAAATCTTCAAATCCATATTCGGGAGGAAGTTCATCGGATCGAAGTTGGTGTAATAGTCCACTAAATAACAATCTAAGAGAATCACCATCATGTCTTTCAATTTTAGAAGAAAGTACTTCAGCTAAAGATTGCCCTCCACCTATAGTTGTTTGTTCTACGGAATCAATATGAGGGTTATCTGGAATAGGATCCATAGAAAAATGTATGAGATAATTATTCACATACTATCCGGTAGCAATACTTATGTCAACAAACACATGAAATAAGTATATCTTTAGCCTTCAAATAGTTTTATATCATCTAAAACTTCTATTACAAGATATCCAAGAGGTGGAATGTGATCATCACGAGAGAAATGTACTTTTCTACCTACACCTTCATAAGCCATTAATATAAGTAAACGATAGGCATTGGGATAATTCTCCATAAAGAAAAGTATCTTTCCTTTTTCGATCTGAAAGACTTCATGTAACTCTGTATCATGTTCTCTCCTTGATATGATACCGGATACCTCCTCCGTTTCTCCCGCATTGCTTCTTACTGCAATTATTGTTGTAGAATTATCAGTAAAAATAAATCCACCTTGAGCAATAAAGCCTTCAGGATCCTGTATTGCTTGCTGTAATAAACTTTCAAAATCAATAGTTTCAGGGGATGTACTCGAAGCATCTGGAGAAGTAACTCTCATAAGTATTAAATAATATACCTTACTATACAATTATTTATGATATCTTTACAGTTGAATTTCTAACATTATGTTCTAAGGAATTCATATCCTATGAAACTCAGCTCCCAGTATTTCGAATAACATTTTTAATCCACTAGAATTTCGTGGAGTTTCAATACCTGCAAGTGCAGCAAGCTTCTTACACGCTGCAGGATACATTTTTAGCATGTCCTTGTATGGAGTTCTTGACTTTAAGTTTAATACAAATAAACTTGAAGATCCCACTTCAAACTGTCCATTATTTCCGATAGTTGCGACCGCACCAATGATATACTCTTGTAAAGAAGGGGTTTTATTTTGATTTACAGCTAATCGAGAATGTCCAAAAATTGCTCTAAATTGAACCCCGCTTCGTGTCCATACATCAAATTGAAATGCTTTATCTGTATTACTGTCAAAAAGCTCAGGATTAATACTTATACCCATTTCTTGTTCAAGGGGAGAGAGTTTTTCGTATCTTGTAGCAAATGCCCAAGGATCAGCCACCCCTACCGCTCTTAATACATTACGCATTTCTTGTGAGATCTCTGAACCTCCTGGATTTTCTTCTGTCATTGTAGTAACTAATTATATTGTTTTGATATTAATTCGTATACAAATAGAAGTCAATTTGAATTGATTAAACGAGGTTTTGCTTACCAAATTCTAATCGCTTGATGATATCTCTCTCTACTTCTTTGATAATTACCCAGATAACAGTCATGTAAATAACTGCAATAGGAAGAATAATGAGGGGATAATCAATAAAATAAATGACACGAATGAGGATGTATACTACAATCCCGGTAAAAAATACCATCCATACAAAAAGTATATGGTAAATTTCAAGAGAAGTTTGTATAAAATGCATTTTATTTGCTTTTGCCAGTTTGAGAATAATTGAAGGATTTGTCTTATTGTCACTAAAATACAATAGTTTGATTAAAATAACTGCAATACATAAAAAGAATAGGAAGAAGACGAAGAAGTCTGAATAGGTGTTTACGAGAAGAGCATCAAATGGCTTCGGATAATAGATCTTTCCAAAGTTTTGATAATAGTACGATAAGGAGAGAATATTATTAACCCCAGCAATTGCAATTGCTTTTAACCCGATGATTAGAAACGCCGGCAAAATTGCTTCATCAACAAGCCGTATTAACGATTTAGACATTGTTTGTCTTTGAAGTGATTCTTGATTTCTTTCGTGCAGCAGCATTTTTCTTAATAACACCGCGACCGACCATTTTATCAAGAATTGAGTATACTTCATTTAATGCACCATCTTTTTTGCTTCGAACATGCTTTACTGCTTTATCAAGTTCAGCATATAGCTTCTTATTTCGAATAGTTCTTCTTTGTGTCTTTCGAATATCTTTCTTTGCTGCTTTTATATTTGCCATGAGTGAATGTAATAATACGTAGGGAGTATATCAAAAATATCGTTGTTATGCAATAAATATCTATCCCATAGCTATTGTCGAAGGCGGTTAATACTTTTTACATTGATGTATAAATATATTTTGAGGGTATTTTGACATAGACCTAAGCATTGATTATACTCCAGTTTGGAATCGAAGATAGTGAAGCTGCCTGAAGCTACATTTCCCCCTAATTGTATAATTTTATGAAATTGAGTACTTTACTCATTTTCGTTGTTGTGGTATTTCTTGTCTCAACTCAAGAAGTTGCTGCACAACAAACAGCAAGCTTTTATTTCTTTACACCAAATACTTCTCCCGTTTGGGCAAGCATCTATTCAATGCCCTACTCTGCTGATAAACAACCTACTCAAACCGTTGAGGCAATTTACAGCGACCATTTTAAAAAGTATATTGCAACCTTTTCAGATCTTCCTGCAAATTCATATTATATTTTTGCATACCAGCCGATGAGCACAACAACCTCATATAATCCAGATACTGATCTAGCGATATTTGATGATAATGATGGACAAGGATATGCTGAGAACTTCTCAGAAGTGACAACACATATCCTCTTATCTCCAGTTGTAAAGGATCTTATTTATTCAGTAAACAAAGATGAAAATGATGCTATAACACTCACTTTTTCAAGTACAAATGATGCAATTAATTTTCGAGAGTACAATCAAGATGACTTATATATTGAAGTCCAAGGCCAGGTTGAACAAGCAAAACTGGACTCATCATGCCCTATTTATTATTGTGGATCTATACAAGCAACTTTTCCTCGAATTGGTTCTGGCACTTTTCCCATTCAGATTGAAAACGGCAATTCAACTATAGCAATAATACCTAGTGCCCTTACTATCCTCCATCCTCCATTCCCAACTGATAGTACGGGTATTGCTTCTCCTTCATCCACCAAACCAAAACCTACACTTTTTGAAACAATGGTTGCCCAAAGGAATAATCCCCCAGTATCAGAAGCATCATTCGCCAATATATTGGACCATATTCTTAAGCTTATTAATTTATTAAAGGGAATGTTTAATCATGTTTTCTAAATCAGATTATAAACCGAATAGATTACGTGGATTTAGCTTATTACTTGCTTTACCTACTCTTACCCTTGGATTAAGCCATATTTCTCTTCCTAATCATGAAGTGGTTTCTGCCGCAAATGAGGTAAGCTTTCTTTTCATACAGCATTATCATGTGCTGCTTCCTACTTCAACACCTATACCTACTCCTCACCAGTATTACCTCTCATGGAAGCCAGTGCCTTCCATTTTCCTCAATACCGCCTCAGCTGCCCTAAACTCCTCAATAGCTCCTCAACATCCATATGATATTAATATGGGAATGAAAGCCAATATCTCAAATGATGTATTAAACTTAACCATTTCGCTTTTTGATAATTCAGGAAATCCATTGTCAAATGCCACTGGAATAATACATGCAAACAACAGAGATATTCCTATACCTCCAACCAATCTAAACGGTGTGACTAATGTGTCCTTTCCAATTAATGGTCATATGACTATTGAAATTGTCGAACGTTACAGTATCTATGCAATATCCGGCACCCTTACGACTTAAAGATGAAAAAGATTGCAAGTCTTATAACATGTTTTGCAATACTTTTCATTATTTCACTTCCTTCTTCTCAACCAAAATCTTTTTCGACTACTTCTCAGTTTATCCCTAATGGGGTGCCTCTTCCTGGAGCATTTATTATAACAGCAGGATATCATGATCCTTCGTATGTAAAAATATTTCACAAAGAGCATACAGGAATAGATTTAATACCTGCTCCACCATATAAAAATCCTGTCATATTACATAGCACCATTTCAGGAATTGCTTACCATTATTCAGAACAATGTTCAGGAAATGCCATAATTATTATTAATCCTCAGTTTATCGTCTATCTTGGGCACATTGCATCCTTTTTAGTTCCAAATCAATCACATGTCAGTTATGGTGAAAATGTCGCCACAATGGGAGAATCAGGTGAATTGGGTGTTTGTATTACAGGTGCGCATGTCCATTATCAAATATATAAAAAAGTTGATGGGAAATATATGATTGTAGATCCTACGGGGTATATAAACTGATCTTTCCCTTAATATTCAGGTATATTTCTGTCCAATAAATATTAGAAAGAGCAATAACAAATGTATATATTACTAAGAAAGAAATCAACCCTAGATAAAGACCAAATGTAGCAAAAAACGTTGAATGGAATGCCAGAAGGGTGATGATATGGAGAAGGACACTAAGAACACATAAAGGTATTAAGCAAGCAAGGTTTAAAAGCACCCATGCAGAAAGGATATATGCCAAGTTATTATTGAAAAACTTAAATCCCTGGATGATTGATTCCACAACTTCCTTTGATTCAAGTACAATAATTTGTGATATAAGATTAAACAGTAAGGAAATCACTGATGCTGCAATAACTCCTAATGAGATAAAGGTAAGAGTTATTGGCATATTGCTTGTTAAGTCATAAACAGTAATTATGTCTTTTCCATAATAGATATTATTAATTGTTGCAAGTACTGCGACCAACAAACCTCCTCCAGCGATGATAAATATGATGTTATAATATGAAAATAGAAGAACAATAAAGCGATATGATATATCTTTGGATTTTCTAAAAATTTCATGGAAATTAATAGAGGTATGTTCAACATCCTGCTGATAAACCATAAGGATAAAGGAAGGGATCACTATTGCGCCTAGGATAAAGGATACTAGCCAGGAAACAATTTCCCAGATTACGAAGGCAATCTTTGCCTGTATAGATAAGGATAAAATTGCTGATAGCATATGTAGCCTGAAAAACTCATATCCCTGGTAGCTTGAACCAAAAATAGAAAGACAAAATGCCATGATGAGGAAGGCTCGCTGATGGCGTATTTTCTGTAGAGATAGGAGCAGGGCTTTTCTAGACTTGGCAAAATACATGGACAGATTGGGTTTTTTTGTATATAATACATACTAACATTATCAGAAAAATCCCCATTATGCAATCAACTTACAAAATCAAAAAGAGAGATGAAGACAAGATTAATGCACTGGCTCAAGAAGCTATACGAAAGGGTTTTCTGACTCAAGAAGAGATATATAAAGCATTTCCTGAGATAGAAGAATATATTGTCGAAGTTGATGAGCTTTTGTCTCGGCTTTATGACCAAGAAATTGAAGTCATAGGATTATCTGAAGAAGATGAAGCTGCACGACCGAAAACCGGTAAAAACAGTGATAATGAAGGAATGACCCTTGAAAAAAAGATTAAAATCCTTAAAAGTATCCAGGCAAATATCGCAACTGACCCAATTCGTGCTTATCTCCATGAGATTGGCAGAATTCCATTATTGACAGCTGAAGAAGAAATTATTCTTGCAAAACGTATTGAAAAAGGAGATAAAGAATCAGCCGCACACTTAACTACTGCTAACCTTAGACTTGTTGTGAGTATCGCAAAGAAATACTCAAGAAGAGGACTTGATCTTCTTGACCTTATTCAAGAAGGAAATCTTGGGTTAATGCGTGCTGTTGAGAAATTCGACTACAAAAAAGGATATAAATTTTCTACTTATGCAACCTGGTGGATTAGACAGGCTATAACAAGAGCAATTGCTGACCAGGCTCGAACTATACGAGTTCCTGTACATATGATTGAAACAATTAATCAACTATCACGGGCAGTGAACGAGCTTTCCATTAAACTGGAGAGAAAACCCAGTACAAGTGAAATTGCAAAATATATGCAGGTTCCTGAAGAAAAAGTCTATGAAATTTTAAAGATTTCCCAAGTTCCAACATCCCTTGAGGCACGTATCGGTGAAGATAGTAATAGCAACCTAGGAGATATAATTGCAGATGAAGAAAGCATGTCCCCAATGGAACAGGCAAACTATGCATTCCTGAAAAGCCAGGTTGAAGAAATTCTTGACAAACTTAACGACAGAGAACGAAGAGTGTTAGAACTCAGATTCGGGCTGAAGGATGGAATTGCTCGTACTCTTGAAGAAGTTGGACATGAATTCAATGTCACGAGAGAACGTATCCGACAAATTGAATCTAAAGCACTGAAAAGATTAAAGAGTAAGGACGTAGAAAAAGCCCTTAAAGACTATATCAATTAACTATACTGTTATATAGAAAATCCCCAGTAAAACGCCTATAATAGGCACGTTATCTTGCTTCTTTTGCGCATTTATGCTATAAGGAGGCGCTTATATAAAAACCGGACTATGTCAAACTTCTTTATCTTCCTTACTGCTCATGGTAAGATTTCCGAACAGCTGGTCATGTATGTGTTATCGCTCCCTATAATAATGATGTTTGTTGCGTTTTCACGTCAGGTAATCGGAATAAAAATGTTTGGAGCTTATGCACCAGTAATAGCAACTTATGCTTTCTTAGGAACTGGTTTGATTCCAGGCTTTCTTTTATCACTTCTGATATTCCTTTCAGCTATTATCCTACGATTTTTAACACGACAACTTCGTATCCATTATTTACCTAGAATGGCAATCTTAGTAACACTTATATGTATTATTTTTTTGCTTATTCTGCCATTCACCATTTCTCTTCCTGATGTTGGACAAGCAAATATGATGGCTATGTCTGTCATTCTTTTTATCACCCTTAGTGATATTTATTTAACAGCTCAAGTAAAAAATGGATTTAAGGCAGCCCGTAAACTTTATCTGGAAACAATCGTGACTGCTGCAATAATCTTTCTTATCATAACTTCACATATTTTCCGTAATTTGCTGATGCAATATCCTGAAGTAATCATTCTGGCTCTTGTTGTTGATTTGCTCATGGGACAATGGAAAGGATTACGTCTTACTGAAATAATTAGGTTTAGATCAGTCATTAAAGAAAAAAGTAAGGAGTATGTTTAAATATTTAAGAGCAACACAATCAATATTAGGGTTAAATGCTCGAAACCTGCTTTATACCCTTCCCGAAAACTCAAAGGAATCACGTGCGATTGCTGACAGCAAACTTCGATTTAAACGAATTCTTCAAACTACCGACATATCTACACCGAAAACATATGCTGTTATACGAACGAAAGAGGCGTTAGAACAATTTGATTGGAATAAATTGCCATCAAGTTTTGTATTAAAGCCAAATAAGGGATTTGGAGGAGAAGGCATTATTGTGGTATATGGAGAAAAAAAACGAAAATCTCCAGATCAAAAACGGGAATGGATTCAAGCTGACGGGAAAACTTACTCGAAAGAAGATTTGAGTGCTCATATTAGAAATATTTTGGAAGGGAATTTTTCTTTAAACAATACACCTGATAGGGCATTCTTTGAAGAGAGGTTAAAAAATATTCCGGAATTGAAACCTTTTTTATACAAAGGTGTACCTGATATCAGGCTCATTGTATATAATAAGGTGCCCATCATGGCAGAATTGCGACTCCCTACACGTGAGTCAAATGGTAAAGCGAACCTCCATGCAGGAGGTGTTGGAGTAGGAATTGATATAGCTTCTGGAATTACTACGGTTGCTATTCAACATGATAAGGTTATTGAAATACACCCTGATACTAAAATGAGGCTCAGCGGGGTTACAATTCCATTTTGGGATAGAATTCTAGAAATGGCTATCAAGGCACAGACCCAAACTGACCTTGGATATATTGGAGTAGATATTGCAATAGATCGAGAAAAAGGACCTGTAATGCTTGAAGTTAATGCACGTCCCGGACTTGCAATCCAAATAGCGAATAATGATGGATTAGTAGAAAGATTAAAAAGAGTCAGAAGATTAAAAGTAAAAAGCATTAAACGTGGTATCAGGCTTGGGAAAGAGCTTTTTGGGGGAGAAGTTGAAGAAGAAGTCGAGACTCTTATTGGGAAAAAAATCATTGGATTGCATACTTCTGTCTTGATTAAAGGAAAATCTCTTGAAATACAGGAAGTGGCAGCAAAAGTTGATACGGGAGCAACTTTTTCATCTATTGACACTGAACTTGCAAGAAAGCTAGGATTTGGAACAGCAATAGACTATTTCAACACATACTCAATTCCAACCGACCTTACCCGTACACAAGCTAAAGAATTTTGCGCCATTAATGAGCCGACAATCTTACATGAATCACCTGATATTACTGACATTTCAATCATTAAAGCTGGCAATGGGATTACCATCCGGCCAATAATTGAAGCAGAGATGGTAATTGAAGGATTTCATCTTAAAACTAAATTCACCGTTGTTGATCGAACTCTCTTAAAATACCCGGGTATTATTGGAGCAAAAGATCTCCATCATTTCATTATTGATCCATCAAGAAAATAATTTATCTTTACTATATGAAAATTGCACTCCTTTCAAGTACCGGAAATGGTTATCAAGTCAGGCGATTAAACGAAGAACTTCAACTTCGGGGAATTACTCCGGACAACCTCTATTTCAAAGATATATATGCACGTATTTCTGAACAGAAGACTACTCTCCATTCTTATGAGGGATTCGATTATGCAGATTACGATATCATAATTCCAAGAGTCACAGTTAGCTCGATGACCCCATATCTTTTTATGATTGCTCTTGAACAACAAAGGCTTGGAAAGTATGTGTTAAATGAGAGATATCTCATTCAAAATGCAGGGTATAATACGAAGCTCCATCAGTATGTAACATTATCAAGCGCACACGTCCCAATCATTAATACAATAGCTATTCCTGGAACAAAGTTTGGTCAGGAACAACTGGATAAGCTGGATGTACACTTTCCTCTTGTAGCAAAAAGAATTTTTGGGAGCCAGGGTTTAGCCGTACACCTAGTCAATAATCTTGAAGATATCCAAAGACTCCTTGCAGAGTATGGAAGAGGAAGACTCTTGCTTCAACCTTTTGTCCAATCTGATTTTGATCTTCGAATTATCGTTATAGGAAAGAAGGTTCTTGGAGCTATGAAACGAATTCATCCACAAAATGATTTCAGGAATAATTACTCACTGGGAGGAAGTGTTGAGAACTTTCCTCTAAGTGATGAGATTATAAATATATCCGTAAAAGCAGCTGAAGTACTTGGTATGGATTTTTGTGGGGTTGATCTCATTATTGAAAACGGGCAATATAAAGTACTAGAGGTAAACCTATACCCCCAATTTAAAGGTTTTGAAGATGCTACAGGTGTGAATGTAGCCAAAGCTTTGATTGATTTTGTCCTCACATATTCTAATTTATGTTAGTATATTGATATGAAGCAATTAAATATACTCATCATTGGTGCGCCACATACCATCGAAGCAGACGAGATGGTCAGTTCATTCACCCGGCATGGCCATATTTGCCATGCAATAACTTCTGATGAAATACAAATCTTTATGCAAAAAGACAAGACATATGCGATGACTCTACACGGAGATATTCGTACATTTGATATTATTATCAGAAGAGTAGGATCACAAAAATCCATCTATGCTTCCCGAGTTGCGCTCGAAAGTGGTGCATATATTCAAGATTTACAATGTCTATTACAACGCAATACCAAGATGGATGAGATGGTTCGATTGAGTATGCATGGGATACAAATTCCTCGTACTTTTTTTATTGGGCGACTTGAATCAGAAACAGATGAAACCCGTACATTTATTGAAAAAGAATTCACTTATCCTCTTATCCTTAAAGGATTTCCTGGCAGTAAAGGGAATAACGTATTCTTGGCAAATAACTTTGAAGAGATAGAGCAGGTAGTCAAGCAAACATCTGATAGAATTAATTTTTTCGTTCAAGATTTTATCGGCAATCGGGAGGATTACAGAATTATTGTATTGTATGAAAAAGCATTAGGAGCAATGAAGAAAATTGCTGTAGATGGCGCATTTAAAACAAATTTCTCTCAAGGTAGCAAAATTGAAGAAGCGAAACTTACTCCTCAGCTTGAAGAAATTGCCATAAAAGCTGCTCAAGTAATGCAAGTAGATTTTGCTGGAGTTGATGTCATGGTACATGAAGATGTACCATATGTGCTTGAGGTAAACAATGCTCCTCAATTTAAAGGATTTACATCAGTAACCAATATACCCGTTGCTGAACTTTTTGTTCAGGCCGTATTAGATAATTATGAAGCATTCCATTAAGCGGATTATATTAACCATACTATTTTGTATCCTCATCCTTTTTGAAATGGGGATAATGTTCATCTCTTCTCCACTCTCAGGTTCTTCATTAAATAATAATATGATTTATCTTTTTTCTTTCTTGTTTTTTTGTATTACATTTATCGCTTCTGATATTATCCTAATTTTTTTCCGTAGGCGTTTCCCGATATTTTACAGTTTCAGCTTTAGTCTTATTGTAACAATACTTTTAAACGTCAGGATTCACAAACAAATTAGTGTAAATCTGTTTATTACGATTTTCCTTTTTCTTATTGCTTGTTTAATTTTCCTCCATCCTAAGAAGGTTGCACAAGATTAAATTTGCTCGTATAATGCAGATTATTGGCAAATTGATATGGAAAAAAAGATACTTGTAGCAGTAGCATGGCCGTATGTAAACGGACCAATGCATATAGGACACCTAGCTGGGGCATATATAGCGGCCGATATATTTGCACGCTTCCATAGACTCAATGGTGATAAAGTATTGATGGTCTCAGGAAGCGATATGCACGGGACACCAACGGCTGTTATAGCTGAACAAGAAGGAGTTGCTCCAATTGAAGTCGCAGAAAGATTCCATAAAAGAATGTCAGATACACTGAAATCTATTGATGTTTCATTCGATTTGTATACAAAAACGTCAACCCAAAATCATAAAGAGGTTTCTCAGGAGATCTTTCTTACCCTTTTAAAAAATGGGTATGTATTTAAAGAAAAAATGATGCAAGCATATTGCCCTCATGATAACAGATTCTTGCCTGACAGGTTTGTTGAAGGTGTATGTCCGTATTGTAAAAATCCTAAAGCAAGAGGAGATCAATGTGATAGCTGCGGAAGGACATTAGATCCGAAAGATTTACTGGATCCCAAATGTAAATTCTGTAAAAATCCTCCTGTAGAAAAGGAAACCGAGCATTATTTCCTCGATCTTCCGCAATTTAGTCAAAAACTATATGATTATATCTCTTCAAAAGATTATTGGAGGGCAAATGTACGATCATTTCCATTAAGTTGGTTAAAGGAAGGATTAAAAGCACGACCTATTACCCGAGACATGAATTATGGAATTCCTGTGCCAGTAAAAGGTTATGAAAACAAAGTATTATATGTTTGGTTTGAGGCTGTGATCGGCTATTTATCCGCATCTATTGAATGGGCAAAGTTGACGGGAGGCTCTTGGGAAGAATTTTGGAAAGATAACAAAAGTGCCTTCCATTATTATTTCATGGGAAAAGATAATATTCCATTCCATACCATTATTTGGCCAGCAATGTTAATGGGATATAATCTGGAATTGAACTTACCATATAATGTAGTTTCGAATGAGAACCTTACATTGGAAGGTGAAAAATTTTCTAAAAGTACAGGTAACTATATTGAAGCTGATTATATTATTCAAAAATACGGTTCAGATCAGGTAAGATACTATATCAGTTCAATTATGCCTGAAACATCTGATACAGATTTTTCATGGAAAAATTTTGTGGATTCAATTAATAACGAGTTGGTGGCAAATTTTGGTAACCTGGTAAACAGAACAGTAACTTTTATTGAAAGGTATTATGATGGAAAAGTACCTGAAGGGAAGCTTGATAAAGATGTAGAAAAAGCAATTAAAGATTCTTTTGCAAAGACTTCAGATTTTCTTGAACAGGCAAGATTTCAGCAAGGATTGGCAGCCATAATGGAACTTTCAAAATTTGGCAACAAATATTTTGATAATCAAAAACCTTGGGTGTCTCCCAAAGAATCGACAAATACACTTTTTAATGTAATACAAATAATTTCTGCACTTCGGACGTTGTTAAATCCGTATCTTCCAAAGACTTCGCATAATCTTGAAAAGTTATTAGATCTTCAGCAAGCGGAAAAATGGGAATATACACCAGTGAAAGTAGGAACTAACTTAACATCTGTCGGATTGCTTTTTGCAAAAATTGATGAAAAAGTAATTCCTGAAGAAAAGGCACTTATGTTAGCTCCAAAATAATGTTTATTGATACTCATGCCCATATTTTTGGTACATTTTATACCGATATTCCCGCTTTAGTACAAGAAATCATATATGCCAAGGTTGAAAAAATCATTAATGTTGGCACAACGATTGATGAATCAAAAGAAGTTATAAGACTTTCACATACATACCCCACTCTCCTTTTTCCAACAGTGGGAATACATCCTGATGAAGCAAAACAAAAAGATATGGATTCTCTTAAAGTACAGATAAATGAACTTGAAGAATTATTGATAAGGAATAAAAATATAGTTGCAATCGGTGAATGCGGACTTGATTATAAGGACTGCCAAAATGATAAACAAATACAAAAAAAGCAGGAATATCTATTCCAATCCCAGCTTGATTTAGCAATGAAATATACTCTTCCTGTTATTATCCATACAAGATTTGCATTAGAAGATACCTATACAATTTTGCAAAAGCAACGAACTTTAAAAGGAGTTGTACATAGTATTGACGGAGACTTAGGAATAATAGAAAAAATTCTAGTTCTCGGGTTTTATGTATCATTTAATGGTATTATTACATTCAAAAATAGTGAGCATATCAATATGCTTGCCCGCAATATTCCAATAACGAATATTCTTCTTGAAACAGATTCACCTTTTCTTACTCCTGTTCCATTCAGAGGAAAGCAAAACTCTCCTTCCCTTATACCAAATATATACTCGTATATAGCTCAGTTGAAAGCTATTTCTTTACTGGATCTGCAGAGTCAAATGGAAATGAATACATCAGAGCTTTTTGGCTTAAGCAGGTAATAAATGGAGGATGACAAGAACTAAACAGCCAATTATTGCAATGCAGACAAAGAAGATAAAGGAGAGGACAAGTAATGATTGCATTGTTTGATATGAAGGAAGGATATATGTTTGCGATCGAATTTTCTTAATAATCATACTTACAAAAGTCACTGATATTGAAGATAATGCTGTTACAGCAACCCCCAATAATCCAAGAATCAAAAAAACTTCACTTATGTTTCTTATAACTTCCATAAAACTTTTCCTAAAATAGATACATTTGTTATTGTTCCAAATATACGACTGTCTGTACTCTCTTCAGGATTATCACCCTGTATTATATAAGCATCAATAGAAACATGAATTATCCGTTTTACTATTTTCCTTTTGTCTCTTGGATCTAGTGCCAATATGATATCCTCTTCTTTTGGTGAGTGGAAAACGTAGGGAATTGCACTTACCAGGATGAGATCATTATTCTTTAAATTTGGTCTCATACTATTTCCACTAACCCGAAAGATTCCTAGAATAATCATCTATTTTTTACTTCGAGCTTCTTGTACACTTTTTACCATTTCTCCTATAGATCGGACATCTGCAACGAGTTGTTTTGTATTTTCAAGATTTACTTCCTGCTTTTCTTTAGAAAGCATTTTTGCAGTTTTCCAGATTTTATTATGTAGATCCGGATATTTTTCCAAATCTTCTGGTTTAAAAAAGTCAGTCCATAAGATAAGTATTTCTTCTTTGCATTTTCTGGCATGTTCTTCTTTTACTAAAACACATCTGATAAAATTGCTTGTAGCAGTAGGATCTCCCGCTTTATATTCTTCACTTCCAGCAATTTCTTGGATCTTTTGTACCATTTTCAATACTGTCTCTGCAGCAATCTCAGAAGGTCTTGCATCATAAATTCCGCATGGGATATCACAATGTGCATAGACTGTTTCAATATGGAAAAATCTTTTCATTGATAGATAATTAAGATATATATCTATTGTATGTCCTCATATATAACCTGTCAAACTATTTTCGAACATAAATTCTAACCGTTCCATTAAGAAGAGTGTTTGCAAGATTATAATGTGATTGTTCATAAGTATTTAAATCAGGAAATGAATATATTGAATTTTCATCAACAATTACTTTCGGGTAATTCTTATCTAAACAATGTATTATTTCAGTTTGCTTTTTTGGAATATTCTGAACATCGAAATTATTGATATACTTGCAAATTGGCGTCATGGTAGTAAAAGAATCAACCCATGATAGATTTCCCCATAAATATATTTTGTCTGCTCCAGATGCGCTTAGTGCGTTTGTATAATTTGCTACTTCACGAGGAGCATTTGCTGTTAGGTTATTCTCCCCTAAATAGAAATTATTAAGATATGATTTTTCAGATATTACCCCAAAAGCATATTGATATGAATGGATATATAAAACTGCATTATCTCTAAGAGCCTCAATAACTGTTCCTGTAGTTACATTTCGAATAAAATAGGCATTGAGAAGAGCATATATAATAATGACAGCAATAAGTCCTTTTGTCCTTAGTTTATAGATAATATATGCTATGACAATTGATGCTGGAACTTCAAGTTGAATAAGATAATGTGTATAAGGTCGGCCGGATAAAAAAACTCCATATAATGCGAAAATAAGCCACATCATGATAAAAAATGATTGTTTGTCCTGCAAGAAAGGAACTTTCCTTTTTAAATAAAGCCAAATAATAAGTATTGAACTTATAATAGCAAAGATGGAGTTTAGATAAACTGTACTTACACCAAGTATAGAATTATTATACGTGGAGACATACCCTGAATTGGATAAAAATGTTCCTTGAATAAAGTCATCGAGACCATGATTAAGATAAAAATATATTGCATAGAGAAATAATGGCAGAAAACAACCAAGAATAAACATTAAAATAGAAGACAAATACTTTAGTAGTTGGGATTTTTCCTTTGTTTGCAGGTATGATTCATAACCAAAAATTCCGAGGACAAAAATTAATGCCGCAGCATCAAATGATGCAGTCATTTTAAAACTTATCCCAATTCCCATGCTAAGACCTGCAAAGAAAAATTTAGCTTTAGATTTTTCTTCATCAAATCTTTGAAGAAGATAGAGAGAAGCTAATGTAAAAAAAGTAAAAAAAAGTTCTGCATTTACAATTGTTCCCTCTATATTGTTTATCCTCACAAATAATAATGAGGCAAGTATATAGAAAAAGCCAGTATATCCGACAAACCACTTTCGAAGTAATCGATAAAAAAGGATAAAAGATAAGATAGAAAGGACTACAATAAGTATTTTAAGAGGAATAATATGAAATCCCCAAATGATTCGTGAAAAGAAAAACAAGAAATAAATTGATGGGGGTTTATTATCCCATGTATCTTTATATAGTAAAGCTCCATGGTGAATAAAATTTCCTATAGAAGAATAAATTCCTTCATCTATATACCACTCTGGCTCCCATATAGCAGGAATCTTTAATAAAAGGAAAATTATAACAACTGCAATAAAAGCGATTTGATATTTGGAAAGTTTAAGCTTTTTCATCTTCATGCTTTTTCCAAGTTTTCTTTACATGTTTTCCAACTTGTACCATATTTTCTATCATATCTACCATTCCCTCAATATTCTCTATAATATTTTTCGATCGAAATAGAGCTGATTGCAAAAATGCTACCCTATCAGTTACCTGCTCTATATGTTCGGCAATTCTTTTTACTACTTTTAATAGCTCAACTATATAGAATATGAGGTATCCAATGAGGATTAATAAAACAATAGTACAAATGATTAAAAAAATTTCCATAATTATTTAAGTAATATTTGCTTCAACAGCAGGTTTAAATACGAATAATTTATATGCGAAGAAATTAAAGATCATTGTAAAGACAATAGCTATAACTTTAGTGAAAAGCAAACTTTGAAGAAAGTGATGGTAAACAATCACATAATGTGGTACATAATTGCTTAAAGATAAAACAATTGTATCATTTATTACAATTGAAAATAGATTTACTAAAATAAACACAAGGAATTGTTTTATATATCTTTCTTCTTTATCTTCAAACGTCCACTTCTTATTCAAAAAAAAACTATTTATCATTGCAACTGACGCAGAAAACGTATTTGCCAACAATAGGAATATTCCACTTTTAATATCAAATACAAATGCAAGGATTTGCACTATGGAAAAGTCTAAAGCTGTATTTATCAACCCGACAGCGCCAAATTTTATTAAAACTTTTGACATGCTAATTTTGAAGATTAAATTTAAGCCGAAATAGCTCAATAAACATATTTAGTATAACACGAATATTGGCTCCTGTTGGCTTCCCATATTTTCGCTCAAAATGACGAACAGGGACTTCGGTAAAAGTATATTTCTTCTGTTGCAGCTTATACAGAATTTCAGCACTGATAAGGGCTCCAGTAGATTTCATCTTTATGGATTTGATATCAGATGCATGAAATAATTTGAAAGCACAATCTACATCTTTAACATGTACACCTAAAAGCAACCTGACTAACAAGCCATACGCTTTTGCATTAAAATTTCGTATAAAAGGATCAGAGCGCCTTCTCCTATACCCTATTACATAATCATAAGTATCAATATGTTTTAAAAGCTTATCCAGATCATTAATATCAAACTGTAAATCAGCATCGGTAAAAAAGATTAATTCTTTTGTAGAAGAAGCGAATCCCTTTTTCAACCCTGAGCCATAGCCGTGTCCTCTATTTTGTATAAATATTACTCTTGGATTTTTATTCGATAGTTTTTTTACACGTGCAGAAGTATCATCAGTAGTGAAACTATCATTCACAACGATTATTTCATAATCAAATTTTTTCTTTTCTAAAAATGCTTCAGCCTTTTTTATCGTTTTTTCAATATTCCTTCCTTCGTTCAAGGCAGGGAAAAATATGGATAAAGATCTTGACATAAATAAAAATAATGATAAGAGTAGTATAACGCCAGATTAAAATTTTATATACTTCAGTTAATTATGCCTTACACTCTGCACAATTTTATATACTTCAATAGTTTTTTTTGCACTATATTCATATCCATATAAAGCCGCATATTTGTTTGCTTTATCCTCGAGTCCAATTCTTTGATCTTCATTTTGTCTCATAGATTTTATCATATTTACCATGGAGTTTGTATCATCATGTGAGTAAGTTGCTATACACTTAATCCTCTCATTTATTTCCCTGACAAATTCAAGATCAGATGCGATAATTGCTTTTCCATAAGCAATAGCATCACTAATAGAACCGGAAGCAGTAATTTCTCTGGCAGGATAAATGATAATATCTGTAGCCATCATAAGGTCTTTTACGTCATTGTCATTGATAAAATCTGTAAAAATAACTCTATCATCCAATCCCAATTCTTTTACCCTATCTTGGAGAAAAGCAAAATATTTTTTAAAAACTTTTCTTTTTTCAATTGTTCCAGCAACGAGATAGACACAATCCTCATCCAGCTCTTTAAGAACATCTATTACAATATCCTGACCTTTCCGTTCATGTATTAGGCCAAATGTTGTCAGTACATATTTGCCGGAAACTTTAAATTTTTCCTTTGCCTGCTCTTTCGTTAATGTACTTTTTTCTACATTCGCTATACCATGAGGAATAACATGGATCCTTGAAGCATTTACCCCACGCTCTACCAATGTTTGGAAAGACTTTCTTGTATGAACGATAACTGCATCACATTCTTCAAACATCCCTACTTCGATATATCGCATGTATTTTTGGAAAAGAATGTAATAGAGTCGTTTAAGCATATATTTCAGCTTTAAAACAATATTTTTCTCATCTCTAATTGTCCTATGCACAATTTCATGGGCGGTTAATACCGTTGGAATATGGATTTGCTTTCTAAAATGGCGGTACATATTTTCAAAGGGATTATTCCACAAACAAAAGAGAGAATAATCATGCTGTATATGCGCAATATCACCCACATTCATCTCTTTTCCAAGCTTCTTGTATAAACCAAGTGCAAAGAAATAACGAAAAGGATGAAAATTTATGCGAAAGATTTTTTCCAAACCTACACGATGCACTTGAATTTCAGTATCTTTTTCCATTGCTGCAATTAGATGGTCTGAATAAATTCGAATTCCTTTATCATGCAATGGCATAAAGAACGATATTTTCATATTAAGGGATATTTTCAATTTTTAAATTTCCAGTAGCATCAAATGATATTTTTTTTGTCACGACTACTTGGGTTCCATCTCCAGACAGATCAATTGTTTGCCCATTAACAGAGAATTTTGTGTCACTTGGCCGACCTGTCTGAATTACAATAGTTTGCAGTGCTGAGAACGTTTTAATTGTTCCGGGGGTTAATACTTCCCCATTAATTATCACTTTATTATCTGCGTTCACATGGATCCATGTATTATCACCGGATATGACCAATCGAGCAGAAAGAGACAAGGAAGATGGAGTTGGAGTTGTGGTTTGAGAAACGCTTAATGCCTTATTCACGAATATGACATCACGCTTAATAGTTGTAGTCCTGTTCAAATTGTTTGTTGAGGTTATTGTCAATTCATTAATATTATCATGGAGATTTACAGTTAATGAGAAATCACCCGTTGTACTAATATATGGAACTTGTGCACCATTAATATATACTTTATTTGCTGGATCAGTAGTACCAATTACAGTAATACTATTTGTATTCACGATTTCATTTTCACTTGGAGTACTTATCTGTAAAGCTGGAGGTGTTGAAAAAAGCCGAAATTCATAAAATAGATATCCAACAATAAAAAGGACAAATATTATCGTAAAGGCAGTAACAAGATGGCTTGGTTTTAATGCAAATTTAATCGTTTTTACTACCGGACGTGATCGCTCCCAGTAAGGATCTTTCGCTACAGGATCAGTATATTCTCTCCTGTATAAAGCAAGCAATTCATTTTCATCAAGATGAAGAAATTTAGCGTAATTTTTTAAAAATCCTTTAATATATATTGGAGAAGGAAAAAGTGAATAATCTCCTACTTCAAGTGCCTCAAGATATTTTTCCCGTATTTTAAGTGTATCGGAAATATAATGGAGGTCATAGTTATTTTTTTCTCGGGCAGTTCGTAATGTTTCACCTACTGTTTTCATCATTCATTTGTTGCTGCTGACCTAAGAAAACGTCAGCATCGGTAATTAATACATCTCTTGGTTTACTTCCATCTTGACGTCCTACCACTCCACGTACCTCTAATTCTTCGATAAGTCTCGCAGCACGAGCATAACCAATTCGAAGTTTTGATTGTAGTATTGAAGCTGATCCTCTTCCTGCATTTACAACGACATGCACCGCATCAGGAAACATTGCATCTTCCCAACCATGCCCAACCATGCTCTTCTTTTCTCCTTCTTGAAATTGTGTAATTTCTTCAGAATATTCGACTTCAGGGGATTGTTCTTTAATGAAAAGTAGGACTCTTTCAATTTCTTCATCACTCGTCCATACGCCTTGAACACGTACCGGACGAATAGAATCAGGAAGTTTAAAAAGCATATCTCCTTTCCCAAGCAAAGTTTCAGCTCCTGTAGTATCAAGAATTACTCGTGAGTCAATAACTGAAACGACACTCATACCAATACGGGCAGGGATATTTGCCTTGATAAGCCCAGTAATAACATTGACAGATGGACGTTGCGTTGCGAGAACCAAATGGATTCCAACAGCTCGTGCCATTTGAGCAAGACGGACAATACAACTTTCTACTTCTACACCTTGTACCATCATCAGATCCGCCATTTCATCAATAATAATGACGATATACGGCAATTGTTCTACATCTGGTCGCTGGTTATATCCTTCAATATTTCGAACTTGCACCTCTTTAAATCGTTTATACCTGCTATCCATTTCTACTAATGCCCATTTCAATGCATTTACAACTTTTTCCATATCTGTTATGACGGGAACTAACAAGTGCGGAATTCCATTATATTGTGACAATTCAACTTGCTTTGGATCTACCATAATTAACTTCAGTTCATTCGGTGAATGTTTGAATAAAAGGCTTATGATAAATGAGTTTACGGTCACTGATTTACCTGATCCGGTAGAACCGGCGATGAGTAAATGAGGCATCTTTTGGAGGTCTTTTATCATTACGCTTCCGGAAACATCTCTTCCCAATGCTATTGGTAGCTTCATTCCACTACCCATCATGTCGGGTGATTCCATTATTTCTCTAAGTGATACGGTTCTTGGATGTGAATTTGGCATTTCTATCCCTACTAAAGAAGTTCCTGGTATCGGAGCTTCAACACGAACCATACCTGATGGAGCAGCTAATGCTAGGGCAAGATCTTTACTTAAATTATTAATCTTTGCAACTTTGGTCCCCATTGTAATTTGGAGGGCATATTGTGTTACCACTGGCCCTATTTTTACATCAGCCACCTTAGCAAGGATACCGAAGCTTTCTAATGTCTTTTCAATGATATCGGAATTCTTTTTTACATTTTCATCATGTGCCACATATGGCTTTGGTTTATTCAATAGATCAAGAGGAGGGTATTGCCAGTGAGCAAATTGCTCTTCAGATACGACAGCCTTATGTTCAGCCATTTGCGCCGCTGTAGTAACGACAGGGACATCAGTTCTTGGTTCAGGGGATGGAATGACATTCCGTCCTGAAAGGTCGCCTACCATCATAGGAGTATCATGTGATACTGAGGCAGCTGGCATAGGGGTTTTCTGTTGTTTTTCTGACTGTTGAGGTTTCTTTTGTTTTTTTCTTGCTTGATATGATTCATATCCATGTTTTGTTAGTGATGAACAGAAAGGATAGATCTTATTACTAAATAAGTGCGTAACCGCATTAGTAAAAGCGCGAACAAGTCGAAATATTTTTGTTATTGGAATAGATAATCCTAAAATAAAGGAGATAAGTGCAATAATTGCCAAAACAATTTCTGCAAGACTTGTACCCAAAATATTATTTGCCGTATTTGAGACCCAATATCCTAAAGTTCCTCCACCATTTAGTAATGATACATCATCAGCTTGGTTGTTATACGAAAAAAGTTGAATAAAACCAAGAGAAGCCATCAAAAATACACAAAGACTAATCAGTACTTTGCCTTTATTGAATCTGAATTTATTCCCAAACATCCTCAGAGCAAAAATGAGAAGTAATACAGCTGCAAATACTGATCCTCCTCCAAAAAAGATATGTAACTTAAGTAAGTAGTGATTTGTAACAAAGATGCTTGAGAGAACTAATCCAGCAGCAACTAAGGCCAAGACTCCAAAGATAGTAGTTGTCTCTTCACTTTTGATTGTGATCTTTTTTTTCTTTTTCTTTCTTCCCATGATTATTGTGTTTTTACCACTATGGTAATGTTATTTTGACGAAGAGGCATCATTTTAAAAATGTCATACCAGAACGGAGACACTTTTATAGAGACGTCAACTACGCCATTTACTTTCTTAATATATGATGCTGCATTACCTTGCAATGTTCTAGTAATATTTTTCGTTATTGTAGCCTTATCTAATACGGGAGTAGCAAGTGCTTTTGCATCAATTTTAATTTTCAAGTTTTGTGCTGTTGTATCATATCCTTTATATGTTTGCGATACTGACAAGTTACTAATTGTATCATTTTTGTTCAAACTTTGCGCTATAACTTTGTTCTCATACGTTGTAAGATCGGAAAGCTTGTAAACGATGACACTTGTTTTGGTTGTTAATGAAAGGTTCAAAATATTCGATTTATCCCCGACATTACTATCGAAAGATTTTGTTACATCCTCATTTTTTTGAGTGTCCTTTGCAACTATCATATCGCTAGTTAGTTTTGCCTGTAATTCATCCTGTCCTTTTTGGTATAGTTGCTGCTCAAGACCGGCAAGCAAATGATCTTGGTCAGTTTGCGCGACCACTTGTGCATTTTGAGAAGTTCCACCCGTAAAAGCACTTCCTGAAGCAGCAGTAATTCCTGCCGGAACATTACTTAATTGAATCGTAAATGGTGTATTAGCTGCAATGTTATATTTTGTTCCGATATCAGATGCTGTCAAGCCTCCTGTTTGTGTTACAACTGCAGCAGGCGTTCCGTTTATTGCTACATCATTATCGAGTGTATAGCTTAATGCATTTTGATCATTTGTCACAAAAACTGTTCCTTTAGGAATTGTAAATGAAGTTTTACTCACACTATAGAAAGTTACATTTCCCGTCGCCTTATTCCCAATAACTTTTGCTCCTGTTGTATTTGCTGATGAAGATGAGCTTTCATTTACATCTATATAATATGCAGGGATTGTTTTTGCATTTGGATCAACCTGGGATGTATTCACGTTAGCTAGCACATCGGAAGAATCAGTTAACGGTTGTGCTTTTACTGTTATTGCTACTTGCGCAGAAGGCATTATAACAAAGGAAAAGATTATGAGTAATAACAAAAGAATAGCAATAGGAATAACCATCCACTTTTTAAAACGTCCAGAGGTATTCTTTTTTATAGTATCTACCGTTTGCATAATTTGTAAAATGGATTTATTTGTTATTTTTTTTTTTGCTATATTTGCTTCAATATCTTTTCCTACGATTCCTTCTTCATAATATCTTTCAGATGACAAACGCAAAGAAGAAATAGTGTCAGCTTTTTTAGTAATAACTTTTCGTTCAATTTCTCTCGATTTTCTGATAACAGCTGCGTCTCCCCCTACAATCAATTCAAAACCATCCAGCTTTACTATTTTAACAGATTCTACATATTTGGGTTTAGAATTTGTGATTTTAGGCTCAACGGCAGGAACTTCTTTAGTCTCAACAAGAGGGATCTCTTCTATATCAAGAACAGATTGTTCTGGTTCTTCTAACGGTTTTTCTTCGATTATTTCTTCTTTCGGTAATACTTCAACAGGTCTTTCAATTTCTTTTTCCTGGATTATTGGCTGTACAGCAATAATAGATGGCTGGTTCTGCTCCTCTTCTTTTAAAATTTCTGGCTCAACTATATCCTCTTCTTTATCCACAACAGGAATTGCTTCCTGTTCAGTCACAACTTCACTTTTTTTTGCTTCTGGTACTACCTCCTCAATTTTTTGTTCATCTTTTGCTCCCTCAATTGAATCCCATATTGTTGTTTCTACTTCACCAACTCTATTTCGTGTTAAAAATCCTGCCCTTTCAGCAAGAACTTTACCAACCTCATCCATTGTAACAACGACAACCTGCTTACCACTTTTGCCAACCACATAAGATAAAAGTTTTAAACTTGCTAAACTTGAAAGAATCGTAGCTCTTTCAGGAATTACAAGGATAACATAAGGAGTTTTTGTAGCAAGAACACGTTCCGCTACAAATGTTATCTCATCATCTATATCTATAAATATCTTTGTATTTTCCATATCAAGTTCCTTTAACTAGTTCAAGGTTATTTTTCAAATCAAGCACAAGTCTGGCAAGAGATAATGGAGTTACCATTTCTATTCCCTGAGCAAGGTTCTTTTCATCAACGACACTATCAATATTTTCAGGTTTTAAGAAAACAACTTTTGGGACTCTATTGAAAGGAAGAATATCTGTCCAAGGATGCTGAATAAGGGCATCTTTTATTTCGGGAAGAAGGCTTCCTCCACCACAAAGTAAAATACTTGAAGGAAAAACTTTCACTCCTCCAAATTCTTTTAGGGCAAGTTCAACTCCGGTAATCCAAAGATTAATATCTTTTGAGACTGCTTTTTTAACAATATTTGCAGTTGCTCTATCCAATGTTCCTTCCGTATAGTCCATTTTAAATTTTTCTGCCTTATCATAATCAATATTCATTTCTTGGGCGATTCGTTTAGTAAAAACACGACCACCAAAAGCAAGCATGTGTGTATCTACAACCCCACCTTTTTTAACAATTGCTATATCAGTTGTTCCTCCACCAATATCAATAATGATTGCTTCAAAACTTTCATCCCTCGCCCCAACTACTGATCTGGCAACTGCAAACGGCTCTGCAGCAATTAATAATGGCTTTAGTTTAAGTGATTTTGCAACATTATCAAGAGCACCAACATGAACAAGCGGTGCATAGGTACTATATATGGTAAGTTTTACATTTTTTCCAGGAAATCCAAGGACAGTTTCAACCCTGTATTCGTCTATATATGAATCGACAATGCTTGCATTAATTTGCCTGATCTGCGGATTGTTTTTTCCAGTAGTCTCAATAAATATATGTTGAGCTTCTTGCAAAGATGCATCTTTTATCTTTTCAAATACTTTTAAGACTTCTTCAAATGTTATTTTTGCATCGACATTATCTCTATTATAATTGGCAATCACTGATACACCACGAACAAGTTCACCAGCTACTCCCATTATCACATCCTGTGGGATAAATCCTTTCATTCCTTCAACTGCTTTTTCAATAGCGGATTTTGAAGTATCAACCACATTTTTAATATTTGTTACTTGTCCATTTTTTACAGCACTTATTGGCTGTCTCGTTTTTCCTGCTCCTTTTACAACAACCATATTATCCTCTACGCTAAAGACAATTACCTTGACAAATTCTGTCCCAACATCAAGAGATATATAAACCTGATTTTGATCTTTATATTTTTTCGAAAAAAAAGGAAGAGGCATATTTATATATATTTTCTCACATTAAAGCATAACATGTTAAAGAGGTAATTTGCAATGAATAAGCAAGATTCTCGGCAATTTGTTTCAAAACAAAGAGACCATTTCGAGAGGTGTATCATCCGATTTTGGAGGGGTTTCTTTTTCATCATCCTTTATCTTTCCTTTAAGGATTTTATCCAATACTTTGAAATCATTTAAAAGCACTTGTCGCATTGAACCGTTATATAATGCAACAGCAGGATGATAGAATGCAATGTAATACCGGCCATCTTTTCTTCTAAATGCCTTACCATGCACCTGTGATATTTTCATATCCTTCATGAATAATCCCATGGAGTATCTCCCTAAAAAACAGATGATTTTAGGATTGATAACTTCAATCTGATTAAACAGATAATGCTTTGTACAGATATCAATTTCCTGCGGAAGTGGATCTCTATTTTCCGGTGGACGGCATTTCACGACATTTGTAATAAATACATCGCTTCTATTCAGATTAATAGACTTCAGTAATTCATCAAGAAATTTTCCAGATGCTCCACAAAACGGGATCCCTTGTTTATCTTCATTGGCTCCAGGTCCCTCTCCGATAAACATAATTTCGGCTTGAGGATTACCTTCCCCAGGAACAGCATGTGTTCTACCTTGCGCAAGCTCACATAACGTACATTTTCGAATCTGTATAGCAAGTTCGTCTAATGTCATATTTCATTTATATAGTCTTTGTAATTCTCAATGGAAATAGTAGTTATATTATCAGGATTCTCAAGAATCTTTTTCGCTGCTTTCCTTCCAATTCCCATTAAAACACGTTCAAGTTCACGAATTCCCGCCTCATACCCCAATGGACGGATCAATAGTGGCCATACATCTGGTGTAAAAATGAGTTTAGATTCATCAATGCCTGTGTTTGCATATACTTTAGGCAAGATATAGTCTCTGGCAATCGTTTCTTTTTCTTCATCTGAATATCCCGTTAATTTAATAATTTCCAACCTATCTAAAAGGGCTGTTGATATTGTTCCCAGATTATTTGCCGTGAGAACAAAAAACACTTGGGATAAATCAACAGGAAAATCAATGTAATTATCTCGAAAAGTGGCATTTTGTTCTGGATCTAAAATTTCAAGTAGCGATGCCATGACACTTGCTCTAGAGCCTAAATCATTTCCTGTTTTATCAATCTCATCAAGAAGAATAACAGGGTTTATTGATTTTGCCTTCACAAGGCTTCTAATGATGAGGCCAGGCTCGGCATCTGGATTTGCTTTTGACCTGCCTAATAATTCTAAGGCAGATGGCATTCCGCCAAGCGATATACGTTCAAAAGATCTGCCCAATGCTTTTGCAATTGATCTTGCCATCGTTGTCTTTCCAATTCCTTGTAAACCGACAAAACATAAGATGGGAGTTTTTGCAGATACCTGCTTTTGATGTAGTAGGTTTACTACGGCAAGATATTCCAAAACTCGCTCTTTTACGCTATTCATCCCATAATGCTCCTGGTCAAGAATGACTTTTGCATTTTGTAAATCAAGATTATCATTTGAGTATGTTTCCCAAGGAATAGAAACAATCCATTCAATATATTTTGCCGCACCTTCATATTCACTACTGTAGTTACCATATGTAGATGCCCGAGAAACTCTATCTAGAAGCACATAGATCTGGTCTTTTAGAGTTTCTGGTAGTGGTTTACCGTCAACCATTCCTCGAAGTCGTTGTATTTCTTTTGGTTCTTCCATAATTTCAATTTTCTTTATTATAATTGATTGTCTCATCTCACGCAAAAGTTGACAATCAATAGTTTATGATATAAACTATTTCTCTGATGAACAACAATGGAGAAGAAAACAGAAATAATACAAGCCTTTATTGAACTTAAGAAGTTTTGGTTCCAGCATATGGGTCGTCATATGGAAGACCAAGCAGCTACAATTCTACAATATGAGGCAATGTCATATATATATAAGCATCCCGGATGCGCAATGAAGGAACTTTCTCTACATATGGATATATCGATTTCATCTGCAACTCAACTTACTAATCGGTTAATGCAGTCTTACTTGCTAGCAAGGGTCCAAGACGAAAAAGACCGACGTGTTATTCATTTAAATCTAACCAAAACTGGAGAAAAAGAATTAAAGGAAAAAGGAAAAAGAATGGAAGAAAAAATACAACTCATTATAGATGCAATTCCGCAAAAAGATCTTGAAGATTTTTTACGAATTCAAAAAGATATTGTTTCAGTAATATATCATAAAAAGTAACATGTTATCAGAAATATCAAAGAGACAAAAAATTGTCGTCATGATCGGTGTCCTTCTTGCAATGCTGTTATCAGCCTTAGATCAGACAATAGTTGCAACTGCTATGCCAAGAATTGTTTTAGAATTAAAAGGACTGGAATATTTAAGCTGGGTTACCACCGCCTACCTGTTAACATCAACCATTATTATTCCAATAGCTGGGAAAATATCTGATATTTTTGGAAGGAAGCAGGTATACCTTGCCGGTATCGTCCTCTTTTTATTAGGCTCCTTGTTAAGTGGCTTTTCAAGCAATATTGGCATGCTTATTGCATTCCGGGGCTTCCAGGGTATCGGTGCAGGTATTCTAACTGCTATTTCTTTCACTATTATCGGTGATCTTTTCGTCCCAAGTGAAAGAGGAAAATGGCAAGGACTTTTTGGAGGAGTTTTTGGAATTGCTTCAGTTATTGGTCCAATTCTTGGAGGATGGGTTACAGACCATATATCATGGAGGTGGAATTTCTTCATAAATATACCGGTTGGAATCATTGCTCTCATTACGATCATTTCATTAATGCCCGATATAAAAGGGGTTGTAAAAAACAAAAATATTGACTATCCAGGTATTGTTACTTTAAGTCTCGGACTATCTTCACTTTTGCTTGCGCTTGTATGGGGAGGTTCGCAATTCCCTTGGTTATCATTCCAGATTATTGGATTGTTTTTTGTTTCGTTTATCTCACTTACCGTTTTCATATTCTTTGAGAATAAATCAAGCCAACCACTGCTTCCACTTATACTTTTCAAAAACAGAATTTTTACTGTATCCATTATTATTACGCTTTTTTTGAGTATAGGAATGTTTGGAGCAATTCTTTTTATTCCACTTTTCGCGCAAGATATATTAGGTGTCAGTGCTACTGATTCAGGAACAATTCTAACTCCTCTCGTGCTTGCCATGGTAATAACGAGCATCTTTTCTGGTCAATTAATTTCACGTACAGGTAAATATAAATTACTTGCAATTATTGGAATCGGCCTTATCATGGTTTCTATGTTTATATTCTCAACTCTCTCTTCTCATACCACGCATACAGAATTAATCGAAAAAATGATTTTTGCAGGAATTGGTATGGGTCTTGCATTACCAATTTTTACACTTGCCGTACAAAATGCTTTTGATTACTCTCTTCTCGCTGTGGCAACATCATCCGTGCAACTATTTAGAAATATTGGATCAACAGTAGGAACCGCTATCATGGGAAGTATTTTGAATAATTCACTTAGCGGACATATTCATACTATTGAACATACCAGTTCTGCACAGGCAATACAAAGCGCATTACCCTCTCTACATATCCAAAGCTTTGACATTAATAGTATTCAATCAGTATTTACTCCTTCATTTTCACAGCATATCATCAATTCGCCTGCATATATTCCACCTCAAATAGTTTCGGCTTTCTTAAATTTCATTGCCTTACTTAAAGATGCACTTGCATCTTCTATTGCACATATGTATTTTTTTGCAGGACTTTTAATGATCATAGCTTTTGTTGCTACCTTTTTCCTTGAAGAAATTCCGTTACGAAAAACGCATCATACGGAAGGAGAAAGCACGATTGCCATTTAAGAAACAAGATATTGTAAATGAAGAAGATAGGGATTACTCTTTGGAAGTGATTCAATAATATACACACTACCAGCTGAGCGAAGTACAGCAAAGCAGATCCAGAAGAAAGAATTGTCCGTTAAAACTCGTCCTTGGCCCCCTTCAGCATATATAACTCCATTTTCATCAACATACCCCTTCCATAATTGATCTGTCTCATTTGAAGCAAAAATAACATCACAATTCCGCATTTGTGTGCTATGTACCATCTCACTAAACGAAGTAGCAATTTTAGTCCTATCGGATAAGGCAGAATCAAAAAGTTGGGTTAATCTTTCCTTCTTAACACTTCTTATCTTTTCCAAAATATATGGATATAACTTTCTTTCATCTGATACATTACGTTGAGCAAGAAAAATCCCACGTGGATGTATATCTCCCAGTTCCTTTTCTATATGCCTTCGTACTTCATCTTCAGGATATCCTTGAGTATAGAAGAAGAATAAATATTCATATTTTTGATGGGAAAGAAACGTATGCATACTTTGCATTCCTTCTATGAGAGAGTCATTTCGAGATGTTTCTTCTCTGTTATCATTATGATAATCTCCCCATCTGGTTGCTCTCTCCATTCCGATATCTGCTTCTGTTTCTGAGAGTTCCTCCTGACCTTTTTCATCTGAACGAAATATACAATAGTATGATTTAGTAAAAAAAATTGAAAGACTTGTAAAGTGGCTATCAGCAGCTTGAATATATGGGATAAGGTGGAAAGTTTTCCCTAGATAGCTCTCCTGAATAGGCGGTGATGAAAGAAATAAAACCTGTGATTCAATTCGAAGATGTTCATGTTCTATATCACTCATATCAATTAAAGCAAAAATTGCAATACCCTTCCCCATTTCAGGAAGCTCCATTATCTTTGCTATTATATCTTCTTCAATAACTCTTGAGACTTCAAGATAAGAAAATCTTCTGATTGCATGATTATCATGAAACAACAGTTCACATAAAGCTTTGACTTTATGTCTTAAATCTTTTCGTCCCAAATCAGTGACTGGAAAATATATGGTAAGAAGAAGCAGGTTATCATTGATTCTTGCTTGCATCGCATAACGATACAAGATATCAAAGATCGGTGGGATTTCAGTCATAACAAACAACTTCTGATGTCACCATTATTCTATCCTTCCACCAGATCTAAATCAGTGATAATTGTTTGCATAAAAAAAGACCGGATGCTCCGGTCTTTAAAGTTCTAACTATTTTTTAAGCTGCTATAAATTTAGGATCAATTGTTTCAATAAAACCATTATTAATAAGCCAATCTTCATCCATTCCTATTTTTCGTAATTCATTAATAATGCGTTCTTTTACAGCACCATCCTTAGCCTTATGATAGAGTGCTTTTACTGCGTCTACACTTCTGTTAAGCATAATTCTTGTAGTTTTTGCTACAACTGCTAGTTGTTGATCAGTATCCATTGCTTCAAATGCCTGTAAAGATATAGCATATTGAACAACATTACTTTCATCATCATCCGTTTCTAATTGTTCTCCAGTAATTGCAACACTTCCATCATCTTTTCCTTCTACTTCTGCAGTAACATCATTTGAAGAGATTCTAACGTTTCTGGCAATTGCATTAAGTAACATGTGACGAGAATTTGTTTTATCAACAATTTGTAATCTTCCTTCTTCTTTCTCTATAGCATCTTCAAGCTTGCCAAGCATATTTAAATCATAAGCATAGAACTCACACCATGCAGCAATATTTGCTGCTCGTTGAAGTTCTTCTATAAATTTATCATTAGCAATCATTCCTTGTACAAAATTCTCTTGAAAAAATTCCTCTCGAATATCTACAGGAAGCTGACTATATTGAACTACGTATCTTTTAGCTATTTGTGCTGCAACCTCACCTGCAGATGAATCGAACGTACTATTCTCAAGAGAAGTAAGTATAGCTGTTGCCATATGAGTTTTGTAATAATTTACACTAAGATGATATCACTATCGGCTAATACTGTCAAGTACGGGTGTTGCCATTTACTTACATCCCCAGTATACTAGACTTATCAATATTATGTTATGAAACGGCTTGTTCTAGGCGTTTTCCTCGTTTTAACAGCAATTTTATCAAAAGTTGTATTTGTGCATTCTATTGATTTAATCCTTGTATATACGGCGTTTTTAGGGATCGGATTGATTTTCATTTTTGACAGTATTGTATATTTTCTCAGAGGCAAATCTCTTCTTACTGGACCATTTTCTACTATCTTTCATGCTGTTATAACAGGCTTTTTAGCTGCTATATTAATAGAAATCTTGTTTAATTCGATTTTAAAGCTTTGGCATTACAATGTTTCTTTAGCTATATATTTAGCAATTTTTCCATTCTTTTTGAGTATTGGGTTTTTAAATCTTTATGAAAGCTATTTAGCGATTTCTAGTATAATTCATCATGCCATACCTCGAAAAAGAAGGAAATATACTAATCATCCTGGTAATGACATGCTTTTCACACTTCTTGGTTCATTATCTCTCTTTACCCTTATTCTTTGTCTTTTTACGTCGTTTGACACAAATATTCCACAACAATCTTTAGCTTTCTTGAATACCTACCTTTCCATTAATCCAAACTTTATCCTCATTATTCTTTTCCCTTTATCTGTTTTTTTCCTTATTGAATATTTGGAATATGTACATCATGAAGATAGTTGTCTTCTCCATTTATTTGAAGGGGATATAATCCCATTTATTGCTGTAATTATAGCCTCATGTATTTCATCTTTAATTATCGAATCATTTAACCTATCTATGAATCTTTGGCAATATTCAAACTGGCCATTTCAGCAATATACAATTTTAGGGATACCAGCTATTATTCTGATCTTTTGGCCGATTCAATATTTAGTATATATAGCACTCTACCACTTCCTTTTTAAACACGAAACAAAAACAATCTGGTTATAGATGCATTTTCATAATCCACGTGCTATAGTGGCAATAGATTATTTCCCTTTTATGGCTTCGAAGAAAACCGCAATTCCCCAATTTTATTCTCAAATCTCAACTCCGATTGGGACTATGTTTTTAATATTAGATGAAGAGAGAAAAATACTACGATCATATAAAATAGAATCAGAAAAACAGTTTTTGAGCTTTGCAAAAAGGACTTTTGGAGCAATTCTCCATAAGCTTCCTTCCCCTCTTTCATCAATCCAGTATAACCTGGATGATCTTACGGATTTTAGCCGATCAGTACTGTATGAAACCGAGAATATTCCTGCAGGACAAACACGTACGTATGAACAAATCGCAGTAAAAATAGGGCACCCTAAAGCGCAACGAGCTGTTGGGAGTGCATTAGCAAGAAATCCAGTTCCTTACTTGATTCCTTGTCATAGAGTAATTCGCAAAGATGGGAATATCGGCAACTATATATTAGGTAAAGAAATAAAAGAAAAGCTATTACAAGAGGAGGTGACGAATTGATGAAAAGAAATACCTATCTTGCCATTATTTTTATAGCTATTGTCATAATTGGAGGAATCTTATATGCTCACTTTAATAAAGCAAATGCTCCTACAATAACGCAGAAATCTATAAATGCAACAACTTTTACCATTCATGCTACAGATGATGGTGCTGATATAACAACAATAAATGTGAAAAAAGGAGATACAATTCATATTACTTTCGCAGTCAGTGATACAGGTGTTTATCATGGAGGATTAAATTTTAAGAGTGATGTTGTAACAACCGGGGCAATTACTCCAGGCTCATCTAAAACTGTTTCATTTACCACTGATAAATCTTTTATATTTACTCCATTCTGGGCAACAACAGATATTCAAAAGGATTACCTAATCCATATTGAAGCACATTAAAAAAAGGACCGGTTTCCCGGTCCTTTTTTTCTATTAATCAAGCTTATGCTTGAGGCTCCTGTGTTGGAGTCTTTTTAAATAGTTTTTTCAAAAAATCCATTATCTTTTTCATTTGAAAGATTGGATAAAATATTACTCTTGCGGTTTATCTTCTATTTTTACCCGCTTCATGGACATATTAATTCTTCCCTGATCATCAATACCGGTTACCATAACCTTCACAATCTGCCCTTCTTTAACAATTTTGCTAGGGTCTTTAACAAATCCTTCTGCCATTTCTGAGACATGAACTAATCCGGATATTGCTGGAGAGACATCAACAAAAGCTCCGAATGTCATAAGCTTTGCAACTTTACCTTCGTATACTTTTCCAACGACTGGTTCCTCTGTAATATCCTGAACCATCTTAACAGCTTTCTTTCGTCCCTCTTCATCTTGTGATGAGATGGATACAGTTCCATCATCGCTGATATCTATCTCTGCACCCGTAGTTTCTATAATCTTTTTGATAATCTTTCCTTGTGGACCAACAACTTCACCGATTTTTTTCGGATCAATTTTAATAATTTCTATCTTTGGAGCAAATTTTGATATTTCTTCTCGTGGAGATGAGATTACAGCTTTCATCTTGTCCATAATGAACATTCTTCCTTCTCTTGCTTGCTTTAAAGCTTTTGTAAGAATTTCAATAGAAATACCTTTTAGCTTGTTATCCATCTGAATTGCTGTTACACCTTTTTCTGTTCCGGTTACTTTAAAATCCATATCTCCAAAATGGTCTTCTAATCCCTGTATATCAGAAAGAATTGCATATTCTCCTGTTTCTTCATCCATGATAAGTCCCATTGCAATACCAGAAACCATAGATTTAATTGGAACTCCGGCATCCATAAGTGATAGAGTTGAGCCGCAAGTTGAAGCCATTGAAGTAGATCCATTAGATGAAAGGATTTCTGATACAACTCGAATTGTGTAAGGAAATTCTGTTTCTGAAGGAAGTACAGGAATTAAAGCACGTTCAGCTAAAGCACCATGTCCGATTGAACGCCGACTTGGGTAATATAGGTTTCTATCTGTTTCACCAACTGACCATCCTGGGAAGTTATAGTGATGCATATATCTTTTAGTTTCTTCACCTTCAATACTTTGCATAACTTGCTCTAACCGTCCCGATCCAAGAGTAACTACTGAAATAGCCTGAGTTTCTCCACGTTGGAACATTGCGCTTCCATGTGTTCGAGGTAATACTCCTGTTTCAATTGTAATTGGCCTTATCTCATCTGTTTTTCTTCCATCAGGTCGAGCACCTTTTTTAATAATTCCTTTTCTAGCAACATTCTTTTGTGCTTCATCAAGACATTCATTAATCGTATTCTTTGAATAGGTATCGGAATACTTTTCATACAGATCTTCTTTCAAAGCATCAAGAAGATTTTGTCTTTCAACCTTATCTCTTGTATAAATCATTATACTGATTTGATCAGTATAATCTTTATCTAATAATTTTAGTAATTCTTGTTCAAGTATTCGTGGGGTATACTTTATAGGTTCTTTTGCAACTTCTTTTCGTAATGCCTCCTGCAATTGAATAAGTGGTTGCATTTCTTTATGAGCAAATGTTAATGCTTCCAAAATTTCTGATTCTGGAATTTCATTTGCACCTGCTTCAAGCATAATAATGGAATCTTTTGTCCCTGAGACAACAAGTTCCATTTCGCTTTGATCGATAAGTTCATTTGATGGATTTAATACCAGCTTCCCATTTATCATGCCAATCTTTACTCCTCCTACAGGACCTTCGAAAGGCATGCCGGAAATCATCAATGCAGCAGATGCTGCATTAATGCCAAGAATAGCTGGGTCATTTATTTTATCATATGATAATACTGTTACGACAAGCTGTACTTCATTTATGAAGTCGCTTTTGAATAGCGGTCTTAGAGATCGGTCTATTAATCTTGATTTTAAAATTTCCTCTGTAGATGGCCTTCCTTCTCTTTTAATAAAACGGGAAGATGATATAAATCCTCCTGCATATAAACGTTCCATGTATTCAACAGAAAGAGGAAAAAAATCGATTCCTTCTCGTGGCTGAGCTGTAACAACTGTTGCAAGCACAACGGTATCTCCCATTTGGGCTCTCACTGAACCAGTTGCTTGATTTGCTAATTTACCTGTTTCGAATGAAAAATTAATGCCATTTATAGACACTTCTTTTTTAATGAATTTATTCATAAATCTTTTCTAAATTATTTTTTTAATCCAACCTTTTCAAGGATTACCTTATATCTTGCATCATCTTTTTTTGCAAGATATTGCAGCATTCTTCGTCTTTTTCCAACTAGTTGTAGGATTCCTCTTCTAGAGTGATTATCCTTTTTGTGTGTCTTGAGGTGATTTGCCAGTTGCTCGATTCGTTGAGTGAGTAGAGCAATCTGTACCTCTGGAGATCCGCTGTCATGTTCATGTGTAGCAAACATGGAAATAACTTCGGCTTTTGGAGCGTTCAAAAATTCTTTTGATGGGGATTCGCTTTTTTTTGCACTTTTAGCTGTCTTAGCGGCTTTTGAAGCAGCAGTAGTTTTTTTATCTTCTTTTTTCATAAATTATATCTTATGTATATACCAGCAAATAGAGCAAAATTGCTTTTTGCCGCCCTTATGGGGTCACATCAAATAAGTTTTCACTTATATTTTCAATTAACTTTTCAAGCAAGCTTGCTTAGTATAGTTAGTAAAAGAAGCTGGTATTATCATAACAAATACACTCCAATATGTCAATTTATTTCGAACATCTTTTATTACTATCACTTATTTCCCTGCCCTTGGATCAAACAAAGCAGGGACATCATCACTCGATTTTTGCTCTGCATTTTCTTCCTCTTTTGGAGTTGGTACCGGTGAAGGTGGGGATAGCTGCTGATCGAATATAGGTGCAGAAGGCATAGGTGGCAAATATGGTTTTGGTTCAGGGAAATCGAAATCATCAGACATATCATCAAACATACCATTTTCGTTGGTAGCAAACCCATTATCCATAAACTTTCCCTTATCTTTTTCTGTTAATTCAATACCAAATACTTCTTTTAATGTCTTTTCTGCAGTATTTACATCTGATTTAAAGACAACTTTTCCGGACAATTTATCTCCTTTTCCTTCTAATTGCTTTATATAACTTAATATATTCAAATCCGCATCATATGCATAAATATATCCTACTGTTTCTTCTACTGATCTTTGGAAAAGAAGGTATCCTAACTGAACCCCTTCAAGTTTCACATTCCAGAAGACTACTTCAGCTGTTTTATCCATATCTACCGTTTCAAGTTCTTCTTTATTTAAAGTTATGTTGCATCCGATAACTTTTGCATTATCTAATTTAGCTGCTTTTCCTTCATTTGACCTGTCCAGAATATCTCCAACCAAAAATATTTCATTTATATTATATGGGGCATACAGCATATCATGTACCTGGTTTATTTTTGCTTTATTTTGAACAAGAACAGCTAAATCATCATAAAATGTTTTTCTTACCTTATTTCGCATTGTAAGACCAAGGTGGGAATACATTCCTGCATAAAGGAGTGTAGAAACAGTATCATCTAATTTAATTCCAGATTCTTCTAAAAAGTGTAGAATAGCTTGAGATGTTGTATCTATTTCATCATATACTGCTGTATATGCAGCATATCCTGCGTTACTTTTGTGATTATCAAAACTAACAATATCTACACTTGAAAAAAATCCTTCGTTCTTTTTATACAGATCTCCAAGAAAATTAAGGCTCGGGGTATCAACTGTAATAATACAATCATAATTAGAACCTGATTCGTTTATTGCAACTGAACTTAAATCGAGTGTTCCATTAAAAGGGGTAATGAAAAAATTAAATTTACCATCTTCCTCATTAAAATTAATGCTCTCAATTTTTTCTCCTTGCTTTTTGATAGTTATAACATAAACCCTTTGTGGAAGATCTTTTAAAATCGAGGAAGATGCAATACCTACTTTTTCAAGAATGTGTTGCATTCTAACTCCAACATCTGATGGAATAGCAACATCAACATCTTTCTTATAGTTATTTTTTATAACGGAGTAAAGAACAGAAAGGGAACAAACTGCATCAATGCTTGGGCGTGAATGGGTAGTTAATAAAATCTTTTTAGAAGACTTTAATTTCTCTGAGATTGGTTTTGGGGTATTCCTATCCATACCATCCTATATAATAATATAGGATGATTTTATCATAATTATCAACTTTTTTCAATTCTTATGCAGGTTATTTTATCACCTTTTAAGAATTCAAAACTTGGTAATGTGCTAATACCGCACTCTACACCTTTTGCTGCTTCTTTTACTTCATCTTTAAAATGCCTGATAGAAGTAATTTTACCTTCATAGACTCGTTCTCCACCACGAGTTACATAGCAGTTATATCCTCGTACAACCTTACCATCTTTTACAATTGTACCTGCAACATACGATCCATTGGAAAGTTTAAATACATCAATTATTTCACCTGAGCCGATATAAACTTCGACTATTTCAGGCGGAATCATACTTTCAGCTGCGGTTACAACATCATCTACTAATTCATAAATTATCTTGTAATTCATGATGATGACACGTTCTCTGCTTGCAAGAGTTTGTATTCTAGGTGATATTTGAGCATTAAATCCAATAACGACTGCTCTGGTAGATTTTGCAAATAGTACATCAGATTCGGTTATTTCTCCCGTACCCGTTCGGATAAGTCTCATATCTACTGCATCATTCGCTGCATTTTCTAAAGAATTCTTTATTGCTTCAATTGATCCAACCACATCAGCTTTCAGAACTATGTTCAATACTGGCTTTTTATCTGCAGCTTTTGATTGGTTCATGAGAGCATCAAGAAGTTCTATAGGAGTTTTTTCTATTTCATTTATTTCAACAGTATCCAATCCGTCATCTACAATCGCTGTTACCTTATTGCTCATTATTTCTTCGAGTTTTACTTTGTCCTTTCCCCCAATAATCATTTCACCGCTTTGTAAAACAGTACTCAAACCTAATATTCTAATTGGAGTGGAAACATCGGCCTTCTTGACTCTTTCACCTTCATCATTTATTAAAGCCCTTACTTTACCATAAGATTTATCTCCTATGACAAAATCACCTATTTCAAAGGATCCGGATTTAATAATAACTTGACTTTCCGGTCCAGTTGTTTTTGTCATATAAGATTCAAGTACAATTCCCGTATTTTGTGAAGGATCTTCATGTAAATCTTCAAGATCAGCAACCAGCATAATCATATCAAGAAGTGCATCTACACCCTGTCCAGTTTTTGCAGAAATTTCAATAGAAACGGTATCTCCTCCCCAACCTTCCAGCATAACTCCTGCAGTAGCAAGTTCCGTTTTCACTTTCGTCACGTCAGCATTTGGGAGATCTACTTTATTAATTGCTACGATCATTGGAGTCTTTTCATGTAAAGCAAGGTTAATAACTTCCTTGGTTTGCGGCTTTACTCCGTCATCAGCTGCTACAACTAGCAGAATTATATCTGAAATAGTCGATCCCCTTTCACGCATTTTTGTAAATGCTTCGTGGCCAGGGGTATCAATAAAAGTCATCAATTTTCCTTTATATGAATAACTGAAAGCTCTAATACCCTGTGTGATTCCTCCTGCTTCTTTATCTGCAATATGAGTCTTTTTAATGTGATCCATTAAAGTAGTCTTTCCATGATCCACATGCCCCATAATCGTAATAATTGGCGGGCGATTTGTTTTTTGTTTCTCTTTTGTCATAATTTCTTCTTTCTTACTATACGTTGATATAATTTAGTGCTCGTTGTAAATGGATCAGCTTTAAAACATACTTCACAAAGATATACACCTCTTCCATTAAAAACTTTTTTCTCATCTTCAGCAACTCCATTCTCTTTTAATACAAATCGGTGTAATAGTGTCTTATCAGATTGCTTTCTACATAAAACACATGTTCGTAATACTTCATGTTCTTTATGCTGCAGCATAGATCTTTATTACATCAACTGCTTTCGGGCCAACACCTTTTACTTTTGTTTCACCTGAAGCAACTTTCTCCAACTGTTCTTTAGTATTTATTCCTGCCAATATTAATTTTTCACTAATTTTTTTATCAAGACCAGGAAATATATCAGTGGATTCTTCTGATGGTGCTGGAGCTTTTGCTACTTCATTCATTTCAGTTTCTCCTTTTATATCTATATCCCATCCTGTCAACTTTGCTGCTAATCGTACATTTTGCCCTTCTTTTCCAATTGCAAGAGATTGTTGATCATCAGGTACGATAACAAGTGCACTATGATTTGCTTCATCAATTTTAATTGCAACTGGTTTTGCTGGACTTAATGCATTCTTGATAAATCTTGCAATGTCCTCATTCCACTCAATAATATCTACTTTTTCATTACCTAATTCATTCATGATTGCATCAATTCTGATGCCACGTTGTCCAACACATGATCCAATAGGATCAATTCCTTCAACATTAGAAAATACAGCTACTTTTGATCTTGAACCAGCCTCCCGAGCAAGAGCTTTTATCTCTACACTTCCATTACTTATTTCCGGAACTTCATTTTCAAATAATGAATGAAGCATTAATGGAGTATTTCGAGAAACAATGATATTACCACTTGTCGTTGTCTTATCAATATTCAATAAATATACTTTTAACTTTTGTCCTGAGCGATATCTTTCTCCTTTGATTTGTTCAGATGAAGGAAGAAGTGCTGTTGCTTTTCCGATTTCAACAATAACATCTGGGCCTGCCATCCTTTGTACGTTTGCTGTTTCAATACTTCCAATCTTCCCTTCATATTCTTTAATCATTGATTCCTTCTCAGCTTCTCTTATTTTTTGAAAAATGACCTGTTTTGCAGTCTGTGCAGCAATACGTCCAAAACCTTCAGATTGTACTGTTTTACCATTTACACTTATCTGTATCTCACCTGTTTCGCGATCGATTGTTGCCTCAACAAGATCTTCTTCATCAACCGAATGATCTTTTTTATATGCTGCTGCTACAGCAAATTCAACTGCACCTAATACATCTTCAACATTTATACTCCTTTCTGCTGCGATCTGATTAATTGCAAGAAGGAACTCTGATAATATTGCCATAAGGAAAATTTTAATATATGTTTAAACTAAAAATGAGCTATACTAAGCTCATAATATAGTGAAAGTATACCAACAATCAGTCGAAACGTCAAATTAACAATATTTTACTGCGTCTTTTGCAATTGTTCCCATAATTTTTTTTGATCTTTTGAAAGCCTGTTTGGGATTTTAATCGTTATAGTAACGTATTCATCTCCTCTATTATTCGAATTAATCTTATCAACTCCCTTCCCTTTTAGCTTAAATACTGCACCTGTTTGCGTACCAGTTGGAATTTTTAATGGTTCATTTCCCCATAATGTTGGAATTGTAACAGTTCCTCCCAAAACTGCAATTGTAACATCAATCTCCTGATTTATATAAATATCATTATCTCTTCGTTGATATATTTTTGATGGTGCAACATGGAATTGAATGAACAGGTCGCCAGGTTGCCCACCTCGTTCTCCTGCTTCTCCTTGTCCTGCAAAACGCATTTCCATTCCATCCTGAATCCCTTTTGGAATTTTAATTTTTAATACTTTGTTTTTGTTTGTCCTTCCTGTTCCCTTACAATTCGAACATGGGTTGGTTACTGTTTTCCCGGTACCTTGGCATGTGGGACATTCCGCTACAACTGACATATTACCGAATATACTGTTTGTAGCCTTTCTAACCTGACCACTTCCACCACATGTCTTACATGTCTCCACTTTGCCATCTTTAGTTCCTTTTCCGTGACATACATCGCAAATACCTTTTGCATAAAATGAAATTTCTTTCTCTGATCCATACACCGCATCTTCGAAATTGATCCTTAGATCATAGCGAAGATCTGCCCCCCTATTATCATATTGTGCCTGCCTTGTTCGAGTATTTCCAAATCCTCCACCAAAAAATTGACCAATGAGATCTTCAAAATCAAATCCCTGTCCACCTCCATATTGAAATCCTCCAAAATCCTGATTACTATATCCTTGTTGGCCTCCAAAATTTGCTCCTGAAGAACCATAAGTATCATAGTTTTTTCTTTTTTGTTCGTCAGATAAAACAGCGTATGCCTCGCTAATTTCTTTAAATTTGTCAGATGCACCAGCCTCTTTATTCTTATCCGGATGATATTGCCCAGCTAATTTGCGAAAGGCTCGTTTTATTTCTTGTTGCGACGCACTCTTATTTACCCCTAGTACTTCATAATAGTCTCTCATATTGCTAGCAAGATATTAAATTAATTGCTAATTGATTATATAGAATTTTCTCTTTATTTGACAAGGTATCCTGTGCATGATACTTTTTTACTATGCAAAAAGTATATGTTAAAAAAGTTCCCAAGCTGAAATCATATAAAAGCCATTCTCGTATCGCACGGGTATTTCTTGCCCCCCATTTCCATAATAAGGTCGGGATTATTCTCTTGCTTTTTGGTGCAAGTATTGTCTTTGCAAGTTTAAGTCCCCAAAAGGAATTAGCTCAAAACACGAATATTGTTAATCCTGTTCCAATTGATGTTCTCGCACAGGGGATTGCTCAAACGAACGTTCAAATTGACCAGCAATATCCATTAGGAGAATTTATCACATCAAATTCTGCTGAGCCGGACAGTTCATATACTGAAACTTTTTACATTTCATTTCCATCATTACATCTGGATAAAATAGCTATTACGCCCAATATCGATAGTTCCGATGCAAAAACATATGAGAATATTCTTTCACATAGCGTTGCCCATTTTAAAGGAACACCTCTTCCAGGAGAAGGGGGAAATACTTTCATTTATGGACATTCAAGTGTCTTATGGTATCACTATCTTAATCCACATTCCTATGAAGGGGTATTTAGCGCTTTATTTGATTTACAAATAGGTGATCCAATTACCATTGATTTCAACAATCACACCTATTCATATGTTGTAGAAGGCATTAGTACTATATCTGCAAATGATTTTTCACAAATACAAAACATTAAAGGTGTAAACACACTTACTCTTATGACATGCTCTCCCCCTGGTATCGGAGATAAACGGCTTATTGTTAAGGCATTACAGATATAGTAAGAAGAGTAAGGGCATGATAGAATAGATGCTAAATACACAAACATCATGTATAGAAACAGGATCTTAATATTTCCTCTAATCACCGGCATCGTGGTTGTTGCTGTCCTTGTACTTATTGTTTCTAATTTGAAACAAAGACAAACAACATTACCTCCTCTTGACCAAACAATAAATATGATTGGCTATACATACACTCCTTTACAAATGCAACGGATGATAACAGCATATGAGAATGCCAATCCTCATATAACGATTAATTACACCCAAATCGATAAGTCAAGTTATGACAGTTATTTGATCCAACGGTTTCATTCAACAAATTCAGCTATCATTCCTGATGTTTTTGAAGCAAACAGTACAAACCAAAACATCTATTTAAAATATTCTCATGTTTCTCCTGCCGATGTAATGACTGTAAAAGATTTTACTTCAACATATTATCCGCTTTATGATCGTGGACTTATTTACAATAATGCTTATGTCACGGGTATACCTGAAGATATGAGTCCATTGATTCTTCTTTATAATAAGTCACTTATACAACAACTGGGATATAATATGGCAAACATCACATCAGATTTTGATACCTTTAATTTTACTATTGCAAATATTGCTAAAAAGGAAACAAAAATTGCAGCATTAAATGTTGGGTCTCCCACAAACATTGAAAATGCTGCAGATATTTTGCAACTTTTTATGCTTGAAAACAATACGCTAATGAATTCGAATAGAGTAACAGCAAGTTTTAACACTTCCCAGGGAATAGGTGCACTCAGGTATTACAAATCATTCATAACAGGAGATTTTACAGACAATTTTGATAAAATTGCAGGAAGTGCAACTGATTATAAACTTTTTGCAGATGGAAAACTTGTTATGATATTTGCTCATCCGGAAGATATAACAAAAATATTGAGTATCAACCCTAAATTAGCTATAGGTACAGCAGTTTATCCTACATTGCAGACACCAATGGATATAGCAACTTATAATTATCTTGGTGTTTATACGAATACACCACGACTGGAAGCTGCATGGAAGTTTATTGCGTTCTTAGGCTCAAAATCTTCAGAACAATATTTTTCTACAATCAATGCTCCATCAAACGGCTACGGCATTATTTCACCAAGAGTAGACAATCCACTCTCATTACAAGATCCCGAACTTCAAAAAACACTTACAAGCGCAGCAGTTCATTCACAAGATTGGAGTATTCCTGGACAAATTCCAACACGAAGTATTTTTACCGATCTTATCAATACTTATTTAATATCACTTGATCCTCAAACCTCATTAAACCTAGCAGTACAACAAATTAACGCACAGATACAAAAAGACCTCTCTTTATAGTATAATCAGTAAAAGCACATATAATATACTATCGCATGAAAAAAAGATTACTAATCATTTTTGCCCCGCTTATAATTTTTTCTACTTTGTTTGTTGGAATAAGAAGCGCATTTGCTTCAGATGTTTATATCGTTTCTTCTCCTACTTTCTTTATCCAATCAGGACAATTTTATCAATATAAAATTGCTGCAAAGAGTGTCAATAATTACCAAATATCATATACCTTCCCTTCTCTTCCAACATGGCTATCTTTTAATTCTTCAAATGCTATCCTTTCAGGCAGTACAGCTTCGGCAGGCAGATATACAATAAATGTAGTGGCAAATGATAATCATGGAGCAACAGACGAGCAAAGTTATTATTTGTATGTAACTGCACCTCAAACTCAGACGAATACTCCTACACCAAGTGAACAACCTACCGCTCAAATTACACAAACTTCTGTTCCTACAACAAAACAATCGCCAACACTTGTAAATACTTCACCAACTATAGTTAATGCGAAACTTACCGTTGTTAGCCTTTCCCCAAGTGATAATAGTACCTTAACCGACACCTCTCCATTAATTAAGGCAGTGATAAGGACGGATTTCCCTTTTGATAAGAAGAACTTTTCTGTTTACTTAGATAATATCTATACTACTCCTCAAATTTCGCTTGCAAGTACATCCGCTAACAACGGATTGTTTGATAATACCTTTACTTTCCAAGCACATAATTTGGCTGATGGATTGCATAATGTGAGCTTGGCAATGGTAAGACCAGATGGAATTACATTAAACCAAAACTGGTCATTTAAAATCATCAAGACAACTCCCGCTCAAATATCAGCTTTCACAACATCTATAAAGAATTTTATTCTATCTCACTTAATCATTTTTGGGGCATTATTAGCAATATTATTGATATTTATTGTCATTATTGTTAAACTGATTAGGCAAGGGGCAAAGATTTCTCAACAAAAAGAATCGACTCCAGCATAATCACATTCACTGCCCATGGATCTTAAAACAATCCTCATCCATAATAATGTTGTTACTTCTCAACAATATGAAGAAGCGCTTGGAACTGCAAATCAGTTGCATTCTGATATCATGGACATCATCATTTCCAAAGGATATATTTCTGAAGATACGTTAGGAGAAATAATCGGAAAAACAATGGGTGTTCCATATATAAACCTCACTAAAAAAGAGATCAATCCTGATATTTTAAAAATACTTCCTAAAGATGTTTCAATTGAAAAGAAAGTTATTCCTTTTGAAAAGACTCCCTATTCCTTAAAAATTGGAATGGTAAATCCCACTGATTTACGAGCAATTGAATTTGTTAAAAAGGGTACTGGATATAATGTTGAAATCTATTATATCACCGAAAAGCAATTCCGTGACCTTTTAAAACGATATACAACGGGTATTCGGGAAGAATTCCAAACGATTATTGAAAAGCATGTAAATGAATCCAAACAAGCAATAGGGAATGGAAAAGGAGATGATAATATCGGTCTTCCAATTATTAAAATGGTTGATTTAATCCTTGAAAATGCAATTACTGAAGAAGCCAGCGATATTCATATGGAAAGCTTGGAATACGAATCGATTATCAGATACCGTGTAGATGGAGTGCTGCATGATGTAGTAACAATACCAAAAGATGTATATATTCCTGTTATCGCTAGGATTAAAATTCTTGCAAACCTTAAAATTGATGAACACCGACTTCCTCAAGATGGACGATTTAAAATCAATATAAATGATCAGCAAATCTCTTTTCGAGTCTCAATAATCCCTACTTTTTATGGAGAGAAAATTGTTATGCGGCTTCTTGAAGACAGCGCACGTAAATTTAATCTCTCAGATCTTGGATTATCAGAACGAGACTTAGAAACTGTTTCATATAACATAAAAAGGCCAAACGGTATGATTCTGGTTACTGGTCCAACGGGATCAGGTAAATCTACTACGTTATATACAATTCTCAGCATCTTAAACACACCTGAAGTTAATATTAATACGGTTGAAGATCCAATCGAATACTCTATGCCTAGGGTGAATCAAATGCAGGTAAATCCTCCTATCGGGTTAACTTTTGCTTCTGGTCTTCGAGCATTTTTACGACAAGATCCTAACATTATCATGGTAGGAGAAATCCGAGATTCAGAAACGGCTGATATTGCAGTCAATGCTGCTATGACTGGACATTTAGTATTATCTACGCTACATACAAATGATAGTGCAGGTGCAATTCCACGTCTAATTGATATGCATATTGAACCATTTCTTATTGCATCAACTCTTAATATTGTAGTTGCCCAACGTTTGGTAAGAAAGCTTTGTACCAGCTGTAAAAAACCACTTTCTTTAGACAATGATTCAAAGAAGACATTAGTCGAATTGTTTAAAAATGAAATACAAATGGGCTCAAAAAATGTGATAAAAATCATTGATGAAAATGAATTCTTTCAACCAGTTGGATGTCCACAATGTAATAACGGATATAAAGGGAGAATTGGAATTTATGAAGTTCTTGAAGTTACACCAAAAGTAAAAGAACTCATTACTGGAAAAGCTAATGCAGGAGAAATCATGGAAGAAGCTATTAAAAATGGATTAACGCTTATGAAAGAAGACGGTCTTCGCAAAGCAAAATTAGGAATTACATCAATTGAAGAAGTACTTCGAGTTACAAAAGAATAATGGCAAATTTTAAATATACAATAACAAAAGGAAAAGGTCAGACTGATAATGGAACGATCAGATCCAGTACCCGAGAAGAAGCCGAGAAGCTTCTTAAAGATCAGGGGTTAACAGTTCTAAATCTTGAACAGGTCATTGAAAAAAAAGATTTCCAACTTTTTGGTAAAAAGAAAGTAAAGATGATCGAAAAAGTTGTATTCTTCGATCATTTAGCACAAATGTTAAAGGCAGGTTTAAGTGTAACCGAAACACTTGATGCTTTGAAAGATGACACTGAGAACAAATATTTTCAAAAGATTATCGAGGATTTGAAATATGGTATTGAAACAGGAGAAACTTTATCAAAAGGTATGGGAAAGTATCCAGAAGTTTTTCCACATCTTTTCGTAAAGGTCATTGAGGTTGGAGAAATTGGAGGATCATTAGAAGAAAGTGCTAAACAAATCTCAACTCAGGTAAAAAAAGATTATGAATTGAGGGCAAAAGTAAAAGGTGCATTAATTTACCCTGAAATCCTCTTCAGTATCATGATTTTTGCCGGAGCAGGCTTACTAGTATTTGTTATACCACAACTTAGTCTTTTTTTTGTCCAAGCAGGCTTACAACTCCCTATTACAACCCAAATACTTATAGGAATTAGTAATTTTTTACGTAATGACATCCTGTTAATTATCATAGTATTAATTACAGGCTATATTACTTTCAAAAAAGTTAGACGGAAGGATTATTTTAGGAAGCATTATGATAAATTAATGCTTCATTTACCTATTATCGGGCCAATTAATCATAGGTTAAATATGGCAATATATGCCCGTACTTTGGGAAGTCTTTTACGAAGTGGTGTTCCAATAGGAAAATCGCTTGAGATTGTATCTGATTCTTCCCCAAATTATATTTATTCTAAAGCTATCTTTGCATTTAAAGACAAAGTTGAAAAGGGGGACGCGTTATCTGTTGTAATGCAACATGAACCTAAATTATTTACTAACTTATCAATCCGTATGGTTGCAGTCGGAGATAAGACTGGAACAACTCCTGATATGCTTTTTAACGTGGCAGATTTTTATCAAAATCAAGTAAATGAAACTTTAGGAAATATATCAACTATTATCGAGCCGGTTATGCTTTTTATCATGGGAGGAGCAACCTTGTTTATTGCTCTATCTGTCATTACCCCTATTTATCAGCTAACCAGTGGAATATCAAGCAAATAGGAAAAAAAACGGCTTTACACTTATAGAGATCATTATTGTAACAGCAATTACAGCAATACTTGCTCTCGGATCCACATATGGAGCCATATATTTTCTTGCAAGTGCTGATTACAATACTTCTTTACACAACATCTCAACTGCTCTAGAAACCGCTCGAGACTATACATTGGTTCATTATAATAACACAACTAATTATGGATTAGTTCTTGCTGCTCATAAAATACAAGTTTATGCGGGATCAACATATAATGGTAGCAACACAATTGTCACATCAATTACAATTCCAAATGATGTTACCATAACCTGGTCAGGATTTAATTCCAATAATTGGTTCTATTTCACTAGTCCACATGCAACCGCATCAAATGACGGAACAATTACAATAACATCAAAAAGAGGGACAAAAACAGTAAAATTATCACCATCAGGGAGCGATACAATTCAATGAAAAAGCTATCTATCTTACAAAACAATAGAGGTGTCAGCATAATTGAAGTTTTTATTTCCATATCTGTTTTGATGATATTACTCACAGGATCATTGTCATTAATATTCCCTGCTGTCAGATCAACTGAAATCGCTAAACAGCGTCTTCAAGCAGAAGGATACTTATGGGAACAAGAAGAAGCAGTACGCCAAGTTCGAAATGAGACCTGGGTTGATCTTACTCCTGGAACATATTACGCTTCATATAATCCAACATCAAATCCCCCGTCAATCTATCAAGGATGGCAATTATTCCCAGGGGCTGGAGTACGAAACGGGTTTACTGTTTCGATGGTAATTTCCACGCCATATAGAGTTAATAATCAACAACTGAGTGATAGTTCGGGAACTATTGATAATGCTATGAGAAAAATCATTTATACAGTTTCCTGGGTATCATTCGGAACAACATATTCTATGAACTTAACAAGCTATCTTTCAGATTGGCAGCCATTCTAATGAAAAGAACACTTATTAAAGACAATAGGGGAACAACGCTTGTAGAACTCATATTATACATTACTATCAGTGCTATTATCCTTGTTGATCTTTCTGGCATTCTACAACAAGTCGTGTATAACCAAACTCGTATCCAGGTAATTGCAAGAGAGAATGAAAATGCAAGAGCACTACTTAGAGATATAACTCAGAATGTTGAAGAAACTTCAAACATTTCCAATCCAAACTCAGTAAATGCAACTTCAAATTCTCTTACACTTATTGATATAAATAACAATACTGTGCAATATACTTTCAGCAATGGAGTAATATATAAACAGATTGGAAGTAACCAAATCTTCCCTTTATCATCGCAGGATATTTATGTTAAAAATGTTGTATATGAAGTTGAATCAGAAGCTGGTATCTCACCAAGTATTAATATAAAATTAGATATTCAGCAAAGTAGTACGAATTCTACAAATGCGACTCATTATGAAACAACTGCTGCACAAAGACAACAATAAAAATGGGCAAATGACAATAATAGCTGTGATTATCTTATGCACAGTTATGATGACTATCACCTTGTCCGAGCTCTTTATTGCAATAACAGAATATTCACAGGGAGTTTATGATAATTATGATCAACAGGCATTAGAAATTGCAGAAGCAGGAATAGATAATGCCATTTATGAATTTGACCAAAGTAATGTTACATATAACGGGACTTTCACTCTTCCCATCGGAAATGCAACTATCACAGAATCCTACTCCTCTCCCAACCTCACGGTAACCTCTGTAGCGACCTACAAGGGGGTTAGAAGAAGTGAAACTGCCGTGTTTAGTATTACCGCACCTCCTGCCGTTTTAAACAAAGCAGGATTTGCTGTAAACAATATGTATATTAATAATTCAACTTTAAATGGAGAAATATTTACAAATAATGATTTAAATATCACAGGATCAACTTTAAATGGTGATTTATATGCTGCGGGAAAAGGAAATGGTCAAAAGGCAATAATCGATAGCTCAACTATTAACCCTTATCACGGATCAGGTGGAAATATGGAATCATGGGATCCAACATGGCTGCAAAACAATACAAAAATTAATGGAAATGTTTTCTATCATACAAGTCTTCATATTGACGGATCAAGTAGTGTAACTGGAAGTCAAACAAAGCAGGGGAATTCATTCCTTCCACCAATTGCGACTCCAACTTTTAACTTTACTCAAGCACAAACTCTTGCAACGCAAAACGGGACATATTATTCAAATCCGACACAATTTACGAGTTATTTAGCTTCCATCGGAACTGTATCAGGTGGGGTTGTCACATATAATCTTCCATCAGGAATATATTTTGTAGATTGTAATGGATGTTCAGGTATTCCATACATTTACAGTTTTATCGACAGTGGCGGTAATCAAACAAATATTACCGGAACAAATGTGTCAATAATTGTAAATGCTTCATTTATTGATTTAGGGGGTATTAATATATCTTCCCCCTACCAAACAGGTGGTAATGAGTACCCAGTTCTTGCGACGAATGGTGATATGTACCTGCTTTCAGCAACTTCAAATGATGTTAAAGTTACACTCAATGGACTTGTATTTGCAAATGGAACGATAAATAGCTATGGATTAAATCCAGGAAATATTACTACAATTATTGGCGGAGCGTGGGCAACAAATCAAATAAATCTGTATAATTATGACGTCTTGACATATGATTCAACGTATATTGACACTATAACCGGATTTAATTTCCCATCCAGTTATGTACACTCGACAAAGTGGTATGAAAATCCGTAAATAGCATGGTATAATCCTGCTATGAAAAAGAAAGCTGTTGCCTTCAATACTCTTGTTCAGTTAATCGGTAAGATAATTTCAATAATTATCAATCTTGTCATCGTCTATTTACTTACCCATCATTATTCATTAACAGAATTTGGTGAATATACTGCAGTATTTGCCTATTTATTACTTTTTAATATACTTGCAGATCTAGGGCTTTCAACAATACTTGTAAGGGATATTCATGAATATAGCGATGAAGAACAATCCCGCTTTATCGGGAATGTTATTCTTATCCGTGCATGTTCACTAATCATATCGCTTATCCTTGGAGTTATTATTGCCCAGTTTATACCACAATATGCATCAGCTATAAAAATTGGAATATTGATTGCAAGCGCTTCTTCATTTTTCCTTCTTATGGCATCTCTGCTTTTTTCGCTTTTTCAAAACAAATTACAAATGCAAAAAAGTGTCTATGCAAATGCATCCGGACTTATCGCAAACTTACTTTTTTTAATTATTTTTATCCATTTTCATCTTTCTATTGATTATGCGATTTCAGCAACCACCATTGGTTATTTCGTGATATTCCTTGTGTCTATTTTATTTGTTTTGCCATTAAAGAGGATATCTTTCTCACCTGATCGAGCCATTTGGAAAAAAGTCTTTGCTCAATCAATCAGTGTTGGAGGAATGATTTTATTTTCCAGTATATATTTTAAATCTGATAGTGTTATTCTTTCTTTAATGAAACCTGCTGCAGTTCTTTCGATTTATGCTGTCCCTTATAAGATATTAGAAGTATTTATTGCATTTCCTCAAATGTTTATGGCTCCGGTATTTGCATTTATGGCATCTGAGATAAAGAAGGAACAGATGGGAAATTTTACCAGAATGTTTCAAAAATCTCTTGATTTTCTTATACTTGCCGGACTTCCTATAATTCCTGGAGCACTATTTTTAAGTCAAAAAATTATTCCGCTATATGTAGGAGCAAGATATGCAAATTCCGTCGATATACTTAAAATTCTTTCCTTTGCAATCTTTTTATCTTTTATAGGTTCCTCTTTTATTTTTGTTGTTTTGTTATTTAAAAAACAAACATATTTGCTTGTATGGAATATTTTTCTTTCCATCTTCAATATTTCTCTTAATCTTATCTTTATTCCAAGATATTCCTACTATGCATCTGCATGGATTACAGTTGCCACGGAAGCCTTAGTACTTGCTGGATCGGTATATGTTGTATTCTATATCTTGAAACAGATCCCCAATTTTGCGATAATTAAAAAAGGAATACTTGCTACAGTTGCATTTACATTCGCATTAGCCTTTTTATCTCCATTTAATTTGTTTATTCAAGTAATAATTGCTGGAATAGTCTATCTATTAGCAATAATATTGCTAAAGGCTGTAACTCTTGACGAGATCAAAGAGATACTCAGATAAATTTTTTGCTATTCTCTTTTTTTATGCTATCATAATACAAGAAAATTACTGTCCCAATTCATGATCAGAATAAAGGCTGCTTCATTAGGTGTTGATATTTCAACTTCCTCAGTAAAAGTAGCGGAAATCATTAAAACAAGAAAAGGTCTTGTTTTAAAAGGATTTACTGAAGAAAAAATTCCCGTCAGTGCACTTGTTGGCGGTGTTATCCGCCAAAGCGATAATGTCGTCAATGCGCTTGAAGCTTGCTTGAATAAATTTCCAAATAAAAAAGGAAAGAAGAATTATGCAGTATGTACCATACCGGATGATAAGATATATATGCAAGAAGGAGTTTTTCCTGATCTTTCCCATGATAAATTAAAAGAAGCTATTCAGTTTAAAATCCAAACCTTTATTCCACTTCCTATTGAAGAGGTATATTGGGACTTTTTGGTTACCTCGGAGAATAAAGATGGGACTTTAAATGTTCTTATCTCTGCAGCAGCAAAAGAGACAGTAGATTCATATTATGATGCTGTTAGACGTGCAGGATTTATTCCCCTTGCTTTTGAAGGCAGTTCAATGTCTGCTATGCGTCTTATTAATTACACACAAAAGGAAGATGCGTTGCTTCTTGATATTGGAAAAACACAAACTACTGTTGCATTATCAGAAGGAAATGCGATTAAATTTACCTCAACTGTACATATTGGATTAAATCAAATAATCAAAGCATACGATGAATTTTTTGAAGTTGACGATGATAAAAGCATACAACTTCTCAGAGAAAATGGTCTTGATCTTAAAAATGAGCGATTAAAGGAAAAAATACACACAATCATGGATCCTCTTCAAAAGGAGGTGGAAAGAACTATACATTTTCAAAATAAAAGTCCAATCACAAAAGCATATATTTTCGGAGATGGCGCTGTAATAAAAGGACTAAAAAGCATAATTGCAGAACCTAATGCATTGGAGATGCAGAATTTAAAGATTCCTTTTATTAAAATACCTAGTGATATTGACCAATATATTTGCGTATCAGGAGCAGGTTTGCAATATACTCAAAAAGATCCAAGTACAATAAACTTCCTACCTGCTCAAGCCTCTAAAGAAATTCTCCGAACATTGATAACTGATAAGGTGTTTTTCTGGATGCGAATTGCTGCTATAAATATGCTTGCCTATATCAGCATATTCGCAGTTTTTATATTCTTTTTAATCATTGATCAGAATTATTTAAACCAGAAATATCAAGCAATCATCTCTTCACCTCGTCAAAATACATATAAAGTAGTGGGACAGCAGATAAGTGCTCAAAATTCTTATCTTCAAAAGATTAACGGAGCACAAAGTTCATTTGTCAATTGGCTTGGTTTGCTAGAAGAAATTCCAACTACAGTACCTTCCGGTATATCATTAAGTGCCTATAACATTAACCAGACAAAATCAAATTGGACTGTCAGTATATCGGGTACGGCAAAAGATAGAAATACACTTCTTCAGTACTTGAATATTTTAGAATATCAATCAAAATATTTAAGTAATCTCGCACTTCCAATTTCATATATACAAACAAACCAATCAATCACTTTTACTATTACTGCAACTATTAATAAGATTAGTGGAAAGGGGACTGCATCATGAAAGTAACTACAAAAAAAATAAACAAAGTATATATATTGGATAGCAGTGTTTTTCTATTAGTACTTATTATTTTTGCTATTTCTATAACTGTACTTGGAAAAGCTGTCCAAAACTATTCTGATACACAAAATAATATTAATAATACCAATCTTACAAATCAAATAAATGATGATGTCATCAGTAAATTTCAAAAAATAGATCTTACAAAAAACAATTTTAGTGATTCACTTCCATCCCAAATTACTGTAGTAAATTGGGTTGAGCAATTAGAAACGATTGCAGGAGATATCGGAGTTAAAGAAACTGTAACCTTTACTAATGCTGAATTAACAAAAGATAATATTCTTGTACCGGCCCAGGTAAGCGGGAATACACCTTTCCTCAATGCAAACCTTACAATAACAGGAAAATATAACCAAGTACTTGCATTTATTGATATGCTAAACCATTCATATTACTATACAAGAATTGATGCGGTAACATTTTCTGCAACTAAATCTACAAATGGTAGTAATGCTACGGGTACAATTCCTACACCAACACCGACAGCAAATATTAGTCAAACTGTCACATCAACTATAACAATTGATCTTTTTGTAAAAGATTTAGCTAAACAGACATCTTAAAATGAAAGAATTAAAGAAAACATCTTTTAAAGACAATTTATTACAAATAATTACAATCACATTGATTGTAATATTTACTGGAGCTAATGTTTTTGGAATAATTTATACTGTTTCAATATTTACAAATATATCAACAAATACGTCATCTCAAGCACAACCAAACTCTGCTACCCTTATTCCGCAATTCAATACTTCTTTATACAATTCAATCCTGAAAGATCGACAAAATAGGCAACTGTATACTTCTTCATCAACAGTTCCACACTATACATATAACGAAGTATTTTCTCCTCTAGCAAATTAATTGCTACTACATTTGATTGATTGTTAAATTTATCTTTCATTGCTACTTACCAAATCCTTTTGTTTATTCCTTTTTTTGCGTATAATCTTGTATATGTACATTTTGTCAAAAAAGGAAATTAAAGAGATATTATCAAACCATGGTGAACAGCTTCACTATCAACTTGGTCAAAATTACCTCACAACTGCACATGGGATTAAAACATTTATCGATAACATGTCATCTGCTCCCCATGTAATTGAAATTGGTCCAGGTATTGGCAATATAACAATTAATTATTTCAAAGATTTTAAAAAAGTTACTCTCATTGAGTTGGATGAAGAAAAAATTCCTCTTTTAAAAGAAACCCTTACAAAATTTAATGATGGTGTTTATCCTGCTTGGGTGGATATAATTCATGGTGATATCCTTACATTTGAAATACATTCACTTTATGCTTCCCTTGATTATCAATTTATAGGTGCTTTACCATACAATATTTCAAAACCGATTGTCCATAAGGCACTGAATCTCCTCCCTCACCCATCTAGCTGTACATTCATACTTCAAAGGGAAGTGGCTGATAAATATGATTTACAAGCTCCAGATGAATCATTCTTATCTGTTTCATCCAAACTTTTTGCAAGAATTAAAAAGGGAGAAATATTGAAAAAAGGTGAATTTTATCCTATACCAAAAGTAGATAGTCGAATCGTGACAATAACCGATTATACTTATGAAGATTCGTTGCAGTTAGAAAATGCCGATAAAATCTCGCGTTTTATCAAGGATAGTTTCGTATTCCCAAGAAAAAAACTTTCAAATACAATAAAAATTGATACAACTGATAACCAGGTGGCACTGCTTTTGCAAAAAAGACCTCAAGAATTATCCTTGGACGATTGGAAACTTCTGTTTCAGGTAAAGCAAAATTCTACTCCTTGAAAGTAATTGTTATTGATCTATTTGGTTCTTCTCCTGAACTGAGTGTTTCAAGCTCTCCATGCTCTTTTACAAGCTTGTGAACGAATAATCTTTCGTAAGGGGACATAGGATAAAGAGTATATGATTCATGACTTTTTTCAATCTTCTTTATAGTAGACTCTACATATTTCTTTATATTATCAAGACGGACTTTACGATATTCGTTGATATCAATATTAACAAAGGTTCCTATTCCATACTTCCTAACGATCATGAGATTTATAATATGCTCAATTGAAGATATATTTTTACCATGATACCCTATTAAAACCCCCAAATTCTCCCCATTTAATTGTGCCTTATACCCTCCGCTTTCTTCATCTGGCTCAAGGTTAATATCAATTGCATAACCAATTATATCAATAAACTGTTCGATCAGTTCTTGAATTTGTTTTTGATTTACTTTTTTCTCTTCCATGGTATTTTATCTTGTAATATTAAAGTTTGAAGAACAACCATTAGGGATTGAACTATCCAGTAGATACTAAGTGCAGCTGGAATAGATCCAGAATATCCTAATGAAATCCATACTAATATAAGTGGAAAAAAATAGAGCATTTGACTAGATACCATTTTGCTAAACTGTTCCGGATCCAGAGGTTCATCTTTCGCCTTTGGAGCATTTTTTTCTATTGTCTTTGCATTCTTCTTCTTTTTAGGATTCTCAATAATGTCAACAGTTTCCGTTAACTCTGCCGTATTTACAGGCATACTTACTTTGCTAGCAAAATATTGTGTTATACCAACGAGAAGTGCAAGAATAAGATAGGGAAGCACTGCGTTAAAATGACTAAATCCAACGCCAGCAGCATCTTTTGCAAGATTGATACCAAAAAAATTCATATTGAATTTTGTCTTAGAAGATAACTGTAATGCATGTGAATAAACTACATTATTGAATACTGAAGTATTTTTTGAAAGAGATACTGCCCGAATGACATTATATACGGAATAGATAAATGGTATTTGTAATAGTAGTGGTAAACAGCTTCCTGCAGGATTTACACCGCTAACTCGATACAATTTCAACTGCTCTTCCTGAAACTTTTTTTTATCATTTTTGTATTTTTTTCGAAGTGCATCAAGTTTTGGTTTCATTGATTGCATTTTCTTTAGTGAATCAATCTGACTTTTCATTAAAGGCCATAGAACCAACCGGACAATAATCGTAATGACAATGATTGAAAATCCAAGATTGCCTGTAAATTTGTATGACAGGACTATTAAGTTTACAATTGGATGATAAAATATTGTATTCCAGATAAGGCCAAGGAGAGAAAGAATAATCATATTGATTTTAATGCATCAAGTAATACAGTTTTAAACTCATTTTTATCGATCCTTTTCCAATCCGGTATGAATTGTGAAGGAATTATAACTATATCAAAGCCTGAAGGAATACTAGTAATATATTCCCTTAGAATACTGCGAATAAATCTTCTTACTTTATTCCGAATAACAGCATTTCCTATCTTTTTAGTGGTAATTATACCAAATCTTGAATAGGGGCAATAGTTCTCTTTAACTATAAGCAGGCAATACGTTGTTTTTATCTTCGTGCCAGACCGTAAAATCGCTTTAAACCCAGTCGATATTCTGTTCTTTTTGGGAAACATTGTTACTTATTGCGATTATTAGGCTTTTTATCTTTTATTCTAAATTCGTCAGAAACAGTAAGGAGCGTACGTCCTTTAAGTCTTCTTCGTTTTAGTAGGCTTCTACCACCTTTTGACTGCATTTTTTTTAAGAATCCGCGCTTTCTGAGTGTTCTAATTTTTTTAGGCTGATACGTTCTTTTCATACAAATTTGCTAAGTTCGATGAAGTTTACCATAAAAATAATCATAATGCAAAATTTTCCTTACTGAATAAAGGAATTTACAATAGTGTAGAGCGCAATAAATGCAAAAATAATGATATATGCTATTATAGTCCTTCTCATCTCATTATCTTTTTGCATAACAAATACACCTGATATTCTGTCAACTAGTGATCTTCTGTATTGATCAAAAGGAAATACTATTATCGGAACAAAGATAAATAGGATGCTTGAAAATTCACCTATAAAACCTCGCAAGAATTTTTGAGGAACACTTAATGGAACCGGGTTTCCTTCATTATTTGATGATACATATACAAGATTAGTTGCCATCATGCCAAGTGTTTTGCTAAAAATTAGTAGCATTAAGAAGAAATAGACTCCAAGAAGAAATAGATAACTAAATAAAAATTCAACAGCAATTGCATTCATTGTTGTATTTCCAGCATTATTTCCAACCGTCTGATTATAAAATGATTGAACAGAGGGTAGTGTATAAATTTGATTTATCAGGTTTATGATGAGAAGAAAAAGCACATTCACAACAAGCAGATCAATAATATACGAGGCAAATCGCCTTGCAATATTCCCTAGTATGAGAGTTTTTTGTACTGCATTTTCTGAATTTTCTCCAACCTTGATAAATGCCATTTGTTAGAAAATAGTAATATATTTCATTGTATACTAAAAAATAATGCTCTTCAAGTTGATTACTTACTCCTTGTTGCAAAGTTATCCACATTTTGTTAATTTAGATCATCTCATTATAAATTCAATGGATGATCTGAAAGAGATTTGGCGCGAAGCCTTAGCGAATATTCAGTTAGCCATTTCTAAAACCCATTTTAAAGCATGGTTTAGCAATTCTTCACTTGAATCTTTTCATAACGAGGAAGCAATTATCTCTGTAAAAAATAAAATTGCTAGAGAATATTTTGAAAATGAATTCTATGATATCATCAAAGAATCATTGTCTAAATCTGTTGGAAAGAGTGTAAAAATATCTATTATTGTGAATCCAAAGCCTGATAAAAAAGAAAAAGAATCTGGATATACTTCACCATTATTTGACAATGAAAAAGGTTTAGAGGAAGCTACTCAAGTAAGTTATGAACAACAATACATACAATCAACTCAACTTTTAGGTATAAATCCAAAATATACATTTGATAATTTTATTGTAGGGGCATCAAACCGACTTGCACATGCTGCTGCTCTTGCTGTAGCAGAAAACCCAGGATTTGCATATAACCCGTTATTTATCTATGGTGATGTAGGATTGGGAAAAACACATTTAATACAAGCTATTGCAAACCACTTACTTTTAAAAAACCCTTCATATAAACTTGTATATTGCTCAAGCGAAGTATTTTTAAATGAAATGGTCAGTGCTATTCGAGCAGGTAATGCTGATAATTTCAGACGAAAATATCGAGAAAAAAGTTTCCTTATCATTGATGATATTCAATTTATTGAAAGTAAAAAAGGAACTCAAGAAGAAATCTTCCATACATTTAACTCAATGTATCAATTTAATAAACAAATCGTTATTGTCTCCGACAGACCGCCGGAAGATATGCCTTTTCTTGAAGCAAGACTTCGATCTCGATTTGAAGGAGGAATGGTGGTAGATATTAACAAACCGGAATTTGAAACACGCCTTGCAATACTTCAAAAAAAATGTGAGGAAAAAAATTATCATATAAATCCGGATGTTTTAGAGTTTGTTGCTCAGAAATACCAATCAAATATAAGAGAATTGGAAGGGGTACTTATGAAATTAGGAAGTCTTGGCGTACTTGGAAAAGATGTTATAACTATTAAAGATGCAATAAAGATTCTCGGGCCAAAAATTACAAAAAAAACTGCAAGAATAAAGCCGCAGGATATCATTGTTGCAGTTTGTGAGAATTATAATATCACTCCGAAAGAAATAAAAAGCTCTGTGAGAACAGAAAGAATTGCTTTTACAAGACAAGTTGCGATGTATCTTTTAAGAACTGAATTGCAATTACCTTTAACAGAAGTAGCTAAAATTCTAAATAGAAAAGATCACACCACGGTTATACATGCGGTCGATAAAATAGAAACTTTAAGACATCTTGATGAGGAAGTACGGTATGAATTAGAAGAAATTGTAAAGCTTATAAAGGGATAGTGGATAACTTTGTGGATAATAGGTGTATTGAATGTGTTTGCTTGTTTACAACAAATGGATAACCTGGTTCATAAGAAGTATTGATATAAAAGCAATAATGTATTATTCCAAATTTTATATTGATAACTCTTCATTTCTTTTCAACAGTTTATCCACAAATTCTTCCACAAATTTTTCTTGTTATCAACAATTTACCTGATTGATTTAGATAGTTTTTTTATGCCCACTTTGTTATAATACTGCTTAGGTACAAATCGAAACAAAATATTAGAATTATACACAACTCGAAAAAGGCTATACGGTATATATCTATCAATCGAATTGACAATTATCAACATATACACATACTATACTATATACTAATACTATAATTTTTCATTTATTAAGATAATATTATTATTATGGAAATTGAAACCTTAAAGGAAACACTTGTTGAAGCTTTAAATATTCAATCAAAAGCAATTAGTGGAAGATCAAATATTCCAATTCTTTCAAATGTATTATTAAAAGCAGATACATCTAAGCTTTATCTTTATTCAACAAATTTAGAAATTAACATTATCACCTGGATTGGTGCAGAAATTGAAAAATCCGGTAGTACAACTGTTTCTTTAAAAAGATTCTTAGAATATATAACAACTCTTCCAGATGGAAATATTAAATTAACATTAGAAGGAACTGAACTTACTTTAGTTTCGAAAAATAGTAAAGCTGTATTTAATACAATTCCTGCTGAAGAATTCCCTAAAATTGGAGATATTAAGGAGGAAGCATTATGTACGATTAACTCACTTCTTTTTTTTGAAGCCATAAATGCAGTTTCATTTTCAGCTTCTAAAGATGATACCCGCCCAACATTTACCGGAATATATATTGAAATATCTCAAGACCATATTGATTTTGTAGCTATTGATGGGTTCAGAATGTCAAAGAAAACGTTACAAATTGAAACAGGTGTTACCTCAACTCTTTCCTTTATTGTTCCTTCAAATTATATAGAGGAAATTGCAAAGATGCAGGGTAGTAAAGATGAAGATACTAAAATTTTTATTATTGGAAATAAAAACCAATTAGGTCTTCGATATAAAAATACTGATTTTATCATTAGACTAATTGAAGGTGTTTATCCTGATTATACCCGAGTTATACCACAAGAATTTACTACTGAAGTTGTAGTCAATCGCCAAGCATTTATGGACGCAGTACGAACTGCAAGTATTTTTTCATCTCAAAAAGATATTGGAAAAACTCAAATGCAAATTAATGATGATCATATTATCCTCAAATCATTCCAAAAAGAAATTGGAGAAAGCGAAACAAGACTTGATTGTATGATGAAAGGCGAAACCGGATCTATCACTTATAACTCCCGATTCTTGCATGATGCTGTTGCTCATTTTACAGAAGATACAATTGTGATAAGGATCGTTCTAAAGCAGGAAAAACCATCTGTTTTCTATAATGCGAAAGTGGAGAAAAAGAATCCATACGCTTATGAGCAGTCATATTTCAACCTCATGACTCCGATAAAAATTGAACAAGAGTAATGTATATTCAATCTCTTTTACTCAAAAATGTCAGAAACCAATCTGAACGAAAAATATCCTTTGACCCTTTAATAAACATCATTGTGGGAAAAAATGGAGCAGGGAAAACAAGTATCCTTGAAGCAATTAATACACTTTCAACAACAAAATCATTTAAGGCAAAACGAGAAATAGATATGCTTTTGCATGGACAAGATTTCTCTATCATTGAAGCTGAAGAAATAGAAGATAATACGAAGCATACTTTAAGAATTGTTTATGAAAAAACTTCAGATACACGGATAAAGAAAACATATTCGATAAATGATATAACAAAACGGGCAGGTTCATTTATTGGTGAATTATATACTGTGCTATTTACAACAGACATCATTAATAGTTTTACCGATAAAGCATCCATCAGACGGAAATTTTTCAATCAAATTTTAAGCCAACTTGATAAAGAATATCTTTCTCATCTTGCACAATATGAAAAAGTAATCAAAAACAAAAGCAGGTTGTTAAAAATGATTAAAATGGGAAGCGATCCGGAACAGTTAACTTATTGGAACAGCGAACTCATAGAAAAAGGATCACGTCTTGTCTATGCACGAAGTAAATTTATTAAAGATTTACAGGAATTTTTAAAATCTTACGAAAGTAAAAAACAATTACATCATCTTATTGATATCAGGTATGTTTCAAAATATAATGACACGCTTTCTTATGATGAAATAGTTGAGAAATTAAAAAAAGATACAGACCAGTATGGAAGAATAGAAATGGATGCTTGCAGGTGTCTTGTAGGGCCTCACAGGGATGATTTTGAAGTACTTCTTGACTCAAGAAATATTAATCAATTTGCATCACGAGGTGAGCAAAAAATATCAATTGCACTACTTCTTTTTTTAATAGCTCAATATATAAAAATAGGCAGGCAAACTAATCCCGTCATTCTCCTTGATGATTTGAGTGCAGAAATGGATGACCAAAATATGAAAGTAATACTTTCTCTTTTCCAATTAACGGGTTTTCAATTAATACTTACAGCAATACATAAATCGAGATACCCTCTAAAAGACGCTTTTATAATTGAAATATAGTTATTTAACGACTATTCGAAGAATTCCACTAATTATAGAGAGAATTAGACTGAATAAAATGGCCCACAAGAAATTATTAACTTGAAATCCCGGTACAACCCAGCTAATTAAAGCAACAAGGATTCCATTAATAATGAGAGTAAAAAGACCCAATGTCATTAGGGTAAGTGGGAATGTAAGTATAAGTAGGATAGGTTTAAGAAATGTATTAAATATGGAAAAAACAAGAGAAACAAAAAATGCGGCAATAAATGAAGATACATGCACTCCAGGAAGCAAATATGCTGCAATTATGACAGCAATAGTATTTACAAAAAGATTAATAAGTATTTTCATACGAATCAGTATAGCCCAAGAAAATTAATGAATCAACGACTGCTGACAAAAACAACTATTTCCTTTATTCTGAATGTTGTATTATTCTTCAAAATGTTGTTGATCTTTTTCATTATTTGATATGAACGTAATTGGATTTCTTGTGCCCAAATCCCATTGCTTGCTGTTAAATGTAAAGTTGTCCCCTTCAACATCTTTATTTTGACATTTATACGTAAATCTTCTTGCGAAGCCATTGCTTCTTTCCATGCAGAATATACAGCAGCATTCTTTTCAAGAGTATCACTACCTGCTAGAAATGTTGTTTCTTTAATGAGATTTGAAAACTTCGTTAACATGAAGTTTAGGATGGCTTGGTAAGCATATTGATGAAATCTTCAGCTTTCATATCTTTTTCGAATATTTCACAGATATCTAGAAGATCATCTGCTTTTACCGGCTGAGACATAGCGATATTTTTCATCTCATCAACACTCAAGTCTGTATATATCTGTACTTTATTGCTGAGACCAATTGATTTTATTACATATGTAAGCATATTTGCCTTACAATGTTCACACATTAAATGAAGAACATAGACATTATCCTGTTTCTGGATAACATTTATATATTTTTTGTTATATGGTCTTCCACATTTATCACAATATCCTGATACGAGATCTTGAAATTGTGTTAATATTTCTTCTTTTTCCTTTGGTGTTACTACTGATATTGGGTTTTGCATATGTTTAAATCTTAACTAAAAATATTATAGCACAATGTGTCAAAAATATATATTAGCTAGGAGTTTTTCTCTGTTATAAACATTACTGCGAATGTCTGTTTTTAAGGTTTAGGGCCAGGATCGTATATAGCAATAAGAGGAAAAAGATGAAAATGCATATTGCTAATGCCTTATGTAGTCCTGTAAGGAAGAAGGCAAAGATTCCGGTAAGGAGAGTATAGGTATATTCAATAAATGCTACTTGTTTTGGATTAAAACCTATACTCAGCAATTTATGATGCATATGTGATTTATCATTAATAGCAAAAAGCTGAAAAATATTCTTCGGTTTATGTTTATAAATCCTGTACCCAATAACCCATACAGCATCAATTATTGGTAGACTTAATGTAAGAATAAAAGTAGCAAGCTTACCCCCAGAATAGATTGCAAGGACGGCAAGTATAAATCCATATACTGATTTTCCTGCTGAACCTGAATAAATTTTAGCAGGATAAAAGTTATAAACTAAAAATCCAAGAAGACAACCTGCAAAAGCAAATCCCATAAAAGCAGTTTCTTGTGTTTGAAAACGAACACTTAATAATCCGATTATTATTGCTGCAATTGCTCCATTTCCCTCTACAAGCCCATCGCTTCCAGCTACCCATTTAACGGCATTTATGATAAAAAATATCCATACAACAGTAAATATTGCTGCAGGTAAAAAGCGAATAATACCATGTATGGTAAATTGCCAATATGTAAGAGATATGGCATGTCCAAAAGGGTTGTTTAAAACTGTAACTTCAAGTCCAGATGCAACAACAAGTAAAGCTGCAATGATGTGAAATCCTGCCTGTATCTTTGCAGGTAATTCATAAATATCGTCAATAATACCACAAATAAATAATACAAATAATCCCGCAATAAAACCCCATAAAAATTTTGTTCCAGGTACAGTAATGAGAATAATAACAAGGAAAGGAAGAACAACGGCTATTCCCCCTAATTTTAATTTTGGTTCTGTATGGATGCGACGTGATCTCGTCGGATCATCAGGTCTTCTGAGGTTACCAGGTAAATCTAAAATTTTATACTTTTGTACTATGATACCTACAATTGGCGTCAGCAGAAGGGAGCAAATAAATCCAATAATAATTATAGGAATAAATTTGGTATATGGAAGAAAATTCTCTGGAATATTCATAAGCTATTGTATTATGGCATAATGCATTTGAATGATCTTAATGAGTGTAACAAGAAATAATGAAGTTGCAATGAGATTTATAGTAAAAAGAGTATAGGAAATATATTTCTTTTTATTATACAATTTATATCCGAATAGAAATGTCATCAAAAAATTGATGAGTGGGATCAAGATAAGAAGATATAAAGATCCTTTTTCAAGAGATGGCGAATTACTATCAAAAATAAATAGTTGCACCGTATCAGGAAATCGGTCAAATGCCTTATCAATAAGAAAGAGTATAAAATAAAGCGTAATGAAGGAATAAGTTATGAAAACCCATACCACAATATTATTCCAAAAAGGAAAAACTCGCATTGATGATTCTACTATTTCAAGCTTTCTCTTGTAATACAAAAATTTATCTCCTTTGGGTTTGATATCAAGTGCTATCGGTACGTCAATTGTAGGTTGTTTTGGTATACCAAGCATTATGCTTATTTTATGGCACTGATTATATCATCTTTTGTAATCGGGAGTGAATGAGTAAAAAATGATATGGTACCAGATTCTAACCCATTTTTTATTTCTGTAAAGATTTGCTCATGGTTATGTTCTTGTAGGGCATTTACAAGAATAGGGATAGGATTGTTTGTATCAGTACTTCCTGCTATTTGAAGGAGAGTTGCCTCTTCATTAGAATTAATATAGATAATTCCATTATAATTTAAAGTATATTGCTTTTCTAATGACAGGGAGAATTCAGAAAAACTAGTAGAAGAAATAGATTTTGGTGTTGGAAGTGGTAATATTCCTTGATAAATGCCATTTTTATAAGATACTAATGCAAGTTGAGATATCGTATCAGTAGTATATGGTGTATTATTAGATTTGCTTATGATAACAATATAGTTTGTATTTTGATCAAGTAATTGAGGGATAATTGCATATTGATTTTTCAAAAATGTTGTTGAAAGTATTTCGCTATCAATTATGGATTTTATTTTTTGAATATTTCCTGGAAATAGTGGGTTATATCCTCCTAAACTATTTTCTGCAATGATGAGACTATTATAAGTAAGGTCATATTGAGGATTTTGGTTAAAAGATTGTAAAATTTGTGAAACGTTACCTTTTTGGTTAAAAAATTCTCCGTTAAATTGACTCATAGGTGTGCTATATGTGCTATATGCTTCCTGTGCTTTTACGATTGATTCAAGAGTATCTGCTGTAGTAGCCATATTTGTATATCGTGTATCTTGTCCGGTTACTTCAAATAACCATTTGAGAGATACTAATCCATTTTTAAACTGATCAGATTCTTTGGATATATTTGATAATTTTACAGATGGAAAAGTTGCAAGATTATGAGAAAGGGTTATATATGCAAATACAGTGGATGCTAAGGGAACGATAATAGTTATATATAATAAAAAGACTATGCCTAGTGTAATAAGTAAAGGTATGTTATTTTTATGCTGAATTGTTTGATATGTCGATGCTGATTCTTTTTCCTGTTTTTTAAAACTTGCTAAAAATTTATTAGTTCCCTGTTTGAAGGAAAAAGCTGAAATCTTTCGGTTTTTCTTCTCAGGTTCCATACCCATTCGAGCTTTTACATCTTGAATGTTTCGTAAACTACCCGTCCTATTTGATTCAGATTGTGACAGGGTATTACTGCCTTGTAATGGAGGAATTTCTCGTGAAACTGGAGGCTGGTAATTTCTTATAGGCGGTGCAATATCTTCAGTGGCAATGTGATGTAATTGTATCTCCTGAGGATTTTTTGTAAATTCTGAAGATTTTAACCATTCATATGTATTTTCTAAT
>JANWIC010000008.1 GCA_025450075.1 Patescibacteria group bacterium | reverse complement strand
TTCGGGGGGTATAAGAAATTATGCTCTCTGAATCTTACTTGTTTTGGAGGTTTTTAACCTTTATGAAAAATTCGATATTTGGAGTCCTATTGGCAATTTTTGCTATCGGACTTTTTGCGTGCCTTAAACAGGTAAACGCAGCATCTTTGGACTACACAGTCCAGGCCGGAGATAGCCTATCTATAATATCTCAAAAACAACTGGGTGATGTCAATAAGTGGGTAGACATCTATGACGCGAATAAAGACCAGATCAGCGACCCGAATAGCATATATCCCGGAGAAGTTCTTAAAATGCCTGAAGAATCAACCATTCAGACAATGCCTGTCTATTCAGATGATGTGGTGCCGAATGTGGTTACGCAAAATATTACAGAATCTCAGGTACCGGTATATACCCTTCCTGTGTATAGCGCTCCTGTTTTCACATCCGCTCCAAGAGGTGCATCTAATTATCAAGATGTTATTACTACAGCGGCAGCAAAATATGGAGTAGATGCAACATTAATGAATAAAATTATTTCATGTGAATCAGGATATAATCCGAATGCATATAATCCTTCTGGTGCGACAGGAATTGCGCAGTTTATGCCTGGAACATATTATGGTTCATGGAACATATATAAAAATCAATATCCGCTTTCCTCTCCAGTCGGACAAATATATGCGATGGCATTAAAAATTTCTGAAGGGGGAGTTGGTGCGTGGTCCTGTTATTACATGGTTAGATAACATATCTACTTTTCAAGTGATAGCCCATCTGGTAGTATGGAGATGGGCTTATCACATACAACATGGATCTTAATATTTTTGAAAAAGATTTTTATATCCGTTTTTCAAAAATTACTGAATTAAATACCCTTTTAGTTTTAGGAATTCTTCTCATCCTAATCCATATTCCAACGGGTATAACATACAATTATCCATTTCTCTATACTCTTGCCAGTATATCTTTTGTATTAACAATCCTTTGGCATCATGTCCTTATTAGACGGATTGATAAAAGCTATATCAACTTTGTAGAAGCATTTTTTAACCTCCTTTTTATTACTTTGTTGATATATAACACAGGACAAGGATATAGTATATTCATACTACTGTACATGCTTCCGGTATTGAGTTCGATGGGAAGTTCAAAACTTTATCATAACATTATAATACTTGCCGGTGTTGAAGCAATTCTGCTAATGCTCTACTTTACGGGATATGCTCATGTAACAATGGCATTCACATCTTTTTACATGTTGATGTTCTTTCTTGTCGATATGAAATCTATTGCAACACGTACACTCATTACAAAAGCAGAACAGGCCGCAGCAGTGCGACAAGCAAGAATTGTAGAATTAACTGATGCAAATAAATATAAAGATGAGTTTGTGTATCTGACAACTCATGAATTGAAAACTCCAATTACGGTTATTCGTGGATATATTGATTTATTGATGCAGGATAAAGAAAACCATTTTTCAGATAAATCGAGAGATGTATTAACTCGATTAGTTAACCATACAAATTGTCTTGCAGTAATCGTTGAAGAACTGCTGGATGTTTCACGAATTGAAACCGGAAAAGTAAACGTGAATATTGCGACATTTGATCTTGATGAACTCATCATGAATGTCATTGATGATCTTAAGGTTAACGCTGCACAAAAAGGGGTTGTATTAAAGTATGCAAACCATGATGGGATTAAGCTTGCAACTGATAAAGACAGGCTTCGTGAAGTTCTTATTAACCTTATAGATAATGCGATAAAATACAGTAAACAGAATGGAGTAGTTGTACTTAGCTCACGGCTTAATGGAAAAAAAGTAGAAATAAGTGTGAAAGACAGCGGTATTGGAATACCCATTGAAGACCAACCAAAAATATTCCAGAAATTTTTCAGGGCAAAAAATGTCTATCAATTTGCAACTCAAGGCTCTGGCCTTGGATTGTATATTGTATACAGACTAGTTGATCTTTTACGTGGATATGTTCAATTTTCAAGTGAAGAGAATAAGGGAACAACATTTCGAATCCAGCTTCCACAAAATTAAAGTATATTGTGCTGTTTGCCTTATTATGTTATATTCCAGAGAATAAATTATTCTAATTCTATGGGAACAGGTGCAGATCAGGAAGCTTTTAGAGAGCCATCCCCATTACAAAGGTTTCAAGAGCTTGTTGATTGGTTACGTAATCCTAACGAAGAAAAGGCGCCGGAAAAAGATGTTATAGAAATGGCAGTAAACTACATCGAGACTGCTCAAAGATTTGGTTTTGATAAATACCAAACTCCTGTCACTATAGTTGTGGGAGGTCGTATTCTAACGGATGCTATGGATCTTGGTGAGGAAATACACTTTATGCTTTCTCAACAGAATCGTGAGATAGTATACCTACGATATAAACGGGCTACTGATGAAGAACTTAATCCGAAATTTAAAGTATATAAAATTGACGAAAAAGGTAAATTAGCAATTCAATTGAAGGAACCGTCTGAAGATGTTGAATTGATCAAGGTAGAATGCAGTGGAATGATGGACAAATAAATTTTATGCAAGCCTCGTCTTTTATTCAAAATAATCAACCATTTTCATGTATCCATTGTAATTATGATGTACGAGAACATCCATCCAGTAGCAGAGATCATTGTAACAGGTGTCTATATAGCCTCCATGTAGATATACACCCTGGAGATCGGGCAAATGATTGTAAGGGGATACTTGAACCGATTGGACTTCTCATTAAAAACGGACAAGTTAAAATAGTCTATGAATGTCAGAAATGCCATGAAAGACTAAATAATGTGATAGCTCCAGATGATGATAAACAAACTGTTATATCGCTTGCCAGTAAGGTATGGTAAAAGATTGACTTTTGTAATCTCTCCTGATAAACTCGGACAGATTATGTCCAAGTTATGGGGAAAAGTGAATATTATTGTCTCATCCTATTAGAAAGCTTAAAAGAAAATAGAGCTATTTCATTAGTTCAAATTGCTCAAAAATACCGGATATCCCTTGATTTTTTGTATAAAATAGCATCAAAGTTAAAAAAAGCCGGCTTTTTAGAAAGCAAAGAAGGTGTAAAAGGCGGATATATTCTTACTCAAAAAGCAAAGCAGATATCCCTTTTTGATATTTTGCAGGTATTAAATAAAGATCAGCAAGTACAAATTTGTACCTGTCATAATTCTTCTTGCAGTAGGATTACTGCCTGTCAATCATATTCTTCAATGCATGCTTCATTGGAAGAAAAATTAAAAGAGATTACTTTAACAGATATTGTATGAATCAACTAGAGATAAAAGATCTTCATGTAAATATTGAAGGGAAAGAAATTTTGAATGGAGTTTCTTTACAAATAAAGCGAGGAGAAGTCCATGCACTTATGGGACCGAATGGTTCAGGAAAAAGTACTTTGTCATTTTCTATCATGGGACATCCATCATATAAAGTGACCAAAGGAAATGTGCTGTATGAAGGAAAAGATCTGCTTGATAAAACGGTTGATGAACGGGCACGTGAGAAAATATTTCTCGCATTTCAGTATCCGAGTAGTGTAACCGGGGTAAGCGTATCGAATTTTATTCGAGCGGCATATCTTGCACAAAATCCCGGAGCTTCCTTTCATGACTTTGCTAAAATACTCAAGGAAAATATGGAGCTATTGCATATTGACCAGTCATTCATGCAAAGATATTTAAATGATGGATTTTCAGGAGGTGAAAAAAAGAAAGCAGAAATTCTTCAATTAGCAGTCTTAAAACCGAAGTTAGCATTGCTTGACGAAACTGATTCAGGACTTGATATAGATTCGCTACGTGTTGTTGCAGAAGGAGTGAATGCTGTAAAAAATCAGAATATGTCAATCCTGTTAGTGACACATTATCAACGTATCCTCAACTATATTAGGCCTGACGTAGTCCATGTCATGTACAAAGGGAAAATCATAACCTCTGGAGGATCCGAACTTGCAGAGAAACTTGAAAAAGAAGGCTATGAAAATATTATTAAAGCATATCATGAAGGATGAGATTATTAATCGAGTTAAAAGATACAAGAGAAATATCCTGACAGATTCCCGCGAAAAGGGATTAAGTAATTTGGATACTTCTTCTTGGTCTTCCTCAAAATATTTTGATTATGGGAGTATCTTCTCAAATTACACTATACCCATGTTTATCGGGGATGATGATATAAACCAGATCCGAATCAAGCAAAAGGAAGGGAATGGAAAAAAGAATGTCTATGTTTCATATAACGGAAATGGAGTATTAGCCGAATCCACTCAAAAAGATATTGTAATTACGAGTATCCAAGAAGGAATAGATTTATATCCCATGATAGTCAAAGAGCATATTGCAAAAAGACGAGAAAAAAAACTTTCAAAAGATGCATTACTTGCTTTGTACGGATTCAAATCAGGATATTTTGTATATATTCCTGAGAATGTATGTCCAGAATTAACAGATATATTTCTCTATTCTTCCCTAGACAAACCTGAACTTGTTGAACTGTCATATAACCTGATCATTATTGGAAAAGGGAATAATGTTCGTTTAGTAGAAGAAAAAATTCCGGTTGCATTTGAAGGTGAATCAACCCGAGTGTTATACACTGAAATATTTGCACATGAAAATGCAACTTGTAGGTATATTCATTTGGGAACGGAATCTTCTCAAATATATCAGCTCGAAACGAAAGACATCTATTTAGATATGGATTCATCTGTTTCCTACACGGACATTTTACTAGGTGGAAAAACTACTTCTCAGAATATATCTTCCTACTTAGTTGGCGATCGTTCAGTGTTTTCACTTCATGGGATAGCCGTTTCAGGGGGAGAACAGGTATGTGAAACTAAAACACTAATCAATAATATTGGAAAAGGGACAAGTGGAAGAATATTGTATAAAAATATTGTTGACGGTAAATCAAAGTTACGATTTGATGGTCTCATTAAAGTTGAAAAAACCGGAATGTTTACCGACTCATATCTTGAAGATCACACAATATTACTCAGTAAAGAAGCTTTTACAGATTCAGTACCTGGGCTTGAAATTGAAGCTAATGAAGTGAAAGCTTCTCATGGTGCAACCGTAGGAAAGATGGATGATTCATTACTCTTCTATATAAAATCTCGTGGACTACCGGAAGTTGAAGCAAAAAAACTTATACTTTCCGGCTTTATCCGACCTGTTCTTGACGAATTGAATGATAACGCATCAGAAGATCGGATCCTCACATATTTTAGGAATAAAATGAAACATGAACCGAGACTGGGCTAATATCCGAAAAGATTTTCCAATTCTAAATGACACTTCTCATGTGTATCTTGATAGTGCAGCAACAAGTCAAAAACCTCAATCAGTTATTAATGCAATAACCAAATACTACACAAACCAAAACGCAAATATTCATAGAGGTATCTATTCACTCAGTGAAGAAGCAACAATGCTATATATTGCATCAAAAGAAGCTACGGCCTCATTTATCAATGCATCTTCTTATCGAAGTATTATCTATACAAGAAATGCAACGGAAGGATTAAATATGTCGGCACTTTTACTTGAGAATGAATTAGAAGAAGGTGATGAGATTGTAACAACTGTGATGGAACACCATAGTAACCTCATTCCTTGGATGAAACTTGCGCAAAGAAAGAAATGTAAAATTACATATGTGAAAGTAAATGAAATAGGAGAAATTGATATGGAGGAATTCAAGAATTCATTGAATTCAAAGACAAAGATTGTTGCTTTCTCCCATATATCAAATGTATTGGGTACCATCAATCCTATTGATGATATCTGCCAAATTGCAAAAAGGAACGGAGCATATATAGTTATTGATGGTGCTCAAGCGGTTGGGCATATTCCTGTTGATGTGGGTAAATATGATTGTGACTTTTATGCATTTTCATCGCATAAGATGTTTGGACCAACCGGACTTGGTGTCTTGTATATAAAAGAAGAACTTCTTGATAGATTCGATCCGATCTTTTATGGAGGAGAAATGGTTTCTCATGTTGCTTTAGATGAATTTAAATATAATGAGTTACCATGGAAGTTTGAAGCAGGAACTCCGCATATTGCTGGAGGAATTGCTTTGCATGCGGCAATTATATATTTGCAAGAGATTGGAATAGAGAATATTGAAAAGAGAAATTTGCAGCTTCTCCAAATTCTTCAAACTCAATTACAAGACCTTCCATATATTAAAATGTATGGAACAAGTCCTCAAAAATCAAGTGTCGTTTCATTTACCATGGATGGAGTACATAGTCATGATATAGCAAGCCTATTGGATCGTGATCATATATGTATCCGAGCTGGTAATCACTGTGCTGAACCTCTCGTTCACTCACTTTCCTGTAATTCGCTAGCACGGGTAAGTCTACACATCTATAACAATGAAGAAGATATACAGAAATTACTTATATCTTTAAAAAACATATATCACAAATTAAAAAATGGATGATGATATGTATAGGCAATATATTCTTGATGTTTATCATCATATGCAACATAAGTATATAATAGATAATGCAACACATACTTACACAGGATTTAATGCATCTTGTGGAGATCAAGTTAAAATATTTTTACATGCTGAAGATGGAATCATTCAAGATATTTCCTTTACGGGAGAAGGATGTTTGCTAAGCCAGGTAAGTGCTGAAATGATTTGTGCATTCGCTAAAGGAAAAAGAATGAAGGAAATAGAAGAGATGCATTTAGATACGCTTCTTGATATTCTTGGAATTCATCCAACACCAACACGATTGAAATGTATTGAATTAGCGCTAGTGACACTTAAAAAAATCTCTACGGATTAATTGTTGACATGTGCTGTGTTTTCTTCTAATATGTTGGTGTCACTTATCAAAAAGAATTATGCTACAAATAAAAGTTTTATCAGATCAATGTATCGGTGCTGCATCATGTGTTGCAATTGCACCAGGAACATTTCAATTAGATGATGAAAGCAAATCTACAGTTGTAAACCAACAGGGAGATGCACCTGATCAACAGCTTGCAGCTGCAAAAGCATGTCCTGTTAATGCAATTATTATTGTTGATGTTGCAGAAGATGGAACTGAAAAACAAGTTTGGCCTCCAGAAGCAGCATAAATATTTTTCTTAGTCGTTTTAAAGGATAGGGTTACCTATCCTTTTTTGATGACGCAGATAATATTTTTGCATTTGTTTGATAAATTATTCTACATTCTTTATACTAAAAATATTCAAAGTTAATGCATGCAATGTAAATCAAATTTAATTGAACCAATATCAATATTATATAAATGTAAAGTAGATAACTTTGAGAAACAAAAGAAGTTAATGAAGATGGTACGCGCTAAAGATTTGATAAAAGAAAAGAAGATTTTGCTGCATTACAAATTGAACAAAAAACTTTCTTAATTACCAATTGGTAATTGAATATTAAAGATACTTCCACTTCCCTTTATTGAATCTGCCCAAACTTTACCGTTATATGTTTCAACAATTATTTTTGTCACATATAGTCCTATTCCAAAACCATCCGAGTTATATTCGAGCGTATCACTTACTTTTGAAAATTTGATAAAGATTTTCTCCAATTCATCTTTTGTCATTCCAATTCCAGTATCTGAAACTGAGAATATGATTGAATTATCCTTAACTTTTGCATACAGTTTTACTGTTCCACCTTCAGAAGTAAACTTGATGGCATTATCGATGAGATTTTTCAATGCATGGATTATGTTGCCTCTATTTACTTTAATTGCAATTTGCTCACTTGAGGTTGTATCCAATATAAAGTTAATATTTTTCTCTTTTGCCTGAGTTTCCATTTGTGCAAAAATTTCTTCCATTATTTCTTTTGCATTTACACTATCGACAGGTGCATTTATGATTTTTGTATTGTCAGCAGAAAGTGCAATAATATTTTCTTCAAGCTGTTTGAGTTTCGTAACTGCTGTTTGAATATTTGTAATAATTTCAGATTGTTGTTTTGTCGGTTGTAATGAAGAGAGGATATCTACATATCCTTGAATTGAAGTCAGAGGAGTTCTAAGAAGATGTCCAGATAACAGGAGGAAATCTTCTTGAATTGAATCTGCTTGTCCGATACGTTGGAAATCATTATGCACTTTTTTGATAAGCTCATTGATATGTTTAGCTAATGTACCAAAAGAATCTTGTGCATGAATATGTAATTCACGAACGTTACCTTCCGCATAATCCTGAAGGAAATCTAAAGTTTGAGTAAGTGGGATGTCGATAAGAAGTGCAAATATAATCGTGATTGCAAGAAATAGGATAAGACATAAAAGCAGCAGGAAATACAAAAAATTTGCTGAATCTTGCATAAGCATTCCGGTAATTGGATCTGAAAGCATCCCAATCCCTAAATTGACCGTAGAAAGTGGGGCATAAGAAAAAATGCTTCGATGAATATTTCCCAATTTCACTTGTTGGAAATTATCATATTTGATATTCAATGATTTTATGAAATTGATATCGGTATTTTTTGTATTTGAGTCTAAGATATTTCCAGAATTAGAAACAAAGTAGGCATGGTATCCGGAAAGGCTATAAATGCTATACAAGCTCTTATCAGTTGTTGTATCAATTGCTCCTGCTTCATACCCTCCATCATCTGCACTATAAACAACATACAGCAAGTTATTGGTGGAATCAAAATAATACTTTGCTGTGTTTGTACCCTGGTTTTGGAGATAATTTGTAAGGTAGGGAAGACGAGTATCATTAAGATTAATACTAGAAGTTTTACCTGCTTTTTCTTGTATAATTCCTATTTGGAAAGTTTTTCCAAGAGATGGGTCAATTGGTTTGTTACTGATATAATCTGCTTTTAAGTTTGTATATGATTGCTCGAGAAATGAATCTATTGAAGATGCAGCAGTTTGAACCGCACTTCCTTCATCATTCAATACTTGCTGGGTTAGAATTTGTGCAGTGCTCCATGCATAGATAAGCATTAAAAACACCGCTGAAAGAATAATGGTCAGCAGGGTAGAGGTAATAAACTTAACGCTGGTAAGAGAAGAGCCAATTCGAAGACCCTTTGTAATTTTTGTAAACATTTAGGCAGTTACTCCCATTTAAATACTTTGACCGCTATAATCATACAAATTATAGCCCAAATTAGCAACCCGATAAAATCTCCCCAAAGTTGAGAAATTCCTGCACCGTTATTTGCAATTTGTCTGAGAGCATCTGCAAGATAAGTTAGAGGGAGAATGGATGTAACATTTTTTAAGAAATCCGGCATGAGAGTTCGTGGGAAAAATACTCCTGATAAAAACAGCATGGGAAGCTGAATGAAGTTTGTAATAGGAGCCGCCTGATTTTCATCTTTAGAATATCCTGCCACAGCAAATCCCATTGCAAGAAATACTGCAGCACCAAGAAGGATGAAGAAGAAAAAGAAGATAATATTTCCATACATATGCAACTTAAAAAGTGCTATTCCAATTCCGATAAGGATTAAAACCTGAATCATAGATATTCCTAATCTTGACAATGATTGAGCAATAATGAAATTTGACGGTTTAGCAGGTGTTGCCTGTAATCTCTTCAATGCCCCGGTCTTTTTCATAGTAGTAAATGCAAATGCTACACTGAAAAGTCCCAGTTGCATAATGGACATTGCGATGATACCGGGAACAAGAAAATCAATACCACTCAAATTATTTGTCTCGATTCCTTTTTGTTCAAGACTGACATATTGCGGAACTGATTGCTTTGATATATTTGAATAGATTCCCTGATTGATTGTTTGTACAATATTATCTAATACTAATAAACCGACTTGTGCAGTTTGTGATTTGGCCTGGTCATAATACGCTTGAATCTTTGATGGAGATGATGTATCTACTGGTGTAAGGGAAAAACCTTTCGGAAAGACCAGTACAATATCTCTATCACCTGATTTCAAAGATTTTATCTCATTATCATATACCCCGCTTGAGATAGTAAATGAGTCTATTTTTTTTAATTGCGAAATAATATTTTGTGAAGATTGGTTATTTGCCTGATCATTAATACCAATGGATAGTTTACTGCCATTGCCGCCAAGTAAAACTCCAAAGATGATGATGATAAGGATTGGGATGAAAAGGCTGAAAAATACAGCACTTTTATTCCTGAAATACATTTTAAATGATGCTATTGTTAAAGCTCTTAATTGTTCCATAAATTATTCTTCACGTAAATCATGACCGGTAAGATCAATAAAAACATCTTCTAGATTTGCCTGCTTTTCGACTCTTTTTTTTGAAAAACCTTTTTGTAGTAATGCATCTATCAGGTTATCTGGAGTATCCAACTGGACTATTTCTCCATGATCCATTATTGCAACTCTTTGACATAATTCTTCTGCCTCTTCCATATAATGGGTAGTTAAAACAATGGTTTTCCCTTTCTCCTGAATTTGCTGAATTAATGTCCATAAATGCCTTCGAGCCTGTGGGTCAAGTCCAGTTGTAGGTTCATCTAAAAACATGACTTTTGGGTCATTTGCTAATGCAAGGGCTATAGAGAAGCGTTGCTTTTGTCCTCCTGAAAGAGTGACTGTCTGGGCATTCGCTTTTTCGCTCAATTCTACTTCTTCAAGTATGGCCATAGGGTCAACCTTCATATTATATAAAGTTCCGTACATTACAAGGAGTTCTTTCAATGTGAGGTTTTCAAAAAAACCAGTTGTTTGAAGTTGGACTCCAATAATTTTCTTTACTTCTTCTCTTTGTTTTTTTACATTTAATCCATCGACAGAAATTGTACCTGAAGTGATATCACGAAGACCTTCAATCATCTCAAGAGTTGTTGTCTTTCCTGCTCCGTTTGGTCCCAAAATCCCAAAAACCTCTCCTTTTTCTACTGAAAATGAGATTCCGTTTACAGCTGTAAATGATCCATATTTTTTAGTTAGGTTTTTAACCTCAATGATATTCTCCATATTAGTATTGTAAGCCTTTTATGTTGCAAAGACAATGATTAATATTGATTATTAATCAGTTTATCAATTTCTTCTGGAAGTGCCTTCATCCACTTTAATTTGTATTGGCGCTGTGTAATGAGTGTACGAGTATCTGCTTTATCAATATACATAATCCCTTCAAGATGGTCATATTCATGCTGAAAAACTCTTGCTTTAAACCCTTTTAATTTCATCCTGAATACTTGAGCGTGCTGGTCATATGCTTCCACTTCTACTTCATCAAACCGCGATATGATTGCCCGGTAATGTTTGAAGCTCATACATCCTTCAAATAGAGAAGTAGTTTTCTCTCCATGGTTTACTAATTTCGGGTTTATAAAGACAGTTAGAGGCATACAATGCGGATCATCTTTAATACCCCTTCTTGGGGGTATATGAATAATGAAGATACGATAATTAATACCAATTTGGTTAGCTGCAAGTCCCACTCCTTTATATATTCCTTTTTTCGTTTTGTATTCTAATAAGGTATCAGATAAGTCCTGTATGATTCCTTGAATGTATGGGGTTTGGATATCGTTGATGGGTACATCAACGCTTTTTTTCCTTAATTTGGGTTCACCAATTTTAATTACAGTTCTAATAGCCATGAGCTATGTATAATTCCTTCGGATAATACCGAATTCATCTTCATTTTGCAACCTTTCTGATGAATCAGGATTACTCCTTCCTTTATTAATGGAAATGTGGTTTAATCGGGATGGAATAAAATTGAGTGAGAGGCAGGAGCCCCCACTCCTGCCTCATTCAACCCATACCCATTATAAGAAATCGAATCTAGTATATTCAAATATGTAGTTGTCTATATAGAGAATTTAATATTCATTTAACTTATAATGCAAAACCATGGGTTTTATTTATTGTTATGGATATCATTGAATACCGTAAAAATAAAAAATTTAGTATTCTTCTTGTAGAAGATGAAGAAATATTAGCAAAAATTTATTTTAACGCCTTCTCTAGAGAAGGATATCGGGTTCTCATTTCAAAGAGCGGGAAATCTGCAATTAATAAGTATAATGAACATCCTATCTCATTGGTAATCCTTGATTTAATGCTTCCAGATATTTCAGGATTGGATTTATTGAAACATATTCGATCGCAATGGACAAATACTAAAGTGATTGTACTGACAAATATGCTAAATAATGATGTTATGAAAGAATGCTCAAAACTAGGTGTAAATTTGTTTATCTCAAAAAGTGACTATACACCTGAACAGATAGTAAAGACAATAAAAGAAACGCTTTTTTCAGATAGTACCTTTACTATTACTAATATATAGCCGTTATTAATATCTTATCCTCTATACCATTAGTGCGGTTTTGGACAATTCCGCATTGTCTACATAAGCTAATCTTATACATGAGCTTATGTAGACATGCCAGATTCTGAAGATTACCCAAGTTTTCTTATTTCTACTTTTCTTGAGTCGCTTACTTCATTATCATCTCAAAAGGGAAGTTTTTATGGAGCAACAATGGTAATGCGTCTTAAAGAATCTGTCGATAGAGAAGGATTAAGGAAAAAAGCAACAGAAGAAGTTATTTCCCATATATATGTTGAAAATGGAATAGGATATATCGGAGATAAACCGAAGATGTTACATAATTATCATGACCAATTATTGAGTGTTTTATCTGCGCTTGTCTCATTATCTCAAGATCACACACATGATGATATCATGCAACTGCTGCTTCCCGGAGTATATATGTTTTCAGAAAAATTACAGAAAGATACCCAAAAAACAGTTGGAGCTGAGATTTTAATTCCATTCTATATTTCCAGACTTCGTGAAAAAAGATTGCTTTCCTCTGATGTGACTTTGGACAGGCTTGAAAGAGCTTACTCAAAATTAAGGGATGAAAAAATTCGCTCACAAAGTAATACAATTCTCTTTTCTATTGAAGGTTTGGAAGACCACCCGAATTTCACAGAGTTTCTGCGAAAGGCGAAAAAATATGCTTTCCAATTTGATAATATTGAGATTCTAGCGTTTCTGGCAAACTATGATATGCCTGAGGCGTATGAAAAACTATATAATTATTATGTAGAAAAAAAGACATTCCAGATGAATGCATTTGCCTATGGGGAAATATTTGAAATTGCATGGCAGTTTCATCTATTGCTACATTCTGATCTTTTATCGAAAACGGAACTTGATGACACGGCAAAAGCTGTAGTACCGTACCTGTTCGATGCTGGATTTTCAATTACTGAAGGGGTAGGTATATCAAAAGCATTTGCCCTAAAGGACGGAGATACAACAGGGATGGCATATAAATTACTTTCTCTAACAGGCAGGAAAATACCTCTAAGTATCTTTTCTCCATATATTCAAACATACAAAAAAAGAACATTTTTTGGATCCTATAAAAATGAAATAAGGCCATCGTTTGGCACAATGGCAGACATTCTGAGCGCTCTTTCTTTCGCTGACCCAAATGATCCATTATTCTTCAAATATATAACGATAATTCATGAAAACCTCAATGAATGCATTCGAAATCAAATACATGATATTGATAAATGGCATATTTCCAAAATATACTTTTATGCCAATTCTTTGATTGCGTATGTAGCTATTTACAATACACTTTCTTGTAGTGCAAATGCTTCTTCTCCACTTGCTAAGTCCATAAAATCTTTGAGAGAGAAAATTTACCGATCCCTTATTGAGAAAGTGTCAAATTCTTCTTTAACCTGTGAAGAACGGGCTTGGGGAATTATAGGATTGTGGTATTATATGAGAAAAGCAAAAATAGGGAACTGTGACAGAAAAAGAATTATTGGTATCATAACTGAACAAGGGAAAATATTGGAAGATATTTTTGTAAATGCGTATAATCAGGATATAACTATGTTGGAAAAGATGTGGATTGTAAAGGTTTCCTATTCCCCCCTCAATATAGTTCGCACACTTTTGCTCACTTCCTTATCAATATATAAAAAGGTAATGGTATGACTAAGCAATATCCAAAGGATCAGATTTTTCATATCCTTTTTTCTACCCCCACAAAAACACAAAGTATCCAGGAAAAAATCAGGATATTCCTTCTTCTTCCGTATAGGTATGTACGCTCCTATCTTAAGGGTAGTATTGAGTCAATAATGAAAAGTGACCCGCATTGTCTAGAGACTTTTTCACTTATACATGATTGTCCTTTCTATACGAGGAATGAGAAAATGGAAACTCGATCTATTGTCGGCATATATTTTTTCCATCATATGTTTCTAAAACAATTTGTCCTTGCTGCTGATGAGGATATATATGTCTGTTTTGCATTTTTATTCACAATGATTGATTGCATAGCAGATACATTTGCAGATGAACTGGAGGGAAAACTTGTGACAAGTTTTCTAGGAAAAATTGATAAAGAAGCAAAGGCATTAAAAATATTGAAAACATTTGAAGAGGGTTTTCTTGCATCAGTCGATGGGCTATATGAATCCAGAAAAGAGCTTGACAAGACAGGAATCAATGAAATCTTATCTTCTTTGGCTCTTACATGTAAGTATATATATGAGATGCATCAAGGTTCAGATGTGGATCTTGCAATGAAAGTGCGAGAAGAAATGAAAGAAGGAATACGGTATATTTTCAAATCACATTATGAGAGTGTAAACACAAGGAAAAGACCATGTAAGAAACTATTAACAGTTGAAGAGCATGTAAGACGCTCAGCAGGCGCGATCAGTTTTTATGTCATTTTCTTTACTGGTTTATTTGGAAAAATTCAAGATGAACATGTTGCAAAGATTTGTAAATCCGGGAGAAAACTTGAATTATTAAAAGAGATGGCAATAGAAATATCTGAATTAACATATTTTGTGAATGGGTATAAGTCATATGGGAGGGAATTTCAGGAAGGCGACTTTTCTTCATGGGTATACAATTATGCAGTGTATCAAGGCTATCTTGATCCTAAGCGGATTTTAACATTAAAGCTGAGATCAGTTTTTAATCGGGAAAATATGAAGAAAATGATGAGCAAAATCAATGGCAAAGCAATTGAAAACTATTTTCAAATCCAAACAATACAACGATTTCTCTCGCTTCAAAAAAAATATAAGCAAGTGGTAAATCCTGAATATTTCCTCATTTTATTGTATATCATGAGAATGCAGATCCTGTCTGGAGGAAAAGAGGAAAAATTGCAGCTTCAAGAATATATTACCCAAAACGAGCATGGCACGTAAAACACCAATTGATATTGTCTTTGATATATCCCAACTTTTTGCTTCTTCTGATAATTTTGAAGATATTTGTCAAAAAGTTGTAGATACTGTAGTACATAATTTCCGCTTCAGTGGTGCGGTCATATTTCTGTATGATAAAGATGGAAAATACATTTATCCTCTCACAGCATCTAAGACCACTATTATTCAAAAAGTAATCAGTCTTCTCCCAATGGATATGAAGGATTTAAAAATTAATTTAACTCGACAAGGAAATCTCGTTGTCAGAAGTTTTGTTGATAAGAAGCAGTACATGAGTGAGAGGTACAAAGATTTTGCACCTCCACAAGTTTATCGTCTCGCTGACTATATCCAATTATTTGCTCGTATTAAGTGTGCATGTGCTGTCCCGATTCTTTACAAAGATGAAACGTTAGGAGTACTTCTTTTTGCAACACATGATAAGGAATTTGATGATGATGATTTCCATGTCATGCAGGTATTTGCCAATATTGCAGGAACAGCAATCCAAAACTGGCATTTAAGCCATGAACTTGAAGAAAAAATAATAAGCCTGGAAAAATCAAATAAGTTCAAGACAGAACTTCTAGAGATAGCAAGCCATGAACTTCGAACTCCGGCCACAATTATTCGGGATGCTTTATCAATGATTGATGAATCAGATAAAAATGAATATTTACACTATGCACGGATGGCTACAGCCAGACAATTACTATTGGTAAATAACATGCTTAGTTCTTCAATGATAGAGAGTAATGCATTAATACTCCAAAAGTCTAAGTTTGATATTAATCTCCTCATACGAAAGCTAGCAGAGGAACTAAGATTATTTATTCTGGAGAGAAAGATAAAAATTGAAGTGCAATGTGAAGGAAAAATGCAAATTGTAGCTGATGAACAAAAGATATCTCAGGTGATTTATAATATATTATACAATGCAACAAAATTTACTAAAAAAGGTTCGATTACTATCGCAACTGCAAGAGAAGAGAAGATGATACATATTACGATTGCTGATACTGGAAGAGGGATGACGGAAAATGAATTACATACTTTATTCGGAAAATATACATATGGTAAATTAAAACCGGATAAAAAAACTTTTGGAGTAGGAATTGGATTGTATATTTGTCAGTATATCATTCAGCGGCATGGAGGGACTATAAACGTGGAAAGCAAAAAAGGTGAAGGATCAATTTTCAATATTCTGCTTCCTATTAGCTAGTGCCTGAAGTCTTTTATTCTCCCTTTTCAATTCAAGGAGTTTGCCGTATTCGCTGATGCTTAAGATTATTGCTTGAGGCTTTGATCGGGAGATTATATAGATTGGTTTGTTTTCACGAAGAACCGTATTCAGGATCTCAAGAGTATTAAGACGTAATTGAGTTATTGTTCTAAAGTTATCTGAATTAAGCATATTTGGATTATATAACACATCAGTAACAAAAACAAAAAATTTAAATCAAAGAGTATTTGCAGAATCCGGTGCATAGTATATAATACTCAATGAATATATTACTGCCCATACATGGTTGATTTAACCAAGATTTCACGAGACGATAAATTCTTCTTTCTTGCCTATGACCAAGGTTTAGAGCATGGTCCAACCGATTTCGATATGCAATCTGCTAATCCGGAGTATGTCATGGATTTGACAAAGTCAGGTCTTTTTACCGGAATTATTACCCATAAAGGTATAGCGGAAAAGTATTATAAACCTGATGTCCATAAGACTCCTCTCATTATTAAGTTGAATGGAAAAACAAAATTCATAAAAGATGAACCATATTCACCTCAAGTTTGCTCAGTTGAAGAAGCTATGCAGCTTCGAGCAAAGGCAGTGGGATATACAGTGTATGTTGGAAGTAAACATGAAAATAAAATGTTTAAGGAATTTGCGAATATTGTATACGAAGCTCATGATCTGGGAATCCCGGTAATTGCTTGGATGTATCCTAGAGGATCAAAGGTTGGTGAAGAAACAACAGATATTACTGCATATGCTGCACGAGTTGGTTTAGAACTTGGAGCAGATATTGTAAAAGTAAGATATGCAGGTTCTCCTGAAGCAATGCAATGGGTTGTTACCTGTGCAGGTAAAATTCCGGTATGTATTGCAGGGGGAAGCCATACTGATCATGAGGGTATGAAGAAGGAAATACAAGGTGCAATGGATGCCGGATGTATGGGAGGAGCAATTGGAAGAAATATATGGCAAGATGAAGACTCACTTGGTAAAGCAAAAGAAATCGCAGATATCATATTTCCTACATCATAATTTATCATACAAACATGGATCCACAACCACAGCATGATCAACCACAAGTACAAATACAAACTCCAACATCTAATCCCGCTACTCCTGTAGCAGCTACTGAGGTGAAAAAGGTTCCAATGATGAAAAAGAAGATTCCGGCAAATACTGTCAACCTTATGATAGTTTTTATCATTTCTTTTCTTCTTCTTATTCATGCCTTATTCGCACCTTTAACTTCACAACTTGAGCAGTTGCGATTTTTCGTACCTTATGTAAATAATCCTGACTTGTTAGATAAATTGTTACCACTTCGAGTAGGTTTAGGATTTGTATTCTTCTGGTATGCAATTGATAATTTTGAACATCCTGAGATATTCAATAACCTATCAAATTTGATTTTAAAGAAATTCAAATTAGAAACACATGCTTTAAAACTCTATCCTTTAGCATTTATTCAATCAGCATTTGAATTTTTAGTAGGAGTATCATTTGTGACAGGAATATTTATGGATATCGGATCATTAATTGCATCACTTCTTTTGTTTGCAGTGTTATTTGCTTATGAAGAAGGTTTAGGATCGTTATTGATTCGGGATATTGGTTTATTGGGAGCAAGTATAACAGTATTTTTGTTAACTATTTGGTAAAACACGCATAATCTGATTTGCATGTCCTAGTGGGTTCACATCTTCCCATACTTTTTGTATGTAGCCTTTTTCATCTATAAGAAAAGTTGTTCTTGCAATTTTCATATAGGGTTTTCCAAACATGCTTGCGCTTTTAAGAACATGATAACTTTCGCATACTTTCAATCCGTCATCAACAAGAAGTGGGAAAGGAAGGTGATATTTTTCTCTGAATCTTTGATGATCCCTTTTGGTACCTTTTCCAATACCAAGGATAAGAATGTCTTTCTGTTGAAAATCCTCATAATGGTCACGAAAGCTGCATGCTTCAATAGTACAACCCGGTGTATCATCTTTTGGGTAAAAATACAAAATATATGATTTTCCTTTTAGTTGCTCAGAAGAATAAAGAACTCCTGTTTCATCATATAAAGAAAATGCTGGTGCTAATTCATGTTCCATGTCCATATTATACACTACATATTACTGGATAAACATAGCATCTCCAAAACTATAAAAGCGATACTGAGCATCTATTGCATGCTGATAGCAGGAAAATATAAAGTCTTTGCCACCAAATGCGCTGACAAGCATGATTAATGTGGATTGCGGAAGATGGAAATTCGTGATGAGTGCATCTACAAACTTAAACTGATAAGGAGGATAGATAAAAATCTTTGTCTCATTATCTGTCTTTTGCAGTATTCCATTTGTGTCTGCACTGTCTTCTAAAGTTCGTACGCTTGTAGTTCCAACAGCAATAATCCTTTTTCTTTCTTTCTTGTATGAATTCAAACGATTTTTTACTTCTTCATCAATATGGTACACTTCGGCATGCATCGGATGATCTTCAATTGTTTCACTCTTAACAGGACGAAATGTCCCTATTCCTACTGAAAGAGTTATATGCTCTGTTACTACTCCTTTTTGTTTAATTCTTTCCAGAAGATTGTTTGTAAAATGGAAACCTGCAGTTGGAGCAGCAATTGAATTGCTTTTCTTTTCGTCAGCATATATTGTTTGATATTCTTCAGAATGCTTTGTAATATATGGAGGAAGAGGTAATTCAGAAACCTCATCAATCAATTGGTGTAAGTATGCATCTTTTGCATTAAAGCATATATCTCTCTCTCCATCCTCACCAATTGCTAAGACAGTTGCAACAAGACCATTTGGAAATGGTATTGTTGAACCTACTTTCACATTTCCCTTGATAATGCACCGATAGGAATCCTGATCACTAATGTTTTCAAGAAGCAGTATCTCTTTTTTACCTCTTAAACGTGCTTTAAACACTTTAGTATCATTAAAAACTAAGACATCATTTGGAGTAAGGTAGTTGATAATATCAAAAAAATGTTTGTCTTCATAAGTTTGTTGTTTCCTTTCCACTATTAAAAGTTTTGAACGGTCATAAGGATGAACCCGTTTTTGTGCAATCAGGTTTTGTGGAAGATTGAAATGAAATTCGTCTGTTCGCATACGTAGTATATTTTTCCCAGTGTATTATAATATAATCAGCAGGATTACTAAAGCCTATGATCAGTTACTCACTCTTAAAGACTTCCGGAAAGGCTCGAAGAGGAAAAATTACAACTCCGCATGGAGAGATTGAAACTCCTGTCTTTATGCCGGTTGGAACTGCAGGGACAGTAAAATCGCTTACCTCAAACCAGATCGCGGAGACAGGATCTCAAATCGTTCTTGCAAATACCTATCATCTCTATCTTCGTCCAGGAATGGATGTTATTGGAAAATTCGGCGGCATTCATCATTTTATGCATTGGGATAAACCAATTCTTACAGACAGTGGAGGATTTCAGGTATTTAGTCTCTCAGGTGGTCTTACCAAAGTGACAGACGAAGGAGTCCTTTTCAAATCACATATTGACGGCTCTATGCATCATATTTCTCCTGAAATATCTATGCAAATCCAACATGTACTCGGTTCCGATATCATTATGGCTTTTGATGAGCCTATAAAAGATGATGCTCCTTACCAATATGCAATTGAATCTTCCCAACGGACAATCAGATGGTTGGACCGGTGTATCAAAGAATGGCATACGCTAGACCCCGAGAGAAAACAATCTTTGTTTGGCATCGTGCAAGGGGGGATATATAGGGATTTGAGGCTGGAATCGATCCACAAGACCTTGGATGCCAATCTGGAAGGAATTGCGATTGGGGGCGAGACAATCGGGTACAACAAAGAAAGGACAAAAGAAATTCTTGATTGGATTCTTGATGAAATACCTTGTAATTTGCCTCGATATACAATGGGAGTCGGAGATATTGATGATATCTTTGAGGTTGTAGCAAGAGGTGTTGATATGTTTGATTGTGTTTCACCTACAAGACTTGCAAGAAATGGAGCACTTCTCATCTCGCCAGCTGAGGGCGGAAACAAAAAAAACAAATATCGGCTGGGGATAAGCAAGGCAGAATATGCGATGCAAGATATTCCAATAGATAGGACTTGCCAGTGCTATACCTGCACAAACTATTCAAGAGGATATCTTTGTCATCTGTTCCGTTCACACGAATTGTTAGCAAATACGCTTGCATCTATCCATAATGTTGCAATGCTTGCACAAGTATGTGAAAAAATTAGAGGTTCAATAGAAAATGACACATTTGCATCATTAATGAAGGAATGGATCGGTTAGGAATTTCTTCCGTGCAAAGATAAGACAAGCTTTTTCAAATTCTTTTTTACCATCTCTTGCCCTTCAATTCCTTCCAAAGATTGTATTGCAGATTGGGTATGGGAATTGATATATTCATGGAGCGTATCAAGTGCTCCACATCGCTTTATAATCTCTCTTACACGTTCAGTATCAATATCTTTTTCTTCTTGTGTAAGTATGGATGTGATATATGCCTTATCTCCTTTATCCGCCATCTCTAGTGTCTTTTTAATGATCCCATTTATCTTTCCTTCACGAAGGTCACCGCAACTTACTTTCCCGGTTGTTTCTGGATCAGCAAAGATATCTAATATATCATCAGTTAATTGGAAAACAATACCACTATGGTATGCATAATCATTTATTGTATCAGCATATCTGAAATTGCCTGAAGATACCATTCCCATCTTCAGCGGAAGAAGGAAAGTATATGTTCCTGTTTTTAAGTTACAAATATCTAAAAGCCTTTCAAATGAAATATCTGATGAATGGGTAATTGTAGAGATGATGTCAAATGCCTGCCCATAAGATAAGTTTATAGCCACTCGAGCAAACATCTTCATCGTCCTTAATCTGTCAGTTACTGGCATGCTGGAAATATTTGCTATAATATCGACCGCAAAAAAATATCCTGCATCTCCGATATCAATAGCGAGGCTTTCTCCAATATGTTTTGAATTATATTTTTTTTGTTCAAAGATGTGGTATGTGTCAATTCCTCTTCGAATCGTGCCCTGGTCTTCAATATCATCATGGATAAGAATAGCGGTATGAAAAATTTCCACTGCTGCTGCTAGATCTAGAACATCTTTACTCATTACTGCTTCTTCATTTGATGCAAAAAGTTGTGAACCGAGATAGATAAGATAAGCACGTACCCGTTTGCCGTTTACTGTTGATAATTTCTTAAAATAGGTAATATGTTCAGGAAGGAAATTACCGAATTTTTGGGATGCATGAATTTCTTTATCAAGTAATTCTTCAATTCTTTTGGTGACAAAAGGTTCACAATCTTTTATTCCCAGTAGCATATGTGTAAATTAATACCCAGATTATATCTAATTGTTGCTTTATGATACAATAACTGCATTGTTTTGTTATATATGCTGATTAATTGCAAAGAATTGGAAAAAACAATAGCGGGAAAAACTCTGTATAAAGGGTTGAACCTTCAGATAAATGAAAAGGAAAAAGTCGCCCTTATCGGAAGAAATGGATTTGGAAAAACGACACTATTTCATATCCTTGACGGTGAAGATACGGATTATCAAGGTGAAGTCGAATTGAAAAAAGGAATCAGAATGGTTCTTACTCAGCAAGAGATTTTTTATCTCGATACAACACCTCTTGATTATATTCTTGACGACGTACCACATTACCGCGACTTACTAAAAATAATTGATACTTATCCTGAAATGATGGGAAATGATCTTGAAAAGATCCATGTATATACCCAAGCTGTCAATCAATTCGGTGAATTGGGATATTATGAATTACCAGATGTCATTTATCAAGCTCTCATGTCATTTGGTTTAAGCCTTGAAGTTATACTTTCTCCATTAATACAACTTTCTGGTGGAGAGAAGAAATATGTGGAGCTTGTTAAAGTGATGTATTCTGGAGCAGATATTGCCCTTATCGATGAACCGACTAATCATATGGATTATGTCGGAAAAGACGCCTTCATATCATGGTTAACTCATACATCAATGGGAGTATGTGTCATTACACATGATCGAGATGTCCTACAGGTAGTTGATAAAATAATTGAGATTAAAGACTATGTTGCACATGTGTATAAAGGTGGATATGATGTCTATTTAAAACAAAATAGCATGAAAACCATATCGAAGATGAATACTTATGAAGAATCGCTTCGATTGTTAGATAAACTCCATAAGCAAGTTATTGCAGCACGTGAAAAGAAACTTTCGGTAAAATCAACAAAAGCTCGTATTGCTGCAAGGAAATTAGAAGAACGGCTGCAGAGACAATATGATGAGATAAAATCACAACTTGATAAACCATCTATATGGATTGACCAGGAATCAAAAGAACTCATACGGGATGATGTGTTGGAGAGGTATCATAAATACAAAGATAAAAATATCCGAATAGCAAAATCTAAGTCTGATGAGTACAAGCGAACCCTCCTTACGGTAAAAAATCTTTCTTTGGGATATGATTCGCCAATTTTTGAGAATATTTCATTCTCGCTTGAGCATAGTGACCGTATCATGATCAAGGGAAGAAATGGTGCTGGAAAATCCTCACTTATCAAAGCAATAAGAAATACGAATGGAGAAAATATCTTTCCTGGCAAAATCTATACCGGAGAAATAATTTTGAATGAACATGCACGGATTGGAATATATGAACAGGAAATTGATCCGGAAATATTGGGAAAGACTCTTGAGGAAGGAATACAAAAGATATATGATAAAGGTTTGAATAACCAGGAATTAAGCAAATTACTTGCTGATTATCTTTTCGATCCTTATCAAGACAGATCCGTACTTATTGAGAAACTTTCAGGAGGACAAAAAGCCCGATTTCAAATTATGAAGATGATGATCAGCCATCCTAATCTCCTCATTCTTGATGAACCGACAAACCATCTTGATCTTCCTTCAATTGAAGAATTGGAAAATACCTTACACAATTTCCCTGGAGCAATACTTTATGTATCGCATGATACATATTTTGTAAAAAATATTGGGGGAGAAATTATACAGGTACCAGGATAAGGGGTTTATCCCCTTATCCTATTTTTTTGTTCTTCTGTCGTTACGATCAACAGGTGTGGAAGAACGTATGGATTGAAGAAACATTGTCAATGATTGAGTTGCAAGATCGCGTCCTCCAAGTCCAAACGAAATTCCCACAGCTAGACCAACTCCAAGAGCCATGGCAATCACTATGCCACTAAATAAAATATTTAAGAGTGATGTCGCAATGTTCAATTGCTGAAGCGCTGCAAGAATTGTAAATAGCATGATGACTATCTTTGTTAAGTCAGCAAGTATATTTTGAAAACCGGTTCTTGTTAATCCGACAAGCCCACGAATAATATCGGCAAGAAAATTAGCAGCGGCAAGACCGACAAGAAGTATAATTACTGCCGCAACCACTTGCGGAATATACAAATAGAGAGCATTCAGAATTTGTGAAAATGCGGTAATATGCATAGCAATTAACGCAGAGTTCAGGAATATCAAAAAGACAAGCCAGTAGACAAGACTACTGATTATCTTGATCGGGTCTGCATTTACTCCTGTCGCTTCTACAAATCTACCAATGCCGACTCTATCAGCAAGTGCATCAAAATTTAATGACTGCAGCACCTTATTTACAATTGACCTAATAATTGCCGCAATAATAAGACCAAGAATGATCAAAACGACTCCGCTAATAAGAGACGGTATGAAATTGATAAACGTACTAACAACAGAATTAAATGATTTTGTTACGGTATCAAGATTCAATGAAATACACCTCCTTTCATTTCGCCTATGAAATTATATATAAAGGATATACCGCTTGAGCCATTAGTTCTGTAATCAATTATGCTCAAGAATTGTAATGTTGATTACTTCATCTAATGTGATTATCCTTACTGTTTGGCTGCATTTTCTTCTTTATGATGGTATGTATAGAAAGGAGGTGAATGGATAATGGCAAAATCGAATAATGGTAAATCTAGGGGAAGAGGCTTTGCATCAATGGACCCGAAAAAGCAAAGAGAAATTGCAAGTAAAGGAGGAAGGGCAGCACATGAACAAGGCACTGCACACGAATGGAATTCTGAAGAAGCAAGGGCAGCCGGAAAGAAAGGAGGACAGGCGTCTCGACCCAGCTCGAACCAATAAATCAACGACAATATAAACAAAAGCAGATGGCAACATCTGCTTTTGTTCTTTCTCTCACATAATTTTGGAATGATTCTTTACAGAGAAAAGCAATGGAAATAGAGTAAGGTAAGAAGAGAAAGGGGGTGAACTGCCATGAGTGTAAAAGGAAAAAAAGGCAGGGAAAAGTATTTAGAAAAAGAATTACGAAATTCAATTTTAAATAGTTTATGGAATGAAGAAATATCTAGATAAAATGAGAGAGGCTTGCGCCTCTCTTTTTTGTTTTTAGATGAGTGTGAATAAAATTACATGCGTTTGGTCATGCACATTACTGAATAAATAGCTTAATAAGAATATGCTAGAAAACAATGAGAGGAGGTGCAAATACAAATGTTTTCTAAACAATTAACACAATCATATAAAGGGGTACAAGAAAAAGAACCGTGTATACGAACAGATTCATATGGATGGAGGGCTCGAATAGAGAAGCGAGCAATCTAAAAACACGAACATTCTTACTTTATATTATCGCATAGAAAGGAGGGGATATACGTATGGCAATTATCAGTTGGATCATTTTCGGAGCAATTGCTGGTTGGATAGCTTCATTAATTACCCGAACAAGCCAAGGAATTGTTATGGACATCGTTTTAGGAATTATTGGTGCATTGATTGGCGGCTTCATTATGAATCTGTTAGGATTCCCTGGTGTTGGAACATTTAACGTCTACAGTCTTATTGTAGCAATTATTGGAGCAGTAATTTTAATAGCGATCGGCAAAGCATTGCAACGAAAGTATTAAAACCCCTTCATTAGGGTTTGGACAAAGACAGATGCGTAAGCATCTGTTTTTGTAGAAAAAATTATAGTAGAATCAAAATACTTTACACAGATCTATGGTAAAAACTTATCGATATCCAATCAATTGGAATTTCTCATTGCTTCTTCCCTCAGGGAATGAAGAAGATTTTCAAAAAGAACGTAAAATCATTGAAGAAAAGACAAAAGCATTTGTAGAGACGTATCGAAATGATAATTCTTATCTAACTGATCCAGGTGCTTTAAAAGAAGCTTTGGATACCTTGGCAGAATGGGCAGCAAAGTATAGTGGAGACGGGAATGAAGGATATTATTTTGGCTTAAAATCGGAGTTAGACCAAAATAATACTGAGATTAAAGCAAAAGAAAATAAAGCAGGAGATTTTGCTCTTTATATTTCAAACCAAATAAATTTTTTTGAAGTCAATTTATCCAAGATACCTGAGGATATACAGGAATCATTTCTCCAATCCCCTACACTCATAGAGTATCATCATTATTTAGAACGCCTTTTTGCATTCGCAAAACATATTCTTACGGAAGACGAAGAAAAAATTATGTCTTTAAAAAGCAGGGCATCTTATGGAAATTGGATTGATATGCTTAATCGTTTTTTAGCAAAAGAAGAGCGTAAAGTACTTACAGAAGATGGAAAGAATGAAAAACTTAGCTTTGCAGCTATCTTGGGACTTTTAGAAAGTAAAGACAGGAAAGTAAGAGAATCTGCAGCAAATGGATTGAATAGTATTCTTGATAAAAATGTAGATGTCGCTGAAGCAGAAATAAATTCGGTATTGCAAGATAAAAAAGTTTCAGATGAAATTCGTCATTACTCTCGTCCTGATGAAGCACGGATAATGGGAGATGATATGGATATTAAAGTCGTGGAAGCGGTAGTAAAAAGTGTCTCTTCTTCCTTTGCAATAGCACAAAATTATTATTCATTTAAAGCAAAACTGATGGGGGTTGATAAATTAAAATATTATGACAGAAATGCTGAGTATGGTGAGATAAATGAAACATATGACTGGGATGAAGCAGCAGAACTTGTACACCAAACACTTGATGATCTTAGTCCAATATTCGGATCGATAATGATGGATTTTTTAACAGAAGGTCATTATGATGTCTTTCCTTATAGGGGAAAAGATTCAGGAGCATTCTGTGCATCAGGATCTTTGTCCCAAGCTACCTATATACTACTTAATTTTACAGGTAAAGTTAATGATCTTCTTACTCTTGCGCATGAAACAGGACATGGAATAAATAATGAGTTAATGCGAAAGAATTTGAATGGTTTGAACTTTGGTGTTCCGATGAGTACAGCTGAAGTTGCAAGTACATTTATGGAAGATTTCGTTTTACAACGATTGCTACAAGATGCAGATGATGAGGTGAAATTATCTCTTATGGTTAAAAAGTTAGATGAACAGATAGCCACTATCTTTCGGCAGATTGCATTCTATAACTTTGAAACAGATCTGCATAAGATGTACCGGGAAAAGGGATATCTGACAAAAGAAGAAATAGGGGAATTATTTCTTCAACATATGACTTCTTATATGGGAGAGGCAGTTGAGTTGACAGCGGGATCACAAAACTGGTGGATGTATGTTTCCCATTTCCGTTCATATTTTTATGTTTATAGTTATGCTAGCGGACTTTTGATATCAAAATCATTACAATTTGCAGTAAGACGGGAAAAGGGATTTATTGATAAAGTTATTGATTTCTTATCAGCAGGTAGCTCTGCTTCTCCAAAAGATATTTTTAAAAATCTTGGTATTGATATTACTTCGGAAAAATTCTGGGAAGATGGATTGAAAGATATTGATAACTTGTTGCAAGAAACTACCCAGTTGGCTAAAAAATTAGGTAAAATATAGAGGATTGTCTAAATAAAAGAAATTTGTTACTGTAGATATGATGAATTTAGGATTAATGCTTAAAAATACTCGATACAAAGTTTATCTGCTTTGGGCAGGTATACTTTTTGTTGGGTTTTTAGCAACAAACGCTTATCAATCGGAAAATATTAATGGTGTATGGTTTCTTTTTTCCGTAATTGGTGTTGGATACATGCTTCGTGTCATGCCATTACAATCTAAAATTATGAAGGCAATATTTATTAATTGGATAGCGGTGATCGTTTTGGGTTTGTTCATATCATTTCTTGTTTTCCATCTTCAGGCTTTGGCATCGTTACAAATAACTTTAGGGGTTTTTTGGATGATTCTATTATCCCTAGGTTTTATTATAAACGGATTTATTGAGAAAAAACCTCAGTACTATTTTGGTGCGTCTATCATGTTTATTCCAGCAATTGCGGTTATGCTATTCTCTTCCCTCATAGTAGCACAATTTGTTATGGCGGCTTTAGGAACCAGTCTTGCAATGATATATCTAGTGCTGACTATGCAATAAGTTATGCTTCACTTGCAATAACCGTGAGCGCATGCAACTTATCATTTCGAATGACACCTAAACGAAAAACTGATCCAATACTCTTTTGTGAAAGTGCATGGTGAAGCTCATCAATTGATGATAATTGTATATCGTCAAGTGAAACAATAAAATCACCCGGTTTAACACCTGCTCTTTGTGCTGGAGCATTTTCTTTAACGAAAAGTACCTCAATTACCGTTTCTTTAATCAGACTATAGGCACGTTGAAACTTCCTTCCAACTGGTCTTTGTTGTCCCGCAATCCCCAAATATGGACGTCGTATTTTTCCATGCATGATTAATTCCCCGATAACATTTTTGGTTATATCATTTATAGGAACTGCAAATCCGATGCCTTGTGCCATGTGATTAATAGCAGTATTAATGCCGATAATTTCACCACGATGATTTACGAGAGGTCCGCCTGAGTTTCCTGGATTTATAGGAGCATCGGTTTGGATAATATTTTCTATCAAGTGTCCTGATTGGCTTCTAAGTCCTCTTCCAAGTGCTGAGATTACTCCAGTTGTAACTGAATTTTGGAATCCAAATGGATTTCCAATTGCGATTGCAATCTGTCCAGCTTTGAGAAAGTTTGCATCCCCCAAAGTTGCATTTGGAAGATTCGTAGAATTAACTCGAATGATACCAAGATCAATAGTTGGATCAGTGCCGATGAGAGTAGCATTCATGCTATTCCCGTTAACAAAGTTAACTGCCAACTCACTTGCACCTTCTACAACATGGTTATTTGTTAGAATAAATCCATCAGGAGTAATTATTACGCCTGATCCAGCTGAAGTTTCCTGTCTCATCCTTCCATTTCGAACTACACATATACTAACTACACAAGGTCCCACTCTTTCAACAATATCTACAACTACTTTCGAATAGGAATCTAGCATGGGTGCATCATACATAACTTGTTTCATAGTACAATTGAAAATGATATTAGCAGTCGTACTATAGCATTGCTAATTATTTTTGTAAAGTACTTGCACTTTGTGAAGTATAAATATATACTCTCTTAAACATTATTTCCACTAAGATGCCAGAGAATAAAAAGCAAGCAATTGCATTTACTAAAACATTAAAAATAATTGGAAGCAAGTGGACGATCCCGCTTTTATGCAATTTATGCATAGGTACGAAGCGTTTCGGCGAATTAGAATATGCTTTAAGCGGGATCAGTCCCAAAACTTTATCATTAAGACTCCAGCAGTTAGAAAGAAATGGTATCATAAAAAAGAAGGTATTTGCAGAAGTACCTCTTCATGTTGAATATTCCCTTACCCCAAAAGGCCAATCCTTAAAAGAAATTATGGCTCATTTAACAAAATGGGAAGAAGAAAATGATTGTTAATTAGATATCTTCCGCTCCAATTGCTTTACTGACATCTTTTACTGAGTTGAATTGATCTCCCGGCATGTTATTTAATGTTTCAATAACTTCCTGGTCTGCTTGGTTGCTTTGAGCAATTTTAATTAAGCTCTGCTTATCTGTTGGATAATCAGCGCCTTTGAGAAATTTTTCAAGTTGTATTGGGTTGACTGCCATTTTCATCACCTCCTTTGCAATTAACAGGATACCATGGGGAGAGGGGTAATTTCTGTATGAAACCTAACGGGATTTTGATTCAAGAAAATCTTTAATGGCTCCAAGATAATACATATCCCAGCCTTTATTAATGCTGTTATACTTTTCATCAGGAACACCTTCATGAAGTAGCGTCAAGCTTGTCTCTTTATTCCCTAAGTCTTTTAGAGTAAAAGTGACTCGTGTAGACATCAGCCAACTGGCTTCTGCCCATTCTTGAATAAGCAATTGGTTTTGCATGCTTTTTATATTCATTCCATAAATATCTCCATTCCAAAGTGTGAAGCGTGTAAGAGGTCTTCCATCCATAATTGCAGCTGCACCGCTCCATTCTTCAATATATTCTGCTCGAGTTAGAGCTTTCCAAACTTCTTCTACGGGTGCCTTAATTGTATATTCTTTTGAAATATTTTTCATGATTGATTTAGATAATCATCTATTTGTATTATATGCATTCTCACTCAGGTGTCAAATCATTTGTTATTTTCTCACAGATCTTTGAATTTCCGAAAAATATAATATGGCATATGTCGGAAGAAACAGGTTCGTTTACAACCCATCAGATAGTTATTGCAAATGAGCAGCATTTTCTATTGCCGGGAGAACATATTCGATTCTCATCAGGGTTCAGTACTGATGGAAAAGAAATTCCTGGTATTGGCGTGTTACAATTATATGGTACAATTCCCAGGTTTCAATGTGAATATGATGAAGGTCTTGGTATCGGTATAATTGATAAATATGCTGTTCATAACGGTGAACCAATACCTTCTAAATTTTTACGAAATTTTAAGCCCTACCAAGTAGGAGTGGCTCTTACAAATGTCATTCTTCCGGTTGAAACCATTGTTGCTCATTTAAGAGTTGGAAATTTTCATTTGGATGGGTCGTTTACATTTCAGATTGATGAATTTAAAGATGATTCTAATCAACATATTTCTTATGTTGGCGTAGTAAATAACTGGGTTGATATGGCAAGCGGAAAAATTGTACGGTTATATATTAACAAGGATGAAGATGTAATTCGAAATATTAGATGTTCAATTTCAGGAGGGTTTTCATTTTCACTAAGTTAAAACGAAGTGGTAAAGAAATTAGACATTGAAGTTGCCTGTTGTGCATTATTCAAATAACCTAAATGGAAAATATCTTCAATTGTACGAAGTAAAGAGTAATGATTTAAGTTTTGAGAATTATAATATCCCTGCTTTGCAGTAGGTGATAGAACGAGTGTAAGGATCTTATCGGATGATAGTGCTACATCACTTCCTTCATCCCATGTAATAAATAGAATTCCTCCATGCTGATATGAAGATGTATGAAGAATAGTGGGCACAATACCAGCAAGCCACGCATCACCTTTTGCAATACTGCAATCATGCATGTCATTACATAAATTTGGTGTAATCCATGTGAATTGAGGAATTGTATTTGTACCAATATCTGTATTGAAGTTATTTAACGGGACAATATGTTTTGCGCATCGTGTTGGATTTAAGCGAATATCATTAAAGTACATGAATGGGTCATGCTTTTGCGCATATGGATATCGACTACCAATAAAGCAGGGAGAAGGCATGCTGTCCATATATGCTTTCCAAGAAATATTGTTTTGGTCTAATTGGTCTGCAAGATTTGCGGCATTAATATAACAGTTGGTGCAATCACTTGTTATGGAAAATGTTGATCCACTTATTAATCCAATATAGTTTGGTAAGCTTGGATGAGCTACTGAAGTATAGTTATCTGCAATAGCTGCTTGTGATAAGAGAGAATTAATATAAGGTGCCTGACTATTATGTACAATACTTGAATACCCATGATTTTCCATTACGATTACAAATACATGGTGCGGCAAGCTGGTTGGTGTAGGGGATATTGAAGGATTAGTAGTTTCAGAAGGTACTGCTGAAGTAATCTTTTCTGTTGGGATTTGTAACGATCCTGATATTACTGTTTGATGCTGTGAGTTATGGTCTATTAAAATAAGAAGTAAAGCAATAGATATACATATGATGATGTAAAGTTGTAAGATCTTGTGTTGATGCATATATCTATTATATGTATTTACCTTAACTGAGTACAGTAATCTTTTTTAATATTGTATATTATGGTAAATTTTTTTAATGAGGATGGTAGAGAGAAAAAATGGAAGGAGTGTTACCATTCCTTCCATTTTATTTTTTTAACAACTTACTTTCTTCGTTTCGTTGTTTTTCGAGCTGCTGTTTTTCGAGTAGCTTTCTTAACTGTTTTTCTTGCAGGAGCTTTCTTTGCAACCTTCTTGGTTGTCTTAGCTCTTGTTTTTCTTGCTGCCATTGGGGATCACCTCCTTTTAAATATTTTTCTTTATTCCAGTGTAATACAAATGTATACATTTTAGCAAATATACACGAGCCCTTATGAAAAAATTTATTTTTTCTTATAAACTTGTAGAGAATTTCCTGAGTAAATATGTTTATATGCTGACGAAGGAGATTGAGATTCATTTTCAATAATAATGTAATCAGCAAAAGTTTTTGCAGTTGGATAGGTAAATATTTCAAACCTTTGTGAGAAGTGAGGCGCAATATTATTACTTGCACTCACAATTGCTGTATGCGGAATTGATTTTTGTAATGTGTAAATTTCATTTACATCTTTTGTACTGAGTAAAGAATCAGATTTAAACCCTCTTGCAAGTGCAAGAGGAGAGAAGAAATATGAAGATAGTAATAATGTAAAGGTTAAAAGAATAACAAGATATTTCGTTTTATATTGTTTAAAATGCAAGGATAGAAAATTATTACAGCTGACAAAGCCAGTAATACTTGAAAGGATAATGATTGGATTAATAACTGAAGTGTACTGGAAATAGATAGATTGCATGAATGTGTTTTTACTCAGAATGTCAATTAATAGTTCAGGAAGAGCAAGGAGAGATAGCAATGGAGAAAATATTGATAGAAGACCAGTTGGTACTAATAGTTCACCGACATATTTAATATCATTCCATCCATGAAGTTGTAGAATTGATAATGGATGAAAAATTGTATAGGAAATTATTCCAGATATGCCTTGCGATGCATTTTCATAATTTTGTAAATATATTGATGGTCCATTTCTAAAATGAGGAATGACAACCATGATCATGATACAGGAATATGAAAAGGCAAATAATGCAAGTGAAAGAAAGAAAATATTTAGTTTAATGTTCTTTTTAAATTTTGTTTCGAGAGTATTAAAACGTGGTTTGAATGTATGAGTGAGATTTATTACATATAGAAAGTATAGACTCATAAGTGCAAGGGTAAATCCTACTTCTTCTTTGGCAAGAAGTGAAAGTATGAAGAAGGGAATAGCTGTCACATATTTTCTATTCCATAAAAAGTAAAAGAAAAAGAGTATGCTTGTCATTCCCATTGTTACTGCATGGAATTCAAATACGTTTGCATTTTCAAGCCCTGGAAGAAGAAGGTATGTAGTAGCGAACAGATATCCAAGATATTTGCTTTGTGTAACTTGCCGAGTGAATAAAAATACCGGAATGGCGCCAAGTGCGACTGCAATTGTCTGGACAATTAGTAATGTTTTTAAGGAGGTAAAGAGAGCATAAAATGGGAGAACCGCAAGAAGAAGCAAATCTGCATGATCAGCAAATCGGGAAACGACTACGGCATGTCTTGTTGGATCAGATTCCATAAAAAAATGTCCATGTAAGGTATTCCAAAGAGTCTGTTGCATATTCCCCAAATCAAATTCTCCAGAATAGAAATGATTGTTCCGGATAATGGTATAAAGCGAAAAATATATTATATAAACTGCAATAATGAGTATTAGTATCCGATAGCTTTTGAAGACATGTTTTGTTTTATGAAAGAAATTGGGCATTTAGGAATGATGACGATGTGGAAATATAACTCGAATGGTTGTTCCTTTATTTTCCACACTTTCTACTTCAATTTTAGCCTTATGTTCATTGACAATTTCTTTTGCAATTGATAGACCAAGGCCGAAACCTCGATTATGTCTATCATTAGTTATTCGGTAGAACCGGTCAAAAATTTTATCAACCTGTTCTTTTGGTATTCCAATACCAGTATCCGTAATTATGAGCTTAATTGCATTTTTTGTAGATTTTGTCGATAGGTCTATTTGACCTCCTTCTATGTTGTATTTTATTGCATTATCCAAAAGGATATCGATTAACTGGATAATTCTATGTTTATCTGCAAAAATGATTGGAGGATTAACTGGTTTATGATAAATTAAGGTAATTGTTTTTGTATCTGCAATTGGTGTAAATTTATCACCTTCTGTTCTGATTAGATCTTCCAAGTTTACATCTTCATACATCAGTTTCATTTTGTTATTATCAGTTTTTGCAATTTGTAGTAGTTGTATTGTTAATTGCGTAAGTCGTTGAGCTTCTTCCAATACACTTTTGGTAAATCCCTTATATTGCTCGTTTGTCCTTTCCGTATTTAACAATACTTCTGCCTCAGTTGTAATTGCAGTAAGAGGGGTCTTTAATTCATGGGATGCATCAGCTATGAATTGCTTTTGCTTTTCAAATGCCTCTTCAATAGGCTCCAGTGTTTTTCCTGCAAGATAATATGAAAGTAATGCGCTAATAAGAAGGATAACTGCATCTGTTTCAAATATGCGGGCAAGGATACTATCTTTTGCATTATCAATTACACTTAAAAAGGGATCAGTTTCCGGAGAATCAAGATAACCAAGTCGTTGTATATCATGCGCTCTGGCTTGTTCGATACGATTAAACTGGTCAAATTGAATATTGATAATAATGATAGAAAAGAATGCAACAATAGCAAATACAATTACAAAATATAATAATGTCAGTTTAAATTTTGTTGTTTTGTATTGTTTATCCATCGAGTTTATATCCAAGCCCTCGCAAAGTATGGATAACTGGCTTTTCTTTTGGGAAAGCTTTATCTACTTTAATACGAAGATTTTTAATATGGGAAGCTACAACATTTGAACTTATTTCTTCTTCAAAATCCCACAAATGCCTTATTATCCTATCTTCTGATACTGCCGCCCCTTTATTCCTCATCAGATATTCAAGAAGAATAAAATCTTTCCCGGTAATATGGATCGGGACTCCTGCTCGAGTAACTGTTTTTTTAAAGGGATCTAAGAAGAGTGAATCAACTTGAAGTATGGTCTGGTTGGAAGAAGTCCTGCGTATGATTGCTTTAACTCTTGATAACAGTTCATGAAATGAAAAAGGTTTTGCCAGATAATCATCTGCTCCTGAATTCAATCCCTTTACTTTATCTTCAACTTCATCTCTTGCTGTCAATATTATGACGGGGGTATTATCTTTATGTTCCCTCATACGGGTTAGTAGAGTAATGCCATCAAGGTGAGGAAGCATTAGGTCAAGAACCACACAATCGAATTCGTCCCTTTCGATTATCGTCCTTGCTTCCTCACCATCAAAAGCACTACTGACATCAAAACCTTCTTCACGAAATCCCTGCGAAATTGCATTATTGATTTTTTCTTCATCTTCTACAATTAAGAGTTTCATTGCTTTGTATCTTTCAACAGTATTATATCCGATTCGGATGATAAATACATGATGTATGAAGTGCTTTTTTCGATAGTTTTTTGTATAATCTGGTCATGAAAAATAGGAACGCATCATTCGCCCTTATTGTGCTTTTTTTTGTAAATATGCTCAACTATGCAGACCGATATATTTTACCTGCAGTTTTACCTAAAATACGTATCGAATTCGGCTTGAATCTTTTCCAAGAAGGACTGCTTGGCACGTCATTTGTTATAGTCTTTGCACTTTCAAGTCTTCCGTTATCTATGTTAGCAGACAGGTCTATAAGGAAAAACATAATTGCGGTTTGTGTCGGTGCCTGGAGCATCATGACAATGCTGGGTGGAGTTATTCATACATTTAAACAATTGTTTGTTGTTAGGTCATTTCTTGGAATTGGTGAAGCAGGATATTCACCTGCCTCACTTTCACTTTTAGGCGATTATGCTGAAAGTGATAACAGGGGAAAAGTGCTTTCATTTTTCCTATCCGGAAATTTAATTGGAGCCGCTTTCGGCTTTATAATTGGAGGAATTTTGGCAGAATTTCTGGGGTGGAGATATGCATTTTTTCTTGTAGGTCTTCCCGGCTTAATCCTTGCCTATCTATCTTATAGGATTACAGAGCCAGGTGTACAAGTGAAAAAGGAAAAGATTGAAGCTCCTATAAAGATTTTCGGATCTATTGCAAAAGTAAAAACATATTGGGCAGTTATATTCGCTTACGTGTTTTATGCATTTGTCTTAGGAGGTGTATCATTCTGGCTACCGACATATTTACATGATGTGTTCCATTTAAATCTTGCAAAAGGTGGATTGCTTACAGGAATATTGCTATTAACCAGCGGGACAATTGGAGTAGTGGGTGGAGGATGGATTTCTGATCGATTATATCATTCAAATAAATATAGCCGATTATATGTCCCAGTAGTAGGTGGATTGATAGGATCTATTTTTGTCTTCTTTGCGCTTATTGCACATTCTGTTGCGGTATTTTCAGTAATTGTATTTCTTGGAGGAATTTGCTTAAGCAGTGCTTCCGGTCCGCTCTATGTTGTCATGCATGATGTAATCAAACCTCATATGCGATCATCTGCATTTGGATTATCATTCTTATTAAGTCATTTATTAGGTGATGCTAGCGCCCCTTCACTTATCGGGTCAATTGCTAACAAGACATCTCTTCATACATCACTTCTACTTACCACTCCTCTATTTTTACTTTTTGCTGCTTTCTGTTGTGTGATTGGAATGAAGACTATCAGAAAAGACATGGATGCTATTGCAACTCTTGAAAAGTAGTAGAAAACATCTTTGCAATATTAGGGTCTCCACTATGATTTTTGAAAGAAAGGATAATTTCTTCTTTCTTTTGTTTTGGTAATTTTTTCATTTCTCTTTCTTTTTTCATTGCTAGTTGCATATTATCCATCTTTATTACATATACAAGCTCTATTGGATGTTTGTTTTTTGTGAATTTTGCGCCTTTTCCAGCACGATGCGCTTCGATCCGTTTTATGACATCAGGCGAAATTCCAGTATATAAGTAGGTATGTGAGCAGCGTAACATGTATACATACCAGGGACGTTGGGTTGTTTTCATACCATATATACTAGTAAAAGGGGAAAGGAATAACAAGTATTGTTGTGAATCCTTCGTTATGATAGGATCAGGATATGGAACGTATGATACCAATCAAACGAATTTATCAGCAAGAAGTAGAAGAATCTGCAATGAGGTCATTAGATGCATTTCTTCCTCTTCTAAGAGAAATTGAGAAGGATGATTCCTTGCAAAATTGGAGAGATCCAAATGGCAATTTATCTTTTAATGATAATTTCTGTGCTTTTGCCTGTTCTTACATGATTCTTCAACCAGGTGATGATCCTGTATCTTTCATACTCTCATCCTTGAAACGTCCTTTTGCTTGGGATCCAGGTGCTGGAGCTATTTGGAAAGGACAATTATTCATGGGTGAATTTCTTCATCCAGTTACAAAAGGAATTTTAGGTTTATTTGCACTACAAACTCGCACTGATGGAAAAGAACTTGCGGACACATTCTTGTATGAAGTGCTTAACCAAAACTTACCAATAATATCATCTGTTCCGAGGCACCTTGATTCCGCACGAAAAAGATCTCATCAGGTAGTTATTCATGGATATACCGAAACAGAACTAATTATCACGGACCCAGATAGAAATGCTGATTATACTCATCATCCTGAAGACATTCGAGTGGAAGGGGATCATGTGTATATACAAAAGAGGTATTGGGACACATTTGCTGCAGGAATTTATCTTTGCTGGGCACCTTCTACAGATGCTTCCGTGATTCGCGAAAAATACTCTCCTTATATACGATTCTCAGAGCAGCTTGCAGATGATGAATAGTTATTTACACATTACTTTCAAGATGCTAAAGTAAATGTAATGGCTAAGCTTCAAATTTTTGAAAACGTTCTATATCCTTTAAAAACAAAATGGAAAGAGTCTAAGTCATTCCGCATTGCACTTATTATTTCTGGAAGCTTGTTAGTAATAGCTGCACTGATTGCAATTTTTTCATACATTTGGGAACATCATACCATATCCCACCTTCCTAACTCTAATGTATTTATACATCCAGCTCCTACATTAAATATACCTTCAGCCACAGTTCTGCAAACACTTACGCCAACTTCAACTCCAACCCAAACATCACAGAATTATACCAATTATATAATGCCAACATTAGATGATGAATTATCAACATTGTATACTCCAGCATCAGGGAATCTTACTTTACTTACTGATCTGAATTTATATATTCAGACTGATTCCACTTCTCTTCCTCGATCATATTATGATGATGGATTAATCCAAAAGGGGAAATATAGCGGATATCATAGGATAATTTCTATTGTTGAAAATTATGATGTGAATATAGATACATTTGCTACAAACGATATGCAACATTTTATTCTAGTTGGAAAACAGTATGCTCAAAGTTCTTTTGACGGAGTATATACTAACAATGTTACTGAAGATAATAATACAATAGATCCGTTTCCTACATTACTTCCGATTGATACAGAATCCAATCTCAAATTTGTAAAATACCTGACATATACACAAGATACTTCGCTAAAAGATTCCCTTGGCAATATCTTAACTGTTACTAAATTTAGCGTTCCTTTAGATCCAAAGATATATACTCCTGCTCCATTTTCAATTCCAGGATTTTCAGTCTATCAAGAGATATCCCAGCAAGCTGTTGATAAAAACGGCTATTTTCCTAAATTATCGAGATATTTTGTTGTTGATCCAACCGGCATAGCAGCCGAATATAGTGAAGTACCGACAAGTATGTTAGAAGCATATAAAGCTGCAATGAGTGAAATAAATCAACAAATTGTGACATATAACACAGGAATTCCTTCACACCTTCATGACCAGAGTTATTCAACGCGTTTAACTGTTAACTTATCAACATTAGGAGATTTCCTCTTATCAATGAAATCAGACTTCATAACGCAAACTGCTCCAGCAACGCAATTATATCCTTCCTATTCTGTATTAGCTGAAGGAGGATGTTCGAGAGACCCTTCTTTTGCATTAGTTTCAGGAATTACTGCAAACGATCTTACCCAGATTGGGACAATAGGAATCAATTCTCCAGCTTATGTTCTAAAAGACCCAAACTCACCGATTTTAAAAGAATTGTATGCCGATCATGTTTCTAGCATTAGTGTGGATGATTTTAAGTCGTCATTTAATGTTGCCCCGCCAAGCTATACTCAATACGTGGCTAATAATCCTCTCATCATAATTGATGGATATAATGGGGAGTATTACGCAATAGCTGAAAGTAATTTTACACTTGGTGGTTGCGGAAAGCCTGTTATTTATCTATATCCGCCTAAGCCAACCGAAGTAAAAATATCATTTGAAAGCCCAGTTTCATTTCATGTGCAGGTCCCAACATATCACAATGAATGGGATGTGTTGGCGATGCCTAATGGCATACTGCATGACTTGCAGCCGTCATATACTTCCTGCAATCTATTAAACACAAATTCATTCGGTCTTGTGTATGCAAAGCAGGCATGTGAGAGCAATGCCTATCCATATATTTATTGGTCAGGAACAATAGCATCAATAGATTATCCTGAAGTATCCGAAGGGAGCATTGTTACACGAAACGATCTCGAGTCATTTATGAATTCAACTTTGGATTATATAGGACTTACATCGCAAGAGAAATCCGATATGTTGTCATACTGGGTGCCTGAAATGTTAAAAAGTAATAAACCATATTATAGAATTACAATATTCCAAAACACTATCTTAAACCGATTATTCCCAATGCATATTTCACCTCAACCGGATAGTGTGAATAGGATCTTCTTAGACTATCTTCCACTTGATAATCCCCATCAAGTAGCCGTGGCTCCCCAACACTTCCAGCATTTTATCAGAAAAGGATTTACGTATGTGGAGTGGGGTGGCCTTATCAGAAACTAATGTGTATGCTATAGTAGTGGTGTTTAAGCGATTACTGCCCATATGTGGATGCCATTTGATATTCTTGTCATTATTGATGAGATAAAAAGATTCTATAGAAGCGAAAAAGGTACGGTACTTTCATTACTTGTTCTGCTTTTTGTAGAAACAATTCTATATAATTACGCATTCAGCATTTTTTACAGCCATATTGTATATGTTGATCCAAAAGCCCCTCCCGATGGTAATTTTTTACGATTTTATCTTATTATCATTGGGATAACGATCCTTGCTTGGGTATTTGACAGGCATATTTTTACAAGCAAAAACAAAACAAATATCGGTATTTCCCAATTTGATTTGGTTGATATAAATATGAAAAGTGTTTTGCCAGGTGAGGCTCGTATTACGATACGTGAAGAATTGAATCAATATATCTATTCTCATTTGATCCATGATAATCGTTATGTAAATATAGGTGAATATATTAATGCTATAGTTCTTCCCCCCAGGTATGCAATTGATAGATACCATACATATTCACCTAGGCGATTCCAGTTTTTGGATTTTCTAATAACAGGAACTTTATACAATGAAGCAAATGCTTTAGTTATCCATCCACAATTTATCTTTGTTCATGAATTACCGATACTTCTTTTTGATGAAATTAAAGAACATCTTGCAAAAAAAACAAAATTTGAATTTTATGTAGATGGAAGACCAAACCATGGATTGAATAAAGTATTGCATGAGGTAACATATATCGGCCTTATCTATACTGCAGCAAAATTTGTCCATAAAAAGAATTATCCTGCTGCTGATAAACTCATTAATGAAGTACTGCATAATTTAGATATGCTGTATAAATCTGATGATGAAAGTGTACAGTTTGGCGATTTGGATTTCATGAAAATTGAAGAGATGTTGTATTTTATTAAAGCAAAGAACCTCCATCATTACGGTAATTATCTGTTCATTGAAAGAGGAAAAATCCAAGAATCAAAAGAAAAGTTTAAAGAAGCAGCAGATGTTTTAGTAAAAAGGAGTGAAATACTTAATAAAATTATAGAAAAGGATGAAAGGATTGATAAAAATGCCATTGACCATTCATATATTTATGCAATTGGGATGCTAGCAAAAGAAAAAGATGAAGAAAAAGGAAAACTGCTTCTTAAAGAAATTAAGGAAAAAGTAAAACATAAGGATAATTATCTACTCGCAGAAGCCTTATTCGCTGAAAGAACAGACCATGAAAAAACTGCATTGGGATTGTATAAAGATGTATTAAAAGAGTCTCCTGAAAACAAGTTTATTCTCAGAAGATTGATTTCCATTTATTTCAAAAAGAAACAAATGCTGCAATGCTACAAAACAATTACAAAATTATATACTATTACAAAAAAAGAAATGTATGACGAAGACTTTTATGATTTGAAAGTATGTTACCGATATATACTTGCTTCATTTGCAACTTTACATTTACTCTCTGCATTTACAAATCTTCTCCTTTTACCGGTATATGCTTACCATAACAAAATCATTTCATTTGAACAGACTCGTATCTAATTATTCCATCTGTAGTATTCCTGAGCAGTAGAGACGGTGGTATGTATCATCAAAAGCAGGAGTATACATATCATATTCCTGGTAATCTTGAAAGGTAAAGTTAGGAAAAAGTTTTTGAAAATCATCTTTTGTGAATGCCTTTTCAAATGCTCCAGTTTGGGGGATGTAATATGAACTGGGTTCGTCCGCAGGATAATCTTTGCATAACGCTTGGGCTGCGGGGCTACTTGCTGCAATTGAAAAAAAGAGAAAAAAGCCATGCTTTTTAAGTGCTTTCGTTACTTCTTTCGAATATGCAATTCTTTCATCTTCATGAAGTGTGTGTATACTCATCATATCGATGACAAGATCGACTGATTTCTCTTGTATGGGGAACGGATCAGACATTTTATGACAGAAGAATTCTGTCATATTTTCAAGTCCTTTTTCACTTGCGTTTTTCTTGGCTTCCTCTATTGCTTTAGGGACAAAATCAATGCCGGTTGTAAAGATATCATGTTCGGCAAGGTAAATGGAATTTCTTCCCATTCCGCATCCAGCATCCAAAGCAGTGTGAACATTATTTATATAAGGTGATTGAAAGAAACTTACCAGAACTTTTGATGGCTCCATCACCCTGCTGCTGGGGAGGTTTTTATGAGTTTTGTATTCGTCTGTCCAGATATCTAATTGTGACATATTCAAATATTATCTTTCATCTAGTTTATATACAAATTTTAATCCTGAAAATATTTCACTAACCGATGCAATTTTAGTATCAACTAAGCCATGCTTCAAAACAAATTCACGGATATACAATTCATTTAATTCTGTCTGAATTTGGGATGCTTTCTTTGGCCAGGAAATCCAAAGCATCCCATCCCTATTTAAATGCTTCTTTAAGGAGGTAAATTCCTGTTTTAAATCGTGGGTAGAAAGATAGAAGGCATGGATAAAGTCATAATCTCTTTGAATCGTTGAGTCGAATGGAAGATGTGCTTCATGAAGCAATGCAACCATCTCTTGCGGAGCGTGAAGAATGAGGGATGATGATCCTTGCCTTATACCTAATTTTTCTAGTAATGGTTTTTGGGAGTATCCATTGTTATCCATGTCCTGATTATACCTAATAATGCTGAATGAATAGAAGAGGGGATTGGGATATGTTATGATGAAACATATGGAAAAAATACGAACATATTATCAACTTGCAAAACCTGGAATTGTATATGGTAATCTCCTTGCCCTTATTTCCGGATTTTTGCTTGCATCTGATTGGAAAATACATTGGAGTATTGCAATCGGTGTAATATTTGGAACATCTTTTGTTATTGCATCAGGTTGTGTCTTTAATAACTTCATTGATAGAGGAGTTGATGCGCAGATGACAAGAACAAAAAGACGTTCTCTTGTTACCGGTACAATTCCAATATCACATGCTCTTGTATATGCAACAATCCTTGGTATTGCTGGATTTGGATTCTTGATACACTTTACGAATATAATTACTGTGATAGAAGGACTAATCGGATATGGGATATATATCATTGTATATGGAGCTGCAAAACGGCATTCAATATATAGTACGATCATTGGCAGTATATCCGGTGCTATGCCTCTTCTAGCTGGTTATACCGCTGTTTCAAACAGGATTGATACTGCAGCTGTACTACTCTTTTTAATGATGGTATGGTGGCAGATGCCTCATTTTTATGCCATATCACTATTCAGGTTAAAAGATTATACAAATGCGAAGTTACATGTCTGGCCAGTTGAGAAAGGATCACAAAGCACTAAAATACAAATGCTTATATTTGTTATTTTGTTTACACTTACATCACTAATTCTTTCGATAACGGGTTATACAGGAAAAATATATTTTATTGTTATGGCGATTCTGGGGATTATCTGGATCAGATTGGGGATAAAGGGATTTAGGGCAAAAGATGAAACTAAGTGGGCAAGATCAATGTTTTTCTTCTCTCTTATTAGCCTTTTAATCATGTGTATTATGATTCCTGCAAATATTGCATGAGTTTTTACTCTGTGATATAATCTCACTGTTTTAATACGCTAAAACATGACAACAAGTTCTTTGAATAAAATCTCGTTTCAAATTTCCCATCATACACATGGTGAATATGTGCTGAGGCATTGATCATACCAATTGCACATATTCATATATCCCGCTTTTAGCGGGATTTTTTTCTATCTTATACTTACCATAATGTCAACAGAAATAAAACAATTTGAATTAAAAGATGAAGCTGATAGAATTACAGACATTGTAGACACCATTATTCCGCCGCTTGATACCATAACGAACTTTCTCGACTTATTTGAAATCTATCAGCGTGTGAGCGGAATACCTTATCTTCTTGACAAGGTTGAAAAATTTAAAAGAGAAGAGGGAAGAGATAAACTTCTTCTGCAAAATAGATATGTAAGAAGGTGGTCGGCAGAATATGAAGATCCCTTTGTTGAAAAGGCGAGAAACTTTCTTCCTCCTGACTCTCCTAGAAAAGATGTCTTTATCCTATCCGGATATATGGGAGTATTAGTATTAATGCGAGAAATATTTCGTACTGATTTACACAAAACTCCTTTTCCACAATATTTAGATGCAATAGGAGGATATATTCTCCCGACACGTCCGGAGGATGAACAGGCAGCATGGATATGTGATGTCTTAGGTAGATTTAATAAACTGAAGGAAGAAACGGATAGAAATCGTCTATACGAATGTGTAAAGGAAACTCTCCCTTCAGGACGGTTACACGTTTTTTTATTTAATTGCTTAAGCCTTGATACTTCCCAGCTTTGGAGTGAATCACCCGAATCATATATCCTTACAGATACTGCAGGGAATAACGTAAGAGGATGGATTGAGAAAGTAGTTACCATTGCCCAAGTAATAGGGAAATATGGTCTCCGATTACAAGTGCTTGTTGTCATTGGTGATACTGATCAGGATACATATATAGATCCAGTAGTTGGGTTACCTTCTGTAAATGGACAAAAAGTAAATATGTATAAAGAGGAATACAGGAGAAATCTTGTAAATCAATTACAAAAATATTGTAAAGATGCTCCAATTGATTTAACAGTAATTTTATGGAACTCTATTGATCCGGGAATTGCGTATTATAATGAGAAAATTTCACAAGAAATGGTAGAAGAAGAAGCTCAACGAATTCGTGAAAATTGGGAAGCGAATAACTGGTATCCGGGAATACCACTTCCTGACGATGAGACTTTTAGAAAGATAGCTTATGGAAAAATATGTATGTATGCTATGCAAGGAAAAACCATTACAAACATCTTTCAAGGCATGATCCTACTTCAAAATGAATTCCCTCCAGTTTTTCGAACGAACATGCTTAATGCATATTTACAAAGGAATCCAATTCCAGCAATATATCTATTTAGGTCATAAAATCAATATGAAAAATCTACAAAAACTAATAAAAGAGATTGATAAGAATAAAAGTAATTCAGATGATACCGAAGTGCAAATGGTAACTCGAAAGGTTACAAGAACGGGTGAGAGATTAAATTTGTTTTGTTTCACCTGTTCGACAATAGATCCGAAATTCTTGTACTCACAAGAATGCCCTGAACAATATGTTTCGCTAGACCCGAAGGGGAATAATCTGGATGTTGACCTTCCTGTCCTTATGGATTTATATAAGAAGATATTGGATGTATATCCGAATACCTTACTTACTGTCATGATAGGAAATACTGATCCATACTATATCTATTCGCAACAGAAAAAGATTTATCCAAGAATAGATAAAGAAGATCTGATGAATAGGTATAAAAATCGATGGGAAGAATACAGAACAAATTTAAAAGATTATATTGCTAAACAATATCATGATATTCCATTTGAAGTAAAAAGTTGGTATGCATTTGAAACAGAAATAGAAAATGCAGTAGGGTGGAATTTTGAATCATCGTTTACAATTATATATAAAAATATTCAGTCATATTTTCCAACAATTGCTTTTGAAAAAGAATTTGAAAAATTAAAGAATGCTTTCGGAGCAGGAAAATATTTTGTAAATATTCCAAAGCCGGATGATAAGATATTGCATGATTGGATCAAAAGAAAATTTGCTGAATATGCGCTCCAAGGAATGTGGATCAAGTTATTCTACCCAAACACAATACTTTTACAAAATGAAAAACCATCAAGTCTAAGAAGCATGATGTACCAAGTATTAAATGAGAAAATATTAAAATCCAGTTTGCCAATCATTTATCCATTTGGCGTAGACAATGAGGGATTTCAATAAAGGATTTTATACACGAGCAATACATTTCCTGATTGGAATTGTTGTGTTCTGACAAGTTGCAGGGTATGTGGCTTTGAAATTCCTTCTAAATGACGCATACCTTCACTTAAAATTACCGGATTTACGAGAATCCGCAATTCATCAACTAATCCTTGATTTATGAGATCAACTGCAAGTTTACCACTTCCAAAAATGGCAAGCCGAGAGGTTTCTTTCATGGAGAGCAACTTATCCTTTTCAATTTGATGTACAAGTGTTGTGTTTTCCCAACTTGCTTCTTGCATTGTTGTCGAAAATACAATCTTTGAAATGGAATTCATTTTTGATGCAATGATTGAATCATCTGTTTTTGCTTCATCAGTAGGCCAATATGATGCCATGAGATCATATGTCGTTTTGCCAAAAAGCAATACATCTATTTCATTTAATTGTTTTATAGCGAATTGATTAAATTCTTCATCAACATTGTGCCAGTCGATATCACCATTTGGACCTGCATAAAAACCGTCTAGAGTAACAAGATTGAATAGAAAAAGCGAATTCATAGTTACATCTTAATAATATGCCAAATTCCTCCAATGCCATTTCCATTTACATCCCCTGAAGTTTTGTCACCTGAATAATAATATAATGGCTTTCCTTTATATGCAAATTGTTTTGTACCATCACTTCGAGTAATAACGGTAATGTCAGTTGGGAATGACCCTTGATTTACTGCCCCTGACGTGTATGCAGGCCATGTTTCAATACATCCGGTATTACAGTTGCTTACCCCAGATGAATCATTATCATAAGTATATAATGTGACGCCATTAAAATCGGTCATATATGAGCCTAGAGAACTACTGGTTTTTGTAAGATATATATTATCATGCGGTGCGGCTGCATTGTTATTTTGTGCAACAGTAGTAGTTGTCGTGTTAGTAGAAGTAGGGGCTGTAGTTTTATCGGAATGAGTTATTACTAAAATAATGACTATAATAATAAGAATAGCAGGAAGACCAACGAGTAGATATTTTTTCATTCTGAATTTTAATAAATTTCAATAAGTATACGACTTTTCATAAAAGTTTTCTATTCGCTCCACGCTGCTACATATTCCCATCCATCTTCTCCGACTTTTGCTTCATGCAACTCATCTTTCTGAATTATAAATTCATCTCCTGCTTGGAGCGTTTGCCAATCACCGTCTCTAATACGAATAGAAAGAGAACCAGTAAGGGTATATAGATAAGTCATTTCATGTATATGTGGTGGGTATACTGTTCCGGGTTTGTCTGTGCCATGCTCAGTTAAAAGGCCAAGATCATGGTAATGGTTTTCAATTTCTTTGTATTCCATAGGAAGAGTATATCATGAAATACAAAGAAATAATGTGATATGGGAATTGAAATTATAAATAAAGATATTACTCGAATACAAAAAGCATTTTTTAAGATGGCATGGAATAGGGCATTTCCTGTTGATTTACATGAATATTATATTTGATAACACAAAAACTATTCTCTACGTAATAAAGATCTGAACATTAATTGCAGATATATGAATATTTTGTATAATGAAAGACAATAATTTTATTATATGAGCATAAGAGAACCAGTCAGTGGGGAAGAACAAGCTCGAGAACTTAGTGAGATGGATAGCAGTGCAAGGCTTCCTCGGGATCCTCTATTGTATCCCTTAAGCTTTGACCCTACAGATCGAATAGGACTCACTGCTTTCCAAAATGCAGTAAAGATGTTAGTAGAAAATATTGGTGGAATTCAGCCAGAAATAAATATTGTAGAGGTTCAAAGTACCTGGTCTCCAGATGATTATTTTCCTAGAATTCAGATTAAATTTAATATTCAAAATTTAACAGGTGAACAACTTGAACAATTGTTTACTGTTTCCGATATGATATATGGTCCGAACCCTGGACGGAAGCCGAGAAAACGTACAGCATTTACTTATCCAATTCTTACCGCAAGAGGTAAAGATCTTCCCGTTGATGATCATATTTTAGGATATTTCCGCGGGCAAGAAAATCTAGGAAGGTTAACAAGAAGGGATAAAGGGTTATTTATTATGCGAGAACTACCAAGAAATGATGTTGCGGCTGGATTCCGAGCAAGACAAGATATGCACTGGTTTACTGATTCTCGTGTTACTGATAACAACTCAAATTTATATCCTTCTCCAAATTATCTTATCGAAATGAGAGAAGGTGGGATTTATGTAGGTGGGAGAGGTCTAGTTAACGATGGTATGTACCAGATTGAAATCATGCTGGCAATAATAAACATTGCTAGCATACTTGCTGGTAAAGGAATTCCTGCGGATCAAGCAAGACTAATGTATGAGATTCATCATAAAATGAATGTTTTAGGTTTGCAAGACCAAAGTACACTTCCTTCCGATAGTGATCAGTTGCAACTTATCCGGCGAATACTTCTTTATCCCCTTGCTAATCCGTCTCTTACAAGTTCAGTTTCCGGAAGACCTCGATCAGTAATGTTAGCAGGACAAATGGGAACAGGAAAAACAAGACTCATTATGGAGCTTATGAAAGAAGAGCATGGTGTAATAATGCTTCCAATCTCTGCAACAGATTTTGCAGCAGATCTGCTAAAAGACCCTTCAGATCGTACTCTTATACGAAGACTTATGGATATCGCTAAGCAGGTTCAAAGGCCAATTATAGTTATTTTAGAAGATATGGAAAGGCCTTTTGACAAAGATGACGGGCAGGGAAGTGCTGCAAGTAATGCATTACTAAATCTTTTAGCCGGATTATTTTCTTCAGGAATTAGACTCATAACAACAACTAATTACCCAGAGAAACTTTCACCTCAATTATGCCAAAGTGAACGTCTTGGTCTTATGATATTTTGCGGTCTTCCTGATGAAGATGCTCGACGATCTATTCTTGAAAAACATGTACCTACTTGCACTCCTCAATTACATGTCGAATTATTTGACCCTCTATTATCAGGTATTACCGCTGAAAGTTCAGAGGAAGCAAGAGAAATGATAATCAATTTGGTGACGACATTAACTAATAATTTTACGCCTCGCAGTATACGAGAAATTGTTGATCATGCAACTGCGCTTCTCATTGAAAGAGTGGTAAGAGATAAAGGTAGGGGATATCAACTTGAAGAAAAGGATTTAATTGGTCATTCATATACATTACAAGATTGGCAGAATGCAATTGAACTTGTACTTTCTCGGTATAGCCCGGATGAAGCAAAAGCCGAAGATGATCGTTTACAACGGCTAGTTGAAATATCAAATACAACGTATGGTTTTGTTAACTCTCCTCGAGGTGAAACACATGGTTCAATTGTTGCAAAAGCATTTGAAGCGCTTAGAAATAATAACGGTTGATATAAAATTACATGAGAAAGAGCCGCTTTTAAGACGGCTCTTTGCATCATATCCAACATCTTTATTTCACCTGTTTACTTACCATTATTGGCCAGTCAATTGGAGAATATGGTTTTTTCTTAATCTCTTTTTTAATCATTACAATCATATCTTCTAATTCTTTTATACCGTCTGATTGAGATAATTCCTTTTCTCCAATAACCAATACATGCGGAATATAATCTTCTTTAGCAAGTTTAATCCTTTTTGCTACACTTTCTGATCTGTCATCCACATCAATGCGAACTTGTTTAGCATATTTGTTTGCTAAATCTTCACATACTTCATTATACTTTTCACTGACAGGTATAAGGCGCAGTTGCACGGGATGCAGCCAAAGTGGAAAGTGATTTCTGAAGTTATCAAATAACATATACAAATATCGTTCAATTCCACCGCTTACAGCGCTATGGATGATAATTGGATACTGCTTTTCTCCTTTTTCATCAATATATGAAATATCAAGTCGTTTTGCATTTTCTACATCGATTTGAATACATGCTATTTCTCTTGATTGACCGAATGCATCAATAATTTTGTAATCTACATTTACGATCCAGTACTTATTCATATCCTGTAATGGAATTTCTAAAAGAAGTTCCTTCTTGTTTCGGATAGCAATGGAACATATTTCTTCCTTGTATTTTTCCCAATATTGTAAGGAAGAAACTGCAGCAGAAAGAACAAATCCTCTTTTGCTGTTCTGAAATACTTCTCTTACTTGCTTTTCAATTTTTGGATACCAATCAAATGCTTCCATTACATCTTTAAAATATGGATGAAGGTCCGGCATATTGAATTGTCTTCCTCTATATAGAAGCATGCATTCACCGCTTTGCTCAAGTCTGAAACATTCATTTATGGAGAAGTGTGCAAACGGAAGCTGCTTGTAGCTCATCTGATATCCTTGCGATAGATTAAATTGCGGATATGAACAATCATACCCCATGACCATATCCTTCTCTCCAACTGATGGATGAAAAAGCCGTTCACCAAAAAGATCTGAATATGCCTGAACAACAGGATGCGACATATCAAACATCCTTGATCCGCTTATCTCAAGAATTGGCATTCCTATTTGATGTACTACTTGTCTGGCAAAATCTTTTACAAGTCTGTGCATAAAGTTTGCCTTGTAATCCATACTCATAAATCCGATATCAGCATTTTTCTCCCAGGAGAACCCAAATCTTTTAGCCAGTTTTATATATTCAGGCTTTTCTTGGTCAACACTTGGTTTCACACCTTTTCCAAGTGCTTCCCGTTCAATGAGGATAGAAAAATCTTTTGATTTTGAAATATATTTATCTGCATCAAAGATTTCACCTTTTTTATTTATAACAACAAATTTGGATTTCATATTAGAAAGATAAAGTAATTTATCTCTTCTTACGATGGTGTCGTTACACGAGTCTTGGGAAAGCAAAAACTCCCTGTCGGGAGAATATGTATGGAAGAGAACGTACACGTCTGACTACCCCGACAGGCCTAAAGCGTTGTCGTGGTTGTCGTTGATCTATTTACATGTAGTCTTCGTACGTTTTCCATAGTGTCTATATTATACAGTATGGGGGATAATATTGTCGAGGAATTGTGTTAAATTTATTGATAGTGTATATTATCAATATAAATTAAGAAAATGGCAGCAATAACTCAAACATGCACTAATTGTTCAAATCAATTCCTTATTATAGACAACGAGCAAAAGATTCTAGAAGAAAAAAAATTACCTCTTCCAACCCAATGTCCTTCTTGTCGTCAGAAAAGAAGGTTAAAGTTAAGAGGAAGTGAAAGAAAATTATATAAGGCAAGTTGTGCTGTATGCGGCAAAGAAGTTGTTATATCATATAATCCTCAAAATGTGCAAAATAAGATCTTGTGCAAAAAAGATTACGAAGATTATTTTGCTACGAATGATCCAATTATTAATGATCCATTACCTGATATTCAATGATAGGAAGCGATACATTTTTTAAAGAATTACAAAGATTAATTCTTTTGCAACCAAAATCTCCTGTAAGCATTAAAAGTTCAGTTGAATGCGATTATGGAGATAAAATTTCAAATTCAAAAAAATTGTTCAATTGTTATGATTGTGATAGTTGTACTGATTGTTCTGATACATATGACTCATATATGTGTGTGAATTGTAATGATTGCGATTACTGCGTAGAATCAGAACTATGTTACGAATGTAATGATGCATACAAATGCTATAATGGAAACTTTTTAGATAAGTGTACAAGTGTTCGAGATGCTTATTATTCTTACCGATGTATTGGATGTAATGATATATTCGGATGTGCAAACCTTACCAATAAACAATTTTGCGTTTTCAATAGGCAATTCTCTGAACAAGAATATAAGGAATTGCTTGGACAATTAAAGAAAACTTCTTCAACAAATGTGTTGAAAATTCTTGAGGAAATAAAAATGAATTACCCAGCAACACAAACAAATGAAGGACATAATGAAAATACTTCTTATGGCGATTACATCTATTATAACTTAAATAGCTACCTTTGCTTTGATGCAGCAAGAAATGAAAACTCTGCCTATATTTATGATGGCTTTTACAATAAAAACACACTAGATGTGACATATTCTTCACATAATGAACTCTCTTTGGAAGTTGTTGATAGTGTAAGATTGTTTAATTGTGATCATGCTGTATATGCACAAGACTGTCAAGATAGCTCTTATATATTCCATTGTATTGATGTCAAAAATTGTTTAGGATGTGTAGATTTATCGCATAAGCAGTTTTGTATCTTGAACAGGCAATTAAACGAACAATTATATAACTCTGCTTGTAGAGTAATTAAAGAAAGCCTATACCAATCAAATATGAATTGGGATTCTCTCGTATTTTAGATAATCGGTTCGGGAAAAGTCTCAGAGGCATTATCACTTTGAAATTCAACACTACTTGTCCACCTCTGAATTTCATTTTCTACAGCAATTCTATTCTTTCCATAAGTAATCCTAGAATGCTCCAAAATTTCAATTGTATAATTTGTAGAAGTAGAAGGTATTTCAATAGTTCTTGCAGAAAATGGAGGAGTAAGTTTTCCATTTACTGATAATTTTATGTACATCTCACGAGTATTGAGTGAAATTAAATCATCAGGAGTAAAGATAGGACTAAATTCTTTTCCAAGATAGCTTGCATCATCTCCACCGACACTAAAAGTTACTAATGACCCAACATTTCCAAATGCGGTTGCTTTGATATCGTCAGGTAACTGTGCAATATATTGATGAGCAATGGTTAGGTTAAGGTGATATTTACGTGCCTCAGAAAGAATTGATGAAAATGCATCTGTAGCAAAGTTCTGGAATTCATCTACATAAAAATAGAAATCTTTACGTGCTTCTTCAGGTATTCTGGACCTGCTTAATGCTGCTTGTTGTATTTTGGTGATGAACATAGAACCTAAGAAAGCTGTATTTTCTTCTCCAAGTTTCCCTTTTGATAAATTAATAATAACAATTTTCCCTTCATCCATAAATCTCTCGAAATCTAAGGTGTTTTTATTTTGTCCAACCATATTACGAATCATTGGGTTTGCAATGAATTGCCCAACTTTATTCATAATAGGTATCACTGCTTCATTTGCATACTTTTCGATCCAACCTGGAAATTCGTTTGTCCAAAAATTCTTGATTACCGGATCTTGGATCTGCTTAATTACTCTTTGTCTAAAAGCGGTGTCTGTTAACATTCTTGATATTCCAAGAATGTTCGAATCTGAAGTTTCAAGAAGAGCTAGAGTAATATACCTTACAAGGTGTTCCATTCGAGGATTCCAATTGTATCCAAAAAGCTTTTTGAATATTGCAATGAAAAAAGTTGAAAGATGTTGTTTTGTTTCAAAATCCTGTGTACTTTCGAGAGGATTGAACCCAATAGGGAAGTCCTTATCTGAAGGGTCAATGTATACGACATCTTTTATTCTTTCTTTTGGAACATAAGTTAGTACTTGTTGTGCAAGGTCACCATGAGGGTCGATAAGACAGCATCCTTGATTATTCTGGATATCAGCAATTAACAATAATTGTAAAAGTCTGCTTTTTCCAGATCCAGTTTTCCCAACAACATACATGTGACGTCTTCGATCTATTCTTTTAATTCCAAATTTCTTAAATTCATTATGGTAATTTGTTTCTCCAAAAAATGATATATCATCTCCTTGAAGAGGTAGTATATCTGGAGCAGGAGCTTTTTTTGAGTCGGTATGAATAACATTTGAAGTAATACTCCCTTTATAAGGAAAATGGTAAATCGAAGCAATTTCTGCTTCTGTCCATATATCTCCATATTCAAATGTCCTCGATTTCCATAAAACTGCAATATCTGAAAAAAAATTGAATTTTTTTACTTTTAATTCATTATGCGGATATTTTGTCTGTTTTAAAAGTCTAATCACAGTAGTCACTTTCTTCTTTGCCACTAAAGAATTTTGAGCCGCATATCCAATAATTAATTTCCCCCTAAATGTTTCTTGATTAATTTTGTTTTGTTCAGAGTGGTCAGTAATGCTCTCCCATACATGATTAATCCCCTTTTCCCAAAATTTACTTCCATTGGGTGAAAGTATAAGTTGAAGAAAAATTTCTTCATTTTGTGATGTTGTTGATAAAATTGCAGAAATACCTTTTAATATATCTTCCAATCCATCTTTATATGTTTTGAAAGGTGTTTTCCCTTTATTTGCGATTTCAATAAGATAAGGATTTAGTAGAGACGCGTAATCATTAGTTTCTTCGATTTCGACATCAGGAAATTGCGAATATAGTTGTGAAGTAAGTAAGGAAGCATACTCAATTGGAGCAGTTACATAAAAATGCATGAACTGGTTTGAGCAGACAAGTTCTAAGCTAATATATGTATGATGTGGTAATACATCATGAAGTGTCTTTAGCAAAGCTTCAAATACATTCTCCTTTTTCTCATTAGAAGGATGTATCTTGATTAAAAATACCTTTTGGGTTTTCTTGGAAAGAATTGTCCTTACTCTTTCAACAAATAATAGCCTTTTTGCAACTAAGGTAACAATTACAACAATACACAATAATAACAATATAATAATTATGGTGCTGATTAAATCCATATGTTTGAATAATCCATGATGAGTATACAGAAAATTATAATAAAGTTCGAGAGTCTCATATGTATCTGATCATTTTCAGAGTATCCCGCTTCTGATTTCTATTCATATAGATTTAAATCAGATAAGAAATGAATTTAATAGAAACTATATCGCTTGACAATATAACGACAATCGATATATAATCGGGTTAAATTAATAAAACATATGAAGCAACAAAATGAATTAACCATTACACAACCGGTATTCTATATCCTTCTTGTTTTAAGTATTCAAAAATCTCATGGATATGAAATCATGAAAAAAGTGGGAGAGTATTCAAATGGAAAAGTCTTACTCGGCCCTGGAACGTTATATACGGCAATTAAAAGGCTTTTTGATGCTGGATTCATTTGTGAATCTGCAAATTCAGGAGGGGACATTAGAAGGAAATATTATGAAATTACTCCTAAAGGGATGAGCATTGTCTCTGATGAGCTGAAAAGGTTTCAAACTATCCTTACAGTTGCACAAAAACATGACTTACATACATATATTCAGAATATATGACAAAACAAAATGCTGAAAAAATATATAGGATGTTTTTACGTTTTTATCCAAGATCATTTCGCCAGTCTTTTGAAGATGATCTAATTTTAATATTTCATGACATGTATGCCGATAACAACAAGCATTCAGTTAATTTTTGGTTCTCACTTCTTGGAGATATTATAAAGACGAATGCTTCAAGCATTTCATATTTTAACCCGCAACAATATATGGCAAATATATCATCAGGGAAAATCCAAATAAGTGTATATAACATGATGGGAGGAATTTTCCTTTTTCCATTTCTTTTTGCTTTATCTGTTGATTTCGTATCAAGATTAATTCAAGGAAATTTATCTCATCCGAATAACGCTGCGCTTAGTACAATGAATAATACATTTCTATATAATGGCACTATCCTTCGCATATGGTTATTAGTCCTTCCTGCACTTGCTATAATTGTGAATGTATATCCTTTGATACAAAGATACATCCATAAAGAAAAAGTGATAAGCATGAAGACAATATTTAGCATTATTATTATCTTTCTTGGATTATCCTTTATTGCCATTGTTCGTCTGCATGACTTCGCACCATGTGTCATGAATGGCTTTTTCCTACATGGTAATACAAACCTTTCTCAATTAATAAACAACTGCCAAAGAGCGTGAATGAGGGCATTGTAGTTATCTCTTCTAAAAGATAATGATTTGGTGTAGTTTCTTAAAATCCTTTTACAATAAATTTTTGTTCTTGAAATGTTAGGGTGTTTGTCTCAATCATTTCGATCAAGAACAATACGTCGTCAAACAAATTGTCCATCTTTTCAATTTCCTGTTTTTCTACCCAGAAATTTCTTCCTCCTTGGAATTGTTCATGTAAAGTTCCTTTTATATCTGTTATTTTACAAACATAAAAGAATTTATCTTCCAGTAATTGGCTTTGATCCGAGTAATCCATCTTATGCTCAATGCCTGCAAGGGATATAGTTCCGGTAAGATTTGTTTCTTCTTGAAGTTCTCGTGTTGCTGTTTCATTAACCGTTTCTCCCCAGGTGATCTTTCCTGTGATAAATCCGTTATATCCATAAAAGGGATGTTTAAGACGTTGTTGCATTAGGTAAAGGGTATGATCCTGTTCTTTCTTTGTGCAGATAAGCACGACACCAAGTTTAGCTTGTTTTTCAATTTGTGAAATGTTTGTATCAAATCGGTTTGCAAATTCTTTTCCCTTTAATGTAAGAGAGTAAGTCGTATCTTTCTTTTCGATAAGCCCAGCTTCAAGAAGGCTCTTTAGGTGGAAGTTGAAACTATCTGTATCAAGTTTATTTACATTAATTTCTGAAAATCGTGAATTGTTATGGAATAATAGATAGACAAGGATATCAGATTGTACTGGATGGATTTCATATTTTGATTTCATCTGAAAGTTTTGAAATACTTATCGTATTATATCTGTTTTATTCAGAATTTCTAGTGAAGAGATCTTCAGTAGAATAACATTGGTGTCTTCTTCGATATCTATCTAAAAGGCATTGTATCCGGGAAGTATTGCGAAGTATTATATGATCATCTTCAATATCATAATCAGATCGGTGAAACCCTAATCCCCACATAATTTTATGAAAAATATCAATTGCAATATCACTTGGACAATGAAGGTCGAGCAGGGACAGATATTGGACGGTAAACATTTCTTCAAATTTTCCGGGGTTATCTTCAATTCTTACAAAGGGCTGTATTAATTCTAAAAGTTTTTCAACTGGTTGTGTCTTTAAATCTTTGTTATACACTTCATCTGAAAAGGAATCATTATATGCATGCATATCCTCAAATAGAGCAAGAATGAATCGTCGGGGTGAAGAGTCTGATCGAATGGGAATCCTTGCAACAACATGTGGATTTTCATTCTTACTATTTCCATGGATCATTCTTATCCTTTCACCAATGACGAGATCTTCACGAATCCGGACAGGGTCATATCCACCGATATGGGCTAATTCCTCAGCTCTGAATGAACTGTTCCATCCACCGGTTACTGGACTTCCAAACCTGAATTGCATCTCTTCAAAGCCTGAGAAGAGGTGAGTGGAATGTCGAAGAACAATTTGTCTAAAATCTTTAAAGCGTGCATACAAAAAAAGAAGATCATTTTGCTGTAATATCTCAGGTGTTCGATCCTGTATACCAACTAATGCGCATACTTCAGGTCTTGCATCAAATACTTCTATTGTTTTTGATATGGTAGACGGGTCTACTCCGGTAAGATCTGCATCTTCCGAGAGTATGTAGAGCGGAGAGGGTTGGGATGATCGATGGGATGATCGATATAATAAAACATCTGTTAAAATTTTTCTTGCGGTCCCTACATTATTAAAAGGGGAGGGAAGTTCAACATCAATATATTTGATATTATACTGGTAATTTGTATCTTTCATGAAGCGTTGTATTTCTCCGTCTGTTTCATCAGGCTCGGTCCCTTTCTTCCTGTTAATAATAATGGCAATTTCATAGAGATTGGGATCAATGCTTCTACCTGTTGCATCTTTTTGTTGCGTATATGTGCAAAGCAGATTGTATATATTTTTCCCTTCAAGCCATGAAGGTATGGCAACGCATGCCCTGCAGTCAGCATGCATTGCACCCATATGATCTGAGTTTGTCAATTCTTGTATATATGCAACATATTCCGGTCTTTTGAGTGCAACCGTTGCGAAATAGTAATCGATCCATCTTCGCTCAGATGCAACGCTTCGCTCGATTGGATTGCCTTCATCGTTTATCCATTGGATATTTCCCTTCCCATCTTCTATCGGAAGATAGGGATCTAATAGCTCTTGATGAGATCCAACCCATGTCTGGAGTGATTCAAGTGTCCAATCGGGACCATAAATGAAGCGGCCATGTGAATCGGTTCCTTCGATTTCAGGAGTTTGTATGTTATTGAGGATGGTAAGTGATTGGTGTACTTTCCTCTCCATTGTGGATTTAATTGGATCATGCTCCATATCTTTTTAGATAGACATGCAGCATTGTAGGCTCTTAGAAACTCTTATGCATTGCCATGGCTGGCATAGGGGAAAGAAATTATAGAGATAAGTACTTCCCCGTGGGAGATGCTTCATTTTTTGCAATATCATAGGGAGTTCCTTGCGCCACGATATATCCTCCTTTATTTCCGCCTTCCGGGCCAAGGTCGATGATCCAATCTGCTGACTTGATTACTTCAAGATTATGCTCCACTACTAAAACTGTGTTTCCGTTATCAACCAACCGGTTTAATAGTTTCATGAGCTTTTCGATATCTGCACAATGAAGCCCAGAGGTAGGTTCATCTAAGATATAGAACTCGCCTTTTGCCTGCAATCGGCTTGCAAGTTTTAGTCTTTGTGATTCTCCTCCGGATAGTGTATCAAGCGTTTGCCCTATTTCGATATAATCAAGTCCTACTTCAATAAGTAGATCCATCTTTTCTTGCAAAGCATCATTTTTGAAAAATTCTTTTATTTCATCTGCCGTCATCTTCAGAACCTCTGCGATATTTTTCCCTTTATACTCATATTGCAATACTTTTTCCTTGTACCTGCTTTTATGACATGCTTCACAATATATCTTCACATTTCCTAAAAAGTTCATGTCCATATCAATAAATCCTAACCCATGGCATGCTTCACACGCTCCATGGGCATTAAAGCTAAAAAAGCTTTCTGACATACCATGCTCTTTTGCAAATATTTTTCGGATAATATCAAATGATCCTGTATAAGTTCCTATACATCCTCGCTTAAAATTTCCTACAGGGCTTTGGTCAACAAGCACAATTGAATTACCAAATCGATCCATCATTTCTTCTACTAAAGAACTCTTGCCTGATCCTGATACTCCGGTAAGAGTTACTAATATTCCTGTAGGGATATCGAGGCTGATATCTTTCAGGTTATGACGTTTTGCATGACTCATAGAAATACTGCCTGTTGGTTTTCTTGTAGCATGGGGCGTATTATTCAAGCTTTCCTGCAGATAGGGTGCAATTCGTGAGGTAGAAGTTATCAGAATATCATTAAATGTCCCTTGGGCAATAACTTGGCCTCCTTGTGCGCCGCCTCCCGGGCCAATTTCGATAATATGATCTGCCTGCTCAATAATAGCCTTATCATGCTCAACAACTAAAACGGAGTTGCCTTTTTCCTTTAATGCTCTTAAGTTTTGTATGACCATATCCACGTCCCGTGGATGCAATCCAGCGGTTGGTTCATCCAGAACATAAATTGTCTCAACAAGATCACACCCAAGCTGTCGTGCAAATTTAATTCTTTGTGCTTCACCACCGGATAAAGTCTCAGATGACCTATTCAGGCTTAGATATCCAACGCCGACATTGATGAGGGCAGTGAGCTGTTCAATGAGGCGAGGTTTAATTGCCTCGCTATGCGGATGGTCAATCGTTCTCACAAATTCCAGGCACTCAATAATGGACATATTTGCAACTTCGCCAATATTCTTCCCATTAATCTTTACTGATAATGCTTTTTCATGTAATCTTCCTCCGTGGCATGTTGGACAATCTGTTGAGGTATAATAGCCAAGGTCTCTTTGTGGGTTACTTCGGTGAACCTTGGAATTCCTTTCTTTAAGCCGGGAGATAATTCCTTGATAGGTCCATCTGTTTGCTCCATAACGTTCGTCATCTTCAAAAAGAGTCTTTGGATGATAGAGAAGTGTTTGCAATTCTTCTTCGCTAAAATCTTTCACTTTCTTATCCATATCAAAATACCCCGTCGCTTTTATAATTTTCCATTGTCTTCCTCCTACATACCAGTCTGATGGGAGAAGCGCCCCTTGTGACAAGCTCTTCTCCATATCAACAATCTTATTCACATCAATTTCAATTGCCCGACCAAGGCCTTTACATTCTCTGCAAGCACCATTGGGATGGTTAAACGAGAAAAAGGATGAATCCATACTCGGAAGTCCGACACGAGAAAAGAGCATCCGCAAATAGGTATAGCTTTCGGTCAGGGTTCCAACTGTTGATCGAGGACTATTCCTTACCCGTTCCTGGTCAATAATAATAGTTGATGAGATCCCTTGGATCAGATCGACGTCCGGAGCGTTGCTTTTTTGGAGATATCTTCTGGCAAAGGAGCTTAAGGATTCAAAGTATTGCCTTTGCCCTTCTTTTGCAATTATGTCAAAGGCAATAGTTGATTTTCCGGATCCGGATACTCCGACAAAGCATACTATGCTATTTCGGGGGATCATCAGGTCAATATTTTTTAAGTTATTCTCTTTCGCCCCTTTTATGACGATATTATTCATTGTTGCCATATTGATGAAGTATGAGTATAATATTGTACGACGTAACGTTGTAGTCAATATGGGGAAAGAATATATTACAGCCGGAGAGTTTGCAAAGCTTGCCAGTACAACAAAAAGAACCGTCGTATGGTACGATAGAATGGGGATACTGAAGCCGGATCATATTGATACAAATGGGTACAGATTGTATCTTCCTGAACAGATACTTGATTTCCAGGCGATACTTCTTCTTCGAAAGCTTAATTTTTCAATTGAAGAGATAAAGGGATATCTCGCAAAAGATCATTCAATGCGCGATTTATTCAGGGCAAAAAGGAAAGGAATTGAAAGAGAAATTTATGAACTACAAGAGGCGCTTACTCATCTCGATGAATTCTTTGATAGTCTTGACCAGAACGGGATATTAGTAAAGCCGGAAGTAAAGAACGTATACAATTTTGAAATCTATTATATTGAAAAAGTCGGATCATATGTAAAGATAAAAGAGTATGATAAGGAACTCGCTTCCTACTTCGTGAAACTTCCAAATACGGTATCTTTCTTAACTATCTTTCTAGATTCTGGATATAGACCTGCAAAATCACGAATGAAAGTCGGGGTTGTAGTAGAAGAAGGTATGGAGATAAAAGAAGAATATAAACATATGGTAAGAAAAGAAACAATATCAGAGTTTAAGGCATTAAGTTATACATACAAAGGATCGGGAAGTCTTTTATCACTTTTATGGAAAGAATTAGAAAAATACGCTAAGAAGAATGGATATATACAAAATACAAACCTTCCATTTGTTGATATTGAATTCTATCGCAATACAACTCATGAAGAGAATCAAATTGAGTTTGAGATTAATCTTCCGATTAAATAATATGGAAATTTTTACTGATTAGGATTTATACTTCTGTATTCCTCTACCATTTTAGTAAGTATTCTTCTTTTTTGTGCATCCATATCATTCATCCTTATTCGGCCCTCCTCAACCAGTTTCAAGCTAAATTCTAATTGTCTAATGGTAAAAATATTTAGACGAAGTAGTGAACGGATAATTCTTGTAAATTCCCTGTCAGAGAGGTGGGCAACATCATTCAGTTCATGTATATCTTCTGGTAATCCATTAAAACGATAGGTTGAATTAGGGTTCTCAGTAATAATACCTTCAGGTAATATTCGCTTTAGGTCTGCAATTCCATGAACAAGCGTCTCGGGCGAAATTCTTCTGCCTGTCCAACTTTGTAGTTTTTGTAATCCACCTACATGTCTCATACTCACAAAATCTCCGGAATTTTCAGATAAATATTTGAGAGTATCTTGTTGATCAGGTGTTAAAGTGGCTAGGATAAAATCAATTTCTTTGAAATTTGAAGGGGAGCAATCACATCAGCTGGCATATATTGTAATAATCGAGTCAAGCTAAAAAATACTGGAGTTGCTCCAACAGGTAATAACGGTACATCTAATCTCCCCTCTTTTAAGGCATCAAGCACAGCTTGCTGTTCAGAAGGTGACAGAGGTAGAAGATATCCATTATTTTCTCTAAGAAATAGATCAGGAGTATCTTTATGTAACTCGTTATCTGATGTCTTTTATTTCACTTTATGATGCGATTGTACACCAATTTATAGAAGAATGCTATGGGGAATATTTGCTAATCTTTCTTAATCTTTCGCCATCCACCAACCCGGTTATTCTTAATCACTTCCCTGATAAGTTGTACGAATGCTTTTTCATCCAATGTTTTTCCTTCAAATATTTGTATCGCTCTTGCTGTCATATTTCCATTTCCTTGATTGATAATATGGTGAGGATCTGGAGCTATTGGATCATAAATTAAAATGTTTGCATGATCTTTTGTCGACATAAAAGCACAGATATTTCCATTCAGAGTAAAGAAGGGGAGTGTTGTTCTTTTAATGGTTTCAACTACTTCAGGGTCAGCTTGGCGGATCAACATTCTTGCTTTAGTAAAAACTTCTTTTTGCCAGGAAGGTATAGTTGATAAATAGGTATCAATTCTTGGATCTTGAGTATGCATAAAATAGATATTAATATATTCAATGTTACAGTAAGCGGGAACATTCTGTAAAATCTAAGGATTCTTTTCTTTGAATTTGCATGGAAACATGCTGACAGGGCGATTATCGGGAAGAACGGCAGGTCATCTATTTTCTAAGATCATCAAGATTTGGGATTTTGATCTAATATATAAACTCCAAGATTTTTCCTTCTCATAATATAAGGTCATTTAACAGAAAATGATCGGTTCTTTTATTGACAGTAGAGATATAAAACAGTAGAATACGCCCTGTCACCCCATAGTTACTATGGCTGAGGAAAGTATAAATACGGAAAGTTTGCCACAAAGTTATGACTATATATGTTTAGTCGGAAAGGGTAATCCTTGGATAAATAGAGAGGATAGCCTTTTTGTTGATTCACTTATCGCCGCTGCAGCAATAAAGTGGCATATGGCACCTGATAATAGAAAATCGCTCATTTTATCCTGCAATGCAAATGTAGCTCAAGATACTTATGATAATGACGGGAATCCTATTGGCCCCAGTTATTCCCACTATGTTGCAAGGAGGCTTCGAGAATTTGGTGTTGATTCTAATTGTTTTTATCTGGAAGATCATACCATAGAAACATATAGTGAAATTAGAAAATTATTAGGCCTTATCAAGAAACTGTCAGGAAATAGATCAGTTAGCGGTAACATTGACATTATTGCAGGTCATAACCGATTAAGAGTAGCCCAGGCATTGAAAGATTCATTAGTTCGTGATGAGTTAAATGATAGGAGAAGTCGAGGAAGACATCATATCACCATACTTACTCCTCAAGGTGTTATTAAACAGGGTGCACAAGATAAAAGCCTTTCATGTTTAACAGAAGTAATATCCAGAGAAGGAAAAGACTATTTGTCTGAAATTGTTTACACTCTTATGGGAATAGGACAGTTATTACCTTTCAGATCAAAGAATCTTATTTTAATGGAAATGATAGGTACTGTGCGCCATTCGACGCCCTTTTATACCAGATACGGGCGATATATCCGTCACCAAGGAGGAATTGGCCGCCAGGGAAGTAGGACAATACAGATGAAAAAAAGTAACCAGCAAGAAGCTTCTTTTGCTGTGTCATAAGGGGCTCTAGAATTTCTTATCCAATAAATTCTCAAAGATCTCTCATCAACTTGATTGTATATCTCTTTTGGAAAAAAGGTACATGCCAATCATGCTGCCGATAATTCCGATGAGAGTGAAAATAATGACAACTGTCCAATTGGGATCTTCTCCAGGGGAGAGAGCCATATGATAGAAAAGGGATGTGTTGAGGAAAATATTACTTAAATGAATTGAAGGACCAATAAGATCAATGAGGATGCCCCATCCAAGAATGAAGTATTGTACTCGTGTTGCTATTCTTGGCCATATACCATATATACAAGCACCTATACCTAAAATGGCAAGTGCGGGCGCTGTGCTGTTTATTCCTGCAACAAGTAGAGTAGATATTGCGATTGAAATATGTTGAGTAAGTGTTCCTACCCACGAAAGTACTCCTAATGATAATGCTACTATGACAATTTCAATAGCTGTAAAGACAAGAGATAATCCCATCCAATTCATACGTTTGACACTTCTTACAAACAGGTTGTCAAGATAGCCCGATGTTTCATCATTTTGCAATTTAGTCATACCTGTTATTGCGATGAATGATACCAGTACCATTCCAATGAGGAATCCAAATCCCATAAATGCCTTTACAATATCTGCTCCAGAATACAAATGGAGTTTAGATATTTCTTTTGTAAGGTTTGGTGATGAACTTAGGGCATTTTCACCTGCATTCACGACAGATCCAAATATGAATCCGAGAATTCCAACTCCTACCACCCAACCGAGAAATGAAAAGATTTGCTGGCGGGTAATGAACTCACCGATATTATTCAAAAACAAAAATGAAGATGTTGTTGTCTCCTTATTCTTTACAATTGAAGATGCAAGATCCCTTTTCCCGGAAAAATATATTGCTAGAGCCGAAAGTATGGAGGAAAATCCGAGAATAGGTAGGATCCATACTGCATAGTTTCCGGTAAATGGCTGAATATTTTCAATCCATCCTAAGGGATTAAAATTGTTTAGCCATGCAAAAGAGTTTGATGAATCAGCAACGATTTTTGCCATATAGAAAATGGCGAATGTCGCAACGCAATAAAAAAGTGCTTGATGTCTTGTTGTGAATAATTGTCCACATAAAGCTCCAAGAGAAACAAATATGATAGCGCTTGCAATGCATGCAAATGATAATAGTAGGCTTCCTACGAATGAAAAATGTAATCCATTAGAATTACCTGATGCATATGTTATGAGAGATGCTATAATAAAAATTATTGCAATACAAGCGGCGATTGCCGCAAGTGTATTTATTGTAATTCTTTTCAAGCTAGCTTTCCCTATAGCCATAAGTTCAATTCTGCCTGATTCTTCATTTCCACGAAAAAGAGTTGTTGAAATAACCAACCCCCATATTGCCATGATGATCATAGTAAGACCCAATACTTTCCATGTTACATATCCTTCTATTGTGTTAAGCTGATGGCCTGACCCGAATATTGCAAACAGCCCTGAGCTTGTACTCAAAGATGCGGCAAATTGGTTTAAGTTAATTCCTGCTTTAATTGTTCCGATTGCATTTGTTGTAACTACAAACCCAATGATTAATCCCCAGAATAGCGATATTCGAATATATCTTGTTAAAGTAAACCAGAAAGATGTGTTTGCTGAAGAGGGAAATGTCTTCATGATTGTTTTTCTAAATTGTTACTATGGTTTCCATAAATGGTCATGAATAGTTCTTCTAATGATGGCTCTGTACTTACGAATGTCTTAGGTTTTGCCTTGGATATGACATCAAGAAGAACTGAAATATCCCCTTGCATGCTACATTTCAACATATTGCCGCTTATGGAAATGTTATGGACCCCTTCAATTTGAGAAATATCAGGAGGGGTAGTGGCAAATGTTGCCTCAATTTGCAAGGCAGAAAGATGTCTCATTTGTGCTAATGTCCCAACTTCAATGAGTTTTCCTTGCCTGAGGATGCCGATGCGGTCGCACAATGCCTGTACTTCTTCAAGAATATGTGATGATAAAAAGATAGTCTGTCCACGATCTTTGGCTTCTATTATGCAATTTCTAAATTCCTGTTCCATCAAAGGATCAAGTCCTGAAGTCGGTTCATCAAAGATGAGGATATCGGCTCGAGTCATCAGTGCTGCAATAAGGGTTATTTTTTGTCTGTTTCCTTTCGAATAGGCTCTGACTTTTTTATTCGGGTCAAATTGGAATTTTTCAATAAGGGTTTGCATATATTCTTCATCATACCTGCCGTATACTTTTCCAAGTAAATGAAGTGTCTGTTTTCCGGTAAGATATGGCCAAAGAGTTGATTCTCCTGGAACATACGCAATATGAGTATGTACTTCCGACTTTTCTTTTTGGCAATCATTTCCAAGAATTGTCGCGCTTCCGCTTGTCGGGTTAATGAGGCCAAGAAGCAATCGTATTGTTGTTGTTTTTCCTGCGCCATTAGGGCCTAAATATCCAAATACTTCTCCTTTTTGTATATCAATATTCAAGTCAGATAATGCTGCATTAGAGCCATATAGCTTAGTGAGATGAGAAGCATGAATAACAGTGTCCATGTGGGGTAGATGATATACATCCATATTGTAGCACTTCTATTAGCCGGACAATAGGTGATTAGCGAGAAGGGAAATCTGATATGAGATCTCTACAATTTTGAAATAGCCATAGAAACATTCTTCAGTTCAGATAGAATGATTCTATTTGATTCTAAAATGCTAACGCGGGTGAATTCAATATTTCTTTGTTGACAAATTTGAAGGATATATGGGGAGGTTAGTTTTAATTTGTTTCTTGCAACAGATGGGAATAGATGGTGCTCTACCTGATAGTTTAATCCCATATACAAAATATCATTGAACCAGCTTCCTACAATATTTCTTGAAGTCATAATTTGTCTTTCCATAAAAGATATCTCCTTATCTGCGGATAATTGCGGCATCCCTTTATGGTTTGGGGCAAAAATATTGAAGATATAAAAGCCGGTGACAAGGTTAATGACAATAATAATAAACAATGCTTTTCCAATGCCAAAAAGAAAGAACGGAGCAATATACCACATGAAAAGACTTAGACCAATTGATATTTCTTCTATGAGTTTATTCTTCTTATCCGAATGTAGCAATGTGATAAATCCTGAGATTTTCATAAGAGCTGCAGCAAAGCAGCCGAATGGGAAATACAAATAAACTTGATATCTAATGAGGAATTGTTGTGTTTTCCCTCTTTTATCAAAATGTTCGGTGGTAAATGTAAATACAGGTACTTCTAAATCCGGATCTTTATCTTTTTGATTTGTATATGCATGATGCTTGTTATGTGCTGACCTCCAAGGTGTATATGCCCAACCAAGCATTATTCCAAAAATATATCCTGCAATATCATTCGCAAGAGCTGAACTAAATATTGCCCGATGTCCTGCATCGTGTACAATACCTGCTAACTGCACTGAGAAAAAGCTAAACAAGATGCAACTAAAAAATAGAAGGAAGGGATTATTTACCAGAAACAGAAAGATAATTGATGAAATAAAGCCGCTGACCATAATGACGGTAAGAATGGAATAATAGCGATAATCTCTATCAAATATTCCTTCTTCACGTATTTTTTCACGTAATTGAATAAAGAGCGTATTCCCATCTATTGTAGAATTGTTGACGCTTGTATTACGTGAATGAAGAACGGTTTTTTGTCTTTGCATTGTCCCATTATATCTTTATATCGGATAATATACAACGAAATAGAGCTTTAATGGTAATAATGTATGCTTCAATAGGTGCTTCTATCTCCAATGGTGCTGTGGCGAGGGCTGCTTATATAGTAATAGTGTGTATCCTCTTCTGAGGCTGTAATGGTAAATGAAATAGGGGATTGGATTGCAATGATACTGCCTTGAGGAAGATGGAAATCTCTACCTTCATTGCTATTTAGATATAGATAACCCGCAGGTTCTGTTTCATTTGGAATATGAATTGTTAAACCACCGCTTTCAACGATAAGAATTTTCCATGTATGATCTTTTTGCCTAAGCTGCATATCGCCTGTTTCAGGTGGAATATGGCTTTTTATTGCTCTCTTACAATCCGATACTTCAATTTTTTTGCCGCTTGGCATTGTTGCCACACGAACGACGACTTCTTCATCCACGTCCCCGTATCGGATTGTCTCGATCCCTGGCTCACCTGCAAATGGAAATTTTCCTTCAATTAAGCTTTGTAAATCAGCAGCGTTAATTCCAAATGATAATAAAGCACCATCAATTTGCGCATCTGCACCCAGCTTAGCTAGATCCACTCCAGTTATAATAGCTATTGAAGCATTTTCGTTTTGTGCATTGTTTAATTCAACTACTTCCGTCATTTTGATTGAGAGAAAAACAAATAATTGTTCACAACAATACATTATGTTGTAATTTTATGCAATAGTTCCTTAAGATTTTTTATGATCGTATTGTAGAGGTGCCACGTTTCCCCTATAATCTCTTACATATACCCTCATTTATGATAAAAGCAATACTTTTAAAATTAATAAGACTTTTTATCTATGCTTTTATTGATTTGATCGTTTTATTAGATTTGAATAAACAGATATCTTTTCTTGACCTAAGCTTATTCCTTCCTCTTATTGTAATAAACTCGATTCTATATATTTTAAGGAAAAGTTTCGTATATATTTATCATAGATATCATCACAAACCTATTTCATTTTCCGTTTCACAGCTTTTGAAAGAATTCATTCTTGAACAAGTTGTGCTCATTTTTGTATTTACTCTTTTGTGTTTTGCAATTATTGTACTTGCAATATTTACAAATCCTCACTCCTTTACTTTCTAAAACAGCAAAGATTAAAGAGTATACCTTTCACTTGAAGTAGGAAAGAACAGGTTTACTTGAAATCATTGGTTAACATTAAAAGGTGCGCCATTGGGGAAACATCCTTTTATTCTTTGTTCTACAAGATAACTTACTGTTCTTGTCGATACAATCTGATTCACTGCTGCTTGGCCAATAATATTTGCAGCACATTGCATTTCTTGCTGAGATGGCATATTCCCGTTCAGGTTATTTGATTGCTGATTTGAAGAGTTTTGGTTATTGTTGTTGGAAGATGATTGGTTATCTCCTTTTTGTAATTGGGCCGGAAGATTTTGTTGAATTATCTTATTTACTCCACCATCTTTTAAGACCATGAATACCCCAATTAATATCGCTCCTCCAATAATGATCCAGATGATATGATGAATAATGGTAAGAAAAAGTGAAAAACCCTTGAAAAAATTTCCTAAAATTGTGAATAGTTTTTGCATGGCAAAGAATAATGCCTTTACTATATCAGGTAAGATATATTCCGTCAAAGAAATATTGGCAATTTCCCTAAACTTTCATATAGGTGAAGGTAAATGTTGACGAGGTTCGTCATTAGTACTATAACGGGAATAGGAAAGAATTATATTATCAAAGAAAGGAGGAAAACTATGAATCTTTTTAAAGACCTGCTCATTAGGACAATCATTATTGTCTCAGTAACAGATATTATTGAATTTTATGCAATAACTAAAAAGCATTTAACAATAACACCCTTACTTGTATTTGCGATAATTGTCATTACACTTATTCCATTGATGATAAGCATTTGGTATACACTGCACAGGAGCGGAATAATTTAATGAGTAATGTATTATAAATAGTTTTGTTTGCTTAACACTTTTATTATACCAAGATTTGCTTGATTATTTCCTCAACAGGTAATGTTCCATCTAATTCCTTATCAATTAAACCCAAATTTCTCATTTCCATTTGATACCTTAACATTCCTTCAAAATAGATGCTTAAGTCATTATATCCATTATTCTCCATTCTGTATTTATTTCTCTTTTCCAGCTCTTCTAACGGAACTACTAATTGCATGATGGTAAATCCTCTTTTCTTTGCCTCTTCTAAATCCTGTTTTGTAAAATAATCTGTATTGGTAAAGAAGATTATATTATCCATGTTCAAAACGTTTTGAATTACTTTAGGGGCCAATACTTCATGTTGCAATTCAGCTGTTTGGGGGAATTTCCCTCCATTTAATTGCATCAATTCTTCATCAATTTCTTTTATAAGTGTGTATCCATTGTTTCGTAACTCTTTAATAACTGTCGATTTTCCAGAAGCAGATGTGCCGATTATTATGATTCTATCTTTTCTGTCCTGATTAGAGGCAAAATATGCCTGAAGTTGCGGAATATGTTCATCTTTATAATGCTCAATAGAGTATATAAAGTCTCGATGCAAAGAAAGAGTGTGTTTGGGATCAATAGTTATTTGCCAATGCTCTTCAGGCAAATCCTCTGCGTCTTTTATCAAGTTATATCCTGAATTTACAAAAGCAGAGTAAATATCTTGCGGTATATATGACTTGGCTTTATTAACTTCTGTGGCATTGAAAGCATCAAGGTCTTCTATCCAATACTTTGCGGGATTATCTCCGGAATTGGCTCCTTCAAATCGTAATATATCTTGGTTATTCCATGCTGTGATATGTGCCAGAACATCGTTTAGACTCCATCTATCAAAAATTATTTCACCCTTTTTTTCAATTGGAAATTTATCTACTAGTTTTATTAACTCTTGATGTAATTTCCTTAATTGTATTAAAAGTTCTTCTTTATTCATTTTTGTTCATTCTTTTCTTGAAAGTATTGCAAATAAAAGATATGGTTTAATGTCAATTCCAAACTCGCAATAAGAAATATTCAACCGGAACTTATGCAATATGTTCGAACCTTAGTCGTGTAGAAGGCTTGCTTTATGAGTTAAAATATTTCCCCATGTGAGCATCCTTTCTGCAATTATATCGTTTGGTTGACTTGTATTTAATATAGCTGATTTTAAAAGGGTGTATTCATATTTAAATCTTTTCAGAGCGTTTTTTGAATAATGAGTAGGCATTGCTTTTTCATCAAGTGAATTTAAATCATTTGTAGTCTGATTAAAAAATATTTCTATTCGCTTCAACTTGGTTGAATAATCTTCTGTTATCCAGTTAGCAATTCTAGTTAAATTCATTCCTATGTCTAAAAGTTTATTTTTATTGCTTGTCATAGAAGTATTTGCTTTAAAATATCAACAAATATATTTCTTATATTTGCATCAAGTATATCTCTACTAGGATTATTTTGATTCGGTCTAAGGTTTATCATTGAGTTATAATCAATTTCTTTTGTCTCCCAGTCAATTCCTCCGCCCCAAAGATTAGATTGTTTGCTTCCTTGTTCTATAAGTAGTTGCTCTGCATCAAAATGCCGTTCGCCGCCTCCTCCGAGGATTTTATTTTCAATATCAATGACAACTTTGATGTAACTTTCAAAATCTTCAAGCATTTGTTTGATTTGTTCTTCTGTTGCTTTTTGGGTTGTAATTATAATCATTCTTATTTCTTATTACTATGATTATAGTATGAATCAAGAAAGAGAGCGAGTCCTAGGGAAGTAAATAGGAAAAAATATTTTGTTAGATCCGTTTAATTAACGGCTCGACCGATGGGACGATTTCCGGAAACTTACATGGTTTGATAAGGTACAGTACCCAGAATTCATGCTTAGGATAACAAATGAGTTACTAGAGAAAGTGAATATATCCAGTCGATATTCCGGGTAGATAATTAGGATGTTCAATACCCAATCAACTTTCAAGAATATGTCAATAGATGAAATTTCCTTTTAATACAGTAAAAACAGTTTTATTAAAAATATATTTGGTTGTTGGTGATATAATCCCCAAATACTAAAACTCATCTTATGAATAATACATTAACAGCACTGCCAGGAGTTAAAGTAGGGCATGCGACTCATCTTGATAAATTAACAGGTTGTACACTAGTTATGTTTGATCATGATCTTCCCGTCGGTTATGTATCTAATGGGGGAGCACCTGGAACATTTAATACAGAATTATTAAGAAATGGGAAATCATATAATAGGCACTTTGGCCTATTTATCGCAGGTGGAAGCTTGAATGGATTAGCAAGCAGTGCAAGTATTATGCGAAAAATGATAGAGAATAAAATTGGATTTAAAGAATCAGTAAAAATGATTAATCCAAGCATTAGCGGAGCAATTGTATTCGATCTTGGAACTGATATTGACCAATATAATCCTGAATATGGTGCAGAGGCGTTTGATAATCTTTCTTTAGCCCCTGTTCAAAGAGGAAATGTTGGAGCTGGAACTGGAACGGCAGTCGGTAAGTTTTCATATACAAAAGATTTGAAGATGCTAGGAATGAAAGCAGGAGTTGGATGTAGCAGGATTGATCTTGGAAATGGCGTTATTGTTGTAGTTATGTCTATAGTAAATGCATTAGGAAATGTCGTAAAAGATGGGAATATTGTTGCTGGAAATAGGAATGATACAGGTGATCTTAAATATAGAACTTTTGATGGATCATGCAAATTTTTAACTGGAAGTAGTATGAATACCACTATTTCTATAGTAGGAACTAATGTAGATCTTAAAACAAGAGAAAATTATGAAAAACTTTCACAATTAGCATCACAAGGGCAGATTCGAGCTTTATCACCTGCGAATACTTCAGTTGATGGTGATACGGTCTTTGTATTTTCAACAGAAGAAATAAAATCATTCTTGAATCCAATAGGAAAAAGTATTGAAAAATCTAGTTGGTATAAAATTGGAATAGATATTTTAGGACATACTGCCTCAAGTGCAGTCCAAGAAAGCATTTATGATGCATGTGAACAATCTGAATCAGTTGAGTTTCCTTATGCTTATAAAGGAATTATACCTTCATTGAAAGATTATTGAAGTTCTAGATGAGGTTAAAAAATATTGCCATTTGTTAGGCTAAAAATCACATTCTCTCTGTCGTGAACGAAGTTCGAACCAAGATCCTCGAAATAAACTTCTGGTATCTTTCTTAACTACCCTTCAACTCACTACTTTTCAGAGATTAATTTTCTTATATACCTATGTAAATGTGGATCAAGTTTTGCGATTGGCATTTCTAAAACCTCATCATAAGTGAACCATTTTACATTATTAAATTCTTCTTCATCATAATTGATAAGCACGTCTTTGTGTCCAACAAGCGCAAACCATAAACTAACATCTGTATGTCCAGCAGTAAGGCCAACCGTTTGAGTGACAGTTACAAACCTTGGCATTGTATTTCCATCGAGAAAATTAGCCTCTGTGAATAATTCTTCAGTAATTTCTCGTTTTACCGTTTCAACTGGATCTTCATTTGGTTCAACATGTCCTCCTGTTGGCAACCAAAGTTGTGCCTTTATATGATCTACAAGAAGGATAGAATTATTTATCCTATCGACTAAGGTGAAATATGAAACGAGATGCATTAGGGGTTTGTCGGGTTTTTCAATTCTAAATAATTCTGCTCCGCTATCTATCCACTGTAAAACATTGCTGATATGTTCATGTTCTAGATTGTCAAATGGTTTAATATTTAATACTTGTTTCCTTATGGTAAATCTTATATTTTTCATTCAAAATTTATCTAAGTTAATTTCCTATCTAAAATATCGAACCCTGTTTCAATGGCATCACAAATAAAATCTTCGAGTAGGGTAGAGTCATCTTGCATTTGTGCTTTGTTTAGATAAGTTATATATAATCGCTTCTTTTCTTGAAGAATTACTGCTGGAGCAAGATTTTTATTTAAGGTCATAGCGAGCATAATTAATCTTCCTACTCTTCCATTTCCATCACCAAACGGATGGATTTGTTCAAATTCAGCATGAATTTTTGAAATATGTCTGATATTATCCTTGCTGTTTTGATTTATTCTTCTGATTAGGTTTGTCATTAACTGTGGGATTTTTACATAATTTGCTGTAGGTATAAATGCCCCCATGATTCTTACTCCATGATTACGATATGTCCCTGCATCAGTTCTTATCGCATTCATAAGTATCCCATGAAGTTTTAATATTAATTTCTCGTTGATAACGGTTCCTTCTGATAGATGATCAAGTAGGTAAATTAATGCTGCTTGGTGGTTCTTTGCTTCTAACTGTTCGGTCAATGTTTTATTTGGCAATGCTGCATTTTGAAAAAGAATTGCAGCTGTTTCGTTTTCCGAAAGTGTACTTCCTTCAATTTTGTTTGAGTTATATGTTAAAGAAAGGAAGAATTGATCTCTAATGTCTGGGCTGTTCAAAATTTCTTTAAGAATATTTTTATGTCCTTTCTTTCGCTGTACAAGTAAATCCTTCTTCGCTGCAAGAAGGTTCTCAGGAATTAGCTTTTCACCAGAGTATTCTTTATACAGGGCATCTATTCTTATCTGAGCTTTCTGCCTAGGAGTTGCTTTGCTATTAATCCACCTGTTTAGTGCCGAAAAGGTTACTCCTAATCGATCAGCAAGTTGTTGCTGAGTTAGATCAGAAAGTTTTAAGATTAATTGTAGCTTCTCTTGTACTGTCATACTAAGAGAGTATCAAACTATATATAGTTTGTCAATATCAGACTACTTTATATAGTTTGCTTGGACCGACTGAGGATTTCGAACGGGGAGAAAAGAGCTATATTAAAAGAAAAATTCCTCCTGTTGAGGAGGTTAGTTCAAAGTGGCTCCCCACAAAGGACATGTTTCTACACCAGGAAGTTGAGATTATATTTAACATTGAAACTATAGAGGCACTTCTTAATAGAAATGTTAGTTCCCATGTGTAAATAGCTTAATATAATCCTTGTACCAGAATTCTCTGTTGTATTTTATATTCTGATTTCTTTGTTGAAGAATTCCCACTTCAATCAATTTTTGAACGAGTTCATTTGCTTGAGGTGTTGACAAACTAGTCCAATCTTCAATATTTTTTACCGTAATAATTGGAAGTTTATACAAATTCTCTAACACCATGGTTCCTGTGACACTTCTTCTTCCAAGTGATTGCATCTTTACTATATTTTCTTGCCTTAACAAATTTATTTTTTTCGAAACATCAATAGCTTCTTCTGCAATAATAGCAACTCCATCTAAGAAGAAATCTAACCAATTTGATACATCAGTTTCTTCTGTATGGTAACTATTTAAAGCATCGTAATATGCTTGATGATTATTAAGAAAGTATTCAGATAGATACAGTACTGGTCTTTCTAACATTCCGAGGTTACATAGGTAGAATGTCGTTAAAAGTCTTCCTGTCCTACCATTGCCATCTAAAAATGGGTGGATTGTTTCAAATTGAGCGTGAGCGAATGCTGCTTTAATAAGTGGGGAGTAATTATCTTTTGAATGTAAAAATGTTTCTAAGTCAGCTAAGCATCTATTCAGCTCATTTACTGGTGGAGGTACAAACTTAGCCGTATATGGTGATCCTCCGCCTATCCAGTTTTGAGATGTGCGGAATTCTCCAGGCGTTTTTCCAGGAGCATCAGCAGTTCCCTCGAGCAATGTTTTATGGACTTCTTTAATAAATCTTAATGATAAAGGTAGTGTTTCAAGTCTTTTAAAACCGTAATTCATTGCCTTGATGTAGTGCAATATTCTTTCAATATCATCAGGCATAGTATTTTCGATCTCAGCTTCACTTTTAATAACATCAATCATGGTTGCTTTCGTCCCTTCTATTTCATTTGATTTTGCAGCTTCCTTTGTAATGTACATAAATATAAAGAAATCCAAATCCGGTAGAAGCTGAGTAATACCATCTAGTTTTCCCAACATTAATGCTGCTTTTTCATGCAGTTGTTGGGTTTTACTATTGAGTGATATGTCACTTTGAGGTGGGAATTTATTTGGTATAAATGCCTTATATCCACTTGTTTGTTGAATTAACTGACCAATTTTCATATCCTAACATCTTTATCTAGTTATTAGGATTATACGCCCCAATCCTAACAGGTGTCAAGGTGATATTAGGTTTGTTAAAGTTCTAGTCCTGTTTGGGGTATGAAAAAAGCGTCTTGTTTTGACGCTAGTTTTAATGGCTCCTCGACTAGGACTCGAACCTAGAACCTTGAAGTTAACAGCTTCCTGCTCTGCCATTGAGCTATCGAGGAATGAGATACCTTGGAATTATACAGGACTCTTTTGTATATATCAATATAAGCCTATCGTTGAGAGGATATCTCACGAATTGATCTTGCAATTGCTGTAATTGTCCTGATTGCATATTGGATTTCCTCTTCAGTATTTTCATGTGAAAAGCTGAAACGTATTGTAGATACAGCTCTTTCATATGCAAATCTCATTGCTTTTAATACTCCTGAAACCTGAATTGATCCTGAAGTGCATGCTGATCCAGCAGATGCATATATCCCTTCCATATCCAATCGTGCAAGAAAAGTATCTGAAGGGATCCCTAAAAATGCTATGCTTGATAGGTTTGGCATTCTTGGCTCACCACCATTCAATAAAATATCAGGAATATTCTTTTGCAATTGTTCTTCAAACATATCCCGAAGATGTTTTACATAAGCTAATCTTTCTTCTCTCACATCTTTAAGTATCGCTACTGCTTTTCCAAACCCTACAATATATGGTACATTCTCCGTTCCTGCTCGAAGGTTAAATTCCTGTTGTCCGCCATCAATTAATTGGACAATTGGTGTCTTTTTCTTAATATATAAACAGCCAATAGCTTTCGGGCCATTAATCTTATGTGCTGCAAAAGTCATCAAATCCACCTTTTGCGTCTCAACATTCATGTCTAAATACTTTATCCCTTGTGTTGCGTCGGAATGGAATATGATACCTTTTTTCCGGCATAATTTGCCTATATCCCTGATAGGCATGATTGCTCCCGTCTCGCTATTTGCATATTGTATTGATATTAAAATTGTATCGTCCCTGATTGCATCTTCAACTTGCTTTAAAGAAATATGCCCAGTTTCGCTTACAGGTAAATAAGTGACATCATAACCTAATTCTTCCAGGTGTTTTGCAGTTTTTTCTATTGAGCTATGCTCTACATTCGTTGTTATAATATGCTTGCCTTTTGAAGCAAGCGCCTCAGCAACACCCTTTAATGCCCAGTTGTTGCTTTCAGTTGCGCTAGAAGTAAAGAGTACTTCAACTGGAAGGCAATTTAAGTAGGATGCAATGATTTCTCGTGCTTCATCAACTGCAACTTTGGCTTTTTGACCTATTGTATGGGTAGAGTTAGGGTTTCCGTATGTTTCCAACAGGTATGGCAGCATTGCCTCAACTACTTGTGGATCAATTTTTGTTGTTGCATTGTTATCAAAATATGCTTCCATGATAGGAGAGTATAACGAAAAAAAGATGGATTGGCAAACCAACCATCTCTACTTTTTGAATATATCTTCCTTGGGTATTTGACAATAAGTTGCATACAAATGTAGGGAGGGTATAATCGGGTCAATAGAATAGGAGGGTGAGTGAAATATTTATCACTCCTTTGTTTTTGTATTCCCCTTTGCCTTTGTTTGTTTTTCTTTCATGATCCGGTATTTGCTGATTCTTTTTATTCTTCAGGGGGTGATATTACCCAATGCAGCTTGTCTATTGCTCCAGTGTTGGGATATACAAATCTTCCCGCAGAGTATGCATTTGATCCTAAAGGAGGTATCCAATATGATGCATCCGAGGTATCCGGTTTAACTGATTCTATATTTACTCAAGATGGATTGTTTTCTAATTATGCAACAGATATATTTCCAAATGCGCAGCGTTTTGTAACAAATGGTGTAACGCTTCGGATTCCTCCGCAAACAACTGTGCATGTGTATGGGATTGTGAGAAATTCCAATCCATACCCCCTTCATTTAAATGGCGGTACCCTTTTTACATCTCTTACAGACCCATCAGATGGTAATCTTTTCAATCTTGATCCACTAAATCTTTCTTCTGTCTCATTGTTAAGTGCATCTACCATATTTAATGGGACGAAAGAAATCAGAATGGGGTATGGAATGCAGCTTCCAAACTTAGGAGTAATCCAGGCGAATCAAGATAGTATAAAAGATTTGTATTCTTTTTCAACTATTACACCGCTGCAGGTCCAGCGAGATATATCGTATCAATTTAATACTGATCGTGAATTGGTCATTTCAGTTAAGCTGCAGGTGCAAAATGTTTCAAATTATGAAGAAGATAATCTTTCTGTCCATGATGCTTTTCAAAATACATATGATTTTAGTACAAGTTTTTCACTAAAACCCCACACAGCCACCACTTTTACCTATGGTGGGGACTTAGGTATCATTTATGGATCCTACATGGCATTCCCTCCAGCTGTTATAAGCGACCCAAATACTCATACTGAAATCTTTCAGCAAGGAGAAACTTCCTATGAACAAAATCCTGATGCTGTGTCTGTTTTCGTTGCAAGAGATGATGAATCATCTCCTGCCAACTGGAGTGCTAATCAATCCTCACTGCCTATCCTTTCGAGTAAGGCAGATATGAGCGTAACACTTCTTCCATATACACTTTATTCATCCGTTTATGAGCTACAACTTTCTCCTCATCTAACACTTTCAAAAACACAAAATAAAACGACAGATGATATACAAGTGCGCGTTGGTGACCATATATCATATTCATTAACATTAACAAATGATGGCAATACTCCAGCGGTTCATGTGATTGTTGTTGATCGGGTATACACAAACATGAATGTTATAGATTCCGGAGGAGGAAATGTATGTATATATGCAGATCAGTTAATAGAGGGATATGTATGCCATCACTCGATCTTGTGGTATTTGCCCTATCTTGATCCGGGACAAAGTGTAACTTTTACATATACTGAGGCGGTTGCAAATACAGCTTTTACAGACCAGCTTTTCCCCAATAGTGCCTTGGAGCAGAATAACCTGGATAATGTCATTTCTTCTAATGAAGTCGATGCATATCTCATACAAGATACATCCATCGTCCCACCCGTTATTCCATCAATCATAACTCTTTCAGGATTTTCTTCACTCAGTACCGGATCGGTTCTTGGAGTTGTTTGGAATGATTTAAATCATGATGGAAAATATGAAGTGAATGAGCATGCGATTCCGCATGCTCATATTAATCTTTCATATGGAAGTGCTTCATATGATATATATACTGACTCTTTAGGAAGGTATGAAGTTGATGGTTTGCCGTTATTAGTCCCAATACAAGTAACTATTGATATCCCTTTAGGATTTCATGAGACAAGTACTTATCAAAAATATATTATTACACTTTCTCATATTTCTTTTCAAACTGTTTCCGTTACAAATAAAATCGTACATATCCAAGATGGAATATATTTTAACCGGGCAGATTTAGGTGTATATAACTTAACGCTGGCAGATACAGGAGAAAATATTTTACCAGTAATTATCATGGCTATTTTCCTATTCTGTATTTTAATACAAATAATTTTGAGGAATAAAGAAAAGCGGTACTAGTTGTAAAACATGGATGAATAGAAATTTATTTTCGGCAATTCACATATTTCTATGCAGATATGTTGATTCGATGGAATAATTTCTTCTTAGAGAAGAAATTAAAATAGATTGCAGTTGTTAATCCTCCAGCAATGAGAAGAGATAATCCTATTGCCTGAGCAATCAAAATTGTAATTGGGGTCTCATATCCAAAAATATATAACTTCTTGTTAGCATACGTAATTGTAAAAGGATTTCCATCATTCACTATCTGATGAATCGGAACAGTTTTTTCTCCAAGATTTACAGATTGGATTTGATTTCCTTTTGGAATTATTACATTACCATGTGAATCTACTGTTGTTTGATACGTTGTTTTTGTTGAAGGATTATACACAGTAACAATAGTTACTGTAGGAGGAGAATTAGGCGACGTTGGTTGTACTGTAGGAATTACCGAAGTAGTCGGCTGTGGTGACTTTGTTGGTGTTGCGGTAATAGTGCTTGTAACTATCGGTGTTGGTGTATGGGTTGGGGAAGGGGTTGATGTTGGCGTACTCGTCATTGTACTCGTCGGCGTATTCGTCGGTGTTAGGGTCGGAGTTGTTGTCGTTGTTGGGACAGGGTTTCCGGCAATAATTGCTTTGAGGGTATAAAATCCTTGTTTGAGTGTTGTGTCATTATGTTGGACAAGTCCGTATGCCTGGTTTTCTGTTGAGGGATTATTACATCCATTCATTGGAATGTCATCACGCAGGTTATACCATTGTGCAACAGCAAGCGGATTGTTTCCCTGTGCAAAGACAGTTGATAAGAGTGCTTGTTGGTTCACATCCTGGGTGGTATTTTCCGGCGCTCCAAACTCTCCTACCCAGATTGGCATATTCGTCTGTCCTTTTCCATTCAAAAATGATCTCCATGCTCTTGCATCATTTAACACTAATGCACCACTCCCGTATTCATGATAGGCAAAGATATCAAAGCTATTGCCTCCTCCATTATTATAGATACCATTAATCCAGGTAAGATCATAATATGCAGGTCCTCCTAAGATCACTTGTGCAGATGGATCAGCTGCTTTAATTGCACTATACCCAGGATTGAGTAGATAGCTGACATATTGTCCAACACTTCCTTGCCAGTAATTGGTAAAGTCAGGTTCATTCCAGATCTCCCAATCATGAATCGACCCTTTATACCTGTTTACTAATGTGCTTAAAAAGGAGGCATAATCACTCGTACTTCCCGGCACTCCCGTAAGGGAGGAAGAGCTCCAGGATGGAGTATATACGACTACCGGCTGTAATTGAACATGATGGGCATTTGCTGCTGCCACTATTGCATCTGCTCTACTCCAGTCATAGACTCCTCGTTGTGGCTCGATAAGTGCCCAGGGAAATTCTTCTCGGATATTGGTTACTCCTATCTGCTGGGCCAGAGATGTTTCTTGAGAGAGCCATGTTTGCCATTGATTATCACACATATCCCACCAGCTTTCCGGATTTGCTCCGCTGTATCGGGCTGGTCGCATACTTGGTACATCATTTATCCCTGCTAATGGTATCCCGCTTGAAGCATGAGAATTTAATGTCAAGTATTGAGGAGTTGGTGAAATAGTAAAAAAAGTAATGACGAATATAATGATGAAGAGCGAAAAAATATTAGTCGCAATAATAATATGCCTTTTTGAATATATGATATCGTTTACTTTCATCATAACCATATACTACAAGGTAAAAATATTTTTGTCCAGAATTTACTTTTCTTATTCCTTTCCCTTTCATCGCAAATAATATAAAGATAATAAATTATGTTTTTCATGTAGTATTATTGTTGTGAAGTCACTGTTTTTAGGTTGTTGCTGTGGTAATGTGAATGATATATACTATACATAATTAGCACAGCTATGCCCTTTATATGCAACTGCCTGTAAGAAAAAATGACAACTATTTAAAACGAAATCTTTTAAAAAGATTACTGTTTCTTGTCTTTTCTGCTTGCATATTTATGCTTTCTGCACATCATGTTTTTGCAGTTGCACCGAATAACCCTGCAAGCCTAACCCAAAGCACTAATGCATCAACACTTGCATCTAGCACTACCTATACCTATGCGGTAAGTGCCGTTACCGATCTTGGTGAGACTACTGTTTCATCTAGTGTAAATAAAACAACCGGAGCAGGGGCTAATGAGCAAAATACCGTCTCATGGAATGCAGTAGTAGGCGCTTCGTATTATAAAGTATATCGGGGAGCCGCAGGTTCAACGACTCTATCACAATATATTGAAACAACGAATACTTCATTAGTTGATACCGGAAACCTAACATGGGAATCAAAGCCGTCTTTTGTGACTTGGAATGAAACAGTAAATCTGAATAACGGAGGAACTGGAGTTCAGGATGCGTGCAGTGTTGCTTACAATGGATATTTGTATGCAATTGGTGGAAGTAATGGAAGTACGCATTATGCAAACAGTTATTATGCACCAATTAATACGACAGGAACAAGCGGAGCTTTAGGAAGTATCGGATCATGGACAAGTACTGCCTCATTAACAGATGCAGTGGATAACTCAGGATGTGTTGCATACAATGGCTATGTATATGTTTTAGGTGGATATGATAATACAGCAGCAGGAATTTCAACTACCGTATATTATTCTCAAATTCAATCAACTGGAGCGCTTGGTACATGGGGTACGACAACCGGCCTTACCACTGGTGTGCAAAATCCGGTTGTAGGGATAAACAATGGATATATTTACATCTTAGGTGGGAAAAACGGAGCAACGGTATATAATAATACATATTATGCAAG
>JANWIC010000007.1 GCA_025450075.1 Patescibacteria group bacterium | reverse complement strand
TAGGATGTTGTGATCAATCTATCAACAAACATGCAACAAAACATTTCCATGAAACCAACCATCCTGTCATAAAGACATTTCAACCCGGAGAAACCTGGGGGTGGTGCTATATCGACGAATTTATGGTTCCGACCATTTGATTTGCCTCCATATGGATACACGACCTTGATCGGGAATTCATTGAAGATTGCTTACCTTTAAAGAAATTATACAAATCCGCCGGAGTTATTAATGACGGGTCTTTAGGCCAGATCAATCCTCCTTCACTTAATGCACGCGCTACAAATTCAGAACATATGAGTGTCCCGTCAAGTTTTACCACTAGTCGAGACTTAGTAAGAATCTTGAACCCAATTGATATAATAGTTAAGAATCCATAAGCATCATGCTTTGCAAGCATATATTTTGCATAGGTTAAGACTTCTCCACGGTCTTCATCTGAAAAATCCATATGAACAACAAACCTTTCTTTGGCATCATATTTGCTTATATTATTCTGTTCTATACCTTTAGAGGTCAATTCTGCAATTGTCCCATCATTATCAATAATAATGGCTGCATGGTTCCATGGTGATGAGGTAAAAAGCTGAATTCCCTTATCAAAGATATCATTTCCGTGAGTTACGATAAAATCACCTGGTAAGAATTCTGTATCCATACTTTTATAATAATTCCCGTATCATAATATGAAACTGAGTGATTGGCAATATGAATAATCCTTGATTTTTACAATAATCTTTTCTATACTACATTCATATTTAAATATTTCCATGGAAAAGGGAGAAAGAGATCCTGAAATACATTCAGTATTTTTTACAGATCGTATACTTCATAAACTGGAACGATTGGTTGTGAAGGTAGGACCGCAAGTAGACAGAGGGTTTATATACCTTTGGAATAAGTTACGAGGAGGCGGAGGTATTTTCTGGAATTTAAACTCTGAAAAATTATATGAACTGAGGCTTAATGCACCGCAAGATCAAGAAGTACCGGGAGCGAGTATTCCTCCCTCGGAAGAAGGTACTCGAAATACTGATTCTAAAGGACAATAGCTAATTTCTGGAATTTTTGATATAATAGCATAAATTGTTTTAATAGTGCGGCAGTATATACTTTCGAAACTATTCTAACAGTTCCGAGTATATATATAATTGTCAACTATTATGAAGCCTACAAGACTTTTTGTTTCACGCCTGTCGAGTGATATTCAACCCCAAGAGCTGCGAAGCCTCTTTACACCATACGGCAGACTTACAGATGTATTTATCCCAGTCGACCGGGCTACCGGAAGGAAAAAGGGTATGGCTTTTGTGGAACTAGCTGATGAGGCAAGTGCACAAAGAGCAGTGAAAGAATTGGATAGATCTACCTTTAAGGGAAGAGGGATATCTGTCAGTATTGCGAAAGAAAGAACACAAAATGGAAACACTACTGATGTTTCTAGAGCGAAAAGATCGTTTAATCCGAAAAAGAATTTAGCCAAACAATCGTTTGATATTTCCTTATTCGTTAACAAATCTCCCATTGAATTTACTGAAGAAATCTATACACCTACAAATACATTTTTAGATTTTCCATTTAATCAACGAATTAAAGAAAATATCAAACGCTTAGGATATCTTCATCCAACACCTATTCAGGATCAGGCTATTCCATATATTTTAGATGGAAGAGATATTATTGGTATTGCAAATACAGGCACAGGAAAAACAGCTGCATTTCTTCTACCACTATTACAAAAAGTGTTAACAAACCGAAATGAACGTGTCCTAATTATCACACCAACAAGAGAACTTGCAGCACAGATCAAAGACGACTTACAATCCTACTCTAGAGAACTTCCGATAAACTCCTGTCTTTGTATCGGAGGGGTGAATATCCACTCACAAATAATGAAACTCCGAACTCGTCCACAATTTGTAATTGGTACTCCTGGCAGATTAAAAGATTTAGTCGAAACAAAAAAAATCCAGTTGCCTGAATTTTCAAATATAGTTCTTGATGAAGTAGATAGAATGCTTGATATGGGATTTATAGAAGATATTACTTTCTTAACTAGCAGGCTTCCTACTAAAAGACAATCTCTTTTCTTTTCTGCAACACTTCCAAATTCATTGAAACCACTTATGGAAAGCTTCTTAAGAACTCCGGTTACTGTTTCAGTAAAAAAACAAGAAACAGCATCGAGCATTGAACAGGATGTTATCCATGTACAAAAGCAAAAAAAAGTTGAAGCACTTCATGACCTCTTAGTACAAGAAAATTTTTCTAAAGTGCTTATCTTTGGAAAGACTAAACATGGAGTAGAAAAACTTGCAACTGAACTTGCAAAAAGAGGCTTTAAAGTAGCTGCAATCCATGGTAACAAGACACAATCACGAAGACAAAAAGCACTTCAAATGTTTAAACAAAACAGTGTTCAGATTCTCGTCGCAACCGATGTTGCAGCAAGAGGACTGGATATTCCACAGGTTAGTCATGTCATTAATTATGATATGCCTCAAACCTATGAAGACTATATTCATAGAATTGGAAGAACTGGAAGAGCTCAGCATAAAGGGTACGCTCTTACTTTCATCGAGCATTAATTGCACAAATTTTAAAAAGCAATTAGAGTGTATATATGAAATATATATACATTCTCAGACATGCAGCATTTGATCCATCTTCAGGAATGCTTACGCAGCAAGGTGTAGATCAGGCACGACTCTTCATTGAAGATTTAAACAATATAAAATTGGTATTTACTGCACCTATTCCTGTTTCAATTCAAACAGCTCAGTTTTTGACTAAATCACACCTACATACAGATGTCCGTGCTATTGATGATCTGAAAGGATTATGTTCTGCAATTTTTCAGTTATTGAAAGATGGGGATAACGGGCTCATTATAACGGCAAGCTCAGTTATGTTGCGTTTTTTAGATTCCTTCCCAGATACTTCTCCAGTCCATTCATTTGGAAATTTAAAGGGATTTATTGTTGATGATCAATTCAATTTAATGGAAAAGCTACCATATCAGTAAGCGAATGTGGTATTATAGTCGCATGATAAAAGACTTTTTACGGAAAAACACAGTAGTTGCAAAATGGCTTCCCCTAGCAATTACCATTACCATGCTTTGCGGAGGGATGTATATCGTCCTGCAGCAATATATTCGACAATCAGCAAATCTTCCTCAGCTTCAACTAGCCCAAGATGCTGCCGTCAAACTTGGCCAGGGAATTGGAACAGAAAATGTTGTAACAGGTGATAAAGTAGATATTGCAGCAAGTCTTAGTCCATACATGATCGTGTATAATAAGTCACAGCAAGCAATAGCAGCAACAGCAGAGTTAAATAGCCATACTCCAGAACTTCCTTCAGGTGTGTTGGATTATGTTTCTAAAAATCATCAGGATATCTTTACATGGCAACCACAAGAAGGAGTCCGCGAGGCAGTCGTTATTCTCTCTTTTAGTGGGAAATATCCTGGATATGTTCTAGCAGGGAGGTCTCTTAATGAAGCAGAAAACCAGATTGATTCTATTGGTCATGATATACTTCTACTTTATCTTTTCACCATGGGTCTTACCTATTTTGTTTACCGATACAAATTTGTTGCCAATATCAACTAATCTTTACAATACATTTCACTTCTAGTATAGTAAAGCAGACCCATTCCTATGAAAAACCTTTACACTACCTACAAAAAAGAAATTGTTTTTGCCATCTGTACATTTGTCATGATCTTTCTCACTTTCATTATCGCATTTCATTCGCAAAATGCAGACCAGATTCAGGTAGCTCAAAGAACTGATACACCTCCAGTAATCCATGGAAATGGAACAATTGCATATATATTTACGCCAAACATAGCAGATACGGCAACTGACCAGCTATGGATAAGTGACTTGTATGGTAAAGATGCAACAAATACTAATATTACTAATATCTCCAGCATATACCATAATCCGCAATCTGACTGGATTTTTTATCAAAAGGGATCTGATATATTAAATATCTATGGATATGATTTGAAGACAAAAGCAACGCTGACTCTTAGCTCAAAACCAACCACCTACTATATGCAGCTATTCCCATCAGGCGTATCATTAGTATCACCTGATTACCTGCTTTACCAAAGCCAGGATTTTCCACCTGGATGTGATAACATTGAAGATTGTTTGGTTACTACAAATATCGTTGCATATAATATAAAGACGGGACAATCAACAAGTCTCGGACAATTCCAGGCATCCGGTAGCATAAGCAAAGATAATCTGATGTATGCACAATTGAACGGTTTAGCAAATCAGTCGATACAAATACAAAAGATTTCAATTTCTGACGGTAAAGCACAGACTTTAAAAACATATCATTACACAAGCACAAATGAATCTGACAGCTATTTTGAACTTGGTGATACAAATATGGAACTAGAAATCCAAGCAATCCCTAACCAATCAGCAACGATTACCCTTAAGAAAAATGGAAATGTAATTGTAATTGACAAAGGAAATGACCATGCATTCCAACCAAACATATGGTTATCACCGGATGAAAAAACTCTTATTTATACCAAGTTATATAAGGAATCATCAAGTCAGCAAGCATTTAGTTCTATTGCTCTTGACCTTGCTTCATTAAAAAAAACAATTTTGTATACCCCTACAACTCTAAACGCTTCTTTAGGAAACGGCTTCTGGCTAGATAATGATAATTTTTTGCTGAATGATAATCATGAACTTTATGACTTATCAATTAGCACACAAACATATTCCCAGATAGGAAGCCTTTCTCATGTAGATCTCTTTTCACCTCTTTATTGACGTATTTCCGAAAGCAGTACCAGTGAGCGATACCCATTTTCCTGTTGGATAATATAAGCAGGCTCTGCTGATAATACTTCATCCCTTCCTTCCACGGTATCAACAATCATGCCATCATGCATAATTTTCTTTTCTTCCCATCGGACATGATCTCCAATATGATGCGGTTTCATATGAGGTATAGATAAAATATTGGACATAGTATATAGCCCAGATGGAAAACACTTCTGCGATAAAGCTAACAGAAATTCAATCTATATATTTCCTCACTGAATCATTCATCTACTTTGGATATAGTACCATTATATATTATCGGTAAGACATGGCAAAGAATAAAAATGATACAAAAAAAGATGAAAATGTTATTGATAAGAGAATAAAGAAAGTAGGAAAAGGAATCCAGAAACTTACTGGAAATACTTAATCTTTGCAAAATGTAGCAAATGTGGCATCTGCAAGATGGAATAAATCCACAGATTGTAGTGAAATGGTATGTGTCCTGCTTCCTGGATTAAAGTAGATTATTCCTTTATCATGCATTGAAGTATCATACAAAGTAGGGAGATTAAGAAGATTTCCGAAAGGAGGCACACATCCCATTTCAACTTGAGTTATTTCTTCAGCTTCTTCGGTAGTTGCTAACCTTATTTCTTTAGATCCAACACATGCTTTTGCTTTTTTCCAATCTATTTTTCTATTTCCAGGTAAAACAAATAATCTAAATGTAGAATCGCATTTACAAACCATTGATTTTACACCCTGTTCAGTTGTTACTCCTCGTGCCTTTGCTGCATCTTCACTAGTCCTGACTTGTTCATGTTCAAGAAGTGTAAAAGTGACACCAGAGTCATGAATTAAAGAAAGGATTGTATCAAAAATTGTTTGCATATTACAGATTTTACTGAGCACTTTTGATACTATACCATAAAGATAGTTGAGTCAATTTTTAAAGGAGGTGATTTGCATGAATACAGTTCGATATATGCTCCTTATCCTAGTTGAAATTATCTTTGGATTTATTGAAATTCTTTTGGTAATCCGATTTCTTTTCAGGCTGTTTGGGGCAAGCTCTTCTTCCACCTTTGTTTCCTGGATATATACCAATACACAAGGGTTAATCCATCCATTTGAAGGTGCATTCCCTACTCCTGTTATTAATGGGTTTGTTATTGAATTTTCTTCTCTTTTAGCCCTACTCGTATACGGACTAGTCGGATATTTTATTATTGGTGTCCTGTTAACATCAAGAACTCAAAGAGAGCACTAGTTATTTGACGAATCGGTATAAAAGTGGATATGGTTGAAATTGTCTGTTCTCATGAATAGCAATGCATTGCCGAACAACAAAAAACACATCAATAAGTAGAATCATAAGAATCAAAGTAAATATGGGGATGGCAAAAAGAATTTGTGTGCTAGGCAGCATATTAAAAAGTGTGATTAATACCTCCAGCGCAATAATGCAGATAAATAAAAAGGTTGTAATCATAGAAATAAGAATCTGGAAATTAAGCAAATCCTTTGCTTCCGTATCAATTTCTCCATATTCATCTCTTTTTAATCGCCAAACTATATATGGTCCGATAAGATTGCCGTATGGGATACCAATAAGCATAATAAGAGAACTTGCATGACAAATCATTCTCCATTCATGCAAATCATGATCTTGTATTGAGGTGTTAAACGCTATTTCTTTCTGACTCATGGTTATTCTTCATCCAATATAGCATACAAAATCTGAATGTTAAATCCCCATCCTTTCTTGTAACTGGCTTAATGAAGGTTCGATTAATACTGACTCGTCATCAAATAAGATAACGGGAACTCGGTGGTTTTTATCTTTATTCTTCTCATATACTATTTCTTTTCCCTTTTCATCTTCTTCGATATCAATAAATGAATAAGGAATAGAAAAATGTTCAAAGAACATTTTTGCCCTTATACAATCAGCACAAGTTTTTGTTCCATAGACTCTAATCATTTCCTATGTGGTATACTCATATTATGACAAACTTTTTTAAACATATTCATGCACCGGATTTTTTGCATGAAGAATATATTGATTATATCACGACTGAACCTTTCTCAAAACAGGATATAAGCGGCAATATTATCATACTTGATTTTTGGACCTATTGTTGTATTAACTGTATTCGTACTATACCTGATTTACGAGAACTTGAAGAAAGATTTAATGATGATCCTGTTCAGTTTATTGGTGTACATAGTGCAAAATTCTCAAATGAAAATAATAATGAAAACGTATTGCAGGCAGTAAGAAGGTATGAAATTTCTCATCCGGTGATTTTAGATAAAAACAGGCAAGTATGGGATGCATTTGCGGTCAATGCTTGGCCAACCCTCATCGTAATCGATGCAGGTGGCTTTATTCGAAAAATATATACTGGAGAAGGACATAAAGATGAGCTTGAAAAAGACATACGAAGCTTGCTTCACGAAGGAGAAAAGCAGCATTTAATAAAACTTAAATTTTCTCCTATCCAGACCCTAACTATTGAAAAACCCTACCTATATTATCCTGGCAAGATTGCTATCGAAAATGACAAGATTGTAATTGCAAATACCAATAATAATTCTATATTGGTTGGAAAACTTGAAGAAGAATGTATTAGGATTTCAGATAAAATCGGATCGATGGTAGCAGGAAAAGATAACGGTGATTTTTCCAATGCATCATTTGACCATCCTCAAGGTGTCGCTCTCGTAGGAGATTTGATATATGTAGCAGACACGCAAAACGGTATACTTCGATCAGTAAACTTGAAAACAAAACAAGTTAATACAATTAACACTCCTGAACTCAGATCCGTTTGGGATGTTGTTCACATAGATGGAATATTGTATCTTGCGCTAGCAGGAACACATCAGATTGGAAAATATAATTTAATAGAAAAGAAATATGAAATTTTTGCAGGAAATAGGTATGAAAATATCGTTGATGGTCTAGCACTTCAAGCATCATTTGCACAACCAAGCGGATTAAGTATCCAGGATTCAATCCTTTTTGTGGCAGATAGTGAAACATCTTCTATTCGCACTATCTCTCTAAATCCTCCCTATCAGGTAGCAACGGTGGTAGGAGATGGTTTATTTGTCTTCGGGTTTGCTGACGGGAATGTGTATGAAGCGCTATTTCAGCATCCTTTAGGGGTAGCAGTTCATCAAGGTATTGTCTATGTTGCTGATACATATAACAACGCAATACGAACAATTAATCTTGCAGATGGTTTAGTCGCAACTCTCTTGCATAAAGGTGAAGGGAATGTCTGCTATATCGATAGTAAATCATGTGATATTCTTCCTTTGTATGAACCGAGTGATGTAGTCTATTATAATAATAAGCTCATCATTTCTGATACAAATAACCATCTTATCAGAAAATTTGACCTGGATACTAAAGAATTAGTAACATTAGATATCATACATGACCATGCTGCTGCATAACTACGAGGGACAACGGGATTACTCTGTTACAACAAACAAGGTATTTTTGGAATGGAGCGATATCATGGCATATGTCCAGGCTATTCAAAAATATCTTACTTCAATTTCTTTTGAACCTGATAGCATTATAACTATTCATAAAGGAGGCCTTATTCCAAGCGCCATGCTCTCATATTTACTAAAAACGAGCGAGATTTATGACTTTAAAATTGGAGAGGGAGGTGTAGTGTATCCGAAAGATATTTTGCAATTAAACATGAAGAAAGTAATCATAGTAGACAATATTATTGAAAGAGGAGAAAAGCTAAGCGTACTCTTGGAGTTTTTACGGAACTTTTCAGTTCAACAAACATCTATCCTCACCCTTGTCCAAAAAGAATGTGAATCACCTTTACTGACCCCATCCTTCAGTGCTTCAATGATTAAGAAGGAGGAGTGGGCAGTATTCCCATGGGAAAGCCTTGACTATTAAAAAGTTTGACAATATAGCGATTATTCATTAAAATATCAACGTCATCCAAGGGTGGCAGAACGGTTGATGCGCTGGTCTGTAAAACCAGTTTAAGTAGGTTCAACTCCTACCCCTTGGAATCTTGATTATTTTCCAGAGTGTGATATATTGGTAATGAGTTATTAATCTGTACTGTGGAAGAGAACGGAAAACGCATTACATTTCAGCTAGTACCGCTAGCAGTTGTTATACTAGGTCTTATCACAATAGGTCTACTCGACGCATTCATATATTTTTCCAATAGTGCCAATCTTAGTAAACCATTTAAAAGTGCCCTCGCCTCTACAGGCTCATTAGTGGTTACCGGAGTACAAGCAGACAATAGTAGTGTCAAAATTGATTTTAACCCTGTTCAGGGTGCTGCTGATTACCGTGCCTTTGATGTAGCAAACCCGTCGGTAGTTAAATATGCCGGGCTTGTCCATGTCAGCGGTAATACCGATGTTCCTGCTACCGAAATTGAATGGAATCTTCTTGGTGATAACAAACCTCATACGTTAGTTGTTGAAGCGCTTGACTCAATAGGACCAGTACCTCCAGGTAACTTATATAACAGCAGTAATGCTGCCCTATTCCCTCAACTTGCATTAGGAGGCATGCTAGGATCTAATTCTGGACAAACCCAGGATGGTAACCGTTCCATTAACGGACAAGGTCCCTATACGAATACACCAAATGTAATTGCAGCAAGTACTCCATTTGTTGTACAGGCAAACCCGACGTTCCAGGCAATACCATCTACGAAGAATGCGACTCAAACCTTTTTTGATACATTTCCTGATTCCGAAGCACCTTCAATTAAAGAAATAGGATCTCCTGACCCGAATGCAGGAACAGCCCATTATACTATCAATTCCGGAAAATCAAATGCATGGGATATTTTCTACCAGCAGGCTGATACAACGAATTCAATGCCATTTATCATGGATGACCATTTTATGGATGTCCTTTTTGATGGCGGAACTCCTGGAAGTAATGATCCACTGCATGTGCTTGTTTCTTCAATGGGAATGTCTCCAAGTCCTACTCTAGATTTCAGCAATGGACAAATAGTACATTTAACAATGGAGGTTGATTCACATGTCGATAATATCGGCAGATGGATGAGGTTTGCTTTAGCACCTGTAAATGATCCCAATATAAAATTGGAAGAAGATGCGTTTGTGCCTTTTAGGCCAAATGCCAGCAACAACGCATTATACATTGGTATTTTTGATGGAACATGTAGTGGAGATGTATATTACCCATCTGGGGGAATGTTTTCCTTCTGGGGTGCTGCCGGTTCACACCTCTATTGTCCAAGAACATCAGGAATAGGAGGAGATGGAAGAGGATTTGATAACAGGTCACGATTTGATCTATTTGTAAGCCAAACACATGCTGCGCTTTTTGAAGACGGTAAGATGGTCATACAAAGTGATATTCCTGGAGGACTTGGATTTACCCAGGCAAAGGCATATTTTATTCATACCGAATATCCGAAAGATGAACAATTTGACCTTCCGAAATATCAACCATATGAAACCTACTGGATAAATGAATTTAAGTTTAGTGATGAAAGACATTGGGATAATATGGGAATGGAAGTTCTTCCAGCAAGCCAACCAGCTTCACCGACTGACTGGTCAAGCTTAGCAAGCCTCGTTCAAATGCCACCGTTCCAAGCACCAGGGACATCAAATATTACCTTTACACCTATTCAGACCGTTACAGTGACTCCAACAACAGTACCATCCCCAACTTCGAATCCAAAACCAACAGCAACATCTACGCCAACACCAACAACTATTAAACCAACCTCAACACCTGTTCCAACTGTAGCACCTGTCGTCTATACTCCATTACCGACACCAACAGAAGCACCAATCCCGACTCCAACTATTCAAAATACTCCTCAAACGAAACTTGCATATGTAAAGGCACAAGGAGATTTGTTTGTTAATGAAAGGATTAGCGCAATTGCTACCACTGAAAATGACCTCAAAAATTCGAGTGTAGCAAAATCGAGTGAAGTTCAAACTGCACTTAATCTTTTAACAAGTGATACTGCAAGCTTGAATAGTTTTAAATCACAAATAGATGAATTTAATAACAATACTCAAATTGATTCACAATTAGTTCCAATTCTTAAATCTATTGTCACAAAATATATTTATGAAATTGACATTCCTAAGGCATATGCTCTCATGCATCTTGCATACTTGAAAGTAGCTGATGCCTCACTTTCCAATGTATCGGAGGTAATAACGAAAGCAACAATATTTGCAAAGCTGAAAAATTATGATACAACTTTCATACAAAAGGATAATGATGCTGTGTCTGGAGATGTCTCGACAATTGGGACAGATATTTCAAATATATCGGGATTGTTAAATGGAAACGTAGATGTATCTGCAATGCAGCAAATACAAAATGCGATAACACAATCACATGGTGATATTAAAAAGATGCAAGGAGATGTACAAGCATATATTACAAATTTTAATACATTAGTAAACGGTTAACATGGATCACGTCACACCTGCTCAAAATGAAGAAGTCCCAACAATATATCCTAGAAAGAATTCCTATCTGTATCCGATTATCATGATAGCAATACCGTTGGTAATTTTTCTTACTGTTATCCTATTCTTCTTTATTAATTCAAAAGGTTTTATTACAAATCCGAATAACCCGAGCAGTAACAGCAACTTCTCCAATATCCAAAGCGTTAATGAACAATTGCAAAGAAGCTTAATTACAACAAATCAGGTAGCAAATACTGAGAATTCAAACTATACTCTTGTCAGCTCTAAGTTTATACGAAGGGATGATCTAGAAGCGGGATATACGAATAACTTGTAATCGGGGTGATCCGACTCGAACGGACGGTCTCCAGACCCCCAGCCTGGCGCTTTCATCCAACTAAGCTACACCCCGCTTTTTGCTATTATATCCTAAATAGGATGAGAATTGAAAATACATATTATGGATCTACAAACATTCTTTATTACTGCAGTTCTTTTAATCCTTCAGGCATTTTTTCTCATACTTATTGAGATATTTTCCAGGAAATCTATAGCTTTCCAGCCTTTTGCACGGCCAATTATCCATGCTTTATCTGGGATCATTGCATTACTTCTTGCAGTTGTACTTCCCTTTGCATATTTCATTCTTTTGTGTGCTTTATATATTTTAGTAATAACTTTCTCCTATCGTTTCAAAATATTTAAGGCAATCCATATGACAAACCGTCAAACATATGGTGAACTATTTTTTCCAGTAGGAATTCTTTTAACGTATCTGGTCAGTTCAACTCTTACTCATTTTGCTGCTGCAATCCTAATCCTATCTCTTTCTGATCCATTAGCATCAATTGCCGGAAAGATAAGAAAAAACACACATAAATCAATTACCGGCTCGTTTGTCTTTGCACTTTCTGCATATTTCATTCTTATCCTCATATTTAAATCACAATATATTTTCATTCTTCCCATTGTAGCCTTACTAGTCAGTGGAGTAGAATATATTTCACAAAAGGGGATTGATGATATTCTTATCCCGTTAAGTGTCTGTGTCCTCCTGTTCTTCATAACTTCCACATATTGACATTCGGTTCTTCTTCGGCTATCATTTTGTATATATTCTCTTGTATATGGCAATAAACGAACATATCAATGTATTTTCAGTATTTAAAAACGGATCAATTGTTCCGATAGCATTTTCATGGAAAAATAAGAAAATCATGGTAGATAACATCCATATGGCATATACCAAATGGGAGGGGTCATACCGAATCTACTATTATTCTCTTCAATGCCAAGATACCTATTACAAAATTTCTATCCATGGAAAAAACAACATCTGTACCCTTCATGAAATCGAAAACTGACAGAAGGATAATCTGTCTTGATATGAATTCATATTTCGCTTCAGTTGAGCAGCAGGATCATCCTTCTCTTCGTGGAAAACCCATTATTGTCACAGGTGAAGAAAAACGAACAATAGTAGTGGCTGCCTCAAGAGAAGCAAAGCTATATGGGATAAAGACGGGCATGAAAATATATGAGGCAGAAAAACTCTGCCCGTTTGTTATGCGGGTATATGGGGATGGGGATAAGTATGCATCAATCCACGATGCTTTCATTTCCATTCTTTCCAAATATTTCTTATGTATTGAAGTTGCAAGTATCGATGAAGTATATATAGATTCGCAGGGGATAACTGATTGGAAAAAATTGGAATCTATTGCAAAAGAGATTAAAAAGGATTTTAAAAGCCAGCTTGGAGAAGCAATTACCTGCTCTATCGGAATTGCTCAAAACAAGCGAATGGCAAAATTTGCTTCAAATCTCCATAAGCCGGATGGATTAACGATTCTCACCCAAGAAGATATATCCCGGATTATCCCTAACACTCGGGTTGAAGAAATATCCGGAATCGGAAGAAGAATTACCAAAAGGCTTCATAGTCTTGGTATCTATACATTTAAAGAATTAAATAATTTTCCCATAGAAATTATTAAAAATGAATTCGGGGAGTATTTAGCAATCTTTTTATATAATACAGCAGCAGGTATTGACCTGGAAGAAGTTGTACCGACCAAGGATGCTCCTAAATCATTCAGCCACGAGATAACGCTCCCAAATGACCTGGTAGATAGGAAATCATGTGAGAAAGTCCTTTATGGTCTTGTACAAAGAGTAGCATTTCGGATGAAAGAAAAAGGGATGAAAGCACGATGTATTGGCGTACATGCAAGATTCACAGATTTTACTTCTCTCTATTCGAATAGGACAATGGAAATATATACATATGACCCACATATCCTATTTACCCAAAGCAAGGGAATATTTTCATCTATTTTTACTGAGGGAAGTACTATTAGACAGATTGGAGTACATACATCACTTCTTGTTTCAGAATATGATCTTCCTGTAGATCTTTTTTCAGAGTCCTCTTCTCAATTACAAAATGCTCTTCAAAAGATTAAAAGAAAATATGGCCAAACGATGATTGCTCCGCTTTCCACCTATTATATGAAAAACAGAATAGAACGAAAAATTCACGGGTTCTATTTACCGGAACATTCGGATAATGATTAACGTTTTGAGTATTGTGGTCTTTTACGTGCTCTGACAAAGAAAACTTTCTTTCTTTCTTTGACTCGAGGATCCCTGCTCAACAACCCTTCCTTTGCAAGAATATGGTGTAATTCAGGTTCTGCTTCTGATAAAGAACGTGCAATAGCAAGTCGGAGTGCATCGGCTTGTCCGACAAGTCCTCCTCCTGATACGCGTGCAGTAAAATGGTAATGTCCTAACGTATTCGTTGCAATTAATGGAAGCATGATAAGCGCTTTATGAGATTGCTCAGTAAAGTATTCTTCAACCTTCTTTCCATTTACCATATTTTCTCCTTCTCCTTTAAAGAAGGTAATTGTACAAATAGATTCTTTTCTTCTACCTACGGAATGTACTTCTGTATTTTTTTTGACTTTTTTCGTTTCCATTTATTTTCTTTCTAATTTAATTGGCTTTTGTGCTTCATGAGGGTTTTTCTCATCATTGTATACATACAAGTGAGAAAGTATTTCTGCTCCCATTTTGGTTTTTGGAACCATTCCGTGGATAGCTTCTCGAATAACTGCTGATGGATTCTTCTTCATCATTCCTTCAAAAGATAATGCCCGTAGTCCTCCAGGAAATCCTGAGTGTCTGTAATACATTTTATCTGTTACTTTTCGAGGAGTAACTTTTACATCTTTTGCATTTATGATAATAACATTATCACCTGAGAAAAGATTTTTTGCATATGTTACCTTCTTTTTTCCCATTAGAAGTCCCGAAGCTTCAACTGCAAGCCTTCCAAGGTTCATTTCTTTTGCATCAATAACATACCAGTTAAGTTGTAGATCTGCTTTTTTTATTGATTTAGTTTTTTGCATATTATTCCTCCGTTAGCATAATGCGAACAATCTGGGCATTGTCTCCAGATCTGTTCTTAATCTTTATAATACTTGCATATCCTGAATTTTTATTTTCATATCTTTTTGCAAGTACATCTTGAATCTTTTTAATAGCAAGCTCATCATAGAGTTTCTGGTGCAATCTTCGGATTGATTGTATATTGTTTTTCTTTCCGATATTAATCATTTTATCAATGAGGGGGAGAACAGCTTTTGCTTTAGCACTTGTTGTATCAACGTGTTCATATTGAATCACTTGAGCTGCCAAGTTCTTTAACATTGCTTCTCTATGGCTTTTAGCTTTATTTAATTTATGTTTTTTTACAAGATGTCTCATGCGTTATTTTTTAGCTTTTTTAGTTGTTGTCTTTTTTGCAGCTATTTTCTTAACAGCTTTAGGGGCTTTCTCTTCTACTGCTACAAGAGCTTCTACTTGCACCTGGCTTCTTATTTCTTGAAGCTTTACTACATACAGGTCTAATGCCTGAGCAAGTGCCTCTGATGGTTTAATTGTCTTTGTATATATTTCAATCGTCAGTTTATCAAGATCAGTAACCTGACCTAGACGTGCTGATCCTACTTCAAAATTCACACGTTCAACAGGGCTGAAGTTAGCATCAACTGGAATTAAACCAATTTCCTGTCTTCTATCTTCCATCGTATTATACCCAACACCTGTTTCAACAGTAATTTCCATACTAAGTGGATTTTTTGAATCAGCAAGGGTTGCGATAACCAGTTCAGGGTTTAAGATTTCAAGATCAGATCCAGTTTCAAGATCTACTGCTTTTACTTCCCCTGCTTTTTTGATATTTAAATAGATAGTTTGTTTTTCAGAAGTAAATGATCTGATTCGTAACTCTTTCAAATTCAAAACAATATTTAATAAATCTTCTTCTACGCCTGCAAGAGTCGTATATTCATGTTTTGCACCGTTAATTTTTACGGATGATACAGCGGCGCCGCTAAGGGATGATAGTAATACACGTCGTAGTGTATTTCCAACTGTCTGACCGTATCCCCGTTCTAACGGTTCAATTTCAAAACGTCCAAAATTTTCCGTTTCTTCAACAACTTTTACCTGAGTTACATTAGGATCTAACATTGTATAACAAATAATATATTATTTTCTCGGCCTCTTTTTTGGCCTGCACCCATTATGTGGGATAGGAGTAACATCAGTTAATGAAGTGACCTTCAGTCCGGCACTTCGGATGGCTTTTACAGCCATTTGTCTTCCCGGTCCTGGACCTTTGACAAAAACATCAACTTCTTTTAATCCGTATTTTAATGATTTATTTACAGCATCTTCAGATGCACGTGATGCAGCATAAGGTGTAGATTTCCTAGTTCCCTTAAACCCAACAACACCACCGCTGCTTGCACTTAAAACTTTTCCTGATTCATCCGTTAAGGTAACAACAGTATTGTTAAAAGTGGAATAGATATATGCATTCCCCTTTGTCACCATTTCTTTAATCTTCTTTGCTTTTACCGGCTTTGTCTTTTTTACAATTTTCTTTGCAGCCTTTTTTTCGTCCTTTTTCTTAGCCATACTGGAATAATGTTAAATTAAGTTTTCTCAAGCTTATGCTTTAATCCTCCGACTGCAATATGTCTTCCTTTTCGGGTTTTTGCATTGCTTCGGGTTCGTTGTCCTCTTACTGGAAGTCCCAGTTTATGACGAACACCTCGGTAGGATCTAATATCTTTAAGTCTTTTAATGTTCTGGTATAGTTGCTGGCGAAGTTCACCTTCAATCTTATATGATCCGCCTTCTACAATTGCCCGCATCCGATTGATTTCATCATCAGTAAGGTCTTTAGCCCTCTTTGATTTATCAATTTTTGCCTGTTCTACAATCTTTGCTGCAGATGTCATTCCAATTCCGTAGATATAGGTAAGTGCTATATTTACTTTTTTTTGTGTTGGTATTTCTACTCCTGCGATTCTAATTGATTGAGCCATTAGTTAAGATGTAATATATTATCCTTGTCTTTGCTTATGTTTGGGGTTTGTTTTGCAATAGATATACAAAACACCTTCCCGTTTTACCAGGTAACAACCCGTGCATCGTTTTTTTATAGAAGCTTTAATTTTCATATCCTACTTATTATATCTGTATGTAATACGTCCCCGTTTTAAATCATATGGGGACAGTTCAACCTTTACCCGGTCACCTACTGTGATTCGGATATAGTTCATCCTCATTTTGCCTGATATATAGCCAATTATTTCGTGATCTGTTCCTTCAATATTTAGTTTGAAAGAAGAGTTTGGAAGCACTTCCAACACTCTTGCGTCAACCTCATATTTCTTGTCATTATCACTCATATGGCCTTGTTTATAAAGAACGCACGAATTATATCAAACAAACAAGGAGTTTGCAATATTAAACTGTCAAAATCATACAGCCATTTTTCGTGACTGCAACAGTATGTTCAAACACCGCAGCTATATTACCATCTTTTGTCCTAACTGTCCATCCGTCTTCACGTGAAAACGTCACATCTGGCTTTCCTTTAGCAATAATTGCCTCAATTGCTAGCGTCATACCTTCTTCAATGACCGGACCGGTTCCCGGAAGGCCATAACAAGGGATTTCCGGTTCCTCATGCATTGTTCGTCCTATACCATGTCCAATGAGCTCACGTACTGGGCTATAGCCCTTTAAACGAACAGTATATTCCATGATTGCTGATAAATCTCCGATCCTTCTTCCCGGTTTTACCTTTGCAATTGCCTCATCTCTTGCCTTTTTAACGGTTGCGAGAAAATCCAGGTTTTCCTTAGAAACATTTCCGATTGGAACAGTGATAGCTGCATCGGTATGAAGTCCTTTATACTTTAATACCATGTCAATGGTGAAAACATCACCATCTTTTAGTATTTCATGACTCGATGGAATGCCATGAACTACAACATCATTCACACACGAACAATAACTTGCAGGAAACCCTTTGTATCCCTTTGTCGCTGCCGTTACAGCATATTCTTTGCATAACTTGTCCGCTAGAATTTCTATTGATTTGGTACTGACACCAACTTGAGATGCATTTCCGAGTTCTTTTAGGATATTCCCAAGAATATGGCCTCCTTCGGCCATAATTGCAATTTGTTCCTTTGTTTTTAAATCATATTTTTTCATTTGCGATACTTTCTTCTAGTCGGGCTAAGGATTCATGGAAAATATGATCGATATCAGGTCTTGCATCAATTTCAATAAGCTTGCCTTGCTCCTGATAATATTGCCTTATTGCCTCAATTTCTACAGCATATGCATCATACCTTTCTTTTAAGACAAAATCATCTTTTCTGGCACCTCCTGCTTGCTTTCTTACTTCTTCTCTTTTTTCACATTCTTCATATGAAAGGACATAATGGATTACTCTAAACGGTCCTTTGTATGTATCAACAACTGGTTGAATCTCATGTGCCTGATCATGTAATCTTGGAAACCCGTCAACAATTGCTCCTCCTTGTTCTACAAATGCATTTTCGAGATGCTGTTTTAATACCTGTTGTGCTATTAATCCTGGAACAAAATCTCCTTTTTCAACAATCGGCTGTATTTGTTTTCCTATCTCTGTTCCGTTATGGATCTCTTGTCGAAACAAGTCTCCAATACTGATGTGAGGAACATGATAATGCTGAGCAAGCAACTCAGCTTGCGTCCCCTTTCCTGATGCAGATGGTCCTATAATGAAAATGAGCATAATATTGGGCTAATATATCAAAAATCATACCATAATAATGGCATATCTTGCGAATTATCTGGCAAAATTTTCGTAAGAGCGAGTTACCATGTATGACTTCAATTGGCTTACGGTTTGTAATATCACTCCAATAACGATGATAAGACCAGTTCCACCGACAGAAAGCGTTGTGATATTTGTTGCATTCTGCATGATAATTGGAAGGGTGACTATTACTGCTAAGAAAATTCCACCAACAAAAGTAATTCTTCCAAGTATTTTAGATAAGTATTCTGCAGTTTTCTCTCCCGGCCTAATTCCTGGAATAAAGCCGCCTTGAGATTGCAAGTTTTCTGCTACCTTATCTGGACTAAAAACGATATATGCATAGAAATAGGTAAATATAAATACTAAAAGGAAGTATATAATCGCATAATATGTTTGATTATTCAAGAAATTTACGATATTTGTTGCAATAGTTCGTACCTGTGCAGATGATGCGTTTGAAAGGAATTTTCCAACTGTAAGAGGAAAGATAATCATAGACAAGGCAAAAATAGCCGGCATAACACCTGCAGTATTAACTTTCATTGGTAATGAACCAGAATTTCCTCCCATCGTTTTGTTTCCTCGTATACGCTTCGTATAATTGAGTGGGATATTTCGTACCGCCTCATTAATAAAGACAATGCCGACTATTACAAGCAAAAATAAACCTACTAATGCAATAATAGTGATAAAGTCAATTGTTTGGGATTGAAATGTCTGCACTAATGCATGTGGGAATGCTGATAGTACATTACATGCAATCAAAAATGAAATTCCTTGACCGATACCGCTTTCCGTCAATATTTCTCCCAACCACATAAGTAAGATTGCACCTGCAGTTAACGTAACAAGCAATGTAATTGCTGAAAGCGTATCAATGCTTTGGATTACATTCTGGTTTTTCAATAGGAAAAAGACACTTAAAGCCTGAACGACTGCCAACGGTACTGTAAGAATTCTAGTAAGCTGAATAAGAACTCTTCTTCCTCTTTCTCCTTCTTGTTGTAATTCTTCAAGTCGAGGAAATATTGAAGTTAGAAGCTGTACGACAACAGATGCGGTGATATATGGAGTCAAACCGACTGTAATAATAGCAAAATTTGCAAATGTTCCTCCTGAGAAGACATTTAATAATCCTAAAAATTGGTTTTGTGAGAAGAGAGACTGGAGTGCGGTTCTGTTAATACCCGGGGTTGGAATATTTGCTAATAAACGATAAATGACAAGAATTATAAGAGTGAAAAGTACTTTCTTCCGTATTTCAGGATTGTTGAAAGCTCTTTTCAGATTGTCTATTATTTCCATGATACGCTTCCTCCCTGCTTTTCAATTTTTTCTTTTGCAGATTTGGAACACATCACACCGATAAGATTAATTTTTTTTGTAAGAGTTCCGTGATCCAATATCTTTGGAGTTCCGTTCCCTGTGATAAGGCCTGTTTTGAACAATTCTGCCGGGCTAACGGTATTTCCGTCTTCAAACATGTTAAGGCTGTCTAGCTTTACAATTTCACTATTTTCTTTAAATGCTCTTTTAAATCCACGTTTGTGTGGAATTCGCATACTTAATGGATTTTGTCCTCCTTCAAATAGTGGACGTAATTTTCCGCCTGCTCTTGCATTTTGTCCTTTTGATCCTCTTCCTGAAGTATGTCCACCTTTTCCAGATCCGTATCCGCGTCCGACAACTTTTTTCTTTTTATCTGTAATTTTTTTGAGAGAGTGTAGTTCCATATTATATTCTTTTATCCCTAAGTAGTGTAAGTGCTTTTAATGTACAGTACACATTATTTACTTTATTGTTACTGCCAATAATTTTTCCACGGATATCTTTTATACCTGCAAGTTCAACAACTGCTCGAACGCTGCTTCCTGCAATAATTCCTGTACCTTGTGCAGCTGGTTTTAATAATACCTTTGAAGCACCATAATCAGTTTCAATAATATGAGGAATTGTCGTTCCTTTTAATGTTACATCAAATAAGTGCGTCTTAGCATATTTTGCTGCCTTTTCTATAGCCTGTTTTGGGTCTCCGCCTTTTCCAATTCCAATACCTACTTTGCCAGATCTATTTCCGACTACAACGACAGAACTGAATCTGAATCGCTTTGCACCTTTTGTTACTTTTGTCACTCTTCTTGTTTCAACAGCAATCTGGTCAAATCCATCTTCTGCACCAGCTCTTGGAGCACCTTTTCTGTCATCTTTTGTGTTAATCCTTTGATTAGTTTTTTCTTCTGCCATACGAATATATTTAGATTAAAATATTAGTCCACCTTCGCGAGCACCTCGTGAAAATTCAGCTATTCTTCCATGATATTTATTTCCGCCTCGGTCAAATACAACAGCTGAAATCTTTTGATCTTTTGCCTGTTTCGCCATTGCCTTACCTAATTCATAAGCTGCATCTTTTTTCGTTAATTTTGTTTTTGATCCTTTTTGAACAACTTTATCGCTCATGCCAAGAAGAGTTACTGATTTATCATCATCAATAATCTGGGCATACAAGCCTTTCAAACTTCGATAGACAGATAGTCTCGGTCTTTCATGAGTTCCATGAATTTTTTTTCTGAGTCTTCTGTGTCTTTTAACCGTTCGTACTGACATTGCTGTAAAAACTATAATATATTATTTAGCTCCTTTTGCACCTTTTCCGCTCTTTCCACTCTTCCTTCGTACAATTTCATCTTTATATCTTATTCCCTTCCCTTTATATGGTTCCGGTTCTCGTACTTTTCGAATATTTGCAGCTACCTGACCAACCCGTTGTTTATCAATCCCTTCAACTGTGATATTAACATTATCTACTACATTAAAAGTGATCCCTTCTTCTTGTGGAATATTCACTTGGTGTGAGTATCCTACATTTAGAACAAGGTTATTTCCTTGCATTGCTGCACGATAACCAATTCCTTTCATCTCCAATTCTTTCTTATATCCTTGTGTTACACCTAATACCAGATTATTAATCAAGCTTCTGGTAAGTCCATAATATGATTTGTAGATCCTATCTCCTTTTTTGTCTTCAGGAATTGAAACTCTTACTTCATTTGCATCCTGCTCGATTGTTACCAATGGAGGACGTACAATGCTCAATTCACCTTTAGGTCCTTTTACACGAATCATTGCTTCATCAACCATAACTTCTACGCCTGATGGAATTGTAACTGGTTGTTTTCCTATACGTGACATATATGTATTAATAGATAGTACAAAGTAATTCTCCCCCAACTTTTTCCTCTTTTGCTCTTCTTCCTGTCATGACTCCTTTTGATGTACTGACAACACATATTCCAATTCCTCCTCTTACCGTAGGAATTTTATCATAACTGACATATCTTCGAATACCAGGTTTAGAAACTCTCTTCAATTTTTCAATAGCCATTCTAGTCTTTGTGTATCGAAGGACAATATGCAAGTACTTAAATCCGGTTACTTCATCAGTTGTTACAGAATAATCTGTAATGAAATGCTCATCTCTTAAAATCTGAACAATCTGTTCTTTCATTTTAGAATGAGGAACATTAATGGAAGCTATTCTTCTTAGTCCTGCATTTCGTATTTGTGTTAATAAGTCAGCTATTGGATCTGTCATTGTTCAATGTAAAATATATATTACCAGGATGATTTTGTTACACCCGGTATTTCACCTTTATGTGCAAGTTCTCTAAAACAAATTCTGCACATGCCAAAATCTCTCATGTATGCACCTTGTCTCCCACATCGAAGACATCGGTTATATACACGAGTAGGGTATTTTGATTTTTTCATTAATTTTTGTTGTTTTACAACTTGTGATTTTTTTGCCATTTTTTATTCTTTCTTAAGTGGAAGACCTAACTCACGAAGAAGTTTTTTTGAAGCTTCCTTATCATTTACGCTTGTTACAAAAGTTATTTCAAGACTTCGTACCTTATCAATTTCATTTGGATCAATCTCTGGAAAGATTGTATGATCTTTTATTCCTAATGTATAGTTTCCTGCATTATCAAATGCGAACGGGTTCAATCCCCGAAAGTCCTTGATACGAGGGATTACAATATCAATAAGTTTTTCGTAAAAATCCCACATCTTATCACCACGTAGGGTAACCATTGATCCAATTGCCAAACCTTCACGAATCTTAAAGTTTGAGATAGACTTCTTTGCTTTTGTAATAACTGCACGTTGGCCAGTTATTGCGCTCAGAATTTCTTGTGTAATCTCAACAACCTTTGGATTTGCAACTGCCTCTCCTGCACCAATATTAAGCACAATTTTCTTAAGTGCCGGTACAGAATGGACATTTGAAAGCTGCAATTCTTTCATTAATTTCTGTTGTATTTCTTTGTTATATTTTTCTCTTAATTTTGACATTCCTGTCGTATTTTCTCATATATTAAAATCGCAGTACTTACTGATACATTCAGTGACTGGATCATTCCTATCATAGGAATCTTCACCACCTGATCGCATCGCTTTTGTAATGGAGCTGTAAGACCAGCATCTTCACCACCTAAGATAATTGCAATCGGGCCGCTAAGATTCGCATCATAGTAGTATGCTGAACCATTTAGTTCAACACCGATAATCTGAATTCCTTCATCATGTATCTCATCAAGTGCTTCAAAAAGATTTGAACGTACTAATGGTACATATTCACTTCCTCCCATTGAGATTCGCCTCACATTTGGAGTAAGGGAACGGTTATCCCGTTTTGGAATAATGAGAGCATCAACACCACCTGCAGCGCATGTGCGAAGTATTGCTCCAAGATTCTCCTCATACAAGATATTATTTACCAGTATGATAAAAGGTTCCTTATTTTTCTGTTTACAAAGTGCAAAGATATCTGAAACAGTAAGCTCTACTCGTTGTGGCAGGAATGCTGCTACTCCTTCTGTTCTTACTCCTTCATCTTTTTCAAGTAATCGGATATCATCCCTTGAGATATACTCAACAGGAATATTCCTTGATCTGGCAATGCTGATTATATCATGAATTCTAGCATCATTGCCATAGTTTTTCGATTCTTTTATTGCATTTTCAATATATATCCTTTTTACATCATTTCCTGCTTTCAGCGCTTCTTGTACCAGGTTTCTTCCGCCAATGACATCAAAATTGTCCGTATTTAGAAGTCTTTTTGACATTGTTTACAAAATCTGGTTTTTTTCTCTTTTTCAACTTTATATCCTACTCTTGTTGGTTTATTGCAATTCGGACAGATTACCATAACATTTGAAGCCTGAACCGGCTTGATAAGGTCGATAATACCTCTCCCCTTTGCATGTTTTTTAACGATATTGATATCTTTTGCATATATTTTGCCGCTTTTAGGCAAAACCCGTTCAATCACTGACTCTTTCCCTTTGTCTTTTCCACGTACTATTTTTATTTTATCGTTTTTTCTCAGTTTCATAATACTTCTGGAGCTAAACTAATAAGCTTCATATATCCTCTATCCCGAAGCTCTCGTGCAACAGGGCCAAATACTGCAGTTCCTTTTGGTTCTTTTGATTTAGGGTCAATAATTACTGCTGCATTATCGTCAAATCGGATATAGGATCCGTCTTGTCTTCGTACTTCTTTTCTTGTCCTAACAACCACTGCCTTTACTTTTTCATGAGTCTTTACGCTTCCGCCTGCCTGAGCTTTTTTTACGCTGCAGCTGACAATATCACCAACTGATGCAAACTCATGGTTAGAACCGACTCTTACTCCAATAACAAGAAGTTCTTTTGCTCCTGTGTTATCTGCGCATTTTAATATTGTTTGTGACTGTACCATTGATTCGTATTATTTAGATAAAACTAGCCATTTCTTATCTTTTGACATCTTCCTGGCTTCCTGGATGGTAACAACTTCACCGACTTCATATTGTATTCCAGCAGTTTCTGCTTTATATTTTTTCCAAGTTTTAATAACTTTTTTATATATAGGATGGATCTTTTTTGTCGTTACTTTTACGACAACAGTATTTATCATACTATTTGATACTACGATACCCGTTAATTTTCTCTTATGGACGAGTACCTGCTGTTTTTTTGTATTACTTTTCTTCTTTTCCATGTATTGTAGATAAAAGTTTTAATTCATTTATTACTGTTGCAATCCTTGCAAGATCTTTTTTCATTGCTCGAAGTTGTGCTGTTTTCGTACTTCTTCGTGACTGTATATGGAAAGATTCTATTGCAATTTCCTTGTCCAAATCATGAAACTTTTTTGCAAGATCCTTTAAGTTTGTTTTTCGTAGTTCGTTTAAATTTATCATTATTTTTCAATAAATTCTAATTTTAAAGGTAATTTGTTTCCTGCCAATCTGAATGCTTCTTTTGCAATCTCTCGTGGAACTCCTCCCATTTCAAAAACAATTGTTCCTACCTTTATTGGTGAACCAAATGATACAACTGCACCTTTTCCTCCACCCATTCTAAGTCCTTGTGGTTTGTTCGTTACAGGAATCTGGGGAAAAATTCTGATCCAGATTTTACCATATCGCTTTGTATAATGAGACATAGCCTTTCGAGCTGCTTCAATCTGTCTTGCTGTGATAAACCCTGGAGTTGCGGCAAGCACACCAAATTCACCAAAACTAAGTGTTTGATGATTGACACCTCTCATTGCTGCGTTATAGCTTTTTCTGTATTTTTGTTTCTTAGGCTGTAACATAATTTCCTAAATAGTTTAATTAAGCGTCGTAATCTTTCTTTTCTCCTCTATAAATCCAAACCTTTACTCCCATTACTCCTGAGTTATATGTCAATGCGTCAAGTCCAGCATAGCTGATATCAGCTCGGAGTGTTTGTAATGGAATAGTTCCAAAGCTCTTTTTTTCTGTTCTATGGATCTGGCTTCCGCCAATTAATCCTGAAATCCAGATTCTCCCACCTAATGCTCCTGCATCTTTGATTCTTTCCAGTTCCTTTGTCATTAGAAATTTTGGACTGACACGTTTTTGGATTCCGTCGACAATGTTTTGTGCGATTATTCTAGCTTCTAATGATGGATTTTTTACTTCTTTTACTTCAAGTCTTGGTTCTGTACCAAGCATCTTTGTCAGTTCTTTTGTAAGATCTTCAAGTCCTTTTCCACCTTTTCCAATTACCATACCAGGTCGTGCAACATGAATTTCAATAACGACGTTATTTAATGCTCTCTTGATATTAACTTCTGCAACACCTGATGCTTTTAATGCTTTCAGTACAAATTTTCTTACCTTAATATCGGAGTGTAAATTTTTAACATATGTAGCGGTATCATTTGCAAACCAAACTGATGACCATGTTCTATTTGTTCCTAGTCGAAATCCTACTGGATGGATTTTTTGTCCCATATTACTTCTTTAATCCTAATGTAATTGATATACGTGCTGTACGTTTTAATATTTGTCTTCCTCTTCCTCGTGATACTGCTCGAAACCTCTTGTATGTTGGACCTTCATCAACTCGAATTTCTTTTACATACAAATCTTTAGCTCGCAAATTAAAATTATGTTCTGCATTTGCCATTGCACTCTTTAATACCTTCAGGATCATAATGCTTCCTTTTTTTGGCAGAAATTGCAATGTATCTACAGATACTAATGCATCTTTACCTCTGACCGTATCTGCCACTAAACGTAACTTACGTGGTGAAATACGAACCATTGTGTTTTTTGCTTCAATTTTTTGCGCTTTAGGATCCATATGTTACTTTGATTCAGTTCTTCCGGTAGATCCGGTATTTTGAGCAATTTTACCTTTTTTACTATGACCTCGAAACATTCGAGTCAAAGCAAATTCACCGACTTTATGTCCTACCATTGATTCATTCACAATGACAGGAACATGAGTTTTTCCGTTATGGATAGCTAAGGTAAAACCAACCATTTCAGGAGAGATTGTTGATGCTCGTGCCCATGTTTTAATAGGTCGATAATCATTAGCTTCTCTTTGATGTAATATTTTCTTTAATAATTTTTCGTCCACATAAGGACCTTTTTTCGATGATCGTGACATATATTATTTATTAAGTTTCTTTCCTTTTCTGCGTTTTATAATAAATCTTGAACTTACTTTATTTTTTCTTGTATTTCTCCCTCGTCGGTTACCCCAAATATCCTTTGCCACACCTCCAACTTGTCCCTTTCCTTCTCCTCCTCCGTGTGGATGCTGTTCAGCATGCATTGCCATACCTCGAACTCCCGGTCTTATACCTAAATACCTGCTTCTACCTGCTTTCCCTAACTTTATATTTATAAGTTCTTCGTTTCCAACGCCCCCTATTGTAGCATAATTTTCGCCATTTACCAATCTTATTTCACCTGATGGAAGTTTGATTTGTACATATCCCTTATCCATTGATTGGATTTGGGCAAGTGCACCTGCTGATCGAACAAGCTGTCCTCCTTTTCCTCGGCGAATTTCAATATTATATATTGTTGCTCCCAATGGAATATTCTTTAATGGAAGACTATTTCCAATATTAATTGGAGCTTTTTCCCCAGAAACTAGAATTGCACCTTCTTTCAAACCTGATGGAGCAATGATATATCGCTTTTCTCCGTCTTTATATACAAGAAGAGCAATATTTGCCGTTCGGTTTGGATCGTATTCGATGCTTTTTACTACTGCAGGGACATCATATTTATCTCTTTTAAAATCAATATTTCTATATCTTCGTTTTACACCTCCACCTTGATGTCTGGTGGTGATTCTACCCTGGTTATTTCTTCCTGCCTTTGATTTCATCGGGCTAAGAAGTGATTTCTCAGGGTTATTTCGTTTTTCGGATTTTAATAGTACCGTAAAACGTCGTGTTGGTGTTGTTGGTTTATATTTCGTTAATGCCATGGTTATTTCTTTTCCTCTTCAGACTTATATATTTCATCAAAAATTGATATTGTCTGTCCTTCAGCTACTTCAACGACTGCCTTTTTTAACTTTGCAGTCTTTACAATCTTTCTGCTTCTTCCACGAGCCTTTTTCTTACCTCGGATAGTCATTGTTCTGACTGATACAACATCAACATCAAACAATGATTCAACAGCTTCTTTAATATCTCCCTTTGATGCCTTAAGGTCGACATCAAACACATATGCGCTTCTAGCAATGTTCATATATGCTTTTTCTGTTAATCTTGGACTTTTTAATATAGTATGTATATTCATAATTATTTCTTAACTACTTTTGATTTTGTTGCGGTTTTTGTAGCTGCTTTTACCGGTGCCTTTGTTTTTACTTCAGTTTTCTTTTCTTCAACTTTTGGTTTTTCATTTTCTGCTTTTGTTCCGTTCAATACTTCCATTACTGATTCCATCAGGATAACTGTTCCTGCTGAAAGCACGTCATATGCATTCATATGCTGCATTGCCCGAACCTCAATTCCTGGAATGTTGTTATATGCACGCTTAAGTAATTCGTCATACTGGAGTGTATAGATCACAACTCTTTTCATTGGAATTCCTGCTTGTGTTGTTAATGCCTTTACTATTTCTGCCGCTGCTTTTGTTAGTTTTTCACCAGAAATGGTAAAGTCTTCAACAATAAATAATCGATTTTGATTTTGTGCGTGAGTGAGAGCTTGATATAGTGCTATTTCAGCCATTTTTTTTGGAAGCTTCAATCCATAGTTCATTGGAACAGGGCCGTGTGATACTCCACCATGTCTAAAGATAGGAGTTCTTTCATCTCCTGTTCGCGCTTTTCCGATTTTATTATTTGCCCATGGTTTCTTACCAGTTCCAGAAACTTCACCTCTGTTCTTTGCTTTAGCAGTTCCAGTTCGGGTGTTTGCCATATGGATATGTACAGCCTGTCGTAAGACATTTGTACCTGCTTTATTTGCAAATATATCTTCCTGTAATGTGAAGAATTTCTTTGATACCTTTCCGTTTTTTTGTAATACAACAGCTTTCATAATTACTTTCTTATTTCAACTAAACCATTTTTGGCTCCAGGAATCATTCCCTTTAAACCAATAAGATGTGAATTAACATCAATAAATACCACTTCAACATTTTTTACTGTTACTCTATCATTTCCCATTCTACCAGCCATCTTCTTTCCTTTAAAAACTCTACCCGGTGTTGTACCAGCTCCAATAGATCCTGGATGTCTTGGCTTTGTAGATTGCCCATGAGTTCGTGTACCAGTTCCTGCAAAATGCCATCTCTTCATAACTCCTGAAAATCCTTTTCCTTTTGATACACCAATAACTTTTACTTTATCTCCGATTGCGAAACTATCAACTAAGACTGGAGTTCCTATTTCTAAAACTTCACTTGTTTTTACTTCTCTTACAAACTGGGGAACGCGCAATCCTTTATATTTTCCTGCTTCAGGCATTGTTGGATTCTTACTGACGCCAAGTCCAAGCTTAAGTGCTTCATATCCATCTTTTTCTTGAGATTTTTTTCCTACGACTAAACATCCTCGTGCATCAACTAGCGTGACTGGAATAGCTCTTCCTGTCTTCTGATCGAAGATTTGTGTCATTTCTTTTTTTCTTCCTAGTATCGTATTCATAAATATACATAGCTATATGTGTAAAGCCGATAAAATAAACCAGGATTTACTTTATCTCGATTCCTACACCTGCAGGTAATTGCAAATGTGTCAGGGAATCAATCGTTTTTGAAGTCGGGTCTAGAATATCAATAAGTCTCTTGTGAACCCGTATTTCAAATTGCTCCATAGATCTTTTGTGTACATGTGGAGACTCGTTAACGCTATATTTCTTCAGCCGGGTTGGCAACGGTACAGGTCCGGATGCCTTAGCACCGGTCCTCATCGCGGCTTCAAGAATCTGAGCTGCCGATTTGTCGACAACTTTTGAATCATATCCTTTTAATTTTACTCTTATGCGATTTAATGCCATTTTAAGCTGTTTTTAAATAGCGGTCAAAAAAGCAGTCTTACAACTGCTTTTCTGACTTGATTACTAAATTACTTCAAAATCTTAGTTACAACTCCTGCTCCTACTGTTCTTCCACCTTCACGAATTGCAAATCTTAGTCCATCTTCCATAGCTACCGGAGTAACGAGTGATACTGTTACTTTGGTATTGTCTCCTGGCATCACCATTTCAACTCCATCGGGAAGTGAGGTGACTTCTCCAGTAACATCAGTAGTTCTTAGATAGAATTGTGGTCTGTATCCTTTCAAGAAAGGAGTATGTCGTCCACCTTCTTCTTTAGTTAAAACGTATACTTCTGCTTCAAAATCTGTATGAGGAGTAATGCTTCCTGGTTTTGCAAGAACTTGTCCTCGTTCTACTTCTTCTCTTTTAATACCACGGAGAAGTACTCCAATGTTATCTCCTGCCATACCTTTGTCCAAATCTTTGTTGAACATCTGTACACCGGTTACGACAAGTTTTTTTGCATCTTTTACAATTCCAACCAGTTCCACTTCTTCGTTTACCTTTACTTCTCCTCGTTCAACTCTTCCTGTTGCTACAGTTCCACGTCCTTCAATTGAGAAAACGTCTTCAACAGGCATCAAGAATGGTTTAGTAATTGCTCGTTCTGGTACTGGGATATAATCATCGACTTGATCCATAAGTTCCAAGATTTTTCCGCACCATTCACAATCTCTTTTTCCGCAAGCACATTCTAAAGCCTTTAGAGCTGAGCCTCGAATTACAGGAGTATCATCTCCTGGGAATTCGTATCGGGAAAGTACTTCACGTATTTCAAGTTCAACAAGATCCAATAACTCTGCATCTTCTACCATATCAACCTTGTTCATAAATACAACAATTTTTGGAACTCCTACCTGTCGGGAAAGCAAAATATGCTCTCGTGTTTGAGGCATAGGTCCATCAGTAGCTGCAACAACGAGGATAGCTCCATCCATTTGAGCAGCACCGGTAATCATGTTCTTAATATAGTCAGCGTGACCAGGACAGTCTACATGTGCGTAGTGAAACTTGTCTGTCTCATATTCTGTATGAGCCGTAGCAATAGTAATACCACGACTTCGGGATTCAGGAGCTTTATCAAGATCCTGTACTCCTTTTGTTTGTGCTGCATGACCTGCTGCTGCAAGAACTTTTAAAATTGCTGCTGTAAGAGTAGTCTTACCATGATCTACGTGACCAATAGTACCTACATTCTTGTGTGGTTTGCTTCTGTCGAAAGTTGCCATTTGTGTAGTAAGTAATATAAAATTTGACTGAGCGGGTTCATTATAGCACACACTCAAAACATTGTGAAATTTTTTCATTCACAATACCGTGGTATTTATACCATAGATAAAAACATTTGTAAAGGGTTTTGAGGGTATATATATCGTTGAGTCCGTAATCTTTCTTACAATTATTAGGATCGCCTAAAAGAACTATAGATTAGCCATTACTAGGCATATAAAAAATTAGTTCAATGAGTCTCTGTCTAAAACTATAATCACTTCATCATCGAGATCATTTCTATTATCTTGCATTAGATGGACTATTCCTAATTGTCCCCAAAATTTAAAGGTAAGTAGATGAAATTGTCCTAAACCCAAGGTATCTTTTGGATCGCTTATTACCCATAGTTCGTTCTTAGTTCTTTCATAATCAGGACATCTCATTACTTCTACCTTAAAGATATCACTTAACATTAAGCAACATTTAAGGGCTATTGTATAATCAATATCAATTTCGGAAGCATTGGAATCTTTCTCAAGGATTGCCATTTTCCAAGAATCAAAATATGGTCGATAATTTGCAATTCGTGACTTTATATATGAGAATGGGTAAACATCTTCAAACCCGAAGTAAAGGTATAAGTTTAATATAACTTCATCCGGTGAGGTTATAGGAGGTAAGACATCATCTGGGGCAGAACTTTCACGTTCTTGACCCATATTACTTCTCCTGTTTTCCTAATATCTCATCAGCTACATTCTTAGGAACAGGCTGGTAATGTGAGAATTCCATTGAGTTGGACGCACGTCCTGATGACATGGATCGGAGTTCATTGGTAAACCCGAACATATTCTCAAGCGGGACTTCTGCTCGAATTACTTTTGCATTGCCCCGATCATCCATACCAAGTATAATACCTCGTTTTGCTGACAAAGCACCGGTAATATCACCCATGAATTCTGCAGGGGTAACAACTTCAATATACATGATTGGTTCTAAAAGTACTGGATCCGCTTTTTTCATTCCTTCTCGGAAAGCCATAGATCCTGCTACTTTAAAAGCAAGTTCAGAAGAGTCAACGTCATGATAAGATCCATCATATACTGCAACCTTTACATCTACAACAGGATAACCTCCAAGTACTCCATTTTGGAGCGATTGTTCAATACCTTTGTTAATAGCAGGGATAAATTCTTTTGGAATCGCTCCTCCTTTTACTTCATCTACAAATTCATATCCTTTTCCTCTTTCTTGAGGCTCAAGTCGTAACCAACAGTGGCCATATTGTCCATGACCTCCACTTTGTTTAATATATTTTCCTTCTACCTGTGTTACCTGTGTAATTGTTTCCCTATATGCCACCTGAGGTTTTCCGACATTTGCATCGACGTGGTATTCACGTTTCATTCGATCAACGATAATATCAAGATGCAATTCTCCCATTCCTGAAATAATTGTTTCACCTGTTTCCTGGTCTGAAGTTACCCGGAAAGTCGGATCTTCTTCCGCTAATTTATGAATAGCTGTAGACATTTTTTCCTGATCCTGTTTGGTTTTTGGTTCGACAGCAACGGATACAACAGGTTCTGGAAAGCTGATTGATTCAAGAAGAATCGGGGAATTCTCATCACAAAGTGTATTTCCTGTAGAAGTGCCTTTTAATCCTACCATAGCAGCAATTTCACCTGCAGTTACTTCTGCAACCTGTTCACGATGGTTTGCATGCATCATGACTATTCTGCTAACCCGTTCTTTTTCACCTGTAGTAGAGTTTAGTATATATGAACCTTCTTTTACAGTTCCTGCATATACTCTAAAAAAGGTAAGTTTTCCAACATGTTCATCAACAGCAATCTTAAAAGCAAGCGCAGTAAATGGCTCTTTATCATCAGGGTCTCGAGTTATTTCTTCACTTGTTTTTGGATCGGTTCCATGAACCGCACCAATATCAAGTGGAGATGGAAGGAATCTGACAACAGCATCCAAAAGAAGTTGTACTCCTTTGTTTGCTTTTGAAGCTCCTCCAAGAACAGGAAAGATAGTTTGGTCCAAAGTTCCTTTTCGAAGGCCAGTTATGATTTCATCTTCAGTAAATGATTCTCCAGCAAAAAACTTTTCTAAGAGTTCATCAGATGTTTCTGCAACTTTTTCAAGCATATATGTCCTGTATTCTTTTGCTCTTTCTTTATAATCTTCCGGAATATCAACTTCCTGAATATCAGTCCCCAGATCATTTGTATACATATATGCTTTCATAGCAATCAAATCAATGATTCCTTTGAAATTATTTTCAATACCGATAGGAATTTGAATTGGCACAGCATTCACTCCAAGTCGAGATTTAATTGATTCGTATGACATATAGAAGTCACCGCCAATTGCATCAAGTTTATTGATAAAACAGATTCTTGGTACGTTATATTTATCAGCCTGGCGCCAGACAGTTTCAGACTGAGGTTCAACACCCATTTTTCCATCGAAGACAACAACACCACCATCTAGCACACGAAGAGATCTTTCAACTTCAGCTGTGAAGTCTACATGACCCGGTGTATCAATAATATTTACCCTAAACTGAATATTTCCAAGATTCCAGAATGCTGTTGTTGCAGCAGAAGTGATCGTAATTCCACGTTCTCTCTCTTGTTCCATCCAGTCCATAGTTGCTGCACCTTCATGCACTTCACCAATCTTATATATTTTTCCTGTGTAGTAAAGGATTCTTTCTGTTGTGGTTGTTTTACCGGCATCGATATGGGCAATGATACCGATATTACGTATCTTGTCTAATGAAATTTTCTGGGCCATCGTATTATGGGGTTATGAAATATTATCTAAAATGACTGAAAGCTTTGTTAGCATCTGCCATTTTGTGAACATCTTCTTTTCTTCTTACTGCATTTCCAGTATTGTTAGCTGCATCCATAAGTTCGCTAGCTAATTTTTTATACATTTGCTGGCCTTTCTTTGTACGAGATGCCTCAATAATCCATTTAATACCAAGTGATTCCTGTCTTCCGCCATCTACCGGGATTGGAACCTGGTAATTTGCTCCTCCGATTCGTCGAGATCGCACTTCCATTTGCGGCATTGCATTTCTTAGTGCTGTTTCAAATACTTTCATCGGATCGAGCTTCTTATCTTCCTTAATAACATCCATTGCGTTATAAAAGATAGCACGTGCTGTACTTTTCTTTCCGCTCATCATCAGTTTATTAATGAATCTGGTTACGAGAACGCTTTGATATATCATATCAGGTTCTAATTTTCTTTTTGTTGCTTGTTTTCCTCTCATGTCTTATATGGATTATTTAGATTCTTCTTTTGGCTTCTTTGTTCCGTACAAAGATCGGCCTTGTTTTCTGTTTGTGACGCCTTTTGCATCATATTTACCTCGGACAATATGGTACTTCACCAATGGCAAATCTGCTACTTTACCTGCTCTGATAAGAACAACAGAGTGTTCCTGCAGATCATGGCCGATTCCTGGAATATATGCGTTGACTTCCATTCTGTTTGATAGCCTTACCCTTGCAATCTTTCGAAGTGCAGAGTTTGGTTTTCTAGGAGTCATTGTACGAACAACGGTACATACTCCTCTTTTAAGAGGACTATTTACGTCAACGTAACGATTCTTCACGCTATTAAATGACTTCGTCATTGCTTTGTATTTTACCTTCTTTTCTTTTACCTTTCTTGGTTTTCTTACCAATTGTGATATTCTCGCCATAATAATTTGTCCGTAAATAAAATATAATTACTCTTCCAAACGAACTCGTGATCCGCTAGGTATTCGACGCCCAATAATAACATTTTCTTTTAATCCTCGCAAGTAGTCGACCTTTCCGATGATAGCGGCATCAGACAAAACTCTAACCTGTTCCTGGAATGAAGCTGCTGACAAGAAACTTTCAGTCCTGAGGGATGCTGCAGTTATACCAATAAGTTGTGGTTTCACCGCAATATTCTTCTTTCCACCTTTTTGCAATACTTCATTCATTGTCTCAACTTCAAACTTGTCTTTGTATTCTCCAGGAAGGAGTGAACTATCTCCTGGGTTTGTAACCCTGACATATCGTCCCATCTGAGAAACAATTACTTCAACATGCTTGTCGTTAATTGCAATTCCCTGTGCACCATAAGTTTGTTGAATGTTATCAATAATATACTTTTGCGCTTTCACCATACCGATTGTTTCAAGAAGAATTCTTGGATCGATATTTCCTTTTGTGATCAAAAAGCCTGCCTTTATTTCATCTCCTTCATTTACGAGAAGTTCTGCATCTGCAGGGATAGTGTATTCCACTTCCTGAACCTTGTCGCTTTCAACAAGAATCTTATCCCCTTCAATTTTCACAGTTCCTCTGAATGGAGAAACGACATTTGATTTTTCTGGTGAAACATAGAGAAGATCTCCAGCTTTCACTTTCTGGTCATTCTTTACATTTACACTTCCTCCTACAAGGGAAATCACTTCATAAGTAGTCTTCTTGTTACTGGTAATTCTTACTTTTAACTTTTCTTCAACTTCAATGATATGTACTATTCCGTCAATGTCTGCAATCTTTGCTTCTCCTTTTGGAATTCGAGCTTCAAACAATTCTTCAGCTCTAGGCAAACCTTGCGTTACATCCACTACGCCTGCAATACCTGCTTTATGCTTTGTGTTCAAAGTAAGCTGTGTGGTTGATTCTCCAAGAGATTGTGCTGCGATGACTCCAACAGCAGTACCAATTCGTACCGGTTCTTTTGTTGAAAGATCATTTCCGTAACACTTAACACAAATACCAAACTTTGCACGACATGTAAGCGGGGAGCGGAGTACAATTGACTCGATACCTGTTTCATTGATTTTTTCTGCTATTTCTTTTGTAATAAATTCGCTTGCACCAACTAGTATTTTCTTTCCATCTTTCACTTCCTGTGCACTCCATCGTCCTTCAATCCTCTCAACAAAAGGAATTCTTCTGTCATCATTCTTGAGCATTTCAATTCCTTCAATTGTTCCACAATCTTCTTCTCTGACGATAACACCTTGTGCAACATCAACAAGTTTTCGAGTCAGGTAACCTGATTCAGCAGTTCGAAGTGCAGTATCAGCCAACACTTTTCTTGTTGATCGTGAACCTACAAAGTATTCCATTTCAGAAAGTCCTAGTGCAAAGTTAGACCTGACTGGAAGTTCGATTGTCTTGTTATTTGGATCAAGTAATAATCCTCGCATACCTGCAATCTGCTTCACCTGGTCAATATTTGCTTTCATAGCTTTTGCTTTGATTACTTGTCTGATCGGGTTTTCTTCTCCTAAGTTATCCCATGTCAATTGTGCAATCCTGTCTGTAGTTTCTTTCCAGATAACAAGTGCCAATCGGCTCTTTTCACCTTTGGTTATAAGTCCCATCTGGTAGTTATCTTCAAGTCCTGCAACTTTTTGGTCAGCTTCGTTAATAATGTCATCTCTCTCAGGTATGATCTTACAATCATCCATTGATATAGAGAAGCCTGAAAGCGTTGCATACTTAAAACCGATATTTTTGATGCTATCAAGAAGAGCAACAGAACTTTCCATTCCTTCTTTTGCAATTAATTCTTCTACAATCTTTTTAATTTCATCGCTGCCTACCTGATAGTTAACAAAATTAAAGTCTTTTGGAAGGATTTCATTGAAGATGATTCTTCCAACCGTTGTCTCCAAAATTTTGCCGTTAACTCTGATCTTAGTAAGCTGTCGAAGTGCTAATGCATCATTATGGAATGCTGTAACTGCATCATCTGCTGATGCAAATACACTCTTTGATGCTTCTAGATGTGTATCTACTCCTGTTAAGAAGTAACAACCATAAACCATATCATATTTCGGGTTCATGATAGCTCCGCCGTCAGCATCCAATAGCAAGTTATTCTTTGCCATCATAAGTGTTTTTGCCTCTTCTACTGCTTCTTCAGATAACGGTACATGGACAGCCATCTGGTCACCATCGAAGTCAGCATTAAATCCTGCACATACGAGAGGATTAATTCTGATTGCATTTCCTGATGAAAGTACCGGATAAAATGCCTGTATACCCTGTTTGTGAAGAGTAGGTGCACGGTTTAATAGGATAGGTCTTTTTTGGATTACTTCTTCTAAGATATCCCATACTTCCTTGCTTGCTTTTTCAAAGAAATACTTTGCACTCTTAATATTTGGCGCATATTCTCGTTCTAAAATTTCTTTCATGACAAACGGTCTGAACAGCTCAAGTGCCATTGTCTTTGGAAGACCTGCTTCTGTAAGGCTAAGGTCTGCTCCGGAAACAATAACGGCACGACCTGAGTAGTCAACACGTTTTCCAAGCAGATTCTGTCTGAATCGCCCCTGTTTTCCTCGAAGGTTATCAGAAAGTGATTTCAATGGCATCTTTCTTGTGTTCATAACAGGTGCGCTTGGTCTGTGGTTATTGTCAATTAAAGCATCCACTGCTTCTTGCAACATTCTCTTTTCGTTTCGAAGGATAATTTCAGGTGCTCCAAGTTCCATAAGTCTTTTCAAACGGTTGTTTCTGTTTATCACTCTTCGGTATAAGTCATTCAAGTCTGATGAAGCAAATCTGCCTCCCATAAGTTGGATGATTGGACGTAGTTCAGGTGAGATAACAGGAACAATATCTATGACGATCCATGATGGGTCTATCTTGTTGTTCTTGAATCCTTCAATAATGCGGAGTCGTTGGATTGCTTTGATTCTCTTTTGAACTGATGGGCTAAGAACATCTTTTTTCAGCTCTTCCGATAGTTTTTCCAGATCAAGCTTTTGTAACAATGTCTTAATTGCCTCAGCACCCATTGATAATTCAAAGAATTCCAAGTCATTATCCAGCAATCGGTAATATTCATCTTCTGAGACGATTTCTCCGATTACAATTTTATCAACTAAACCAAGTAGTGTCTTGTATTCAGCTTCGATTTCATTTTCTTTTACAAGATATTCTTCTCGAAGTTTTGCAATCCTTTGTCTGAATTTTACTTCTACTTTATCTATAGTCATATCGAGAACTTCACCACTTTCATCTGATTCTCTTCTTGTCTTTTCTACTGCCTCATCTTTTTCTTTATTGATTTCGGCTATATGAAGTTCTAATTCATCGCTGTTTTCTTTCTTTGCAAGTTCCAACTTATCATTAATTTGAGCGATTGCTGCTTTTTTCTCTTCTTCGATTACATCAATTACCATGTAACGTGAGAAATAGATAACAGCAGTCAACTTCTTTTGCATAATATCAAGAAGAAGTGAGAGCTTGTTTGGTACACCGTGGGAATACCAGACATGGACAACAGGTGAGACTAATTTAATATGTCCCATTCGTTCTCGTCTGACACTTTTTTGTGTGACTTCTACTCCACATTTGTCACAGATAATCCCCTTATATCGTACCTTCTTATACTTTCCACAGTAACATTCAAAGTTTTTAGTTGGTCCGAAAATTCTTTCGCACATTAGACCGTCAACTTCTGCTCGTTGTGTCCTGTAGTTTATTGTTTCAGCTTTCTTCACTTCACCATGGCTCCAGCTTTGCACTTGCTGTGGAGATGCTAGTGTTATTTTAAGTGCTTTAAAATCTTTAATCATTGGTGTAGGTATATAATATATTATGCTAACCGTTCAAGTTCTTCAACCGAGCCGGTTGCTACATCAACACGAATATCATTAACAGGTTCAAGGTTTTCATCAATGACTCCTTCATCCGGGGTCACATTCGTATCTTCCGTCATTTCAATTTCTACATTCGTTTGCGGTTTACTGATTGCTTCGATTGTTTCAAGGTTTAATCCCAGAGCACGAAGTTCACTCATTAACACTTTAAAACCTTCAGGAATACCTGGTACTGGTACCGGTTTCCCATGGATAATCGCTTTGTATGCTTCTGCTCGGCCAATCACATCATCAGATTTGATTGTTAGCATTTCTTGCAATACTGCACCTGCTCCATAAGCTTCCAATGCCCATACTTCCATTTCTCCAAACCTCTGTCCTCCGAATTGCGCTTTTCCACCGAGTGGCTGTTGTGTAACCATAGTGTAAGCACCAGTTGCACGAGCATGGATCTTTTCATCTGCCAAATGGTTCAACTTCAAAATATATCGAGGTCCTACCGTAATCTTATCAGCAAATGGCTTTCCCGTTCGTCCGTCATATAATGTTACTTTATTATTTACTTCTATTCCTGCATCATTAAGCATCTTGTCTAATCTGTCAGTATCAACCTTTGAAAAGATCGGTACACCAAATTTTACTCCAAGCTTTTGTGCCCGTAATCCAAGATGCGTTTCAAGAAGCTGTCCCATGTTCATACGTTTAGTCAAGCCTAATGGGGAAAGGATGATATCAACAGGAGTTCCATCTGCCATATATGGCATATCTTCTACCGGTAATATCTTTGAAATGACTCCTTTATCTCCATGTCGTCCTGCAAGCTTATCTCCAATAGTAATCTTTCGAGTTTTTGCAACCCATACTTTTACTACTTTTAATACGCCAGGTGATAACTTATCACCAGCTTCTTTTGAAAGGACTTGTACGTTTGTAACGATACCTACTTCTCCGTTTGGAACTTTGAGTGAGTTGTCTCGGACATCACGTGCATATTCTCCGAATATGGCACGAAGAAGTCTTTCTTCTGCAGTTAATTCTGTTTCTCCTTTTGGTGCAATAATACCTGCAAGAACATCTCCTGCTTTTACCTCAGCTCCGATTCGGACAATTCCGTTCTGGTCAAGGTTTCGAAGTGCATGTTCACTTACACCAGGGATATCATACGTTAATAGTTCATCTCCAAGACGGGTCTCTCTGATTTCTTGAGAGTATTCAGTTACATGGATTGAGGTAAGGATATCATCCTTAACTAATCTTTCTGATATGACAATTCCGTCTTCGTAGTTGAATCCTTCCCAGAGCATATATGCAACAGTAATATTCTTTCCCAAAGCAAGTTCACCGTTGTCCATACAAGGTCCGTCAATGAGAATTTCTCCTTTTTTGATTTCCTGGTTGGTCTTAACAAGTACTTTTTGTGAGAATGAAGTATTCTGGTTAGTTCCAACAAATTTCTCTAACTTGAATTCCTGTTTTGTATTCTTTCCTTTTGCATCTTTTAATTTGATAACAACCCGTTGTGCATCTGCGTATTCAACGAGACAATCTTCAGGAGCATAAACTGCTCTTCCTGAATTTCTTGCTACAACTTCTTCAAATCCTGTTCCTACAATTGGTGATTCAGGATTTATCAATGGAATTGCTTGTCGTTGCATGTTTGCAGCCATAAGAGTTCGTTGTGACTCATCAGATGCTGCAAATGGCACTAATGCAAATCCTGTTCCAGCAATTTGGATAGATGCTGCATCAATATATCGCAAATGTTCAGTTGATCCAATATTGAATGATCCTCTATAACGGATAGGAACGAGATCAGCGACAACGTTTGCATATTCATCTCGCTCAACACTAGCTGAAGTAATATTCACATTATATTCCTCACCTGCATTCAGGTAGGTAATATCATCTGTTACATATGGCTTGATGTTGAAGGCTTCTACAGCTTTCATAATTTCTTGTGCTTGTGCTTTTGATTTTACATATTCTCCTGCAGAGATAACGGTTTTTCCATCATGCTCCACATCTTCTCTGCTTATCCTGTTTTGCATCATAGCAACAATTTCATCTGTGCTATGATCTTTCTTTAATTCTTGGAAGTTGAATGAGGTAATTACTTTTCGGTAAGGGGTCTCTAAAAATCCATATTCATTAATTCTTGCATAAACTGCAAGATGGTTAACAATACCAATGTTTGCTCCTTCAGGAGTCTCAATAGGGCAAAGCCTGCCGTATTGTGAATAATGGGTATCTCGAACTGAGAACGTTGCACGTTCTTTTGTAAGTCCACCAGGACCGCCTGATGTCAGTCTTCTCTTGTTTCCAAGTTCTGATAAGACATTTTCCTGGTCCATATATCTAGATACTTCAGATGAACCAAAAAACTCATTTAATGCCGCAGCAATAGGTCTTGTACTAACTAGTGTTGCAGGAACTAAAAGCTCATCTGATGCATGGATACTCATTCTGTCTTTAATATTTTTTTCGACTCTTCTGACACCAACCCGGATAAAGTCAGCTACGAGTTCTCCGACGCTTTTTACTCTTCGGTTCTCCATACTGTCCATATCATCCGGAAGCTTGTCTCCGTTGTTTACTTCAATTAATCTCTTAATGACAGCTACAATATCACTTGGATACAAAACAAAGTTTTCTGAGCTAACTGGAGTGTCAATTCCTAATTTTCTGTTCAGTTGATATCGTCCAGTTTTTCCAAGATATACTCTTCTTTCATTAAAAAAGATATTATCTATGAATGCTTTTGCATTATCATATGTTGTTGCTACATCAGGTCGAAGCTTTTTGTAAATATCCATTACAGCTTCTTCTTTTGTTGTAGTCGGATCTTTTAACAGAGTTGATTCAATGAACTTTCGGTCAGGGTTTCTGTCAACATCACTAAAGAGTGACAATATTTCCTGGTTTGTAGAATAACCCAGAACCCGAAGGAGTTCAGTAATAGGAATTTTTGGGCGTTTTGGAGCAAGTTTGATAGATATAACATCATGCTTGTTCAATTCAAAGTTAAACCAAGCTCCCCGTTCAGGGATAAGTTTGGCAAGATACAAAGGACCCGCTTCACTTTTTTCTCCTGATTCAATAAAAAGTACACCTTCTGATCGGATGATCTGATGAACAACTGCTCTTTCATTTCCATTAATAATGAAAGTCCCTCTGTTTGTCATAAGAGGGAGATCGCAAATGAACAATTCTTGTTCCTTAATTTCACCGGTATGCTTGTTAATAAGTCGTGCAGTGAAAAATAATGGAGCATCATATGATAAACCTTTGCTCATTGCTTCAACAGGCATCCTATTAGTATCTCCAAGTCTTGCATTCATGAACTCAAGAGTCCACAATTTTCCTGTATTATCATCTACAGGTGAAATTTCTTTGAATACTTCAATCAAAGTTTTATCTAAAAATTCATTGTATGATCGAAGTTGCGCCTCTACTAGATTTGGTATCGGCATGTCGAGATGGGATTTTGATATATCCACTCGTAATGTATGTCCCTCTGCTTGCTTCACTCCTACCTTTGACTTTTTCTTTGCTTTATCGGATACTGTATTTGGATTGGCCATAGTATTAATCGAGGCTTAAATAAAATAGAAGAACGTAATTCGAAGAATAAAAAACCCTCAGAGCGCACACAAAACCACCCAGGCAACAGGGTAGCACGTAATCTAATTAATCACGATTTTATTGTAAGCATGTAGGTTTTTAACTCCGCGAATCAATTTGGACACGCTCATACTACCAAAAATTATCAAATATGTCAAACACTTCAAGGCAATTATGACCCAGGAGTGGGAGTCGGTGTACTGCTCGGCTGCAGGCTCTGATTACTCACTTTAATATTCGCTCCTAACGCGTTTACTTTCTTTAAAGTCTCTAGATGTAAATTCGTACTTATTGGAGATAAGGAAACCGGGATATTTTCCTGTGTCGTATAATCCACTGCTGTTAAGTTTGAATATACCGTATATACAATCCAGATAACCGCTACGATACAGGATAACAGCAAGAATGTGACGTTTTTTCTATTCATAGCTAAAGTAGGTAAAATACATACCCGAGTATTGAGTATTGCTGGGAAATAACATTTCCAGTTTTATCATATGAGTTGCTTAGGGTAATGTTTAAAATAGTAAAGGTACGCGGATAATTTTCCAGATCAGATACAAATGCAGCAACATCGGATTGTGCCCCGCTTCCCGATACTGAGAAATACAACGGTGCAGCACCGACAAAGTGAGGTAATAAACTCGGATCCACATTCTGCAGCTCGGAAGTGATCTGGGTTGTAGATTGGAAATTTGTAGAATCAATCTCCACATTATGGGAACCAGCAATTGCATTTATATTTGCAAATAAAGGGCCTGTTTCAGGAGTTCTCGGAAGAGCTGTATTCAGTATATTAATATTATCTTTCACCGCCCCTTCATACACATTTTCAGCCTGGGCAAGGTCCGAAAGATTTTGTTTTACCTGCTGGTCTTTTTGCTGTAAATCATTGTATAGCCCGATTTCATCAGATAGTTTGAATACAACGGGACGGATGGCAAATACAGCAAGCACAAGAACTGTCAGAAATGTAAAGGCCATAATAGTATAAGTCCTTGTCCTTATATCTTGGAAATTTACTGTTACTGTTTTTCTTAATTTATTGTATGTGATCATTGGCCTAAAGTATTAACGTTCATAGTAATTGAAAAATTGGTCAGATTTTCCTGAGAATTTGTCGAGACATTCGTTTCAGCAACATTCACATATGCCTTATCTCCACGATACGTATCGGCAAGGTTTTGCAGCGTATTCAACTGGACATTTCCCGTTCCTGTAATACTTCCCTGGATCAAGATCTGTCCCTTGTTATGGAAATTAAGAGAATCAACTTTAACTGTTGGAGGGATAAGAGAAATAGTGTGAGTTAAAAGAGAATAGATGGGAGACTGGTTATTCATGATAGCTTCCTGCGTACTAATCCTTTTTTGATATATCTTGATTTCATTTTCTTTCGCCTGGTTCTCTTTTAAAACCTCAACATTTGCATTCAAATCCGTCTTAATATTGGCGATATCATTATCAACCTTGAATTTCAAGAAAAAGCCTATCAGGACAATCAATTCTGTAATGATAATGATATACCTACCAATTGAAAGTGCCCAGATATAGAATTTCTCCCAAAAGGTGAGAGGACCTTCTTTGAAGGATAGAAGATTAATCGTATTCTTCACGTTATGGACAGTTAATGATGTACTTAGAAATAATAGCACATAATTGAGAATTTCGTAAATATTTGATATAATACTATCACTCAGCACATTGAAAAAAGTCTATACCTATGGGGATGTATTTGGTTTCGCCAGGGTAAATAGGGCTTATATAGCAAGCCGAAGATTATGGTAATAACTTCGTAAAAAAACGTACCAATGACATAAATGCAAACACATTCAGTCAAAAAGTACAGGCAACAGTAGCTTCTGTAGTTAATTTCTTCAGAGCTCCAGCTTATACTCCAGCATATATCTAAATTAGATCGCTGGTGTTTTACTAAACCTCGCCTGATGGGAATAGTAGGGCAAAAAAACAGTCAGGTATATGTCATGCTGTCTGATATAGCAACTTGATATGTACTTAATTATATCCTTTCATGATCTTTTTTCTTAGCTTTGAGGATCTGAATGTAAAAAAACGAAGCTAAGTAAGCTTGTAGTACTATATCTGTTCTTTTGTCTTGTACGGGGGTTCGACTCCCCCCATCTCCACCACTTTAAATTCACACTGCCCAACATACTCAAAAACTGCATAAGGACTTGCTAAAGAACTTTTAAGAAAGGGAGATAATATCCAAAAGTTTACTTTTGAAGATATTTCGCTGATTACTGTTTCAGATATTATTGATGGTTATACAAGATCTGACCCTATTGCAACGGATATAATAAAAAAAGTGACAAAAAATATTGCTATTGTCATTTATAATATCATTTCTGTTCTTGATCCTGAAAGAATTATTATTGGTGGTAAAATTGCTAGACATTTTGATGAATTATATCCCCTAATTGAAGAATATTTGAAAAGAGGAATTATTACTTCTAATTCCTCTTTTCAAATAGTTAAAAATGATATTGCAGGTGAAACTGGATTATTAGGATCTTTAGTGATTAAAAAGATGTAGTTATTAATACAGTTGAAATATATTATTTTGAAACTATCAAAAAGCTTGCATTATCAGCATCTCCAAGCGCTGAACTATGCACAGCAAATAAGAATTTATCAATAGGAAACCATGCCTGCTTTTGAGATAATGGCCATGAGTTATTTATAAAAACTCTTCCCTCATCATATCCTGTAACTAAAACAAAGTGAAAAGTTCCTTCATTTTCCCCTAAAGGCTGAGTATAGTTTAATGCACATACAATAGCATCCCTATCAATCGCATCTTTTATATCATTAAAATCTGGAATTTTAACTTTAAAGTCTCCCCCATCATCAATAAATTGCAAAAGAGTTCTATATATTAACTTAAAATGATCATCTAAATATGAATCATCATATTTTTTTTGTATATATTCTCTTACATCTTCATTAGTTTTTAATTGGTCCCATGTATTACCTGGAAAAACTAATGGGTTTGCTGAAATTGCTGTTACTTTTAGTCCTTCCTTTAATAATTGAGAGCCATTCTGATAAAGCGTAGTTCCAACTTCAGTATAATCCAACTGTTTCTTTACCTCTTCAATATCAATCTTCTTTCCTAGGAAATGATCATAGAGCATTTGTATACAAGCTGGACCACAATCAATTGAACCAGGAGTTTGCAAATATAGTGGAACATCGATTAGCTTCATACTATAGTAATTATATAGCTGAATTATACACCATACATATGCACTATGCATCATGAAATGGTGGTTTTACTTTCTCCCATTGTAAGAATAAGACCTGCAGAAGCGGTTAGAGTATTCTATGTTTATTTAGCACTTTGATGAATAGTTATAACTTATATTTTCTGAAGAATAATGCTTAATATATCTTTCTTTTATGTAATATATCAAAAAGACTAATTGATGTTTTTCCAAACGCCTTATTATATAGGGCTTTTTTAAGAATAGTGATGATTCCATATCCATTATGCGCACGAATTTTACTTCGTACTATTCTTTTTATTGAAGTACGAACTGCAATTAATTTTTTTTATTGATGGCATCCTTATTCCAAATTCCATTTACTAGACAATAATGAGAAGTCAATCCTGCTGCTTTACTTGAACCAGACTTTATATTACACAACAATCGTACAGTTTGCACCGCTCATTATTTTAAAGATTCCTTAGCATCATTCCCTGGAGGATGTGTCCAACAGATTGCGAGATACTTTTATTCAATGAGGGGAGTGTAGTAGGTGTAGAAGTTGATGTAGTTACATGCGTGGTGATTTCTGATTTTGTTGCAGTTGGAATTATTGTAATAGCTTTCTTTATTATGTATGATAGTACATCTCCATTATTACATAGGCCAAAGTATTACTTCAGTTATGAAACCTAAGTTATTGATAGATGTTGCTATAGATTTTTAATGTATTTATATTGATTAACTAAAGTATTGTATATCTTTTTGAAGTTTTTCTAGGGCATCTTTTACCATCTGTATATAATGTTCTCGATCATACCAGTCCAAAACCTCCAATCCTTTCATAATACGGATTCTATGCAGGATATCCTCAAAAGAATCGTCAAAAACATCTTTGTTCACGTAGCCTTCCTGCAACCATTTAGTCGGAATATAATGTCCAAACCAATAATCCCAACAAGCAAAGTCATAAACAGCTGAATCACTTCTTACCGAACCCCAATCTATTATCCCAACTATTTTATCTCCAATTACCATAAAATGCTTATGACCAAAGTCTGCATGATTAAGAGAGGGAACGACATTTTTATATACTTCTTTTAGCTCAGAAACGATTTTTATTGCTCTATCAATTTTAGTTTTGGCAAAATTTTGAGATTCCATAATCTTTTGGAATCGTTCTACTTTATTTAACCATTCATTTATTAAATCTTCAGAATTTTCATATTGAGGTTTTCCTTCTCCAATGATCCATCCAAAGCCATTCGTTTTTATTGAATGAATCCTTGATAGCAGCTCCCCTGCTTGTCGTATATATGCTGCTTGTTCTTCTGCAGTATATTCCCAAAACTTTATATCCCCTCTTTCGAGAGGTCCTCCTTCTAGCTTCTCCATTAGACAAAAAGAATACTCTTTGCCATTTATTGGTAAGTATTTCACCAATAAAATTGTAGGAGCAGAAACACCAACTTGCTTTACTTGTTTAATTGCCCATATTTCCTGCTGGAAGTTAGGATAGCCACTTCTTGAAATCCTGAGTATTAATTCCTTATGATTTACTAAAATGATTTTATATACCTCACTTACTTCTCCTGCAATAATGCGATGCTTTTCAAGCATCTCACTACCACTTCCCTCTTTTACAACATCACGAATAAACTCATCCGGAGTTACTAAATTACTATGCAGCGAAGCAAGATACTTGTCATATTCGCTTATATTACCTGAAGAACTTGTATGCATGTTTGGTTTATATCATTTAAATGGAATATTGCTCTAAATATAGTCCCTATCTATTATTATAAGAAAGATTCTAAAACACTTTGAATATAAAAATTAATCTGAGGTTATCATTAAGAATCTTTTGTTGCATCAATATCTTTTAACCCTATTCGAGATTATTTTCGATATCAGCAACAGAATTTCGAGAAGTATGTTTTCTAGGTTTGTTACCAAAAGTTATCCCACAATCCTGACAAACAATATCACCATTATTACATATTGTTTCAGGAATATCAGGATTATTTTTCAAACTAGCTAATTGTTCCTCAGATAATGGTGTTCTAATAACTATTTCACCATCACTTCCATTTATACATTCACATACCCAGATATGATTTTCCATGACACTTTAATTACTTTCAAATTTTTTATATTATACTATAGATCTCAAAATTTATAAAAATGTCAAATGTTAATGAACAATTATTATTGAGCAGTGAAACCGACTCAATTGATTTGGATACAGTACAGGTTACTGCCAATGCTTGGGAATCAATAGCCGCTATCCCAATTCAAGTTGAAGGAAGAACTTCAACTTGGTACCAAGTTAAAGGACATATCACTAACCATAATGAGCCAATTAATGATACACCAGACTATTACATAATTTTCTTTAATCCAACCTCTGAAGAATGGCTTAAAATTGTTAATCCGTTCTATCTTGATTCAATTGAAAGCAAAAGATACCACATACTTTTAAACCAACTTACTCAAGCATGCAAGTATGGCTTAAAAGCTGCAAATTGGTGTGGAGTTAAACAAGAAGCCTGCGCTAAATTTCGAATGGTTAAAGTTAATGTGGGTAATCAAGAATTGGATGCATTTGTTTGTCCCCATTTAGGACCAACAATTGAACGATATGTAAAAGATGGAATAGCAACAACGAAATTGATAAGTGACACATATGCAATTGCATTTAGGAAAGCTGCTACTTTATTTTTGAATACAGGAATATGGATGTATGATCCAAATCCTGGCAATATTTTATTTCATTTCACCCAAGACAAGAAATCAATTGTTACTTTAATTGACTTTTCTAATAGAGAACAGATCAGATCAAGAGAAGAAGGTTCTTTACTTCAATCTCTTATGGAACTCTTTGAATTATTTAGAAAACATGCTAAAGCTTTGAAAGTAGATATTGAATTTAATCAAAACGATTTTGAAGAACTATTAAAAATTCGAAAAATTTCATAATTAATCTTTATTGTTTAAGTTTTTGTAAGTATTCTCTATTTTCCAACATATCCTTTAATCTTCCTATTTATCCAATGATAACCTTTTTTAGAATAGTAAATCCGCTTTTAAATGTAGCAAATAATATCATTGCATAGAAAATATTTTGCAAAGATATATCTACTAGACCAAAATCTTTTTCAGGCTGAAAAATTGCGGCTTGTACTCCAAGTTTAATTGGATAACCAACTCCCCAAAATGATTCAACATGTTCAGTTTGTTCTATTAATTAAGCACACTATTTTAATCCAGCTGGAGTTTCATTAGAACAGGTATTTTCATGATAGCCAAATTCCATAATTTCGGGAGGTGTAGAAATTATATTTAATTTAACTCCCTCTGGCCCGCCTGCAATTGGTACTTCCCTAACTCCTTCTTTATTGCTATATTTTTGCATTAAATATAATTCTCTAATCCACTATTTCAAACTTATTACCTTGTGCTAAGAATTGCTCATACAAGGCTTTTGAATCACTATCCTTAATTGAAAAAGACCAAATTTGGAAAAGCACATCAAACAATTTCACTGGTTCATAATTACAGTCAGTATATAAACTACTATTTACTTGTACTGTGTTGTTTCTAAAAACTCTAAATGAATCAGGTGTTATTGTAATTAAATCACCTGCAAATCTCCCATACAAAGCAATTGTATCTCTACTCCCTGCATGGCAAACAAAGAGTGAATTATCTATATGAGCATTGGTTGCCAATATATTATCACCCAAGCCATTAATGCTAGATCTTTTCATAGAAAAATTTAATGGGGTTTGTTCTGATCCAGTTGCAGCAATTCCATAAGATTTATCAGGCATTCCATTATAATCAATACTAACTTCCTCAAGCGAAATATCTACATTATCAAATCCAATAATTCCTTTAATTCGAGACACAACTTGAGTGTTTCTTATAATGACAGTGTTCTTAGGCAGGAGTCTCCCATTTTGTGTAATTCCAATTCCCGCACTTGAATCAAGCATTGTTCCTTTAATTGTTGCACTATCTATATTACCATTTGTACCATTCAAAGTTATTCCATCCCAACTCGTTTTAGTCAATGTTACTTTTTGAATCGTAGCTTGAGAACAATCTAATAGATAGATTCCGGATAAACCTTTTGAGGTCTTGCCTACAACTTTCCCATCAGGTGAAAGGACATTAGAAGTTCCGATATTATCAGAACTTCCATCAACCCCTACATTATTAATGCGAATTTCAGAATTATATGCAAAAATATGTGCTCTTTCTGTATTGTTAGTTCCACTTCCATCTCCTTGATAAAAGTCAAGATTTTCAATGGTTAAATCTACACCTTCGGCATAGATTCCATAATGGGATTGATGAATTAATCGAGGACTCTTTCGGTGTTCTATCGAAGCATTTCCATTAAATTCTAGTGCTATTGGCTCTGGAGGATTTGCTCCGATTATTGTTACTTTTCTTTTCTCTCCTGTCTCACTTGGTCTACATTTAATAAATAATCCAGCTATTCCTTCTCCATATTCTTCTGGTTGTCCGGGTCTTGTAGGTACCTTTACTGATCGGGCTTCCTTCTTAGTATTATATAACTCTGGTTGAAGAATTTTTACTTTGATAGGATTTGTTCCTGATCTTAATTTTTCATCGAGAACATGTTGTAATGTTGAAAGGTTGTATCCAAAGAATTCTATAACTGTTGTATCCCCTTCTTGAGTCTCGTTATACATGATAGGATCTAAACCCTCTTCTGCTAATTGTACTAATCTCCCAGCATTCCTCCAACCCTCTACACCCATTCCTAACAAAACAATTCCTAATGCACCCCAAACTCCTTTTTTTAAAATAGTTCTTCTCGAAACGACAGGATCTCCACTATCAGTTGTAACTAATTCACTTCTACTATCACCTGAATAAGGGGTATTTATTCTCGGAGTATCTTGTTCAGGGGATTGTTGGTCTGCCATAAATAGTTGAGTTGTTATTTTATTCTAAACAATCCTCATTGAAAACACAAGTTAATTTCTTTAAGAAATTTATATTTGAATAAAAACTGATCATTTACAAAACTAGACAAATAATTATGCATAATATCTGATTTTTGAAGTTTCAATTACTTCTCATAGTTCTAAACTATACAAAACATAGAAAGTTTTTTAAGATCCTCTTTATATAGTAATTGTTTGAAGTTCAAATATAGCCACCCATGTATTAGAAGTGCTATGGCATCTCTTTAAATTACCAACCAGTTTCATTTCTTCCAGCTTCTCATAAAATTTTCATCATAATACCGTACAATGAGTTGTATGAGAAAAGTTTATGAAAAAGATTCTTACTATACTTGCAATACTCTTAAGTTTTGGAGCAGTTCTGTATCAAGATCAGGGAAGAATATTTTTAGTCATGTTAGCTAATCATAGTTTCTTCTCGAACAATTCAAATGCTCAGGCAGCCAGAACCAGTTCTCTTTCTCCACCATATAAAGATGGAGTCTATACAGGTTCTGCCGAGAATGCTTTTTATGGGATAATCCAAGTACAATCAACAATCAAAAATGGTAAAATAGCAAATGTATCTTTCCTTCAAGCACCAAATGAAGCTATTCGGTCAGTTGCCATTAATACTATAGCTGATCCTAATCTTGCTCAGGAAGCAATTCAAGCTCAGAGTCCGAATGTTGATATAGTTTCAGGAGCAACAGCATCCAGCCAGGCATTTGCTGCATCACTCCAAATTGCATTACAACAAGCAAAATAATGAAAAAAACAGAATGGATCATGGGTCTTCCCATTACAATTGAAATACTTGATAGTAAAACTGATGAGAATATTTTCAATGAAATATTTTCATATTTCCATAAGATAGATAATCGCTTCAGCACCTACAAAGAAGATAGTGAAATAAGCAAAATTAATAAAGGGGAAGAAAAAGAAGACTATTACAGCAGTGAAATGCGTAATATTCTTACTTTATGCGAACAAACCAGACTTGCTACTAATGGATTTTTTGATATACATAGAAAAGATGGAAGTTTAGAGCCAGCGGGACTCGTAAAAGGATGGGCAATTTTTGAAGTAGCTAAAAAGTTACATTCCAAAGGATTCCACAACTTCTATATAGAAGCGGGAGGAGATATCCAAGTGTCAGGGAAAAATGAAAACGATGAGGAATGGATAGTCGGGATTAGGAATCCTTTTAAAAGGGATGAGATCATCAAAAAAATCACTTTACATGATACTGCTATTGCAACATCCGGCACATATTTTAGAGGAAACCATATATACAACCCAAAAGATAGAGATTGTGACATAACTGATATAGTCAGCTTAAGTGTTATTGGTCCAAATATTTATGAAGCAGACAGGTTTGCAACTGCAGCATTTGCCATGGGAAAAGATGGTATCATATTTATTGAAAATCTTGAAGGATATGAGGGATATATGGTTGATAAGGAAGGGATAGCAACCTATACCTCCAATTTTCAATCATTTGTACATTTGTAATGTATAATATTATGGGAAAAAAACTACTATTATCAGGAAGTGTAATAACAATGTTTCTCATCTACTCTGTTTTTGCAAGAAACAGCGGACTTGGACAACCAGCATTAATCGCTCAAAAGATTGTCCCATCACCTTCTCCATCCCAGACAACAACACCAAGCCTATCTCCTAGTCCAACTCCAACAGATACATCGATACAGTCAGGAACTGATACACCAACTTCGACTCCAACACCTACTCCAACTCCTTCTGGAAAGTATAAAGATGGTGTGTATACAGGTTCTCAAGCTGATGCATTTTATGGCATTATTCAAGTCCAGACAACAGTAAAAAACGGAAAAATTTCGAATATATCATTTTTGCAAGCGCCAAATGACCGATCCACATCAGTTTATATAAACTCACAAGCCGATCCGATTTTAGCCCAAGAAGCTATTCAAGCTCAAAGTGCAAATGTCGACATTGTCTCTGGAGCAACTGATTCCAGCCAGGCATTCATACAATCCTTGCAAGATGCATTAAGTAAAGCACAATAAATATGTTAAAAAAAATAGATGAAATTTTGAACTCAATTACCATGTATCGTTTGGTACTATATTTCCTCATCCTACTTCTAATTATTGCGGGAATATATTCTATCTTGGGAATACTGCCATTTAGTCTTGTTTCCCTTGGTATCTCAGTCCTTGTCCTTTTGAGTGTTTCGCTTATTACGAATGTAATATTTGCAAACGTATTCCAGGTTCCGGTGAATGCAGAATCAGTATATATTACCGCATTGATTTTAGCCCTGATTTTAACACCAATTAAAAGCGCTGCCGATTTCCCTCTTTTTATATGGGCAGGGATATTATCCATGGCAACGAAATTTATTCTTGCGATTAACAAAAAACATATCTTTAATCCAGTCGCAATTGCTGTAGTATTAACAGCATATGCATTCAATGGGTCTGCAAGCTGGTGGATTGGGACTGCATCAATGCTTCCTTTTCTCCTTCTTGGAGTGTTTATTGTCAGAAGGATTAGAAGATTTGACCTTGTATACTACTTTTTTTTAAGTGCCTTTGTAAGTCTAATAGTATTCAGCTTATTAAGCGGACAAAATATCCTTTCAGCTTTACATGATACTATTTTTGCATCTTCGATCTTTTTCTTTGCATTTGTCATGCTTACGGAGCCACTTACAACACCTCCAACAAAAACTTTACAATCTCTCTATGGAGCATTTGTTGGGTTCTTATTTGTGCCAGAATTTCATATTGTGGGTTTTTATACAACTCCGGAACTTGCTCTTGTTATAGGGAATGCTTTTTCATATCTCATTAGTCCGAAACATAAGATTTTTGCCATAGTGAAAGAGAAAATCCAAACAACACCGAATAGAATGGATTTTCTTTTGGATATTCATAAGAATGTTTCATTCAAACCCGGCCAGTATATGGAATGGACACTTCCACCTGATGGCCATGATTCAAGAGGAAACAGGAGATTTTTTACCATAGCATCATCTCCAACAGAAGATTATATCAGATTGGGAGTTAAATTTTATGGTATCGGGAGCAGTTACAAAAAAGCGATGAGCCAACTTGATAGAGGATCAGTTATTGTCGGTTCACAAATCTCAGGAGATTTTACCTTGCCAAGAAACAAAAATCAAAAATTAGTCTTTATCGCTGGTGGTATCGGCATTACTCCATTTCGTAGTATGTTGAAATATCTTATTGATACTAACCAGAAAAGAGATATTGTTGTATTTTATACAAATAAAACTGCTGAGGAAATTGCCTATACTGATGTGCTTAAAGAAGCAAAACAGAAGCTTGGCATCAAAACCATCTATACGCTTACTGACACATCAGTTATTCCACAAGGATGGCCGGGGAATAAAGGGAGGATTAACTCACAAATGATTCAAGCCGAAGTTCCAGATTATTTGGATAGGATTTATTACATCTCTGGTCCTACAGCAATGGTAAGCGGTGCGCAGGATTTTCTTCTAACAATGGGAATACCGAAAAAACACATAAAAAAAGATTATTTCGCTGGACTTTAGATAAAATGAACTACTGATTATCTTCCTTTATATTCATTTAATGCTATAAAACCCATCATCATTTGTAATACAAGTTTTTTTAATTCTTCATCCTGATAATCTTCAACAATTGCATACATCAACTCAACTAAATATGGATTATCTCTCAATAATCGTTCTTGTACTTCATTCATAAACTCAGGCCATAATTTACCCGGATATCTTCTCATTGCCTCATTTAGTACCTTATCTGTAATATATGGCGGACCAAATAAAGCATTAGAATGAGGACGAGTACCATTTGAATGATTATTTCTAATTAAATCCCTACCATACAAAAATGTTAATAAATCTCCTAAATGATGCATACATCTATCAAAAATCTTATTTGCTTCATTTTTAGTACAAACTCCTCCCAATAAGGTAAGGATATACTTTATTGTAACATCAGGATTAGTAATTTTGAAGAAATTCCAACGATTTAAATCGTTTTTTATATTAGTCCTCAAGAAAAAATAATTATTTGGAAGGAGTCTCCTTGTTCTACTTTTATGATACAAATCGACATCTTCAGCATGTAAAACAGGTAATCCGTTTTTCATATAATCGGGTAATTCTGCATCTATATTATGCTGAGTTTCTAAAATAGCAATAATGTAATATAAAACTATTTTTATATCAGGTGCGAGTACATCTCCATATACCTCAGCTATTCCATCGATTAAATGATATAAATGATCTTCAGGAGGATGCGCATTTTGATACCCAAGTAATTGACCATTACCTTCTTTAATTTTATTATTTACAAAATTGATAACTTGTTCATATGTAATAGCAGATAAAAAAGGTAATCCACTTGATGTTAATCTACCTTTTCCTTGATCTCGATAACTAATTGAATTTTGCAAATGATATAAAGATTGCTCATGAAGTATAAATAATAATACTAACGATGTATGTTCTAAAATTGTATTTCTTACCTCTAATACCTGATAGACTCCCGTTAGTTTAACTTCTCCAATTAAATCTTCTTTGTTTAATTTTTCAGGAAGATGTAACCCTTCAATTGTATTCGGGACTTCCGATCTTAATAAGGAAACTATGTTATGAATAACCAATGCAAGATATGGATTCTCGTCAAGGATAGATTGAACAACCGTATAAAAGTGGTCAAAATCAATTTCACTACTTAATAATTCTAGAGCAAATCCTTCAGTGATAAGTGGTAAACCTGTTGGTGAATATGATTGAGTAACTCCATTTTCATAGCCCATAAATGATTTTTAAATATTGAAGGGAATTATATAATATTTTGAAAGAAAAATATATGAATCTAACGGAGTACAAATAAATAGGGATATTTCTTTATTTATGGTAAAATCAATCCATTAAAGATTAAATATGCTGGTAGATACATTACGAATTGATTTTATCCCCGGAAAAGGTGGGGATGGTCTTGTCAGTTTTGCCAAATACGGAAGGTCTTTAGGAAAGAATAACAAAATATATTACCCTACAAAAGGTAAGCCTGACGGCGGAAATGGCGGACGTGGTGGAGATATTATTTTGGAAGGATCATCAAATATCTATGACTTATCTGATTTTACCAATAAGCAGGAATACAAGGCTGAGGATGGAGTAATTGGCATGCCATCCAATAAACAAGGAAAATCAGGAAGACCACTTATTATAAAAGTGCCATTAGTAACCGTTATTGCGGATACAAACGGAAAACAGATATTACGAATTGAAAAAGACGGTGAAAAGAAACTTCTTGCAAAAGGAGGAGAGGGGGGCATTGGAAACTTTGCTTTTAGGCAAGGTCAAGTCAGTACATTGATGAAACATACAAAAGGAGGAATTCCGAAGAGATTGAAGGTTTTTATTCAACTCCAATTAGCAGCAGATATTGTGTTTATTGGTCTTCCTAATGCAGGAAAATCAAGTATGTTAAACGCTCTAACAAATGCACATGTGAAGACTGCTTCCTATCCGTTTACTACCATTGTACCCCAAATTGGGGTAATGGATCCACATATTAAGCTCATGGATCTTCCTGGACTTATAGAAGGAGTTGCAGAAGGAAAAGGTTTAGGAAAGGGATTTAGTAAACATACTTTCTATTCAAAACTTGTAGCCCATTTTATAAGCCTTGAATCTGAAGATGTTGAAAAAGATTACCTGACAATCAGGAAAGAACTTGAAGCGTTTAGCACAGGTTTGTGTAACAAACCTGAATTAATAGTCCTTACGAAATCAGATCTATTCGATAAAGAAACAATTGAGAAAAAAGCTGATAAATTAAAAGCATATAATACGAATATAATTGTTGTATCAAGCCAGTATAACGAAAATGTTGAAAAATTAGAGAAATTGTTTAAAGAATTCGTATTCTCAATTTAAATTCTTTTACTTCCTACCTTTTACTTTTATTGGTTTCAATAAAGCCTGCTCTATTCTCTTCTGTCTTTCTTCTTTTAATACCCTATCATTCTCAATTTTTTCTGCTTTTCTTTCCTCATTTTTTACCTTTTCTTTTGCAAGACTCTCATCAACCATTTTCTGGCATTCAGGATCAGGACAGGTCGTTTTCATATGACGGATTTGGTTTGTCCTTCTTTCAGTTTCAACAAGTTCTATCCATTCTTCAATGACAATTCTTTCTTTTCCGCATCTCATACATACATTACTCATATCTATTCCTCCAATAAAAAATAAAGATCTAGGCATCCTTAATACTAAGTCTACCTAGATCATATGTGACCAAGTATTATTCTTATCCTCTTGAGTTATAAAAACCTCTATTGTCAGATTCTTCTCTTGGTTTCGCTACATTAACGATAATTTCACGACCCTGTAGGTCATATCCATTGAATCGTCTGATAGCTTCCTGAGCTTCAGCGTCAGATTCCATCTCAACAAAAGCAAAACCTTTGCTTCTATTTGTCATTCTATCCTGAATAACAGCTGATGAAATAACTTTCCCAACCTGGGAAAAAAGATTTTCCAGATCACTGGAAGTAACACTATACGGAAGACTTCCGATAAATAATTTTGTTGCCATTTTGGCTCCTTTCACTTTTTGTTCATGCAGGGAACAAAATATATAAATAATCTCTCTACATATGTAATTCCTGGAAAAAACAAAATGGTAAAGGGTCTGCACTAGATGTATTATACCATACATCAAGCATAATAGCACGCTAGAGTAGATTATTCATTTAATAACATCCATAGAATAGAAATTATCCGTTATAATATTCTTCGTTTTTCCTATAGAGGGCGCATGGAATTCCATGCATTATTATTGGGATCAAAGGAGGGTCTCGTTTTTAATTCTTCATCGCCTCCATGTGTATGATGTTTAGCCGCTGCTAGATGAGATGCAAGAAAGAGGTTTACCCTTTTTGCACAAGCAGCAAGTAAATCTATTGAACCTGGATACCTGTTTGCTTCCTCCATTGAAGCAATTGGCATACCAATTGCTAATGCATATTCCATGTTTCTGATCATATCAGGATCGATTTCTCCTCTAAGATCTTGTAATAACTTTATCATCTTTACTCTTGCAGATTTAGCTGTTTGTGCATTTCCCGTAAGTGCTTCGACGACATAAATATCTACTGCAAATGCACCTGAAGGATAATATCGGGTTAGGAATTTATCAAAATTTGGAACTGGGATAAGCTGATATAACTTCATTAAGTCCTGAATAGGTGCCAATGTTTCGAGGACTTTTTGTAACTGTTGTGTTACCATATCTTGCGAAACGCCTCTACGGATGTCACCGGCAATTACTACCAAATCATTAGCAGCTGATGAAAATCTATTTTCTAATAAATATTGCATGACAAGTAATACCCATTCACTTTGTCTAACACTCTCATCAATAAACATAAATCGGGGATCCTCTATTGGATAATCTTTTCCGGTTAAAGACCATGGCATTTTTTGCGGATCAAATCCTTCCCTATTTGCAAGACGCTTTAATATTTTTTCTAAATTAGAAGCAGGTTTTTCATCATTTACCTTGCTTTGATGATATTCATACCTATCAATAACTTGCTGCAAAAGATAGAGATCAAGAAGAGCTATTCTTCTGTTCCGAATGTTTTCTTTTGCCAATAATTGCCTAATTTCATCTTCCGAAATATTTTGTAATAAACTTTCTGTATACACTTGTAAGGCTTTTAACATCTCATTTTGTTCATATTGGTTAGAAGCATCCATCTCAGCGACTTTTTCAGCTAATTCATTACGAACAAAGCGACTATATTCTCCTAAAGGAAGCCTCTCTTCATTTGTGGGAAGTAGTGCTTCTGCCGCAATTAAAGGTGATATATTAGTTGGTTGTTGTTCCATAGTATAGTGAGAATGCTTTGATTATATCATTCTTCCTAATTATATCAATATATTAGAGTATTAATGTTCAATTATTTTACATGCTGTATTGCATACACATTTTTCCTTTTTATAATTGAAAATACCTATATTTTTGGCCTTCTATAACTGATATTCATCCATAGGAAGAAACGGCAATAATCCGGCAAATGTCTTTTTGATTCTCTCTTTGCCCGCTATCTTACCAAGTAATGTATATTGAGGGTCGATGAAAAGAACAAGACGAATTACTAGTTCATACAAGATATAATTGAATTCATACTTGGAATACATTAATTTTTTGACTCTTTTTATTAATTCATCATTATTCCCTTTCAGTAATACATCTTCCATATTTACAAATTCCACTTTATCTTTCACTCCTTTATTCATATATAGTTTAGATATAGTCCAGAAGTGTTTCTTTGATGCCAGATCAAGTAATGATTGCCAATTCATTTTTTCTGCAATCTTTAAAAATTCATCAATTTCCTGACTTGTATTAAGAGCTATGTCTTTGATAAAGATATGCTCTTGAGGTATAGTGAATGTATTTGTTAATTCATTTGCCATTAATCGAGCAACAGACGGGTATTCTTTTCCCCAAATCTTACCACCCGTTATAACGATATTTTTTACTTTGCCTTGAAGATAAAGGCTTGCCGCAGAAGCTGCAACGAGATTGCTTCTTGTACTTAACTTCACATCCCCATCTATGTTTGAAAGCCAATATACATGAACTAAAATAGCATCATATTGTTTATCTGTATTCATTGATGAATTCTTGATCCAGTAAATAGTACCATTCTATATTAGCACGCTTCAACATGTAAAACCGAAGTGAAATGCCAGAGGGACTTTGGTCCTGTGTCTTTATCTATTGATCTTGACGGGAAAAGGATAAAAGGATATGCTGAATGTGAAAGAAAGATGAGTAAAACAGACATCCTGCCCATATGAAACATAAAGCAAAAACCGTTATCTTCCTTATTGATGCACTTTCAATTGCAACTCTTTTTGTTATACTTGCCCGTAACGGGAATCTCCAGTTACTTAACCCTCAAGGATATGTCGCACAAGGTCAAAGCACACTTCTTGTCATGGCTCTTGTTTTAGCTTTTTGTATCGGTATCCCGTTAATATTATTCACATTATTTATTGTATTTCGATATCAGGAAGGAAATAACCAAGCCTATACTCCTGAATGGAGTGCAGGTAAAAAGCTTACAACAGCATGGTGGAGTATTCCTGCATGTATTATCTTTGTGTGGGCAATCATCGGTTGGCAATCTGCACATGCATATGACCCATATAACCCAATTATTGCTCAATCAAAACCTATTGAGATTGAGGTTGTTGCTCTTCGTTGGAAATGGCTTTTCATATATCCCCAGGAAAATATAGCAACAGTTAACTATTTAGAAATACCTGCAAATACTCCAATAGATTTCCAACTTACGGCAGATAATGCACCGATGAATTCATTCTGGATCCCAAGCCTTGGAGGTCAAATTTATGCAATGACAGGAATGGTTACTCAGATACATCTCATGGCAAATAAACCCGGAGACTATCCTGGTGGTGCAGCTGAAATGAGTGGTGAAGGATTTTCAGGAATGAATTTTACAGTGAAAGCGACATCGAATAAGGAATATTCTCAATGGGTACAATCAATTAATCAATCAGCTAACATGTTAGATACGAATGGGTATAACAAACTTGTAGAGCCAAGTACAAATAACCAAGGAAAAGAATTCTCCCAACCAAACAAGAACCTGTTTAATTCGATTGTTGCAAAATATATGTCAAACGGGAACACAATATATATGAGCCAAATGTAATATGTGGAACTTACTATTCGGTAAATTAACCTGGAACTCTCTACCACATGTATGGTATACCATCGGGGGAACACTTACCCTCATGCTGATGGGAGCTGTAGCTGCTGCAGTATTAACGTATACAAAGCGGTGGAAATGGCTATGGAATGAATGGCTTACTTCAACTGACCCAAAGAGAATCGGAATTATGTATATCATTGTTGCGCTTCTTATGCTTTTTCGAGGAGCTTTAGATGCAATCATGATTTGGATGCAACAGGCACTTTCCGTGGGATCGTCAACAGGTTACTTAAGTGCAGATCATTTCCAGCAAATATTTACTGCTCATGGGGATATTATGGTATTTTTTGCAACCATGGGATTATTAGTTGGACTAATGAATCTTGTTGTTCCGTTACAAATCGGTGCACGTGATTTGGCATTTCCTTTTCTAAACACGCTTGGTTTCTGGCTCTATGTCGCAGGTGCCATCCTCATTAATATGTTCTTTGTATTTGGAGGAGATTTTGCTGCAACCGGTTGGCTTGCTCAAGCGCCATTATCAGAATTGCAATTTAGCCCTGGAGTAGGAGTTGATTACTGGATATGGAGTTTACAAGTATCAGGACTTGGAAGCTTGCTTGCTGGATTAAACTTTCTTGTAACCATATTAAAGATGCGCGCACCTGGCATGACCTTGATGCGAATGCCACTTTTTGTATGGACAACTCTATGCAGCAGTATTCTTGTTGTAACTGTTTTTCCAATTCTTGCAATAACCATTGCCATGTTAACTCTTGATCGATATTTAGGAATGCATTTTTTTACTACCACAAATGGCGGAAATCCGATGATGTATATTAACCTCATTTGGATGTGGGGACATCCGGAAGTATATATTTTAGTACTCCCCTCTTTTGGTATATTTTCTGAAGTCGTATCAACATTTAGTCACAAAAAACTTGCCGGATATACCTCACAAGTTCTTGCAGCAATTTTTGTAACTATTCTTTCATTAATGGTATGGCTTCATCATTTCTTTACCATGGGAGCAGGAGCAGATGTGAATGCAATCTTTGGTATTTCAACTATGATTATCGCTATCCCTACCGGAGTCCAGATCTTTAATTGGTTATCAACGATGTATCGGGGAAGGATTGTGTTGTCATCTTCGCTCTACTGGTTCTTAGGGTTTGTAGCAACTTTTACATTCGGAGGTATTGCAGGAGTCTTGCTAGCATCTCCTACTGCAGATTATCAATTACATAACTCACTATTTCTTGTCGCACATTTCCATACCATGATTGTTGGAGGTGCATTATTCGGATTGTTCGCAGGGATTACATACTGGTTCCCAAAGTTTATGGGATTTAAACTGAATGAAAAATTAGGGAAGACTGCTTTCTGGTTCTGGCTTACCGGTTTTTTCCTTGCCTTTATCCCGTTATATATTCTCGGATATATGGGTGCAACGAGACGGCTTGACCATTATACAAATCCAGCCTGGCAACCATTGTTTATCATATCGGTTCTTGGATTTATGGTAATACTTGCAGGAGTAACTACCCAAATCCTACAAATCATCATTAGTATAAAAAATAGAAAACAAAATATGGACTTGTCAGGTGACCCATGGGATGCCAGAAACCTTGAATGGGCAACATCTTCCCCTCCTCCCTTTTATAACTATGCAGTAATTCCTGAAGTTCATGGCAGAGATGCTTTCTGGGAGATGAAAAAAGAAATGAAAGAAAATCCGCAGCCTGCAAATGTGGAATACAAAGATTTTGAATTACCAAAAAATACACCGTTTGGGATCTATCTTGCAGGATTTGCTCTATTATTTGGATTTGCAATGGTATGGCATATGTTTCTGATCGCAGGTATAGGATTTGTGGGAATGATGGTATGCCTCATCATCAGGGCTTTTGATGAAGAAACTGAATATATATTAACTGCTCAAGAAATTGCAAAATTAGAACAGGAAAGAAAGGACCACATATATGCATGAAGAAAAAAACGAAAAAACATTTTTAGGTTTCTGGATATACTTAATGACAGACTTGTTAATGTTTGCAGGACTTTTTGCTGCATTTATTGTATTACGGAATAATACTTTTGGAGGAGTTGGAGGTTCGCAAATTTTTAATATGCCATTTGTCCTTGTAGAAACACTTTTCCTTTTGACAAGTAGTTTTACCTGCGGAGTAGCATTGCTTCTTGCTCATGAGAAGAAATTAAAAGGAGTAATAGCGATGTTATGTACAACTTTTCTTCTTGGAGCTGGGTTTTTAGGAATGGAATTGTATGAATTTTCTCATTTATTTTCAGAAGGACATACATATCAAAAAAGCGCTTTCTTGTCATCATATTTTGCCTTAGTCGGAACACATGGGCTGCATATTACAGCAGGACTATTATGGATGCTTATTTTAATCATTTTCATCTTGAAAAAGGGATTGACACAAGGAGGAATACGAAAAATTACCTTGATGAGTTTATTCTGGCATTTTCTTGATATTGTTTGGATTTTTATCTTTACAATTGTCTATCTTATGGGAGTCGCGCTATGACAAAAACACTTAAAACATACATTGCAGGTTTTATACTCTCTTTGATTTTAACATTTCTCGCATATATCCTTGTCTTGATTCATGTTAATTCATATCATGAACAAATCCCTCATGAAATTCTTCTACCAATTATTTTAATAATTGCACTTATCCAATTATTTGTGCAACTTGTATTCTTTCTCCATTTAGGACAAGAGCCAGCTCCCCGGTGGAATGTTGTCTTCTTTATATCTACATTCGGAGCAGTAGTAGTTGTCATTGTCGCATCAATCTGGATCATGAATCATCTGAACTACAACATGACACCAAAGCAAATTATGCAATATATCCAAGATCAAAGCAGCCTTTAAGCAATTTCTTCCTGGACTCCAGTCGCAAGTAGCATTCGAAGTATGAGGAGTTGATAAAGTTTCTTCCCAAGTTTTGCAATGTGCGCGACACGTAATAGCTCTTGTTCTGAAATATCAAAATTAAGTTGATAAATACGTAACCTTGAAATATGGACAACTGGGTCATGTTGAAGAGGAATAGCTAACCATGGAGAAATATATTTTGATTCAATAGGATTTTTTGTTATTCTAATCATTATCGTTTCTATTAGCCTAATCCAACGTTCCCTATCGGTTCTTGCAAAATAACTAAGCCTTTTAAAAATTGCTTCTCTATTTCTTTGATTAATATCTTGTGGAAAAGACAAATTAAAAAAGACATCATATTCCAATTGATTAATAGGATCTACTTCATGTGTAAGATTATTCTCTCCCCTATTATTTCCATTAAAGTGTGAACATAAGCGCATACCAAGAGAATTACTTCTTAATTCATCTTGAATAATATTATTTATCATCATTTGTAAACGAGGCGGGAGAATATCATCTTCGAAATGCTTAATATCAACATCTCCATTCTTTATATTCAGCCCCATCAGCATCCTTTCATATACCGCTCCAAACCCCGTTCCACCAATCAAAGCAATTCCAAATCCCATCGGTATTACCTTTGCAATTCTTTCACTTGTTTTTTCCAGAATCTTTCTTATCTCATCAGGAACTAACAGCCAAAGAATCTTTTCAAAGGCGGTTACCCGAATGGCAAGTTCTTGTTCTGGATTAGTATCTACTAAAAGAGGAGTTTTATTTAATACTGAAAATATTTCATTTCCTCTTTCAATTGCTTGCCTAGCTATGTCCCTATTAGGACTGATAATGCCTGATTTTAGATATCTTTTATTAAGTTTAGTTCTAGTATAAACGCCCCATGCATGAAGTTCACAAAGCAGTTCTTCTGCAAGTTCACATTCATTAGTTTCAAAAAGAGGCAGCAAACTTTCAGGAAATGTTTCGGAATAAGCAAAAGATAATCGGTCATGTTCCACATTAATACAAAAAAGTATCAAGATTCTATCATACTTTATGGCTGACCTCAATTAGTGTAAGGCACTTATCTTGTCTGACTATCTCTAATTTGTTGAATAAGTTCCGGAAGGTTGTCTTGGGAAAAGTATTCTCTTGCAGGAGTAAGCATATCCACAAGTATATCTGCAACAGCATTTTTCAAATCTAGTGAAAAAAGTTCTCCTGATGCATATCTCTCCTCCAGCTCTTCGTATGATTTCGCCGTAAAGCTTTCACCATACTTTTCTTCACGATTTACTCTCAATTCACCAACAATGGGGAAGATGATATTTTTGGCCCAATTGAGGACAGGATTAACTTCTGTTTCTTTTTCAGGACAAAATGCTTTCTTGATTTTGCTTCTAATTTCTTCTTCAGTATCATGAATAAATATAGCTGAACCAGGTATTGATTTGCTCATCTTCATTTCAGTGCGGATAAAATCTTTCTCTACTCCTTCAGGAATCGGCCAAGTTGATGGTTTTTGAAGTCCTAATAGGAGGCGATGATGCACAGCAACCGGCTTTATATTCTTCCCTCCATCATCTTTTAGAGGTGAGATCTCCAGTTTCTCTGCAACTTCTCGAGCTATAACATGGACTTTTCTTTGGTCCATACCTGCATGAGCTATATTTACTTGCATTTCGTAAATATCTGCTACCTGCATAGGGGGATAAATGAGAAAGCTAAATTGCATTGAATCACTTTCCTTTCTTCCCATAATCATAGTTGATTTGAGAACCCGCGATAATGTTAAATTCTTGCTTATATCAATGATACTTTTCCAGTAATCATCGTTATTATGATAAAGTTCACTTCCGTACTTCAGTTCAATTTTTGATTCATTTGCACCTGCAATTTTTGCAGAAATTTTTAATGCAGGACCGAAGTATTCATGTGACACTTTATTTATGAAATCCATATCTCCACCTAGCTTGTTATTAATCCATGTATGCCAATCTGCAAGGAAGTATGAGGTATTGACTCCAAGCTTCTGAAGTTCTCGAACTACTATTCCTGTCATTAATCCTGTACCAAGGTGGACAAGTCCTGATATTTCAAAGCCAATATAGTGTTGGAGTGTTTTATGGGCAGCCAGATATGTTTTGAGCTCATCTAATCCGATAATCTCTTCAACATGTTTTTCCAATGAGGTGGTGTCCATAATATATATATAATACGAGGCTTATTGTACAGGAATTAAGAGTATTCTTCAATCTGAATCTTCATGAAACTTTTTGTTATAATAACCATTTTATTTTACTATCATTTGTTCAGTTATTCTTTTATACCAAACCGATATTCCTTTTTTTGTGTCTTGTTAGATATCTTAATATTAATAATGAAGTCGCATAATTTGCGCTCTTGAAATACTCGATGTATACTTCCTCCATAACCCAAGCGATATGAGCGCACAGGAAGATTTAACAACCCCTAACTCGGATCGGCTACCACCTCATAGTCCACATAAAAATGGAAAAGAAGTGTTTGCATTTACAAGTGAAGGATTTGCATGTATAAATGAAATCGGTGATAAGCTTATAAGTCTTGCTGATAAGCACCATGAATTACTAGGATTTGTTGTATGGGAAGGATGGCATGTCCTTGAGGAAGGAAGAGGAGAGCCTCGAATCTTTGTATTAGGAATTATTGATCATACACGAAGAGGTTTTTTTTCACCCCAAGTGTACGAATTACAAAATGCGTATTGTGACATTCTATATGAGGCTGGGGCAATTCCTGTGGTACCATATACCAAAGGGGAAAGTAGAAGAACAATGTTTCATCGGTTAGGTGAAGATTCATTACGAGAGATAATGCAAACAATCAAAGAAGCTGCAGAATTGCCAAGTGCCAAAAAATCTGGCGAAATTAAATATCCACTTCTATTTGAACGGACACCGAGAGCAGATATTTTATACGCATTATCTGGCCCAATCTTTGGAAAAAAGCTTAGACTAAAAAAACGGGAAATTTGTAGACAGTTATTAACGATTGAAGGTTTAGGAGAAATTCCAGTTTCTGAAATCATGAGTATATGTGGTAGAATGTACTTTAAATATAATCTAGCACATTTCATTAGAAAGCCTGAATCAACGCAAGATGCAGAAAACCCCGTATCCCATTGATTCCTCTAACTTCCATTAACTTTAATTCGTATATCTTCTGCTAATATTTTTTGCTGAAATTATCCCTATCACTTCTTTTGATTTTACAAATCTACCTCGAATACCAGAATAATATCAGAAAACTCCTTTTTGGAATATTCTTCATCTGCAAAATATGCCAAATTAGGAATTAATAAAGGAAACACAAAGATTGATGATTTCTTCTTCAAATCCGGCAAATGAATGTGTGGCATTTTCAAATACATGTGTTGCAACATGAGGAGATTTTAAGAGATGATTTTTTAGCATTTCTAACCCCTTTTGTGGATCAATGACGGGTAAAATCCCATCATCTTCTGATCCACTGAAAGCTATGACAGGAACACGGATACTTTCTACAACTTCCCAACTTCGGGAAGGATCATAATAGTGGAAGACATTTGCTGCAGATTCATCGCTAAAAAGGTTTAAATAAGTTCTAGCAGAAAGCATCTTATCTCCCCATAAAAGATGTGTAAGAAGTTGCTGTGGTTTCCCTTGCTGAATAAGTTGCAATGCTTCTGGAAAGCAGATAGCATGGTCAGCTGCACCAATCGGGTCTTTTACAAGTCCCACATTATCAGATGGACTGAGGAATATAACTCCCTTTACTCTTGGATCTTTTGTTGTATAGAGATAATATGCTATTTTAGCAGGAGAAAGACTGTGTGAAGATATCCAGATATTTGCATATCCTAATTCTTCTGCCTCATCTACCCAAGAAGCAATATCATATACACATTCTTCAAAAATCTCATATGCACCGCCAATTATCTTCCCATCAGTACTTGTATCAAAACGCCTTATTATATTTGCACCTCTATTCTCTCCTGATAAGAATGCAACTCCATATTCTGGATATTTACTCACATAAAGCTGCATATGAGAGAAGAGATCTCCCTGCATGCCGTGAGTATGGATTATGATAGTCCTACTTCCATGATCAGGTTCTGAGAGTATCCCATTAAGATACAAGTCGTCAGAAGTATGGACAGAAAGAAGTCTCGTATTACTCATACTTCCATTATATCAGATACTCATCATGAAGACTTCGCATTTTTCTCTTTCCAAATCAGGCGGTCAATCCTAAATAGTTCAGGAAGTCTATTAAAGAAAGGAATATATGGAAACGCCAATAAAAGAAGAATGAATGTTCCAATAATGATTGCTCCATCTCTATCCTGATTAGGATCAGTAGAAAGGAGCGTGTGATCCAGAAAACCTAATGGAGTTAACCACCAAGCTCCTGGAGGCAAAGTTCCTCCTGACTCATCTCTCACCATGCCATACTGGTCTGTAGTAAGGTAAAGGTTTGTTGCCTTATCCTGCAATACCCCAGTATCTGCCAAGAAACGTGTTACATATGTCCCATTTGAACCATTTTCAAGAGATTGTCTTAAGCTCGCTTCATAAAGCCCAGTTTGTGCCATTCGAACCAGTGTGGTAACCACTGGAACTACCGGATTCGCTGAATATGGAAGAGATGTATAATCAGTATTCGTAGCAAAGTAGTCCTTTGCTTCCTGCAGTTCCAGTAGTTTCACACGAGAATCCTGACTATCAAATGCTGATAGCATATTCGGTGAATTATATAACTTGATATATTGCATATATGGATCTTCAATAAATACCTGTTTCGTGTTAAAAGTATACGGATCTATATTATCCAGATATATAGCAGTATCAGAACTTTGATCCATCTCGGAAATGAGTGTTTTTGCTAGAAGAGTAGGATCTTGTGTCGCAACATCTTGAATGGTGGTTGCTGCGATAAATGGAGATTTAAAAAATATTGCAAGCAGTAATATAACTCCTGCAAGAACACCACCGCGGATAAAAAGGATTGTATGATCCGCCTTTACGACAGTATATTGCACATCTTTTATGTAAGGTGCAGCTATACCTCTTGATTTGACTAAAAGATAATGGAAGAATAACAGGCTAATAATAATCAATGGAATGAGGACAGCATGAATGCCAATAATCTGCATATTATTCAGATTATTAATAAACTGACCTATTCCGCTTCCATTATATAAATCAGCACCCTGTAAACTTCTCCATTGCGCAGAGAAATCCCCTCGTAATACATATCCAAACTCTGCTTCAAGTAATACAAAGAAAAACATTAATCCTCCCAATACCCACGTTAATTGTCTGGGTTTTTTAAAGCCTGATGTTAGAAAAACAATAAGTAAATGCAAAAGCATAAAAATAACAAATGCCTGCGTTGCCCACATGTGCACACTTCTCGTATATATCCCAAGTGTCGATGTGAGCCACCATGTAGATCCTTCAAATGCCATGATACATCCAGTGATGATCAATATCACAAAAGAGATCATTGACAAAAAACCTAAGGAATAAAAAAATTTGTTCCCATAAGAGGGAACTTTTTCTATCATAGTTTTACTTAAAATAATGAGAAAAGATTCAGGTTTTTCTTGCTCATTCATAAAATTGAAAAAAGTATAGCTTAACAATAATAGAATGCTAGCTATCCATCAGTGATAGTTGTCACTCACATAAATCAGAAATAAGGTATAGTCGGTAAACCAACAAAATCTCATCAGACTTTTTGAAGAAGTGCGATTTACGAAAGTTGTATTATTATTTGGTAAAATGAACAGTGATAAGCATCACTGTTGTGTAACCTTTCTTCATTTACACTGCATGTATATATTTGAGTATTCATTATGATTAAACTCGTTCAACAAGGCATTTATCAACTAATTGAGTCAAACGGACAAATGAAAATTCTTAGTTTAGACAAAACAAAAACGTATGCTTGGATTTGGGCTGCAGAAATTGGTGAATTACTCATTGCTTCACATAATTCGCATAAAGTTGATCATATACTTGTGAATGGAAAATACAGGATATATGATGTTGATGATGAACCTCAACTTGTTGATCTTCCTCATCTTGAACTATCTGTTGGGAATAGGAAATGGCAAAGCTATTTGCTTCCAACTGGAATGCCAAGAGATAATAAAACCAGAAAACGAATAATTCCAGCAAACGAGACAATAACAGGAAAATTTGAATTTATTTAGAACGTTTAAGCTTATGAATTTCTTTCTCAAGCTTGGATAAATCTTTTACAAGAATAAATTCATCTTCATAGGAAATGAATCCCTTTCGCTCTAAAATAACAAAATGCCTGCTAACAGTTTCTCGTGAAATTCCTATCCACGAAGCGATATCAGCATGTGTGACATGTATCGGAAACCGGATATATCCGTCTTCAAGAATGCCAAGCCTGCTTGCAAAATAATAGATGAAGGAAGCGACTTTCGCATGAGAATCGGTATAGCTTAATGTGACAATCTTTCTTGTTAAACCATTAATTCCCTGTGCAAATCTTTTAGCAAGATCAAATAAAACATCATGATTATTATTCAAAAATGCTAAGACTTCTTCCGTTGGAGCTTTGTATAAAAGAAGATTTTGTAATGCTACAAAATCAAATTCATTTTCTTCTTCACTCATAACAACCATCATAGGAAAATATGATAACGGTTTAAAGAGATGGACGGATACTTCTTCTCCTTCCTGGGTAATGATACGTTGCTGGACAAGACCTTCTTCAAGAAGATATACATGAGTAATTTTATCACTTGATGCGATAATCGTCTCACCTTTTTTGAAATGATGCTGGGGATAATGGGAGAAAAAAGTATGTAATTTTCTTTCAATGTTTTTATCCATGCCAAGACGAGTATAACAAATTCACAAAATGATTCCTAATACCTTACTATCTTTGAAATTCAGAGGCGGTGTTCCATATTTGATTTCTCATTCCAGATTAATTTAGTATATATTCTTCAGCAATCAGCTCATCTTCTTTCCAACCAATAACGACTCCCTGATACAAATTAAATTCTTCCGAATAAAATAGAGCAACTAATACCCTATAAGGTTTCATATCATACAATTCTAAATTATCATAGTCTTGTACATTTCTATATACAATGATTTCATGAACTTCAACCTGCTCACTTTCAAATGGCTGCCAGGAAATATACTCTACTACATTATAAATATTTTCATCCCAGAATAGAGATACAATACTTTGCCAAGTTTCATCCATTTCAGGGACAAACCACTTTTCTGATTTTTTCGCTTCAATTAACCTTAATTTTAGATCAGGCACTTTTAAAGGTTTTCTGCGTCTACTATTAGGGCCAATTGGTTCAGAACTGCTCATAAACTAGGACAATCCAAATGGTATATCTTCCGCACCTACTAAGGCTGCTATATTTTCATCCCATGCAGCCATAACTGATTGTACTGTATCCACATCATCGTTAAGTATTCCCTGGGCAATAATAAATTGATGATCGACATCAGAATATTCTTGACCATTATTAATAATTCTGAGTCGTTTTGCCGTTCCTATAAATAATAATACTGGTCCAAATTCATTAAGAGTAAGTTTTCTTAACTCATATTGATTAACATAATAATCCACCCTATTCCAGGTGAATTCTATTAGCATATTTTTTCGACTTTCATCTTTATAATATCGTAGACCAACTTTATCTCCATTATTTAAAGCATTTTTGATTAAAAATGCAAGTATCTTCCTAGATCGCATTTCATGTAGGATTAAATCCTGTTGTTCATGAAGCCATCTTATTCCATCCCATCCACTGCCTTGAATTCTCATAATGATAAATGATATTTCGGGGATTATAACACCAAATCTTGGTGATATCTATGCTATGGAATAGAAAACTATGGTTTGACCATCATGAACATCAATCTGAGTTATCGATATATGGCCAATCTCAGCAGTTTGATGTACCTGAGTTCCACCATCTGCCACTGATCCCACTCCTTCGAGAGTCAAAATTCTTAATGGTTTATTTGCAGGAAGTCCTGGTTGTAGATAAATAACTTGCTTTTCAACTTCATCAAGAGGTTTAAATGCCCATGAAAATGAAATATTTTGTGCGACTAGCTCATTTGCTTTTTTTTCAATTTCTTCTTGCAATGGAGTATCTACGCTTCCCTGATAAACAATTTGAGGCTTTTTATCATGATCTCCTTTCAAGGGTAATAGAGTTTTCGGTGAATAACCAAGGAGATAAAGTGCAAAGTCGACTACATGACCTGCTGAATGTTTGCGCATGTTTCCATATCTTCTTTCCCAATTTATTTTTCCATGAACTCTTTGTCCAATCTCTGGTTTCATAATAGCTTTCACATAATGATTGATTTCACCATCTTTCATCATCACCATATATACTTCCATTTTCCCTTCAGGACATTCAAGAATACCTTGGTCTGTAGACTGTCCACCACCCATTGGATAAAATACAGTTTTATCAAGAATTAGCCTATATCGACCTTCACTTTCATCTAACACATTTTCTATGACTCCATCCATTTCCTGTTGATACGAATCTTCTAAATAAATCGGTTGTGTTTTCATAAGAAAGATATAAAGTATTTGCAGTATAACAAGTCGAAGCATAGCAGTAAATGGTAACTAGTAAACTTATGATAGTTCAAGGGGGGCAAGAATATCTCTTGAATTATTGAGCAAATAGACAAACCGTAGTAATACGTTTTTATATGCCTTTTGCTTTGAAGGATTAAGTTTGGAAAAAAATTCCATACAAATTCTGGAAATAAACCAATTTAAATGGATTGGTGAAGATTTTTCTAACTTCATTTCAATTTCTTCATTTTGTCTATTGTATGCATCAATTACTAAAATATGAGAAACCTGAAAATTACTAGGATAAAAACATTCATTACTCTTACTTATTTGAGCATGTACAACATCAGCAAATTTTAATCTAGCAACAAGTTGTTCTGCGGCTGCAAGCAATTTCATTATATCATCCGTATAATCTATTTGCCCCATTTCAAGTAGATCTATAATAGCCATTGATAAATATTGATTTTCTTCAAAATCATGTTTGATAGTACTTTTTGCTTTATTTAATGCATACCTTTGATGCAAATGTAATGAATTTGGATCAAGATCATCTACCATCCAACCACAAAGCCTTGGAAGTCCAGACATATTAATTGATCTTGGTGTATCGCTCAAATTTTGCAATTCTAATATGGCGTAAGTTATTGTAAGTATTTCTAGAAATGTTTCATAATACCACTCATCAGGAAAATTAAAAGTATTCCTGATTTCAGAAAGTAAAAATGGATTCTTTTTTTCAAATTTTTCTCTATTACGGTTGATAAACTGTGTCCATATATAAATATTAGATTTGTGTGCCAATACATTATCAATTGTACTTCTTGAAATTACCGGAAATCCAAGAGGGGTTTGATGACCATATGTTTCAGTTTGAGCAAAAATATCCGATTCATCTAATTCGTGATATTGTTCCATTTGTCTATACTCAAAAAGATGTAGAACAAAAAGGTTTAATATATAAATCATGCAAAGCCATTCATTTTCTAAAATTTCCCTATTTTTCATATACAATAATATTTCTCTTTTTCCAGTCTCATTTCTAAATTCTTTAATTATATTATGCCAAACATCAGATAACTTCCAAAAAGGGATTATATTTTCCGTTTCAGGGTGAAGAGATTGACTTTGAAGAACAAGGGAAGCAATAAAATCAGCTAATAGGGGATTAGATGTCCGTAATCCATCCTGGGTATCCAGTAATAATTGTGTTGAAATTGGAAAAGTAATTAATTCTTCTAACGTTAAAGTGGGAAATAAGTCATTTCTAAATTGACCAGAGCCAAATACATCAACTAACTTGATATTATCTCCCTCCATTGAATCTTACTTATGTCGAGACAGTATAACAAAATGGAAAGTCGAGCTCAATATTATATACTTAATCGCCATGAATGACCATTAGTATTTTCATGTTCTATTTTCATTGCAAGATATAGTAAGAAATTTACTTCAATGCAATCTTTAAATAACTGGTTTATTGTTGGAAAACATCCATATACCATTTCCATTGTTTCTCTCTGTTCTTCAATCATTTTTCTTCGCTCGTTCGGTATTGTAACACCATCTCTATTTTCATACCACATCAATGCATTATCTACTGATTCACCGGAAACTTTCGGTAAATCATTTTGACGATATTGTTCACTCCATCCTAACGAATCTTTATCTAATTTTTGAAGGAATGCGAGAGAAGTAAAATACATAACTGCTCTTGATGGATTATTAAATAAGGAGAGAATCGATTCATCTACCCCTTTAAATTCTAAATACCCCTGAATACCATTTAACCAAGAGATTACATCAGGATTAACTAATTCTTGAGTATCTTCATGGGCAGGAAATGTATTAACTAAAGATAATAACATTACTTGCAAAAAAGGATTATTGGTCGTTAAATCCATATGCATAAGATAAATATCCTTTACTCCTATAAGTAATTCTTCCTGGATAGTTGAATCTTGTTCTATTTGTGTAATAGCCATAATGATAGTGTGATGATGAGGATTATATCTCGAAGGAAAAATGAAAGCAATATGTTCAAAAGAATTTTAATTTCTCATTATATGCATCCTCTGCCTGCTTTTGAGATATGAAGCCTTGCCTTACTAAAGCATTCAGGACAATCTGTTGTCTTGCTTTTGCAGCAGGCAAATTTTTCTCTGGGTTATAATATGTTGGTGCTTGTGGAAGACCTGCCAATAAAGATGCTTGTGCCCAATCAAGGTTTGCAGGAGTCGAGTGGAAATATCCTTGACTTGCCTTACCTATCCCGTATTCTAAATTTCCGTAATATATTGCATTTACATACATCGTCAATATTTCTTCTTTTGAATAATTCCTTTCCAGCTTTACTGCAAGCCCGGCAGTTTCAAGTTTCGACTTTACAGAATCTTCCTGGTTGACATATAAATTCTTTGCTAATTGTTCGCTTATGGTTGCACCACCATTTGGGGTTTTTGTTATCTGATCTAAAAATACTGTTTTTACAAATCCAATGATATCAAGACCGTGATGGGAATAGAAACGACGGTCTTCAACTGCTATCGTTGCTTCTTGCAATTTTTGAGGAATATTTCCTGCGACATATATTCCTTTATGAATTTGTATGAAATGCTGGACCCGGGATGGAGCATCTTTTACATTTGGTATATTGTTGAAATAGAAAAAGACACCTATTGTTAATAGGATAAGACAGAAGACAAAAACACTGAAAATGATCGAAATAATTCTTTTCATTATTTTCTTTCCATGTCCATTATTTATACGTGATAATGGAGGGTTTGTAAACCCAAACATACATTGATCTATACTTGAGTGATATGTGCCATTTATTGACAATATCTATTGTTATACGATAAAGTGTGAAAAATTAATTCTTATGAGACTAGAAACATTAAAAGCGCATGAAAGTTCGAAAGTTGAACTTAAAGATACGGTCATTGAAGAGCTGATTAATGAATTACTTATTAGATTTCCTGATCCTCGCACAATAGATCTTGTTGAAAAATGTCTTGGAATTTATGAAACTTTTGGGGAAATAATGGGACAACAGATAATAAATGGAATAGGTGAATCATTGATGATAAAGGGTGTCACTTTTGAATATATGGTTGATTTAATAAGTGGAATTGCAGAAATGCAAACTGGTACAGACACTATTCCAGATAATATTATAGATTGACCTTATCCTCTTGCAAAAATTATCGCATTTGGAATAGCTCTCCCGGGTCCCAAGACATATTTTCCGTTATAAATCATTGCTGTTGATCCTCCTCCGTCTAAATTGATTGCTTCAGTAGCTCCCATCGCTTGCATTATATATGCCATTTGTGGAACTGTGCAGCCAAATGCATCTGCAATGATTAAGTTATTACCTTTTAATCCAAATGCTCCGCGTGTTGCTGCAACAGTTGAGGATTTTGTATCTAACGGAAAGTTATTTACAATAACTTGACCATTATGTAAAAGACCCGGAGCCATTGCAAATCCAGCATTTACTGCAGGTGGGGTTGCATTAGATCCAAGATAGGTTGTTCCATCTCCATAAAATTGTGCACTTCCATCAAATGTAAATATTGATCTGTTTATCCATGACAAGTCTCCTTGGTTTATCCATTTCTTCAGATTTGAGTTATAGAAAGGATAATCATATGAGTTTGTTAATCCCGCACAGTTACTATATGATGCAGGACAAAAATATGAACCGTTTATCGCAGCAAAACCATGGTCCCTATTATAATATGTCATAAGATCTAATAGGTTGCAGTTATTTGTGCAATCCGATGAATCTGCTGTATCTGTAATGATTTTCAAGTTAGGGGAAGTGAGATCGATAGAAACATAATATACAGTATACTGTTTTCCTTGTGCAGAAATCGTCGTAATATTAAATGAACTTCCAGGTAGGTTTGCCGGTGGAGCAGCTGCCTCAGCTGCAGCTTTTTGTGCTTTATATGCATTTACCGCATTCGTAATATTTGTATTAAGTGTATTTCCACTAGAAATTGCATCCGAATAATCTTGTGAAAGGAGAAGTTGTGAAATAGCGGCAAGTTGTGTCGTAAATATGTCAGTATTTAGTCCTAAATTTTTTGCATCACTAATTTGTTTTTGTAAGCTTGTATAGGTATTGAATGCATTATTCACAGAGTCAAGCTGTGCCTGCAGAGTTGCTTCCTGCTTACTTAAGTCTGTACTTTGTAAATTCACATAATTTTTATTAACTTTCTTTATCTGATTTTGAAGCGATGCTATTGCCTCCTGCTTCGTCTGAAGGTTTTTCGAAAGTGCAGAAACTTGTGTTACAGTCGTTTTATGCTGTGAGGTTTCCTGCACGTAAAGTAAAGCAAAAATTGCAATAATTATAAGCAATAGTAAGACGGTAATCTCATACAAAGACACATCAATTTTTACGTTAGGCAGTTTCAACATAATGATAAGTTGCCTTCATTATACATAATGAGAACAATTTGGAAAACCCTATTTACAGTAAATTTTTATTTGGGCAAGATCTTCAAAGCCGAGTTTTGAATAGAGGGTTTTTGCTTCACTATACGCATCGACTTTTACGATAACTTCATCAGCGTGGGATTTGCTGACTGCCTGTTGGGACATAATGCTTGCATACCCATGTCGTCTTTTATCCTTTATTGTTGCAACACTATGTACCATTGCTACATTTTCAGATATAACATATCCGGTAATTGCAACTGGTGTATTCCCTTCATATCCGACAAGCAGTTTGCTTGTTTGGGAAAATATTGGATCGAAAGCTTTCTTGCGAATTACTGATGCATAGGTTCCAGCACTGTCATCCCAGTTCATCCCGAACACTTTTATGAAATCTTCCATTTGCTGGACATTTTGTACTTCCTGGATATACAACGATGAAGGAGCAGGAATGACATGTTTCGGGTCTCGCTGTATCATCCAGCTATCTACCGCCTTATGTGAGTATCCTTTATCCCGGATAATATATTCCATATTATCGGGATGGTCATCAGGAGAAATCCAAAATACTGGTTTTCTGTTTTTGTTAGAAAATAATAATTCGATATCAATGACTGTTTCTGTAATTTCCGTTTCAGGAAAATTGATCTTGTTTGCAGCATTCCAATACATCCCGTCATTTGCGCTGGAAAAGATCAATGCGAACCCATCGACATCTACAATTTCATCAACAAAAAGTGATAGAAAACCGTGGTTAAAAATATCAAAATATTTATGCATGCATGTAGTTTGAACATATAAAATATAGCGTAAATTGAACCCAACGTCAAAGTTATTTGACAATTGCTCATTACTCATACACAATGTTATCTATTAGCTCTTCCTATGGACAAAAAAATCGTATTTTTCGAAATTGAAGATGATGAAAAAGACTATATCATCCAAAGACTCGGAAATGATAATATTATGTTTTTTACCGATATCATTTCTAATGTGGATCCTTCACAATATGCTGATGTCAATATATTATCGGGATTCATCTATTCTAAAATTTCAAAAGAAGTATTAGATAATCTGCATTCCCTACAATTTATTGCTACCAGATCAACCGGATATGACCATATTGCTATATCAGAAGCAATACAAAAAGGAATTCTAATCTCAAATGTTCCGGTATATGGAGAGAATACAGTTGCTGAGCACACATTTGCTTTGATATTAGCACTATCCCGACATATCCCAGAATCAATTGAGAATACAAAAAAAGGAATTTTTACTCTTGAGGGATTACAGGGTTTTGACTTGAAAGGAAAAACAATCGGGGTCATTGGCACAGGAAATATTGGGTTACATGTTATTCGAATTGCAGCGGGATTTGAAATGCATATCCTTGCCGCTTCCCGTACTCAAAAACAAGAATTAATTGATAAATTTGGAGTGAGATATGTCGAACTGCCTGAACTTCTCAGCCAATCAGATATTATTACACTTCATATCCCTGATAATGAACAAACCCATCATATTATTAATATGGATAATATCCATACGATCAAACATGGTGCCATTATTATCAATACATCAAGAGGAGGCTTAATCGATACAAATGCTTTAGTAAAAGCGCTGGATGAAGGAATCATTGCTGCCGCCGGACTTGATGTGCTGGAAGAAGAAGGACTCATAAAAGAAGAGCGAGAACTTCTTACAAAAGAATTTAAACAATCAAGCATGCTGACAGCTCTTGAAAACCACTTCCTGCTTTCCAGACCGAATGTGTTAGTTACTCCTCATAACGCATTTAACAGTAAAGAAGCAATTTATCGTATTTTGGATACGACAATTGAAAATATACTCGCCTTCAAAGAAGGCAGATATATCAATTCTATTATCTGAGATGGAACATGTAGCAATTATGACCCCTACCTGGAATATGATTCCAAAGATTTTGGAAGGGGCAAAAACTATCGAATCCAGATGGTTTATGAATAAATCAAAGCCATGGGATATTGTGCAAAAAGGAGATATCATTTATTTCAAAAATACAGGTGGCCCGGTTATTCTTAAAGCAACAGTTACAAATGTTGAGCAATATATATGCAATTCCCCTGAAGAGATACAAAAGCTTCTAAATACCTACTACATTCCTGATGGCATTGAAGAAAGTGACATTTCTAATTTTTTCGAGAGGTTCAAGAATAAAAGATATGCTATATTTATCCATATTACAAATCCTCAAATTGTTGAACCGTTCAAAATTAACAAAAAGGGATTTGGGTCGATGGCCGCTTGGATCAGTTTAGCTGATATTTCTGCAATACGAATTCCTTAGCTTGACAGCAATTGACTATTCATATATGATCTCAATGATTTATTCCAGCAATTATGAGTAATTCAGTTCTTGCTCAAGAAGGCTTATCAGCTCCAAATAGTTTTGAAAAGGTTTTTGCAAATCAAGTTGTCCAAACAATTTATGATTTTGAAAACCAATACCCTTTTTCAAATGATCCAATTGATACCCAGTTTCAATTTAGAGAGTTTCGAAAAATATGGGTACGTGCTACACCTTCACAATTAGAAAGAAATCTTACTGTTCAAGAAGGAAGTTTAATCGAAAGTGTATCAGCAGAGATTTTAGGATTAATTGATGGGGATGGTGAATATATGGATAGGATTTTAGGAAACATCAAATTAAAAAGACCCGGAATATGGGAATCAATACCTGATAACATAAAGGTTAGTCCAATTCATGTACAGCTTAGTCATGCAATTCAACTTATGTTACAACATGCTAAATCTCGCTGGTTAGCTTATTCATATTAATGAATCCAGTCTAAAAAATCCTTCGGTACTGGCATCGTTGATAACCTTCCTTGAGACACAAGCTTCCAGTCGTTAAACATTCCACTTTCCTTTATTTCTTTTAATGTAACTGGTTTTTCAAAAATCTTTTCAAAGCGAACATCCACAACCCAACTTTGTCTCGGATCTTTTTCGTTTTTCCTAGGATCGGATACAATTGTTGCTATTCCTACAATTGCGCTCTCACCACCGCTATGGTATATAAGCATCTTGTCACCAAATTTCATCGATTTGATGACATTAATTGCTTGAAAATTATGTACTCCATCCCATACAGTTTCTTTATCTTTTTCTAAATCTTGAATAGAGTAGGTATCAGGATCAGTTTTTGCTAAAAAATATTCCATTTTTTAAATTTTGTTGAAGTGAAAACTCATCGGGAATAGCCAGGTTTTCCCGTACCTTTAAATTATATGATACTTTTGACATAAATGACATACTGGTATATTATTATGAGCAATAAATGTTATTCCCAAAAGCTTTTCTCATGAATATTAAATCTGTCGCAACACACAACATTCACGATTTACGGAATGAAAACGGATGGCTAAATGCCAGTCTAGGTAAATTCCATTGCTTCTTTGGCAGAGATGCCGCTATTACTTCTCTAGAGCTTATTAAACTTTACCCTGAAGTTGCAAAATTCACGCTTCTTAAACTGATGCAAACCCAAGGGAAAGAATACAATGAAAAAAGAGAAGAAGAGAGAGGGAAGATCGTTCATGAGGATAGAGTTATAAAAGATGAGGTATATGAAGCTCTTGTCGCAAATGGATGGGATTTCCCATACTACGGTACAGTTGATGCAACAATTTTGTATGTTATTTTAGCAGAAAAATACCTACATTACACAAGAGATACGAATACTATTGCTTCCCTTATTTCATCAATTGAGGAAGCCCTCATTTGGATAAAAAATCACCAGAACAATTTCCTGTTTGTAACAACACAAAGGATGAATCCAAACGGAATATCAAACCAGAATTGGAAAGATTCATTTGATTCACTTTCATACAAAGACGGGTCACTTCCGAGTTATCCAGTAGCATATATAGAAGTGCAGGGATTGCAATATGAAATGATTCATCATCTTGATATATTGCTTCCCTACTTTTCAGATGAAGGGAAAATGCTTTTTGACTATTTCAAAGGAATCGAAAAGCAATTGCAAGAAAACATCCATAATTGTTTTTTCATGCCTGAAGAAAACTTTTATGCTGCAGCAATTGATAAAGATTTCAATAAGTTCAGCATCATCACATCAAACCCAGGATATTTACTCTATACCGGAGTTGTTGACCAGGAGCATGCACTTATGATCCGAAACAGGCTTTTTCAAAATGATATGATGACATCATTTGGTCTTCGAACACTTTCAACTGGTGAAAAGATGTTTAACCCTCATTCATATCATAACGGATCAATTTGGCCTCATGATAACTGGATATTTTATGAAGGTTTGCGACGCTATGGTTTTGAAAAAGACGCACATGAAATTAAAAATAAGTTATCCAGAGCAATAAAGGATTTGGGACATATCCCAGAACTGTATTGTGTCAGTAAAGAAGGAAGAATCTTTGAATATTCTGAAGCATGTAAAGTGCAGGCATGGTCCGCAGGTGCATTACTTTCCATGATTAAAGATGATAAGAAAGGGATACATATTGAAAAGATTCCACTAAAAGGACTTTATTCATTTGCTGAAAGATATCGATCCAAGGCACTCGTCGAAATAAAGAAACTAACTCGTCAGGCGAATATACAATAAGCAAGTTATTGGAAAGCATCTCAATTTTTGTTATACTCCATGTGCAATTAGCTATGGAGAGATACCCAAGTGGCTGAAGGGGAGGGTTTGCTAAACCCTTAGGGTGGGAAACCGCCGCGAGAGTTCGAATCTCTCTCTCTCCGTTTTAAACTCATAACAGGCTCAAAGCTCCATTTCTCACTATTGTTAGGCGTTATTTTCGTTTCGATAGATACGTTTTCTTGCTTGAAAATATTATTGATATTAATGAGTGATGAGAACGGAGAAATCCGATTTCTTCAAGAAGATTTTCGTACCGACCATCTTGATAAGGAGGATAGCAAATCTCATAAGCCTCTAGTGGAGAATTTGGATCAGCTTGCCATTGCATTTGTTCTCCAATAGCTACTATTATCTCAAATGGCTTTTGTGTTGATTCATCAACAGTGTACTCAACCTTTGAGCCATCAATTCTAATTATAATAAGTTTCCCGCTTCCTGAAATATACCCCTCAATTGTTTTATCTCCTTTTAATACCTTCTGTAATGGGGTCTTACAACCTGCTGCAATATGAATTATTCCTAAGTCTTTCTATTTATCATTATCAAATGTATACACATCACACTGTACACCTGTTTTAACATCTACAGTTTCTACAAAAGTAGTGGATTGTAAGATTCCTTCAAATTCAAATGCACCAAGATGAGCTTGTTGTTTATTTAACATAAATATAATGGTTAATGTACAATTTCGTTGAGCCAACTTTGAAATTCGTCATTGATCTTGTCAACATGAATCTGACCAATAAAATCAGTATAATCAATATTTGATTTAACGACTTTTTCGACTGCTTCAAACATATCATCTTGTGTTTTAATAATGAGAACTACTTCTGGCTCTTCTGTGATCTCATTTTCCCAATTGTACATACAGGTAATAGGAAAGAAATTAACACAATTAGCCAATTTCTTATCTAGCAGTTCTCTGCCTATTTTTCTTGCTTCATCAACATTATTTAAAGTCACATAGATCATCTTCATTTTATTAATTCATTTAATGTAGTAAAGGTTCATGTAAATATTATCTTGCAGAACTGACTTATTTTATCTTTATTCATAACATTCAGATTATATCAATTTATTGATCTGTATAGAATAACTTGTAAAACACACTTTGCAAGAAAAACCTATCTTTTTGAAGAAGAATTATAATTTGTAATCAACGTTTAAACTTTGGAACATAAAATGAGTTCGAAGAACGTCTATCTCCTCCCGTTTTGTCCAAACCAACAAATCCTCCTATAGCAACAATAGTTACCAGTGCTGCCATTTGATAGGAGGATGAGATGTTAGGGCTATTTTCTCACCTTCACCTATTGACGATAGGTCTGTTACGGACATATAATAAGTATATGAAAATCATTCAAACATATAAACCATTAACACCAGCTGTCTTTTACATACTTCTTGCTCTTGCAAGAAAAGAAATGCATGGGTATGAAATTATGAAACAAGTACGAAATGATAGTAGCGGAAAAATTTCTATGGGAAACGGTACACTGTACGGCTCATTAAAGCGTATGCTTGAAGATCAGCTTATTGAGGAAAGCGAGGAGAAAAAAGGTGTAGATGCTGTGCCAAGAAAGTATTACCGAATTACCAAAAAGGGTAGTGAAGCGTTAGGAGCTGAGGTTCAACGGATGAATGATATTACTCTCTTAGTACAAAGTAGTAATTTATCCAATCTTCTTTCAATTCAATTATGAAACAGGCAATAACTTTATATCAAAGCATCATTCAATTCTATCCAAAAGAATTTAAAAAAAGATTTCAAAAATCAATGATGCAAACATTTGCCGATAGATATAATGATGAGAAGCTAAGTTATACCATTGGAATGATATTTTGGATAAAAACAATTCTGGATGAATTAAAAAATATTATACATGAATACTTTATTTTATTTCTTACAAGAAGGAAAAATACCATGAATAAATTTTGGTTTGGTATTGTTCTTGGAGTTATTTCTTCCATTGCAGTTGTCTTTACAAATGTAATTTTTACAAACAACGCTCCTGATAACGGATCTATTATTACCATAGCATACTTTGGATATTTTATTCTTATTGCAATTGGAGGAATTATTGCAAGTAGAAAGACAAAATCATTGAAAGATGCTGCTATCGGAGGTGCTGTTACATCCTTTATTACTGCTGCATGTATTCTTGTAACTTTTATTGTTGTTGATAATATGTTCTTAAACATTGTAAGTCAACAATCAGATAAAATATGGGGATTTGCCAACCAGCATACATATCATACAATGCGGGACTTTATTAATGATGATAATATGCGATCTTTCATAACTGTTCTTCCTATTGCGACAATTGGTGGAGCTTTTCTTGGGATGCTTGGAAGAGGTATTGGAAATATAGCTGCAATAAGCAAAGTTCAATCTTCTTTATAGTGTGGAGAAGAAGGGGTACTGAAATTACGCTTAAATCAGGAATGTTGATTTTGGTCATACTTTCCCTAGAATTACTTATCCAATAGGAGGAATCTTTAAACTTGATGCTACTGATAAAAAGATTGAGGTTATTAATCATTAAGGAATTGAACTTTCGAAGTTTGATACATGAAATGAGTTCGAAGATTGTCTAACTCTCTCCGTTTTCGAAAATCGAACAAACTGAAATACAACTCTTCAATTATATCTGCTATACTTTCATAAATTACATAAACTTATGTCTACAGATCCATCTACCATTCAATCATATAACAAGAATGCAGAAGCCTGGGCTAAAGATATTAGAAAAGGATCAAATATTGCTCATGAATATTTGGAAAAGCCAGCGATGTATAAAATACTTCCAAACTTAGAGGGAAAAGATATACTCTGTATAGGTTGTGGAACAGGTGAGGAATGTGCTCATTTAAAATCACTTGGGGCTAATAGAGTAGTCGGAATTGATATATCAGAAGGAATGATCAAACAAGCAAAGAAGGCATTCCCTGAAATTGAATTTTTTGTGATGGATATGGAGAAGCTTGATTTTGTAGATAGCACCTTTGACTTTGTCTATTCCTCACTCACCTTTCATTATGTTCAATCTTGGATTAATCTGTTAAATGAAATTAACAGGGTATTGAAAATTGATGGACTACTTCAATTTTCAACAACCCACCCCCTACTCGATAATGCGTGCAAAAATAAGGATGAAAATGAAACTTCCAGAATTATTGGTTATAGAAAAAATAAACTAAGCAAAACAATTGAAATATTTGGCGACTATTTTAACAATGAAATACGAAGTGACAGTTGGAGTACAGACTTTACTATTAGCTTCTTTGCTAGACCTATTTCACAAATGACAGACGAGCTCAAAGAAACTAATTTTCAAATTGAACGAATCGTGGAACCAAAGCCATTAGAAGCAGTCAAAGAAGTGGACTTGAGATTTTGGGAATCATATTCAAAATTGCCTCTGTTTATTTTATTTACTTCAAAAAAAATTAAGAGTAATAAAGAGGATTATGCATAAACCAAGTTCGAATACTGTCCGACGCTTCCGGAATCCGTAGTACAAACTCAAAACCATCTTTCTTGCTTTTCATAATTACTCATGTATAATTGGTACATAATTCATCAGAAAACATGGCAGAAAATCAACAAGATTTACGACAAGAACTTGATGAAGCTGCAAAACAAGTTCACGAGGGTCAACAGTGGTATCATTACAAACACCCTGATTTATTTTATACAATCCTTGGATTGGGTGTAATTGAAGCAACTGAAACAGTTGCTGTAATCTATCGTTCAGATTATGGAGAAGGAATTGTCTGGATTAGATCCCTTGAAGAATTTCTCGGGAAGGTGGAAATTGACGGAAATATGGTGAACAGATTTAACATTGTAAAATAATTCTTACAGATTTTTTATATAAGATTGAGTTTAAATTTTTAGTTTCACTTCCCTTTTTTTGAAATTCAAATAATTATCCTTAATCTAAAATATAGATGATAATTTTATCTTATAAATACGAAATATGAACTTACAAACGAAAGCATCTCAAGCAATTTCTACACAATCAAAAAATGATTCCAATATATTCGACTATAATCTTCCTCTAGATTCTATGGAACTAGTAATTTCCCATATTAATGGGTCATATCCAGAATAGGGAGGATTAGATATAGATGAAAGTGTTGATCAAATTTGGTACGTTGAATCAGGGAATGGAATTGTATTCATTCAAAATACAGAATATATCTTAGCCAATGGTGATATGATTCTAATCCCTAGAAGCGAAAAATACTGGATAAAAGGAGACCATTTAAAACTTATTGTAGCAAGCTGCCCTAAATGGTATCCAGATCAGCATAAACATTTAGTAGAATGAAAACTTAAAACATAAAATAAGAATGAAACTATATCATGGAACAATTGTTCCAAATATAAAAGAATTAGAACCAAGAAAAAGATATACACCCGGGCAAATTGACTACGATGTCCCACCTGCAGTTTATGCAACAGATGATCCCGCTTATGCATCTGCACATGCATTTCCATGGGGATCAAATGAAGGATTTGATTTATATTACGATAAGCAAAATATTCTTACTTTCCAAGTTCCTAAAAAATATAAATCAAGATTAGAGACTGAAATATTTATTTATGAAGTTCCAGAAGATAAATTTACACTTCTTGAGAATGTTTCTCCAAAAGGCAGAAATTATTGGTCATTGGAAAAAGTTGTTCCCATTACTATAATGCATTACAAATCAGTTGAAGAAGCAATCACAAAGAATAATGGTATCGTGAAGTATTTTTAATTAAGAAAAATGATGCTAATTTCAAATATTAAGAAAAACAAAATAATTCAGCTCTGTATACTTATTTTACTAGTAGCTATAATTTACTTTATCGTATACTTTGTTCATCAAAAAAATATATTATCTTCACAAATTTCTAAAAATAAATATTCCGCAAATCCAACAACCTTTCCAACTGCTTTTCCTTCTGTAACAGTTCCCGCACATTGGAATTCCTATACAAACGGTATTTGGGAATATACAATTAAGTATCCCTCAATTCTCTATTTGGTTGTTGCAGCAAATCCAAACGATACAAGTCTCATATATATTAAAACTACTACTCAACCCCATATTCCAACTCCTGACATTGCAGAGATTAATTGTTCTACAAACCCCAACAAATATGACGCTAAAACTTGGTGGTAAAAAATACTCCTTCAGGTGCCGAAATAGCAATTGGAGATAAAACTTTAGCAAGTCGAGCAAAAGCATATGAAACAGAAGGAATTGATTCAAGCGGTAATTATACTTTATACACTCTAACGAAGGATAATAAAGCTTGTTTTATTCTATTTAACCATATCCCAAATTATCAAAATGAAACTGCTCAGATAGCTAATAGCTTTATTTGGAATTAAGTAAAATGAAGTTAAGAATAATGCTAACTTAATATTTCATAGCCAAGTTTGAAACATTTTACTTTTTCCAGATTTGTAGAATGCTGTTTTAAATTAATCTTCAGATGCAATCAAATTAGCGATATTTCTGTAATTTGTTGTCCAAATATGCATCCTTTCTTCTTCTGGATATTCAGTAAATACCCTTGTTTCATTTGCTAAACGAATTATCCTATCCCAACTAGTTGTTTCCCTTCCTCTAGGTACTGATTCAAATTCAATAGGAACATCAAAAGAAAATTCATGTAACCCCCCTTTTTTACTCATATATGCAGTTCCAACCGTAAAATGGCCTTTTTTAGAATTTAATATACTAAGTAATTTAGTTAATTTTTGAATATCAATCATACGCTCAACATATGACATATATGGACCTGGAATACCTAATTCATCGATAAAAAAACTATGGTCTTCCCGAATTACTGGTTCATGGAATATCTCCCAAGCTTGCTGAACTGCGTATTTTGCAATTTCTACACTAGTATCCGCTTGTATTTCAGGTATTTCAAAATCCAAAGATCTTAATTCAATTTCATACTCACTAAAAGCCTTTTTTGCAGCAAATATTTTAGATGGGTTTTTAGACATGAGATAGACATATTTACTCATAATTAGTGAAGAAATTATTATAAATATTGACGCTATTATATCTTAAATTGAATTTGATGAAAACTCAACTTAGGAATCTTTTCAGATAGCATATTTCCTAACTCACATACTTGTAGTTGATTTCTCTACTACTTGAATTTCCATTTTTTCTTTCTCGCTGATACAATGTCATCAATAGATTTAAACTATGGAAGAAACAATTATTCAAATAAGGGAGATATTAAGCAGGAATAATTTTACTGAGAATGAAATCAACTTTTATCTTGCCCTTTTAAAACAAGGTCCTTCAAATGCTACAGAAATTGCAAATACCATCCAAATGGATAAGTCATCAGCATATAAGGCAGCTAAGCAACTTCAAGAAAAGGGGCTTGTCGCAACGAATGGGGAAAATTATGATAAAAAGCTATTTATTGAAGATATATCTGTATTAAAAGATATAATCACTAAGAAAAAAGTTGAAGCTGACATTGAATTAAAAAAATTAGATATATTCCTCTCAGAATTACCAGAATTCATGAGAACTAGCATCAATAGATCTCATGTTAAGGTATACCAGGGAGAAAATGCAGTTAAGCGGATATATGATGAAAGACTCCTTTCACATCCTCCCCTTATACGCGAGGTAATGAGTAATGCTGCAACTGGCGACCTTATTCCACAAGATGATGAATATTGGAATGAACACATTAAACAAAGGATTGAACAAGGGACATATCTTCATATGCTGATTGATGAAGCTGATTCAGATATGACATTTCATAGGACCAGCAAAGAACAATATAAAGAAGTGAGGATTTTACCGGAAGATTTTCCCGTTACAAGCGGTGTTAATATATATAATGATTTTGTTGCTATCCACAACACCCAATCTATGCATATTATCGCGGTAATTATAGATGATCCGACTATTACAGAATTAATGAAGAATTTTTTTGATTTTGTGTGGAGAAGGTCAAAAATTATCTAAAAAAATGAGAACATATCAGTTTCCCAACCCAAATACGAAGATCTGTGCCTCTATTGGTTTTCCCAATAAAATGACAAAGTCACCGTTTATGCATAATGCTGGTTTTGCTTATCTGAACCTAAACTATATCTACCATGGTTGGGAGATTGAGAATATAAAAGATGCAATACATGCTATGAGATCATTCAATTTTCTTGGATACAGTATATCTATGCCATTTAAAGAAGCTGTTATCAAATACCTTGATCATACAGATGAGGCAGTACAAGCCATTAAAGCATGTAATACAGTATTTAATGATAACGGAGTCTTAATAGGATTTAACTCTGACTGGATTGGAGCCCTAACTACATTGAAACAGCGAATTGATCTTCATAATAAGCATGTCTTAATTTTAGGTGCAGGTGGAACAGCAAGAGCAATTACGTATGGACTCAAAATAAATAATGCCAATATCACAATTTTAAATCGAAATGTAGAAAGAGCAAAAAAGATTGCTGAAGAATTTGATACTCAATATGGTGATATAAACGATTCCGGAAAATTTAAAGATTATGATGTGTTAATTAATGCTACTTCCGTAGGAACTAAAAGTAAAGAAGATTGCGATTGCAGGTTATGTCATTTCTTACAATTAAGTACATATCCGCCTAAATATGAATCTGAAGACTCAAATGAACTATTCCTTGAAAACAGGATAGCACTTGATGTAGTCTTTCAAAGAAATAATACTGAATTTACACAAAAGGCACAAGAAAAGAATTTTAACATAATCCATGGTCATGAAATGTTGGTTGAACAAGGCGCTTTCCAATTCGAATTATTTACAGGACAAAAAGCTCCCAAAGATGTTATGTACTCTCAACTGAAAAAAGGATTGGATAATTAATTTTTATTGAGATAATTAAAAATTTGTCACAATATTTTTACTTCTACATCGCTGCACATCCTATCCAAATGACTAATCAGTTGATAAAGGTATGAAGTTCCATTGTCAATGAGAAGCGTTTTCATTTTCTTCAGATATTGCAATAAAGATAACGAAATAATAAAGATATAGCAATAAATTTTCCATTTCAATACATGTCAAAATAAAAATAAACAAATATTGAAAGATGGACTTAATATGGCCTATAGTGATATAATTGGATGTATCATTATGTAGAAATGGGAGATATAGAATCTGATGTACAATTAATACCCGAGGTAAAGATTCCTACCCTGTCACCTATGCAAATGGAGCGTTACTGGAAGAATTGGGAGTTAATACAATCAACATGGGTTAGTTCAGGTAATGCATATTCTACAATGAAACCTACCTATTATAAAGAAGGAGAATATGCATTTTCAGGGCCTAATGGAGAATTACTTTTAACAATTCCAGAAGGTCATAGAAGAGAGACATCCTTTCCGCCTGCATTAAGTCCCCTAGTTAAACAAGCAAATACCGCATTAACATTAACATGTGAAGGGTCAAATTATGACCCTTCTTTACCTCCGCTTTCAGGTAGAATAGTTGGGCATTTTCAAGATGGAATGACTTTTGGAGATGCTATTAATCAAAGCATTATAGACGCAATCCTAGAAATTGGATTTCAAATACCTGAATTAATACCAGCACTGGAATTAGTACTTGTAAAGTCAAATGCAGGAATTGATGGAATTGCATTTGCATTTGGATTAGCACTCAAAGGAGCGAATCTAATATTTTCAGGTGTTCCACTTGATGAAATGTTACTAGAATTTATACAAATTAATTTACCTAAAGCAAATTTTATTGGTTTAGATAAAGTAGATCCATATCAACATAATCAATATAGCTTAGATGAAACTAGAAGAAATATGTATGATGATCTTGAAAATAGATACAAAAATAATGGAAGTCGACGTATTACTGGAGAAATGGCTGAAATTGCTGAGCAATTTGCAGACATTACTGCAGCCAACCCAGGAGAAGTTCATTGTACGGGAATGAGAATGGCCAAAGCAATAGTTGAACAAGCAATCATTGCAGCAGCTACCTTGTATGCCTTACATAATGAATATATTGAAGGAACTAAAATGGCAATAAGTAGGGTCGGAGTTTTGGCATATTTTAATACAGTTATGAGTAATATTGCATTGCAATATCATAATTCATGAGAAAAATGAAATGAAAAAAGTCTTAATTTATGATATAATGCCTTTACTATAGTCTTTTCTATGAAAGAAACTTCAACCAATTATTAATCCCCCCACATTATTTAATCTATTATGTCAACTACGGAAAGTGATGACCTTTTAAAACATACTGCAATTGAACCCTGTACTCCTGAAGAAGTTATTCAAAACTGGATATATTGTAGTTCTCTTCTTTTCCCCGAAGCTACTCAACACGATCCATCCTTAGTTAATGATGTAGATAAGATTGTGCAAATACTTTTAGAATATGAATTAAGATCATACTTTACAGCTAAAGATCTTGTTCAGCACTATTTAAACGAAGAAGGACAGGATAATAATATTGTTAAGATTTATTCATTATTAATCAAAAAAATATTTATTCAAAATCCAACGGCGTTAAATCTTTACAAATATACTGTTGATTATGCATATTTAATACGTCTGGATGAAATAAATAGGTATTTACCATGTAACTAACATTTAAAAGCACAAGGAATCAGTTGAATTCTTTTTGAGTATAAATTTCACATGATCTGTCGAAACAGTAAAGGAAACTCTTTGTATTCTAATATCTTTTACCTCCTCATAAACTTCGACCACTGCAATAATGGGAATTTGAGATAATATATTCTATAGAATTGTTCTTTAATTAATTATACTATACAACACTTCCCTAGTTGGATATAATCAAGAAGTAACCAATCATTATGATTCAAGTAACAGATCTTCATAAAACTTACGGAAACAAGAAAAATACTTATGATGCATTAAATGGTATTAATCTTACTATTAATGATGGAGAAAGTGTTGCTATTGTTGGTAAATCAGGAAGCGGAAAATCTACTCTTATGCATGTCATGGCAGCACTCGATACCCCAACATCAGGAAGCGTGCAATACGAAGGAAAAAATCTTGCAAATTACAATGCAAGGGAATTAAACAAATTCAGAAATGAAAATATTGGATTTGTATTTCAACAGTTTTTTCTTAAACCTAACCAGAATGTTTTTGAGAATATTTCACTTCCATTAATGATTAAAGGAATTTCAGCAAATCAAAGACATGAAAGGGTTCTCCAAGTTCTCAAAGAAGTTGATATGGAAGATAAAAAGAAGAACAAAGCGACAGATTTGTCAGGTGGTCAAAAACAAAGAGTATGCATTGCTCGAGCATTAATTAATAATCCCAAAATAATATTTGCTGATGAACCGACAGGAAACCTCGATAGTACTACCGGCAAAACTATCATAGACCTTCTTTTTAAATTGAATAAAGAAAAGCATATTACCCTTATCATTGTTACCCATGATGATGATATTGCAAAAATGTGTGACAGGAGAATATATATCCAAGATGGAAAAATCTTAAATCATGAAAACACTTGATATTATTAGAACAGCTAATTCAAACTTGTTACGATCAAAAACTCGTACCATTTTAACTATTCTTGCAATCATTATTGGGACAATTACACTTACCCTTACTGTTGCAATCGGTAACGGCGCTAAGGACTATATTAACAACCAGATCAAAGCTGTTGATATCCCGAACGGATTATTTATTGTAAAGAAAAATCCAAACCAAGGACGAGATGGCAATCCTTTTGCTCCAACTGATACACTTCCAAAATATACAAACCAAATTGGAATTGAAGTCACACCACTCATTTCTTCATCTGATATGGCAAGTATCCAACAGATAAAAGGAATAAAAAAAGTATATGGCGAACATACCAATCTCCAAACTTTGTATGTAACCCTAAATGGAAATGATAAATATGCAGTTTCTGCATATTACTATGTTCCGGAAGAAACTCTCAGTCTTGCAGCAGGTACTATACCATCTGCTAATGATTCGACAAGTGTCATTTTACCATACAAAGCAATCAAAACGCTCGGTTATTCATCCCCATCTGACTTAATTGGTAAAACAGTTTCATTTGCATTTATTACCAGTTCAAATATTAATAAAGTGACAGGCACACCAACTCCTACATTGAAACAGTTTCATGTGAGTGGCGTAATGGTCACAAATCTTCTTGTAGGTGATAATGCAATATTTCCAGTATCCGTTAACAATGCCATTTTTAATGAACTGGATACTACACCAACTGACCAGCAATCATTTTCAAATGTTGCGGCAATTACAGATTCATTAAGTTCAAAAGATCAATCAGCTCTTCAAACGACACTTAGTAATAAAGGGTACAATTCAAATTCTATAAGCAGTATCTCTTCTTCTATTCAGGGAGTAATTACCACCGTACAAGTGGGTTTAAGCCTTTTTGCTGCAATTGCAATCTTGGCTGCAACACTTGGTATTGTTAATACCCTTTTGATGGCTGTCCTTGAAAGGTCGAGAGAAATCGGACTTATGAAGGCATTAGGAATGGGTAAAGGTGGCATCTTTTCTATGTTTGCTTTTGAAGCTATTTCCATAGGGTTTTGGGGAGGAATCATTGGTATATTATTAGGTGTTGGAATTGGAAGTATTGCAAATAACTTAGCAAGGAAATATTTCTTGAAGGGTTTTGAAGGATATAGTTTGCTTACATTTCCTATTTCATTTCTCATTATAATCCTTGTCATTGATTTATTCATCGCATTTCTTGCAGGAGCTATTCCTGCCCTGAAGGCAAGCAGGATGAATCCAATAGATGCATTACGGGTTGAATAGTAGCCGTCATTAACGTATTTATTCCTCACATTTGTCAAGTTAGACTGAAAGTATTAACATTATACGCATGGGTAATATCTATTCATCTGGTGATAATCCAACAAATACTTCTCCTGATACACCAGGTTCTCATGGCCATTTCACCGATTCCAGTAATCCGGAATATACTTCATATACAGAAGGATTAGAACCATTTGACGATATATTATACTTATATCTAGATGAAGATCCTGATTTTCAAAAATATATCAGATCATTCGAAAAAGATGAACTCAAAAAATCTTATGCCACTGGACTTCAAATAACAATGTTTGTTGCTTTTCAAAATTATCGAAATATTGATAATGATAAAATACCTGTACTTATCGAATTTTATCGTGAAGAATTCAAGGAAATGTTACGGCTTGCCTATACACATACTATCTCTCCAATTCAGGCAATAGCCATGGCTGAAAATGTTTGTTTTATTCGTCCTTCTGAGGTTGAAGAATTATTTCATCAATATTGGTATATTCCTGTATCTGAATTCGTAACTATTCTTGCATCACATGCATTTGATATTAACCAATATTTACATACCAAAATTCGAGAAAGAAAGAGTGGATCATATATTTTCCCACCTTTAACAGGAACTGTTATTGAAATAATTATTGCGCAACATGTCAGAGATGCATATTGGACAAGAATTGTCCGTTCCCTGGCTGCAAAAAGGAGTGAGGGTTGGACAATGCAAGAAATTGAATTATGTAAAAAATATGTTATTTGGACTATCAACAAAAATAGAAATATGAAGTATGCATCCTTTTGGATCAAAAAGATGCATCAATTCACCCTTCCTGTAAGTGTATATGCTTCTTATGATATTGAAGAAAGTTTTAAAAATCAACAAAACGGAAATCAAAATCCTAAAGAAAAGAGGGCAAGCTATAGTGGTGAAGATGATATTGATGAATTAGGCAAAGTAATCCTAGAAAGATTTTTAGCACAACTGGGATTACCCGATTAGAATTAGATATAATTGCTTTGGACTATCTTTCTCTCAAGTACAGCCCTCTTAAGTTTAACTGTAAACTCAGGATCTCCAACTGTTATACCGCCAATTGCCCTATCATCATTGGTTATAATGCGAATATATGAAGAAGAAGTTTCCCGGATGTAAGATGTCGTTTTATGGTAGTCTATCAAACCAATAGTTGATATATTTACTCCAAAAACATTAAGCGTATCTACAACGACATCTGCATACATTGTCTTTTGCCCGGTCATTGTCTTCCCGACACATGTTCCTTGTTGTCTTGCTGCTGGCCAATCACCATTCATTCGATAAGCATGGGTATATATATCAAAATATTCAGCAATATCTCCTGCTGCAAAGACATCCGGATCGGATGTTTGCAGATATTCATTTGTTAACACTCCATTATTAAAAGATAAATCAGAAGTTTCAATAAAAGGTGAAATCCGATTGATACCCAATCCAATTCCCACAATATCACATTCTCTTCTACCTAAATTCGTCTTTACTCCACATACACATCCATTTGCATCAAGCTCATATTCCGAAATCTCTTCATTTACACATACATGAACATGATTTTTTTCCATCATAGAATGGGCAAATTCACTTGTGTATTCATCGTAAATCTTATGCATAAACCTCGGACCTCGAATAAGTAACGTAGTATCAAGACCATGACTGGCAAAAATATTTGCAAAATCTTTTGCGAGCGATGCACCGCCTGATACAATTCCTTTTTTTTTCCCTTTAAGATAGGCCCGAATCTTATCACTATCGTCGATATGATACAGTCCGAATATACCTTTTCCATCCGCGCCTTTTACATCAAGTGTGCGAGGTGAACCACCAGTAGCTATAAGCAATTTATCATATGATAAGATTTTTTGTTCTTGATCTCTATCAACACAAATGACGGTATGTGCTTTTCTATTAAGCGATAACGCAGTATGTCCAGATAGGAATTTGATGTTATCCTGGGCAAGCTTTACTGCTGTTTCTAAAAAAAGCCGTTCTCTTGGGAAGGTTCCTGCTGCATAATCTGCTATTGTTATTCTTGCATATAGAGGATACTCTTCGTTCGTAATTAACGTGATATCGGCTTCCGGATCCTGTTTTCTAATTACATTTGCTGCTGTGGTTCCAGCAATCCCGGCACCAATAATGACATATCGCATGAGTGGCAGTTTAAGTACCTATACTATATAGCAAAAAGAGGCCGTTTGTACAGGATATGGGTAGGAGATTTTCTGTCTGCATGATATAATCATTTCGCTTTATTCTTTCATGTATGGGTCCAAGAGCAATATTCAGACAAACCAGTTCTTATGCAAAAGTTGATGGGAAAAAACCTATTGGTGTATCTGATATTAAAACACTAAAAAGGGTTGCATCAGCATTCAAACCTTACAAAGCACAAGTAATCCTTGTCCTTTTTGCCATTATCGTCACCACCCTTATTGGATTAATCAATCCATTAATGATCAAATATGTATTTGACGATGCTATTGGAAAGCATAACCTTAATCTTCTTATCTTTTTTGTCAGTTTAATGTTCATTACTCCAATAATTGGGGGAATCATAAATGTCGGACAGTCATATCTGAATAATGTTATCGGGCAACATGTTATGAGAGATTTTCGAAATGACCTCTATTCCCATCTGCAGATGATGTCTTTAGATTTTTTCACTTCAACAAAAACTGGTGAAATGCAATCCAGACTTTCAAATGATATCGGTGGAGTACAAGGCGTCATTACAGATACAGCAACAACTGTTGTTTCAAATATTTCAACAGTTCTTAGTACAATAATTGCTATGCTGTTTATCAGCCCAACACTAACAGCGGTTTCTCTTGGACTGGTACCAGTATTTTTATGGATCACTTCAAAAGTCGGACATGTAAGAAGATCAAGTAATGAAGAAACTCAAAAAAGTCTTGCTAGGCTTACTTCTGTTATGCAAGAGACATTATCAGTAAGTGGTATCATGCTCATAAAGACATATGGCCGACAGGAACATGTTTCAACACAATTCAATGATGAAAGTGAAAAACTTGCACAGTTGCAGGTAAGGCAGCAAATGGTTGGCCGATGGTTTTTTATGTTTATCGGAACATTTTTTAACATAATTCCTGCAATTGTCTACCTTATTGCGGGACTTGAAATTATCCACTCCCCACTTCATCCCTCAATTAGCCTGGGAGGTATAGTTGCCTTTACAACTCTGCAAAGCAGGTTATTTTTCCCGATAGGACAATTATTGAACGTACAAGTTGAGATTCAAGGTGCCTTAGCCTTATTCGACAGGATATTTGAATATCTGGATATGCCAATTGAGATATCTGAAAAAGAAAATCCGATCAATTTAACACCTGCAGAAATTAAGGGTGATATTGTCTTTGACCATGTTTCATTCCAGTATAAAGGGAATCATTTGGAAGAACATTCCCGACAGCCGTTTGGGGTTGAAGATATATCATTCCATATAAAGCCGGGACAACTTGCTGCTCTTGTCGGTCCCAGTGGATCCGGGAAAACAACACTTACCTACCTTCTTTCACGTCTTTATGATGTAGATTCTGGATCTGTTCTTATTGATGGTAATGATATCCGTTCATTATCACTTTCAACAATTGAACAAATGATTGGGTATGTAACACAAGAAAGTTTCCTATTCAATACAACAATACGAGAAAATCTATTGTTTGCTAAACCAGATGCAAAAGAAGAAGAAATGATTGCTGCAGCAAAAGCAGCTGCGATACATGACCGGATTGCTTCCCTTCCAGAAGGATATGATACGATTGTTGGGGAAAGAGGTTACAAATTATCCGGTGGAGAAAAGCAAAGACTTGCTATTGCAAGGGTAATCTTAAAAAACCCACGCGTACTTATCTTAGATGAGGCGACTAGCGCTCTTGATACTCATTCAGAAAGACTCATTCAAGCCTCTTTAGAACCTTTAATGGAGGACAGGACAACACTTGCCATTGCTCATAGATTATCAACTATCCTTGCTGCAGATGTAATTCTCGCTGTAGAGGATGGTATGATTGTTGAATCAGGAACACATCACGAATTATTAACAAAAGGCGGATTGTATGCCAAGTTGTATAACGAACAGTTTGCTCATATGCATGTCCAGGCCCGATCCTAAACACTTCCTTTGCAATCCAGCTTTTGATATAATTCGGCTATATTTCAACCCATAATAATATGGCTTACCCCATCAGTACTGGTTTATTGTCGAATCCTTCTTCTGAAGAAGCACAAGTTCTCACATATACCTCCCCACTTGAAGCAGCAGTTGAATTGGTTCTGATGCTTGAGTGTAATGGGTATGTAGGTAAAGAACTAATGGAAATGGTAGCAGCAGAGACGAAGATAGGGAACCAGGCTAAATCCCATACCCGCCAGGTACGCGATATATTATTACAAGCATTATCTTCACAAATCGTAGATTTTGATGGATGGGGAGTCTCTATTATAAGCCCGTATATTATAGGTTCTGAACTTAGTCTTGTTGAAATAAAAATTGATGAAAAGAACTATTTGATCATAACAGATTTATCAGACGTAAAAAATAAAAGATGGACAATTCTCTCGTTGGATGCAAATGGAATCTACAGAGAAACTTTTGACCCTCATTTACCTCAAGAGGATCATTGTATCATATCAACAGTAACAATAATTAATCCTTCAAAGACCCGAGCACAACATCTAGCACATTGCTTTCCCGGTCCTGATGCAGTAGGACCTGCTGATTTTGATTGAATCCGGTCAGATTCGAAGGAAGAACAACATTTCTAATTACATTTACAAGATCAGGATATTTATTGTTTGTCCCATCCAATATTTCTATTTGACTTGGCGTCGGGATAGATGGATTAGTAATAATATCTGCTTGAATTCCCCATTCTGTAAGATTTTTTTCTACTTGTGCTGCTAATGCCCTATTTCCCACATTATCAACAATATGAACGGTCACATTTTGCATTGCGGTATTTACACCCGGAACATCCCAAATATTTGCAATGTATTCTTGGATATTTGTATAGTTATTTAATCCTTCTTTCGGCAAAAGTATATATTGTCCATCTGATGAATATGAGTCTTTCAAAAAGTTTTGGTTAGTTAGAGCAGCATGTACTGGACTTGCAATATTCCAATCTTTTAGTGTTCCTGCTAAATCTTTCATATCAGCAATTGTCATGTCAGTAATAAGACTATCTTGTAATGAATTCATTATTGAGAACATATTTGGAAGGGCATTAATCTGTAAAGCTTTATCTTTAATGGCAACCAGGAGTTTTTGCTGTCGTTGGGATCGGGCAAAATCTGTCCCTTCTACTCCGATTGCATGACGTGATCTCGCATATTCCAAAGCTGTTTGTCCATCCATATGCTGAAGCCCTGCGCTAAAGTGGACATGCCAGAATTGGCAGGATGTTGGGGTATTCATCTGCGCAACACAAGGTGGACCGTCTGCATTTTGATCCCCGCTTGGGTATTGATAATCATCAAATGCATTCGTCACGTTTATATCTACACCACCAAGATCATCTACTACTTTTTGAAAACCTGCAAAATCAATTCCTACGAAGTAGTCGATTGGTATTCCTAAAACATTTGATACGACTGCTTTTGCAAGATTCCCTCCCCCATATTTTCCTGTATATTGTATAGATTTAGTCGGATAATCAGGTGTATCATTGCCAATTGCATAAGCTGAGTTTATCTTTCCATATGAGCTTGAAGTAGCAGTTTCTGGAATTTGCACCCATAAATCTCGAGGAATTGAAATTAATGCGACATTTTTCTTTTGAGGATCAATTCGCACAACAAGCATAGAATCGGTCAAATATGGGCCATCATGCCCTGCTCCTCCATATCCCACTAATAGGACATTTATTGTCTTATTATTATCAAATGCTTTTTGGACATCGGAAGTATATCCCGGATTGGGTAGGGGGAGAAAGGATAGTATATCTCTTCCCAATCCTTCGGATTTAAAAACACCTCGGGAAAAGATAAAGGCTCTGACCGCAACAATTCCTATTACTACCAAAAGGAAAAAAAGAACAAATATCACATAGCGATAAGGTTTTCTTCTTTTTATTACGAATTGTCCGGATTGAGTTTTTCTTCTGAACATAATAGACACTAATACTGGATATATTTTACCATAAGAAGATGATGGGTTGGTGATATTACACGCGTGTACGATGGATCTTTAGTATTTTATTTTGGGATTGTTGCTGCTTCAAATATGCTCCTGATACTCTTGCCTGCTTAGTAATATCCAAAGTCAGAAAGAATGAAAATAGATTAAGCCATTGTTGATAATTAAGATCTGTTGGAACAGCTTTTTGTGAAAATTTATTATCACTTGCAAGTCTAGTAAATTGATTTTGTGTAAAGATCTCCCGCAATCCTTTTTGTAATGAAGGTACTCGCTGATTATATGCAAATGTGATGAAATCATAAAAAAGAAATTTGTGTTTTGATGAGATATCACTTTTTTCTTTTTTATGGATATGGAGTAGCACCGAGTCGACTCGTGGTGATGGATAGAAATCAGTTTTCTTAAATTGGTAAATTATTGAAAGATCAAATTGTGTTTTATGTAAGAGGGAAAATTGTGTTTCCTTTCCTGACGGATATCCGCAAAATTTTATTGCCGATTCTTTTTGTAAGATGAGATATGTATCAACTGGTGCATTTGTATTATCAAGAAGATACCTGATAATATCTGAAGTAATCCGAAAAGGAATATTTGCAAACACTTTGAATTTTCCTTCGGGAAGCGGATATGTTAATGCATTCTTTTGATATATTTCAACATTCTTTTGGTTTTTAAATTTTTGTTGAAGAGACTGAAATAGTTCCTGATCTGCTTCTGTTACTAAAACGGTTCCTGCAATTTGTGCTAATTCAGTTGTTATTACTCCTTTCCCTCCACCAATTTCATAAACGGTATCATTTTTTGAAATAGATGTGCGGGATAGGAGAAGGCGGACAAGACCTGGATTTTTCAAAAAATTTTGTCCGTAATAAATACTTTTTATTTTTCCCGAATTTTGCATATGTGATTTATACCTTTTTTATATGATAGAGTCAACTGTTGAAATCTGTATACAAGTAGTGTATAAAAAGATCTATGAAACCAAGACCTGAAACTTTCTATACATATTGGTATTTTGCAGCAGAAAGACAGAATATCTTCTTCAATAAGATCAACCATATAACACCTCTGACCCAAGATCCCATTCTTCAGCAATATAAATTTTGTAATACATATAGAGCTTCTGATCGAGTATCCCAATTTCTCATTAAAGAAGTTATCTATTCACATCAATATGATCCGATTAGTACTGCTATGAGGGTAATCCTTTTTCGACTTTTGAATAAATGTGAAACATGGGAATATGTTGAATCCCAACTAGGAGAGCCCATTACGATCCGAAATTTTTCCGTAGATAGAATTGCAAAAATACTTACCAAACGAAAAGAAAAAGGAAAAGCAATTTATGGGAATGCTTTTATTCTTGCATCAACTGAAAAGTATGCATCACATGTAAAACATGTAAACCATCTTCGGCTTATTGAAGAAATATGTTTGAAAACAAAATATATCAACACCATTCTTTCATCAACTTCATTGAAACAACTTTACTTATATCTTCATTCCCTTCCAATGATTGGAGATTTTATGGCCTATCAGCTTGCTATTGATCTCAATTACTCAGATTTGTTTCAGTTTGATGAAGATGATTTTACGATTGCAGGTCCAGGTGCAGTAAGAGGGATTGCAAAATGCTTTCTTGATACAGGTAGAAAAGATAGCGAGTATATTATCCAATGGATGGTTGACCACCAGGAAGAATTATTCAATAAATATAATTTGCACTTTAAATCCCTATGTAACAGAAGATTACACACAATTGATTGTCAAGGGTTATTCTGTGAAACTGATAAATATTGCAGGGTAAATTTCCCTCACCTAGCAAGTAACAGGGTAAGGATTAAGACGAAATATCTTACAAATAATGAAGAAATCCAATATTTTTATCCTCCTAAATGGCATCTTGATTTATCACTTCTGACCTAAAACTTTCAAAAGGTATCGATTTTTAAGTGAGAAAAATATATACTATATATATTATTTCTTAAGTATGGAAACTCAAAAATCACTGCATGTTCGTAGAATTTTTGGAGCCTCAAAAGAATTGGTATATCAGGCATGGACCGATCCAGCACTATTAGCAAAATGGTGGGGACCACGACAATTTACTAACCCTACATGTGAAATCGAAGTAAAGTCAGGAGGAAATATTCATATTGATATGAAAGGACCAGAAGGGAATATATATCCAATGAAAGGTACGATTCAAGAAGTAATACCAAATGCGAAACTCTCTTTTCGAGCAGTAGCAGCTGAAGATGAAAATGGGAATCCATTACTTGAAACAGAAAATATTGTTACTTTTGAAGAAGTTAATGGCATATGTATCATGCATCTTGATGTACATGTTGTTACAAAAACACCACAAATGGAACCCGCGCTTGAAGGAATGGAACAAGGATGGAGTGAATCATTATACAAACTTGGAGAAGTATTAGACCAAATACATTAATCTTGATATCCCTTGGCCTGTAATTTATATGCATTAGCATATACGCCATCTTTAGCAAGCAGTTCTGTATGTGATCCTTCTTCTACAATCTTGCCATTGTCTAGAACTATAATCATGTCAGCATTTCTTACAGTCGAAAATCTGTGTGAGATGATTATCACTGTTTTATACTCAATAAAGGAATATATCCTATTAAAGATATTTGCTTCTGCTACTGCATCTATAGATGCAGTCGGTTCATCAAGGATTAGGATCGGGTCATTTCTATAGAAAAACCTTGCAATATGCAGTGTATTGAGTTTTTCATGGAGTAAGATTTCGGGTAATACATAGGAGAATTGAAAACCAGATAAGTTCTCACCTAGATTACGCATAATACTTGCTCCTGAAGTCAAGAAATAGTAGAGACCAAATATTATTAATGGATAAAGGATAAAGGAAGTATTTTGATGAGGCGATTTAATATATACAGTAATCTTATCAAGCATCAATCCGATAAAAAATGAATTGATGAATCTACCAGCATAAGAGTTAATATTTCCTATCACTCTAGAAATAATAATGAAGGAGACATACTTCCAGTTAAGCTGTATAAGCCATAAAGTATTTTATATGATGGGTGTTTTGTTTTTTCTCTTTTTATTAGCCATAGTGCGATCAGAATACTTTACAATTGATATTGTCCAGTAGAAATGTTGAGAAGATTACAGTTTCAAATATGGAAATATTTTAAGATGGAATATATATCATCAATAAATTATGGATTTCCAAAATCTTTTACAAAACCACTTTGCACAAATGGCTGGATCAGTTGTAGTAGGAGGGATAGCAGATCATACTATATCTTCCTGGCTTGGAGCAAGAAATACTAATCCAGGTTACGGAACAGGAAACAACATGAAAGATGAACACCAGCAATTGTTTGATCAGGTAAAAAATGACTTTTTTCAAAAGAATAACATCGATGAAAACAGTTTAAATGATACACAAAAGCAGCAAGTGAATGAGGGAATAGCAGGACATCTCACAGATTTGCTCAGAAATGAAGCACAATCAAGAGGATTATTTTAATCAGAGTGTATATGTGAATTAAATTGCAGTTGAAGCTGCTTAGGAATTATATAGATTATAAGGAATACAATAATGGAAACCAAATTATTGAGGAATTTCTTGAAATTTGTTATAATCTCAACATTATGACATACAAAACTACTGTTACATATAGCTATTATTACCTTGCTTCTTATGGGGGTTAGTTTGTAATAGTTATTTTTACACATTTTACCTCCTTCTCGGAGGTTTTTTTATGGATATCTTTAAAGATCATCAAAAAACAATTCGATATTATCTCTATTATGATACCCGTTATCGGAGCTAATACTTTTTTATCCATCTTTTAGCTCCATTATGGAGCTTTTTATATTTTTATCCTAAAATGAATACACAACAACAAAACTCAATCTGGAAAACTTTATTCAAGAAGCAATTACCAAATATTGAAAAGTTTGCCTGTAAAGAATATCTGGATGGACTAAAAAAAATCGAATTTACTCCTGATTCTATACCGACAGTACGTGAACTTAACAAAAAAATTACACCTTCCACTGGCTGGCGTATTGAACATACAATAATTCGATATTTATCAGCTTCTCAATGGATAACGTTGATTGGAAAAGATGTATTTCCAATCACTACCTACTTGCGAAGCATGGAAGAACTTGATTTCACACCTGAGCCGGACATGTTCCATGATATTTTGGGACATCTGCCCTTCTTACTCCACAATGATACGTTGAGGTTAACCAATCTATTTGCATCTACTATGGCAAATATAAAGAAAGAAGATATACATAAAATTGCTAACCTCTGGTGGTTTACCATTGAATTTGGTCTTATCAATGAAGGAGATACTATTAAAGCATTTGGTGCAGGACTTATGTCGTCATTTGGAGAAATACAACACGCACTTGATGCAAAAACTCTCAAAAAGCCATTTAGTATACGAGCAGCAATTCAAGAAGATCCTGCAGTATACAGCTTCCATAATGGCTATTTTGTCATCAATTCAGTAAATCAATTAATTGAAGAACTAAATGATTATTTTAAGGAACTTTAATTGAGAATTTGTTTATCTGACAAACTCATCATCTAGTTATTTTAAATTACTACAAATATATGGAACAAACAAAAAGAATTGCAATAATACTTGATCAAAATCTAGAAAAGGGGAAAGCTATAAATGTTGCTGTAATTCTGATGGGACGATTTACCCTCTCTTATCCTGGTAACTATGACCAGGAACCTGTCATTGATAAAAAATGAATTGACATGCAGCAATTATGTTTAGTACTGTCATTCTCAAAGTTAATGGAAATCAATTATTGACAATTCTTGAGAATTTGAAGGAATCGAAGAGATAAGATGCTATAGATTTACTCAGTTAGGATAGAGATTACATAAAAGGTATCAGGAATTCAAAGAAGAGATTGAAAAAGTTTTACACAAGACTTGCATCTTATTGGTGTCATTTTAGTAGGTGAAGATCATACAATTCGTGATATAACGAAGAAGTTTAGTGTGTTGGAATGAATCATTGATATACTACATTATAGATCTTCACATACAGCATCGGTCCAGATACAATGGGTGTCAGGTGCTATCTCTTCTAACGTCCAAAAGTAAGGTTGGCTACCATTTTCCATTTCGCTCTTTTCCCAAATTATAAACGCCGGGAATTCATCATTAAATCTTGATAAACATTGCTGCCATGTAGGATCAATATAAAATACCTGTCCATTAGGGTGAATTACTGCAACGAAATAATGATGGACTCTGCCTATGGGTCTTTTTTTGTATACCATTAGTTTAACTTCATAAGATGTATCTCTTAACTTTTCAGCCAATCTTTTGCTAACAACTTCACAATTCCCTTTTCTATAGATATCAGAAACCTGTGTATAAAGAATACCTGCCTTTTGTGCTTCATTAAGCAGCGACTCATAAATACCATTACTGCCCATTAATAGTGCTTCAACTTGTAGATCTAATTCAGATAGCTCACATTGTGAAATGCTAGGTCTTTTTTTCTTTTCTATTAGAATAATAGGGGAATCGCCAACAATTCTTTCTGACATATATTTTTATACAATTTAACTATAATCTACCGATTATTCTTTAGAATCTGGTATAATACCCATATTATAATATGTAATGTCACTAAGCAATAGCCCGGACATTCGGGCAATGAATGACTTAGCTGCCGAACTTTATCTTGCTAATCAGGACAAAGTTGATTACCCTGCTTTTACCCAGAATTTACAAGATTACGCTTCTTTATTTAGAAACTTTGGGGTTGATCTTATTCAGCTGATAAAGAATAGGAATGATTCCCCTCAACTAGTAATAGATGCTGGATGTGGAGATGCTTCAGCATTAGTAGATATTCAACAAATTGTTGATACGAATTCTAAGTTATACGGTATTACTGCTCACCAAATAAAAGGAAGGCATCCAGGCATCCACATTGTCACAGGAGATGCAAATCTATCTTTTCCTATATTTCATAATATTCGTTCCAATCATCCCGAACTTCCAAGTATTATTCTTTCAGTATATTTAGCACGATATTTAGCTAATCCATTTAGCTTTTTGGAAGACATTTATAATAATATGCACGAAGGAGATATCGCATTACTTTATGAACTTCCTCTTCCACTTATATCTCATAAAGGTGAAATTGATGAATTTGGAATACAAGTAATTACAAGATATCTTCATCGTTATGGAATTACTATCATAAGAGGCTCAGGAATATTTTATAATGCTGTTATTATTGAAAGGCACAATTCTAATATGCATTTAACAATTCCTGTAAGACCTGAATGTTTTATACAAGGGTCTAAAAGAATCGCTTTTTCATTAAGAAGTCAAAAACACGATAGTGACTAATCTTCTCGAGCAGTTAATAATTCTATCAGTTTATCAAGTTTTGTGTTCATTACTCTTAATTGTTCCGATAAGTTATGGTCGTTATTTCCCTGCCTATTTGGGGATATATTTCCTTTTTTCTCAAAGCAGTCACTACAATATACCGGTTTTCCATTCGATGGTTTGAATGGAACATCACATGATCTTCCGCATTCATCACATGTTGCTTTAAACATCATCTTTGTATCAAAATTTGATCTCTTTGCATTCCATCCATCTGATCTTCTCGAAGTGTCAGGTTTATCTTTCATAGAAGAAAAGCAATCGTTGCAATATACAGGTTTGTTATTTGAAGGTCTAAAAGGGACTTCGCAAGATCTTCCACAGTTATCACAAGTTGCCTTATACATTTGACGTATTTCATCCCCCATGATATCGACTTTATTGCTATATGGCTTTTTCCCGTAAGAACTGTTGTTGAATTTGCTATTTCTCATAAAATGTTTAATGTAAAGATCTTGCTAAGTATATGCTTATAATCAATAAAAAACAATATCAACTGCAATGAAAATTATATTTCCTAAGTAAGAGTGGAATTATTTAGCAAAACGCATATTGATAATTTTATCGTGATGAGTAATATACGCTAGATTACCAATATCAATGATACCAGATTCAATATTTGAAACAAAAAGTTTTGTTTTTGAAATAACATATAATTTCGCTCACTGCAATAGATAAAAATAATCGCCAAACTCACTTTAGATTGTTATATTAAGATTCCTTATTAAGTTATAATTTAGAGTACCCTTCAACACTTTACATTACTATTCTTGTATCAGCGTGGTGTTTGGCGAACTATTATAATTTCTGCAATATACTCAGGCGGGATATATGCTATATTCCCATAGTTCCTATAACTATTTGTGCCATTCTTAATTCTTCAATTCTATCCCCACTTGCGGGTATATGTATCGTTTGGAATATATGCTCCACACCTCCAGCAGGCGAGAACATTTCACCTCTATCTTGAAGTTTGTCGTTTGGAACTTGTAACACAATGATTGCCCCATATCCTGAAGAATCAGCCCTTTGATATCCTTCCCATTCATTTCTTGCTAGTGTCAATGATGTCCCATAAGGTATTTCAGAAAGAGTTGGGCGAACATATAATACACTTCGAAATCCTTCTTCAGCTATTTGTAATGCTGTAGTGAGGGAGGTACCATGATATACAACCCTGCATCCGTCTTTAGGTAGTGGTGGTTCCATATGCCTAATATCTTTTGAATCAGCTGCAATTTTTATGGGGATGGTTCTTCTCCCCATGGAAACTTCACCGTCTATTACTAACTTCTCAGCATATTCAGAAGTTAATGGGGTTGGTGCCGCCTGGAGTAGTAATAAATCGCCTAGGCCAAGCGTATGCCGCAAAGCAACTGAGACAGATTGATACTTATCTATTCGTATTTCAACTCTCTGTTTGGTAGTTCCATCTTGTCGTTTTCCAATAACTACAGATATCTCATCTTCGTAAAATGTGACTATTTCTCCCTCTTCAGTACTCGATTTACTCTTATTAGCTTTTCGAGTTTGAAGCATATTTAATATATTATCTCCTTCGTTTGTGTCAAAGGCTATTAAAGTACCGCTTTTAGAAAACGTAACTTCCATTTTTCCACCCTGAAGTAGTGGGGAATCAGAATACGCGATTATTTGTCGGACTTGTTCTTTGGTTGAAGGAGAAAAATCTGAAACATCCTGGAGCGACCAATCATTTCTTCTAAATTCTGCATTTCCATCAATATCTGTTTCAAGCATAAAAGTATAATTTATATCTCAATTATAGGTAGAATAATAACCTGAAAGCAAGAGAGTTCTAGCGTCTTATGCTCTTATCAAATTTTAGCGATGGGAAGTATTGTTGGTATAGTTGAAACGGGTGGTTTGTTCAAAAACGGGAAGCTGGCCCACCTTCGGGCAAACCGGGGGGACAGTATTTGTATAGGTTTTGATTTAATATAGTGGAGAATGAGCTATATCCAATTGAGATAATCTGAACTTAATTGACACTTCTCTAAAAGAATGAAGAAACTTTTCTCTGGAGGAGCTTTTAATATTATTTCCTTATGTAGGGTAGGATGAATAAATGTTAATGAATATGAATGCAAATACATTCTCTGAAATGTATTTTGTTTTTCAAAGAGTGGATCACCAACTATGGGAAAACCTACCCAAGCCAGGTGTACCCTAATTTGATGAGTTCGTCCCGTTACTGGATTTACCGATAAGAGTAAGTAAATGTCATCTTGATAGATACTTTTTATATTAGTTTTTGAAGGATAGTTCTTTTTATCTGAGAAAATATTGGAGTTTTTCGTAAACCAAGAATTTGTTGTATTATCAAAAATAATATGTTCTTTCTTAGCAGCTATTCTGATTTTTTTCTTTCTTCCTTCAGATAAAGGTAAATCTATAGTCCCTTCATTTGGTAAATCTCCGAATCGTACTATTGCAAGATATTTTTTTTGAACTAAATGTTTACTGAATTGGCGTGTTACAGATAAACGAGCTTCTGGATTTTTGGCAAAAACAATAAATCCTGAAGTTTCCTTATCAATTCTATGAACAGGAAATAAATGTATATTCTGACTTTGTGCTAAAGATACAATGTCTACTTTATTTCTATCCCACATAACAGATATTCCAGCTGGCTTATTAATACCTAATATATCATTATCTTCATATATGACATAATCTTTGTAAATTGAATTCCAAGTATACGTTTTCATATAAATATTTTACAAAGTATAGGTATTATATAGTTTATTTTTACATATAGAAAGGTTAAAAAACAGAGTAAGAGGATTGGAAGTAGAAGTAAATAACTTGGAATTTTTATAACATCGTTAAGCGAAAACGGAGAGCAGTAGACAATGTTAGAATAACCATTCTTAGTTTAGACTGCTATATCAGCATTCCTGATTTAAGAGTGATTTGAGTACTCCCCGACTCTCCACACTATTTCAAGTGATTTGGTATAATATCTGTATAAGATAATTATCATGAATGTATTTACATATAAAGATTTGAAAGAAGAAATAGAGGAACTTAGCAAAAAGTCATTTAAGATCTTTGACAGATTTGTTCCTATTATCCAGGATGATAATTTAGAGGCAAACATTGTGGTTATTGAAGCTATTAAAGGAGAACTGGTAGATATTGAGAATAAGCTAGCTGAATTAGCCGAAAGATGCAAATCAGGGTTTTATTTTGGATTAAAAATACATCTTGGACTTAATGTAAATAACAGTCAGAAGCTAAGATTTAAATGGGAGAAAGATATAAAGTTTCCTGAAAAGAATATGTATGACTATTATAAACTTTTGAATGAGAAAGGGTATGTACTTGGGAAATCTAAAAGTGCACGACCAATAGGTTACTACGGCCTATATGAACCAATTGAAAAAGAGAAGCCAAATAAGTTTTTGGAAGATTTAGTTGATAAAGATCTTACCCCAGAAAATGCAAATGAAAGACAATATGAGTGGATAAAGGATACAATTTACGACAGAGAAGCTCCAATTGATGCAATAGGGGATCTTATTCACCTAGTTAAGGATAAAGGTTATAAATTAGGAATGCCTGCAGGAGACGAGAGGTATTATGATGGTTTGTACGCTCCGATTTCAGAAGTACGCATTGATTTTACATCAAAGAAGAACGGTATGCAGCTAAAGGAATTTTTACAAGAGATTTTAGATCATATAGGACTAGGAAAAATTCAGAATGTACAGAGCTTCAAAGGATATTGGTTTGTCAGAACAAACAGAGGGGAATTTATTATCAATGAATCCTCAGAAGAGAATAAAATTAGAGAGAAATTTTCACGTATAGAGATAATCCTTTTACCAGATTATAAAGGAGAATTAACGGTGAAGGAAATACACAAACAAGACAAATACTACTCTATTTATAAAATAGAGTAG
>JANWIC010000006.1 GCA_025450075.1 Patescibacteria group bacterium | reverse complement strand
CCTTCACAACAAGCAATGTAACTTATCAACCAAATGATTTTGGGAATTATGCAAAATGCAATATTGCTTATTCTTACAACTTAAGTAATAACGAATTTCAACAAACTCTAACACCTCAAGCATGTACTGGCCCTACACGGAATTCTAGCTATTCATGGCAGCTAAATGGGAATATACAAGATAATGAGCGATCTCTTTATATAACACAGGTTACGCAAAAAAATACTAATTCAGGAACCCAAACTCAAATAAATGTTCCACAATCTCTTTTACAGCAAGGTAATGGGGTTTATCCGAGTAGCTTGATCAGTTTTGATAGTCTGCTTTGGTTAAGTAGTCAATACAATGGTATTGGTGTATATAACCCAACTAGTAATAAATGGTATGTTTTAAATAGTAATAACCTCCTTATGTCTGATAACACAAAAAGCATTGCTTTTGTGGGAGATAATGTGTGGGTAGTAAATGATGGCCTTTCTAAGCTTCCACTCTCAACAATTTCTGGGGAAGTTCAGTAACATTCATCTCAACGTATATTTTATTTGATGTATCTAGAATTGAAAAAATGAATTCACGGGTTCGAATAGTGTCCCATGTGGAACCCATTATGAGATTTTTTGAAGCCAAAACTTTCATTTCTTCCCTATTAGTCGGTCTTTCCTGAGGTTCTAACCTTTGCATTGCCTCCTCAAAATAAACTTGTTCTGGACTTTTCAACTGACTCTCACTAAACCACTTATATTTTATCTCACAATTGCACTGATGCTCTATCAAATGAATTAATTCATTATACATAGTGGGGTTTTGATTATACTGTTTATTTGAAAAAGTAAGGAAAATAATTTTTTTCCATTTGAAATAATAAGGCTCATCGGCTAAGATACTTATAAACATTACTAATTTATATATGAAAGATGACTCAAATAAAACACAAGATAATATTGAAGTCGAAATCAGAGCAATCTTAGATGAAATCCAAGCAAAGGCTCTTTTAGCAAGTCTAGATGCCAGTAAAGCTGAGTACAAAGGAGAAGAAAAATTAATTGATCTTTATTTCTGTAAAAATGAGGTTAAAGAGTTTTCAGAGATAGAAATGAATGAAGTAGGTACATATAGCCTGAGACTTAGAGAAAAAGAAAATAAAAACTTAAAAGTTACAGACTTAAATATCAAAGTTATTACAACCTTTGGTGATCACAATGCTTGGGAAGAACATGAAACAGAAGTGTCATCATTTAAAGAATCTTATACAATTTTACAGACTTTGGGGTTTAAGCCATTTTTCAAGCTACAAAAAACACGAAAGTCATATTATCTTAAAGATACTAATATGACAGTTATTTTGGATAATATATATGATTTTGGATTAGCCACTGAAATAGAAATTATCACCTCACAAAATAATTCAGAAAACGCAAAACAAATTATTAAAGATTATTTAACCAAAGTTGGTGTTAAACCAGATCAAATTGTTCCAAAAAGCATTACAAACTTTTTAATGAATAAAAAGGCAAGGTTTGACCGTACAATAAATCTATAATCATTGCAGAGATAGGATTTTTTGTTAGAATCAATACCTAACTTATTTTTCACCAACCCAATAAGTACCGCAAAAATCAGATTTCAAACTATTCTTGTATTTGGAATTATGCTATTATCAAAATATCAACAATAAAATTATGGCCGATAGACAATATATTCCATTCTCACACAAAATCAACAATATTTCACTAATCATATATCCTGCAAAAGATGAAAACCCAGTTTATGATGTTTTCAAAAATAAGGGAGAAATTAAAAAATACTTAAATGAATTATTTGCAAGACATCCCGAAATAAATCGAGGTGAATATCATATTATTTTTGTCTGGAACCTTGAAAATCAAAGAATGGCAGATATTTGGGTACATAGTATGAAAAATTGGAGTGATTCGGGACCAATGATTGAATGTTATATTTTTAAAGGCTTAGAGATATGTAACGATGCAGGTATTGCCTCTGGTGATGGAATTATTGTACTAGGAAGAGAAGAAGAATTAAGAAGAAAAATTGGTAAATTGGAAGAATATGTTAATAGAGAAAAGTATATTCCTGAATTCCTTGATGAATATAGGCCGGTTGAAGAATATAAAGACTAAAGACACTTATATATCAAAAACAATTTGAGAAGGAATTTCAACTTAGAAATTTTTTACTCACAAATTTTACGATTTTTTTGATTAATAAAATATCTATTGTTATGCCAAGTAGTAGCAACTCCATGTAAAACATTATCGTTTTCCAATGAATTATTAAATGTATCAATATATCCTTTCATAATAATGTGAGAATATTGAGGTGACATAATAATCCCAATTGGTACATCCACACTTTTTGCTAAATCCAAAAATCACTTCTTGGATAAAAGGGGGAGAGAAACGCATTCCTACTTTTACAATATATTTGATATTAGAAGAATTACTATTTAGTAAATTTTCTAATGACTTAGCTCGCTCTTGAGTAATTTTAATCAAAGGTGAGCCGCCAATAAGTGATTAACGTCTTTGGAATTCTTTTACAAGAGATTTATCGAACTCTTTTCCTCTATAGATTTTTGTAAGATATGTAGGAATATCGTTAAGTGTAGCAGGTGAGCAATATGCCATTAATATCACTCCAATAGTGTTCTTTACCATATTTTATTTAAAATCTCATCATTAAATCGAAATTTAAATGATTTTGTTATTAATATTTTGAAATTTCATTTCTTCATATTTTTTGTCACTTGTACTAATTAGATCCGTTATATTTTCAATGTGGAACCATATAAAGCTTCTTTCAAATCAATAAATTTGTATACCCTTGATGGGATTTCAAACTACCAAAATAGGTATTTATGAAGTATAATTAGCTCATCAATTCATATGGATGAAAACTGAAACTAAGGGGATATTATACATAACATTTTCAGCATTATTCTTTGGAAGCTACGGCATATGGGCAAAATTAATGGCAACTTCATTTGGTAATTTTTCCCAAGCTTGGATAAGAAGTTTACTTATACTTGCAATCATTATTCCAATCGGAATAGTGAGAAAAGATTTTAAAAAGATACAAAAGAAAGATTATATTTGGTTTTTCCTTATTTCACTTGTATCATTCAGTGCTGCTCCATATTTCTACGCATTTCATACAATGCCAATTGGAACTGCAACATTATTTTTCTATACGTCGTTAGTTATTACTGGATATATTTTTGGAGTAATATTTTTTAAAGAAGTATTAAGTCATATAAAAGTAATCTCATTGATTTTGGCATTCGTTGGAATGTTTCTTATCTTTCGGTTTTCCTTAACTGGCGCGAGCATTCTTGGGGCTATTGGGACCATTTTTGCTGGAAGTTTAGGAGCTTTTGATACCTCATTAACAAAAAAAGTTTCACGAGAATATACTTCAAATCAAATTCTTGTGTATATATTTGGTGCCACTGCACTAGTAAATTTTATTATTTCTGTACTTATTAAAGATCCTGTTCCAACAAGCTTATTCTCTATAGGTAGTTTTGCTGAGATTGCATACACTATAGCTATGCTTCTTGCCATGCTTTTTGTTATTGAAGGGTTTAAACATACCGAAGCAATAATTGGTTCCCTTTTAGGATTAAGCGAAATATTGTTTGCAATAATTTTTGGTATACTAATTTTTAAACAATCATTTGATATATTTTCCTTATTAGGAACATTACTCATACTCATTTCTATTGCTTTTCCTCAATTATTTACAATGATTCAAAAATATGTTTCTATATATAAGATAAACCATAATCAGATTTAATACGTTTTTGAACACCACTAAAATTGAAGAATCCCAAAGAGATAGAAACTCTTTAACTTAGTTAAAAAATACATAAATCAATTATAATATTCGGATGTTAAATCCATTATCACCAATTGAACTATATGAATTCATAAAACGCGCAGCTAGAGCAACGTTTGCAGGAAATGGAGAAGAAGTAGTTAGCGAAAGACCTGGCTTTAATGAACTTGGTTATGAAGAAGGAGAACTATCATATAGAGATAGTTATACAGGATACATCCGGTCACGAGGTATGGAAGTTGTACGATTTAATGGTACTCCAATATGGTCATCCACGTACGGTGGTGGGATGTTTGAGGGAAAAGAAGCATATGCTGATGAAACATTCGAGTTTTTAAAGAAAGCACTTTTTGCGGAAGAACCTGGTTTTATATCTTTTAGAGGTCCGCATGAATTTATTGACGGAATATGGAAATATACATATACCCAAGAAGGTGATATAAATGAGTTCTGGGGTTATGAAGAAATTATCTTCAAAAATGATCCTTATTTCTACCACAGAATCATTGGAGGAAATGTAGTAAACGAATAAGACATAGAGTTGTTGCTTTCACGTTTTAAAGAATCAGAGAAATTTCATATGTTTCAATTTCTTTTGTCGGAATTTCTAAAAGCCCACTATTAATAAACAATTTTAGTTATTCTTGCAAAAGTTCAGTTGCTATACTGGTAATCTCTTTGAAGTATTGAAGCTTTTTCCTCTTCTTCATTCTGCCAGGGAAACAAATATACATGTTTATCAATTCCTTGATTTACTGCATCTTCATCTGAAAGCATATTATGATCATCAGCAGTTATGACAGAAAATGTCTTTTCAAAACCTTCAAATTCAATAGTGGTATAATCTTTTAAAATATATGCAAACAAAATGCTACTTCTTGGAAATCTCTCCTTTACCCTCTGATAAGCAAGGTTTCCACTCTTTCCTGAAAAAGAAAGGACATCTACAAGCAATATAAGAGGGGATTGGGGAATATCGTAATATGTTTTAGGAAAATCTGCCATCTGAAGTATTTCATAATGATCCTGCTTAAATACATGCTTAGAATGAAGCGGTAACACTTTGTAAGTATTCAATTTATACGATAAGGTAAGAGCAACAAATCCGCCTTCCCGCATCATTGGGATTATCAGGTCAATATGTTTACCTGTCATCTTCAAATATGTTTCGATTTTTTGATACAATTCATCACATAATTCACCAAACCTATTCCAACTTATCCTAGTAAATTTTATTTCATTCATATAGTTATAATTTTATATACAAATTTGACTTATTATTTACCCCATCTGTATTTTTACACATTGCATTCCAGATTTTGACATATATCAATTTATTAATTATATGTCATACATTGGCAAATTCATATATTCAGATCCCTAAATTTGATTTGATTTGCAAATGTAATGCAGGTATTTAACATCTACATAATATACCCATCTGTTAAAATATCAACCCATTTAGGACTCGCATGGACACCATCTACATCAATACTTCAATATACCCCAAGATGGAATTTTTAACTAAAGTTATAGTTCTACTTCTTTGTAAAATTCATTCTGGACGGATATAATCATCTCTGGAGGAATTACATAATATGGATAATAAAGAAGTGTATTCTACAGTTGAAGAAAAGACTGCTCATTTTCACAATTTTGTCATTAAAGTTCATCCATTCTCAGATGGAAATAAACAAAAAGATCTATTATTTTTAGCCTGATATTATTTAGTATAGTCATCATTTAAGCTTACATGCCTGGAGTATTATTTACAAACAAAGTAATGTATTATTGTTGTAATTATGATTCTAAATAATGGATATAAATACTATAGAAGTTCAGAACGAAAGAGATGTAATGGAATTAATGTTACAATCTTTACTAAGAAAAGAGGAAGAAATCCGTGAAACTAACTACCCAACATTAGCTGAAAAGTTTGATGAATTAACCCCACCCACATATAGCAATTATAAACGAGAAATCCTACAATTAAAAATGGCTTACGTTGAAAGAATCCAAGATGTTGGAGACGAGCCTGAAATTAAATATTCTGATGAGGAAGTTGAGAAGATGGAACTTAAAAAAGTAGAAACGCATAATAATCAAGTAAAAATACCTGATACTTTGCTGAGAAAGCAGCTTGGATCTCAAGATGAATTATCTGATGATGAATATCAAGAACTTGCCAAACGCGCAACTAATGTCATTTCTACATTAAAAATCCCTGATGTAATGACAAATAGATTTCATATATTGGCAGTTTTTAGAGAAGCATATAAACGTGTTACTGATCCTCACATTCAACAAGATATTGCACGAATATACTATCTTTTCCTGTTCTCAAACTTGTCTCCTCTTGATGATAATGATTTTATAGTTGACTATTTTCTCACTCAAAGATTGTCCCCAGATGGAACCATAGCTATCATAACGAAAATGCTAGGAGATGAACAAACTGCAAGAGAGAGTGCGCAATTCATAAAGCAACCGCTTGATAGAATTGAAGGATATCTAAATGAGCCAGGTGCTATAAAACTTCGATTTCCACCAGATGGAGGAATTGTATATTTTAGATCTGTTGAAGTATATCAACCATGGGGTATGTTTGAAAGAATGGTTCCCCGTTCAGAAAGGATAGCCGGTATATCTGAGCAAGATTATCGTTTTGTAATAGATCCAAACTGTCCCGGATTGTGCGTTAAGGTGAATGAAATTACTGATAATACACCCATAACAGCAGTTGAACGTCAGGCATTGCGAGCCACATCAACACTAATCCATGAGGCCATTCATGCGAATGGAACATACACAAAGGAAATACGCATTCCAGATCCAGGGTCATGGGAAGAACTAGTTCTCGAGGCACTAACAGATTTTGGAACAGCAGAATTATTTACAAAAGCAGGCTTGCTTGATAGGGACCCTAATGGCTTTCCTGATTCATTCCTAAAACTTGGCGGATATGGCCTACTTGTAAGGGGTATGAAAACTCTTATTCAAGCCGGCCTAACTTCTTCTACAGATGAGATAATAGATTATTCACTAAGACAAGATTTTAAAGGTTTTATAGAACTACTTTCACAAAGAATGGAGCAACTTTCCAAAGAGGAACAAAAAGATATGGTAAACGACATGGAGGTAAGTCTTCAAATTGATCCGCGCCGTTATGATTATCTTATGGAGCTTATTGAAAGTGGGAAAACTCTGACTATGCAAGACATTTTTGAGGCAATTCAAGCATATATACTAATCGTGCCTTTAGCATTAAGTAATCCTCTTGCCATTTTAATTCTCTCCCGAGCAGAGAAATTATCACCAGAAACAGCACTCATGACGAAGGAGGAATTTTTTGAATACTTAGGAATAGAGAAATATGGTAAAAATACCCCAGAGACAAGTAAAAGAAGAAGAGAAATTCTTATAAAATTATTTTCCTGATTTTATTAAATGACTTTTCCGGAAGCATGTACATAAATTTAAATGCAACAAGATTCTATCCCAAAGCGAAACTATTTCAAACTTTTACCCCACAATGATGTAATTATCAACATATAACGAGGAGAATTCTCATGAGCGAACATTAATTATCTAAAAATCAAGTTGCAATATTATATGAAACTAATGAAGAATTTGGGTACAGATGATCTAGGTATCAAGAATGAGAGTGAAGATTTAGGGTTTAAAGTGATAATTAAAAACAATAGCGGGAATGACGATATTGGGGATTGGGTATAAAAAGATGTTCCAGTTATTGTAAATTGGTTCGATCGTGGAAGAACAGATTATACAGACGAAGATGTTGCTGATGAACACTATTCTGTTTTTGAAAGAATTGATGATAATTATATTTATTTACAAGACCCAGAAATCGGAGGTATAAGAAAACTCCTGAAAGAAGATTTTATGACAGTATGGTTCGATTTTATTGGGAAACATAAATCCAGATGAACTAGAAATTCGTCAAATAAAACCAACTACTTCCTTAATATAATATGTTTTACTCTCATCTATTGATTATGTTAATATATTTTCATGGAGATGAATTATCCTTTATGGAAGTCTATATTAGAATATGCGATTTGGGCACCTTCCCCACATAATACCCAACCCTGGAAAATTAAGATTATTTCAGAAGCAAAGGCTGAGCTTCACTATGATCCTAAAAGATTACTTCCAGTTGAAGACAAAAATAATGCTTTTCAAACACTTGCATTAGGAATATTTATTGAAACATTAAATATTGCTGCACATAAAGTAGGTTATGAAGTGCACGAAGAATATATCAATATGGATCTAAATGAGTCGAGTACAGATTCTCAAATTTTTGCAATTCTCACATTAACTCAAACTCTAGAGAAGGAAAATTTAGACGCTTCTCTCATTTTAAAAAGAAGGACCTCACGTCTTCCCTATAACGGAAAAATTATTGATGAACATATATTAAACGAATTAATTAAAATTGCAAAAAACTATCATCACATAATTCATTTTCGAACAGATAAGCCATTCATTGATTGGGTATTAAAACTTAATCAAAAAACGCTTTTTTACGATATGTCAGAGAAAAGAACGAAAGAGGAAGTAGGTAGATGGCTCAGGTATTCCCAAAGTTCGGCAAAAAAGAAAAGAGATGGACTATCTGCCTACTGTATGAAATTTCCTGGTATAGTAATGTATCTTTTTTTCCATAAAAGAGGATTATTTGAACTTCCAGTTATTAAAGATATTATTGATAAATTGTATATTTATTCAATGAGAGGAACAACAACAGTGGGTTGGATTGAAGGATCATGGGAAACATCAGAAGATTGGATAAATGCTGGTAAAATGCTCATTCGACTATGGTTAACAATGACCTCACATGAGGTATATTTACATCCGTTTGGCTCAATAATTACGAATCCACATTCTCATGAAGAGATAAAGAATGCTTTACATATAGATGAATCAAAGGCAAAAGTATGGTTACTTTTTAGAACTGGCTATAGTAATATTCCACCAAGAAGTTACAGATTGCCGGAAAATGATATTATTGTCGAATCATGATAAAGTATTTCATATTTACATTACTCAGCATTTTGCAATTATTTAGAAATCTGCTTTCAACTTCAGAGACTACCTATAAATTTTTATACATTCCACGACTTGAGAAATTCCGTTGGGTTATTGGAAAGTGGAAAGCATGGAAAGTGTATGATTATGCTAATAGGAATGTTCCTGCTTACCATGAATTTTTGAATAATTATGGAGTCAAACCAATAATTAAAACAAGAGGATTGATTCCGGATTTATCCATAATACCTGTAACTGATAAAGAATCATATGTTAAAAAATATTCGATAGAATCGCGATGCCTTCATGGAACACTTGGAAATAAAGGCGTAATGATTGATGAATCATCCGGGACAAGCGGAACTGCAAATAATTGGGTAAGAGGTCAAAATGAAAGGAAAGCTGTCAAAAAGATATTACAAACATCTCTTCATTATCAATATGGCAAAGGAAAAGTATTTATTATTAATGCTTTTGCACTCGGTCCTTGGGCAACTGGAATGAATGTTTCCATGTCTTTAGTTGATGTTTCTATCCTGAAATCAACCGGACCTGATATTAAAAAGATTGAAAACACTCTCAACTTTTTTGGTCCTTCATATAACTATATCATCATGGGATATCCTCCATTCTTAAAATCACTTCTTGACCAAGCACATGTAGAATGGGGAAAGTATAATATCACAGCAGTATTTGGAGGTGAAGGAATAAGTGAAGGGATGAGAAATTATCTCCTTACATTTTTTAAACATGTATACGGATCATATGGAGCATCCGATTTAGAAATAAATATTGGAGCAGAAAATGATGGGACGATTGCTTTAAGAAAATTAATTACCGGTAACCAAGAATTTTATGATGCAATTATTCCTGACGCATTTAAACACCTTGGCACACCTATGATCTTTCAGTATAATCCCCTGGATTATTATATTGAAACAAATAAAGAAGGTGAGCTGGTTATAACACTTTGCCGATTATCTAATTTATCCCCTAAAGTGAGATATAACATCCACGATTCAGGTTTTGTCCTGCGGTTACCAACCTTGCAAAACAAAGTAAAAAAAGAACTATTGCCAAAGTTCGAGCTTGATTTACCATTTTTGTTTCACTTTGGACGCTCAGATATGTCCGTAGCATTTTATGGGTGTAAAATTACTCCTAAGGATATAGAAGAAGTTATTTTTACCCTTCCAGAACTTGCGCCGTTAATTAACTCTTTTTCACTTATTACAAATGAAGATGAACTTCATAACAAACATTTAAATCTCGCACTTGAACTGACAGAAGGAAAAGATTCAATACCGTTGGATGAAGATTCTTTAGGAAATAGAATATTTTCTAAGCTAAAAGAAATAAATCAGGATTTCAGAGAAGTAGAACCAACAGTTCCAGATAACTTGAAACCAAACTTATCAATATATAAATATCAAGACGGGCCATTCTCAATTAATGACATCAGATTAAAAAAACATTACATTCAGGAGAATACTAAGCAAAAATAAAAGATCTATCAAAGTAACTTTATTTTTCAAATTTCCACAATATTCGGTCTATATTTCCTTTCGAAAATAAAGATTTTATATTCTTATATGACTTTTGAATAATCTTCTCAAGTACGTTAAGATTAATATCAGTAAGACTCTTAATATGTATACAATAGCCAGTATTGGTAAACTTTCCTAACTTTGCCAATAGATTCGGGTAATTTGCTGTTCCATCCATCAGATATCGTTATTTTCCCTTTTCTTGGATAAAAACCAATTATATGACCATCTCCTTCCCGTCTGCTTTCATATTTATAATGATAGGTATCAAAACCAATTGTACCCACATTCCAAAGGATCGGTTCATGAGAGCTAATATTTTGTATCATTTCGATTAGCACTAGGGTATCTTTTACTGTTTGCTCATTACCAAATGAGTCGATATATTTCGTGACTTTGTTGTGTGTTTTAGAATCTTTTGTATCCATAAGTATCTTCTATCATTTAAAACTCATGAATTACTATATTTATCCTTAAAGTATGAGGCATATTAAATCAGATTTAACATGGGAAAGGTATAAATTGAAAGACAATAGATCATAACATATGGATGAGAATCTGCAAAAGGAAGATCAAAATGTAAAAATATTTCAAGATAAAGAACCTAAAATTTAGAAACTTTAGATTAATATATTATAAGCGATTAGACTTCCTAATGCATTAGTAATAATATTTCGTTCTTCTCTTTCTGTTTCAGTTAATGCTTCAAATGGTTTTTCTAAAAGTTTCCAATGTAATTCAGATATTATCAGATGAAGACCAGATTCATCAGTTGCATTGGATATATAATTAATTCGTTTATCATAACTGAATCTTCCATATTGATCCACAACAGTAAGGGTATTATTTTCATCTAACCAATTAAGATATGTAATAATTGCTTCTGGTATTTTGTCTGTATCTAAGTTCAATATACTTGCAATATATTCTCTTTCACATTTCTTTAGGTTCAGAGGAATATCCTGTTCATCATTAAAATGTGAAACAAATTCATTTGCAACATCCCATGTCAACCATGGTTGCTCATACATTTCATTTCCTAATGCTTTAATTACTTCACGTTGATCTACTTTTAAGATGCGAGCTAATGTCCTGAACGATTTCTCTGTCAAAGCATCTTCGGTAACAAATCCATTATTACTAATATTTCTATATAGCTTTATCAAATTTTGATAAAATAACCTTGGTTCTTGTAACTGGCTTTCTAACAAAGAAGATATATTCCCTCCTGATAAAACGTCTGCTATGAGTTGCCTTTTAGAATTAATGTCTGTTTCTTCAATACAAGATAAATATTGAATGAGACATAACGCATCTTCTTCTGATATTCCCTTATGCGTTAATATTTCACTTAATCCCCCGATTAAATAGTTTTTTCTTTTTCCATACCGAGCATACTCCAACAGCATACCTGTAACATCATTAGTATCTAACGTCCTTGCTATCTCGCGAGAAATTCTTTTAGCAATCACTTCATCTGATGCATCTGGATCCAATACTGCTACACTATAGAGTGTATTTAACATCGCAGATGATAATCTGTTTACAGCTCTACCATCTTCAACATAAAACATTGCAGAAACCATAGACAAAATATTCTTTCCAATTTTTAAAAGCTCTTCTGAGGTGATAAACATATCTCCATCCTCTTCAACAATAAATTTATAGATAAAGGAAGAAATTTTATTTGGAGAAAAACTTTCAGGATGGGTACGTATTGTAGTTGATTTCATATCAACTGTTATTGTTGTCATATATGCTATCAGTTCATCAATAAATAATTTCATTCCGCTATTTGCTTTTATTAATGAATCACTAAATACTTTTGAATCTGTATCTCCGTCAATCTTTCCAGCAAATAATGCATTAAAAATTCGATGATGCATTTCATGTACGGCAACACTGAGATTATCCTCAATATTTTCTCCCTGGATGTATAACATTTGGCAACCATTTGGTAAAACAGATACAGATCCCCCAATTTTTTTATCTTCAACCTTTTTTGCTCCTGTTTTTTCTATGATTCGATCTATTGTTTTTTTTGAAATTATTACCGTTACTAGTCCATTTTGGGCAAGATTAACATGAATCCCATTCATAATTTGTTCATCTTGATACAGATCATTCCAATCTACAGTTATTCCATTTATGCTAATACAAAGCATACCGGATTTAATACGTTGATTTAGTACATATTCTTTAATACTCAAATTCGCCTCATGTGCAGCTTCCATTAATAGTATAGCATCGTTTCGTATTGATACCCTTGCGATTTCTTCTATATGAGTAATCAAACTGGCAGTTATCCATCCTGTATTAGAATCCAATTCTCGATTTGGTTGAGCTGGTGAATCAGAAAGAAATCTTCTTAGCAAATCCAAATAGAGGACAAAGATATCGTTTGGCACTTCCATTTGATTAGATTCTCGACTAAATAACTCATCTAGCGGTTGTAATTGTCCTTGTCTTGTAGTATCTGAATCCTGATCCATGTATATATAATATTAATCAGATCTTAGAATAATTTATGCTGTATTACAAGGGGAAACAAATTTTAAATGAAATATATACAGTATCTTATTACTTATAAAATAAATGAAGGTGACAAAAAGGAATATTAGCGGATTTAGAGATTATAAAAGAAAAGATGAAATGGATCTTGTTGGGGATCATGAAATAGTAACTAATAATTGGGTAATCAGGACTTAATTATCAGAGAGATTATAGTTATAGGAATAAACTATGAAAATATGCTTGGATTAATTGAAGCTGATTTTGTATTTAATGCATTACCAATTATTGATGAGCTAAAAATGTGAATTTAAATATTTCACTGGAAGAGATTTTTTAGGATCCTCTTTTTAAAGAACTTATTGCACAATCAGCTGCAGTTGGTATGGAGGAGATAACACATGTAATTGGCTATTTTATGATATTCGCAAAAGCAATTGGTGAAGGTTTTGAAACTCATGATCAAGGAAAAATTAGGAAGGGATTAAAAATCTTACAAGGTTATCCTGGAATTGATGCTGTATAAAGTTAATCTATCTTTTCCTTATATAAGAACAATCCTTCTTAATATTTATCTATTCAGCTGTATATAGTACAATCACAAGGATATCTTAAAATGCATTTATGGAAGGTGATAATAATACAGGTTTAGAAGTACAAAGGCCTAAAGAGGAATTTTATAATCTTCTTCTAGAAGAACTTAAAAATTACAATAACATAGGGAATTTAACTGATCTAAAATATGATGTAGATAATAATGAGATTATTGCTGAAGCAATGACATGTGTGATCGATGAACAAGAAAGAGAGGAAGGTTCTAATTCAGTTATAGCATTTATAAATATGATCATAAAAAATGAGGATCCGAAAAGACCTGAGGCAGTATTATTACATCCCTTACCTAAAGCCTATTTACTAAGATGTATTGCAAGTGCATTGATATCGAGAGAAGAACAATACATTACTACTGATGATGTAAAACTAGCTATGCTTGTTGCTGACGCAATCCCATATGAATTTTCTCAACTCACGTATAAGTCATATTTCCCAATGATGATGATAATTGCAAGACGATTCGGAATACATCAGTCAGTGGAAGTATTCAATGAACTAGTTAAGAGAAACGATGAAAGAAAATTTAAAAAAATTGATATGAGTTCATTCAACCAATTGTTAAAAGATATTCTTCTGTATCAAGTACATATTGTAAACATGCCGGATACACAAGAAGATGATCGAAAACCTGTTTCTGACCCTCAATATCAGATGTTATTACGCAATTATATTATAAATCAATACATTCCTGGTCTTCGTTTTTCGAGATTAATTGTAACTGAAAGAAGTTTAAAAGGGTTGCGCGGACTAATGTCTGAAGAGACATGGGAAGAAGTTAAAAAATATCTTGTAAGTGATGATCAATAACAGTTATCAATGTCCTTTCTTAAGGTATTCGAATTGAAAGAATGCAAACTCATTCAATAATTTCTTTTATATCATCCAAAAGTGTTTCCTCAACCTTTTTTGACACAGCAATAATCTTATTTTCAATATCTTCAATATTATCCCGTAGATGACTCCATACCATTTCATGATCCTCATCTGAGATATAGATAAGAAACGTTGTCTTATCTTCTTCAGGAAGTTCAGATAAAATCATATCAAGAATCGCATGATGTGTTGTTTCATGCGCTATATGTAATAGTTCTTCTTTTTCTTCTAAAGAAAGATCAAAAGTTTCTAATACTTCTATAATTTTTTCTAATTTTACTAAATCTGAATAAAAATGATTCATCATATCATTATTTTACAATATTAATTGGACCAAGTGGGATAGTATTATCAGTATCATCAATAAAATAAAAGAGTACTGGTCCTCTTTGTCTTCCATCTACACGCTGGAGATATCTCATCACTTCTGGAGAACCCCCCAGTTGTTTTCCGGTAAATGGTGATGGTCCAGCATCTCCAATATCTGCAACTATAGCTTTCCCATTCGAAGGATTCACTACTAAAACTTTTCTGTATTTAAAAAAATCATAATATTTTTGTGAATTCTGGATGTATCCAGGAGATAGAAATGTCTGTACAGCGATATAATATTTCTCGCGATCAATATCTTGTTGCGTAAGTGCTTCTTTTGAAGATGCAAAATATCCCCATGCTCCTCGTCCTGGTGCAATACCATAAGAATTAAAACTTTCATTATCTGAGAGTGTTTGAAAATGAGTTTGAATAGAATCTCCCGGATAGAGAGCTAAATGCTGTTCCTGTCCAATTATTCCATAATTAGTATTCAAACTTATCCCGTTAATTTCAGATTTTACTTGAACGTTGAAATACTGAGAAAGTGTTTGTATAAGTTTCGTATTTTGAGAATCATTTAATCCATCATACACAGTTGATGGAAGTGATGGGGTTAAGTCTTTGATAAGTGTCTGTTCAGAAAAATCAGGTTTAGTATTTATAGTGTCAGAAATTGTCTCAAATTGTGGAAGATTAGCAGAACTGGCTAGTACAACAGTGTTTTGGGTAAAAGGAATAGCTGCAGCAGAAGAAGCATTTAAAAGTGCAAGGCTTCCTAATGATCCGGCAAGAATTTTTTGAGGTGTCAGACCCTTTTTTGCTTTTTCATATGCTCGTGCATGATTTTCAAGCAAGAGGTTTTTTGCCTCGTCATGTCGGGCAATCCATTTGTCTCTAATTGCATGATAATGGGTATTACTCATATTATTCTTCATACATCATGACAAATATATATGACTGAGTCAAACAGGATAAAAGTTAGGGATATTGAATAACAGGAAAAATCTTTAGGTAAATTTTAATGCCTTCTAAATGGATTAAGTCCATCAAATATCTGTATCCCTTTTATACCGTTAGTCTTTCTTTGATAAATGGTTCTTGCAAGACCCATCAAAGCTTCTTCAAACTCTTTTCCATTTGAAGGAGTAAGCTCATAAATAGCTTCGAGAATATTAGGAAGCTCAGTCTCAACTCTTTCAAGTTTTCCTTGGATAGCAGGTATTCTCATTATTAATCTCCTAATCCAGTCTTCTTGAACTTCACTGATTGGAGGTAAATTATTGATACCTTGTTTTAGCAGAAATGCATGTAATCCCCTAAGAATCTCCGGAGTGGCTTGCGGTATGGAGTTCTTTCCTTTAAATACTTTCCCGGTAGGTGATAGAAAGTATGGCAGTATTTCTGATAAGATAGGGAAATTTTCTCGGGTCCTACTATTTATAACATTTTGGGGATTAAGCCGAATTCTTGCAAAATCCCGAATAATTTTAGCGACATTCTTTTTAGGGCTTTTGTTTACTTCATGTTCTCCATTCATTATTTCATATAAATTTTTTAATTCATTTACAAAATCTTCACGGGGATTTTTTGATTTCTTAAACCGTTCTGTAAGTTTCCATATGCTTAGACCAAGATAATGTAAATTCGAAGTAAATGGTGAGGTAAAACGGTCAACAACCTTATCAAATAGATTGCCCAATGGATTCCATACCGCATGAAGAAATTTTGATATACCTTCTACAACTGGATAAATTTCATAAACTTCTCTATGTCCTAAAGTTAAAGGATAAATAGTTTTATCTTCTTGAGAGAGTGCTTCTGAGGCGATGATAGGAGCAGCAGCAGCCGCTTTTGAAGCTAATTCAAATCCATGAGCAGTTTCAGGATGTACCAACTTTCCTGGATCTGCAATAGCTTCAGGAGTTACCCTCCTCGCATTATCACCATAATTAATCCTTTCTACCGCTGAAAGAATTTCAGCGACAGATTGCGGATTTATGGTCATTGGAGATGAGAATGCTCCATCAGGATGAAAATATTGTCCGTCTTGTCCTGTATCCTGCTCTGCCATACCAGCATCATATCATTCGTACAATAGTTACGCAATATCTTTGTTAAGCATCCATTTTATACTTATCCAATCCTAGCCTGATGTAATAAATTTGAGCAGCATTGATTAACTTGAAGAATGATTGCAGAATTTTGAAATACAGATGGAGTTGTTACAGAGATTAAATATATACACCCACAGAATACAAAAAATACTTTGATTGGGATGATAAAGGTGAAAGAAATATGCAAAGAGCATTGGAGATAAAATGAGAATTAAGCTAATTTTTACAATCTTTTCGTCTTGCAGCATTCGTAATTTCGTCAACGCTAGCATCTCTTGTTATATTATGATTTATTGCTTTTTTAAGCAAAATAGCTATAATTGCTTTAATCTATTTACAATTCATGGAATCCGAACCAATTTGGCATGATATCTTACCAGATGTTAGAAATATACAATGACCATATTCTCACGACACCTATAAGCAATATGCACATCTTCACGCCCTTACTATCATGTATGCAGGTCACCAGGAATGCAAGATAATGGATACAATTGGGTTATCTCCTCAAGAAGCATTCTTATTACAATATATTCTTGGAAGAACGCACTTTGCAGTATTAATGTATTCATCAACTGTATTTCAGGAAAATGAACCGAATCAAAAATATACCTCAATTCCTATTACTTTACTTAATATTCCACATGGAGAAGGTGTAGTATCTAATGAAACAATGCAAAGATACCATGATGACTTACTTGAGGTGAGGGCAATGCATTCTACCGCATCGTTTGCACATCTTTATCATACAAATTTTGCAGAAGAGGTTTTAGCACAAAAATGTCGTCCTAATGATACAAGCGACAAAGAATGCAATATTATCATTGCAGGAAGTTTTGCTATGGCATTAGATCATGATTCAGTAGATGAAGCAATAAGTTTTGAAGATTTACTCGATTTCTTACAAGTGGAGATTATCATTAATTTGCTTCCTCTCGCTACATCTTTAAGAACAATAAATTTACATCGATCACTTGAGGAGATATTTCTGGATCCTCAATTTCAATTTCTTATTGCTGAAGCGGAAATAATAGGAATAGAAGAAATTACACATGTAATAGATAGTCTTCTCATCTTTGTAAGGGCAGTGGGAGACGGGTTTGCTTACCATGATCAAGAACTGATTCGACAAGGCTTACAAGTCTTACGGGAATATCCTGATATTGATGCTGCATAATTGCAATGGATTATTTTCCTTGATTTATTTTCTTAACACTTCTGATATGAGACAGTACTGTATTACCGACTACCAAATATATCCGAACTTATATTAAAGTGTATTTGTTTTTAATTGCCATATAAACTAATTAACCAATATTAGCTTAACTGAAAAGTGAAAAAATAATTTCCTCAATTATTTTAATTTGACTGTCAATATGATACAATATTCAAATTATTCACAGTAATGAAAATAATTTTAATATTCACAAATACTTATTGGCAATCCTCCATTTTCAAAGGGTAATCCTAATTGTCTTGTAAAAACTTCTCGATACCCTTCAAATGAAGGGATTTTATTTTATGCAACAACTCATGCCACTCGGAACAATTGTAAATGTCATAACCATCTTATGTGGAAGTACAATCGGTTTAATTCTTCATAATCGGTTTCCGGATAAGATAAAGAACATTATTTTCCAAGGACTTGGGCTTTGCACATTTGTAATAGGTATGCAAATGACACTAAAAGTTACAAATCTTTTAACACTGATATTTGCAGTTTTGATCGGAGGAATAATAGGGGAGGCAATTGATCTTGATAAAAAACTCAATAAACTTATCGCCTTTTTTCAAAAAAAAGAGACAGATAATATTTTTGCTGAAGGATTGATTACCGCTTTTCTTCTTTTTTGTATAGGATCTATGACAATAGTTGGATCATTAAATGAAGGCCTTCGATCAGACCATACGCTTCTTCTGACCAAAGCGACCCTTGACGGATTTTCATCAATCGCACTAGCATCAACATACGGGATTGGAGTGATATTTTCAGTTATTCCGCTATTTCTTTTTCAGGGAGGCATTACAGTACTTGCATTATATTTCCATAATGTATTTTCACCACTTCTGATCACACAAATAACAGCAACAGGAGGAATACTTGTTCTTGCAGTTGCGTTAGGCTTGCTTGATATAAAAAAGATTAAGGTGACGAATCTTCTACCGGCACTTCTTGTTATCATCTTTTTTACTTTAATCTAATTAATAGATGGGTAATGTTTAGCTATATGTAGCTCTACACTTAACAAAAATTTTAAGATATAATCCGCATATAATCTTTACTGCAATGTTTAAAAATACATATATTCTTATCTGGTCAGAACAACCTGATGAGTTAATGAAATTCTATCGGGATGTGTTACAGCTTCCTCTTAACGAAAAGATAGATATCCCTGAGCGAAATGGAAGAATGGCAGATTTTGGCTATGAGTTCCAACTAACTCCTACCATGCAAGTATGGATTGGGAAACATTCTAAAGTAAAAGGGAAGAGTAAAGATCCGCTTCGTATCATGCATAACCTATATACCGATGATGTACAAAACTGGTATGAAAAAGTACGGAATGCTGGATGTGAAATTTTAACTCCTCCCGTTCTGACTCCCTTTGCAACTGACGAAAATCCCACTTATGTTTCAACATTTTTAGATCCGGAAGGAAATGCCTGGCAATTTATGGGTACTTTACAGCCACAAGAATGAGTGAAACACACAGTGTTGAACCACAACAATTCACAGTAGACGAGCTGGAATTAAGAGATATTGACTTCTTACTGGAAATAATTGGATCCTGGATTCCTGATGAAAATATGGACAAGCTGGAAGAACTTGAGGAAATACGAATGCGTATGGAAGGGAGCATGCATAATAACGGTTATACCTATCTTGTGGCACGAAATACAAATGGAATTGCCATCGGAGTGATGGGAATACGAAAACCTGAAGATAAAATGATTGAATTTGCAACCCCCGATGCTAACTCGGCTGAACTGGTAAATGCTTTTCGATCTCAACATGCAGATAGTAAAGGTGTCGGACGTGCTCTTTTGGATTCAATCAAAAAACGCGCAAAAGATTTAGGTTTTACTGAAATAATTCTTAACAGTGGTCCTCGATATGAAATAACCGGATGGGGTTTTTATAAAAAGACAATTGGCGAACCAATTACAATAGCATATGGTTATTATGGAGTAGGCCATCATGCCCCCGTCTGGAAAATAACATTATAATTTATCAATACATTTATGGAACTAAAAAACAAACGAGTACTCGTTACTGGATCGACTGATGGATTAGGAAAACTGCTTGCAATTGCAATGCTAAAAAGAGGAGCTAATGTAATATTACACGGAAGAAATGAGGAAAAAGTTGCATCTTTAGTACAAATCCTAAAAGAACAAAATCTCTCCATAAGTGAAAAACCAATTGTATGCGATCTAATTAACTCACAAGCAATACAAGAAGTATTTTCAACAATATCAGGCTCTCTTGATATTCTTATCAATAATGCAGGAGTATGGCTTGAAGGAGATACCATAGATACAACCCCTGAAAAAATAATTGAGCAAACTCATGTAAATCTGCTAGCACCTATGTTAATAACACGTATACTTCTTCCAAATCTTTTTAAATCTGAATTTGGCCAAATTGTGAATATCGCAAGTATAGCAGGAGTTGAAATACCTGCAGGATATTTTCACACTATCTATTCTGGAGTAAAATTCGGATTGCAGGGATTCACTGAAGCATTAGCAAAAGAATTTGACAACAGGAATATGAGAGTCATGGGATATTATCCTGGCGGAATGGAAACCGATCTATTTAAAAAATCAGGGATTGATTATGAAAAACATGAACTTTGGATGTTTGATCCTCAAGAATCAGTCGAGGCTATTATATTTATGCTGACGAGAAATAAGAAGGTTAATGTAAAGAGATTAGATCTCATTAATCAACTACAAGAATAATGATGAACAATACCAAAGATAAAAAAGGAAAACAATATGCAATTGATTCTTCAAGGAAAAATACTCATAAATTCCGTTAATCTATATATTACTTAAAAAGAATGGGGAAAATTATTGTTATTGGAGATAGTATAGCGTATGGAAAATGGGATAGTGAAGGTGGTTGGGTTTACAGATTAAGAAAACATATCGATACCAATTACAATATTGGTAAAGGAGGTAATTATCAAGTATATAACCTTGGAATACCAGGAGAAGTTGCAATACATCAAGTCACAAGATTCGAAAATGAAATATCTATCAGACTTACTCAAGATGATACTACATATTCTGTAATAATAGCAGTTGGTATTAATGATAGCTGTCCGAATAACTGGATGACCCAAATGCAAACTCCCGAACAATTATACAAAGAAGCTTTTGAAAAAATGATTGATATTGCAAAACAGAAAGGTTGTAACATAGGTGTAATAGGTTTAACTCCTGTTAAACCAATTAAATCAAAGAAATTACTTTTTACTAATGAGGAAGTTAGAAAATATGATGGGTATATTACTGAAGTATGTAAAGCAAAAGAAGTACCAAAGCTCGAACTTTTCGATGACCTTTCTCAATCCAATTATGTTGATATGTTAGTTGATGTAGTACATCCAAATGATGAAGGACATACAATATTATTTAATAACATCCTCCAATTTCTTGAACTATATTCAATAATTAAAATTCCTGAAGCTGTTGAGGTAGAAGGATAATATATGTTTAGGTGAAATTTTTATCCAATCCTATTTGCATTTATATCCTTATGTTAATATAATATGCATATAGCCTATAATATCCAATTGAAAAGCATGGCGATATAAATATAGAACGATTGGCTAGGGAAACTTTAAGTCAATACCAGCAAAATGCAGATAGAAATGGTGAATCTTTACAAGATCAATTTACTCCATTTCATGAAGGATTTGAAGCCTTTCTAAATGGAAATCCTATATCTTCAACTAAAGAAGATGCTATTCCAATTCCAATGGCATGCACGGTAAAAGTCCCTATAGCTGAGATGCTAGCAACAGAATTGGCAAAAATGAACATCGATCCACAAACTCCAATTATTCCAATTGCTAATTTTGAGGCATTTAGAAACGAAACAAGAGGATTGTGGAATCCTTCTTATCAAGAAGGGGAGGTAAAGTTAAGTTTTAATGAATTTTGCCAATTAGCACTTCATACCTCTTCTGAAATAGCATTTAGGGATGCAAGAGAATACCTCATTCAACTCATAGGATTTGATGAAATGCAAAGGAGAGTCCAAGAATGGATGCCATCTACAACTCTTCTTCCTTCTTCACTAAACCATGGAATGCTTCTTTCAGAAGGAGGGAATACAGCAACCCTGTATGATCTAGTTAAATATTTTGCCGGATTTATACAACGAGTAAATGAATCTGAAAACTTATTGTATCAATATCACCAAATCATGTTCAATGCTATGAGAAATAATAATTCGTACGCAATTGGCATATTCCCGAATTTGCAAAATGGAAGAATTCTTCCCCGTGGATTTACAGTAATTGAAAAAATCGGAATTGTTCCTCCAACTTGGGATAACCGAAGGTTAGTAAATGAAGGTTATCCTCCTCATTTTAGCCATTTGGTTATTGGTGCAATTATCAATCCAAATGGTGATGTCATAACATTCGGATATACGAGGATAGTACCTATTCCACTTCCGAAAAATTTAGATGAGTATGGTGAACCAATTCCAGGATCAAAAAACTTTGTTGAGGAAGTCATGGATAGACTTAAGCGAAAATGGGCTGAAACTGAATTTAAAAGAGGTCTAGTCCAAAAATTAAAAAGTATTTTGCCTTATCTCACCAATCAATAAAATTGAGAACAAGATCTGTTGGCATCATAATAAAAGGGAGGAATATTCTTCTCATTAAAAGAAATAAAAACGGTGAACTATTTTATGTATTACCTGGTGGAGGTGTCAAAGAAGGGGAGACTCCAGAAAATGCCTGTATTCGGGAAATTAAAGAAGAAACAACTTTGCAGGTAAACCGTTTGCAGGAATTTTATATAATTGAAGATAAAGAAAATCCTGAAATTTACTTTCTCATCACTGATTTTATAGGACTTCCACAAGCAGATGATTTTAAAAAGAAATCTCCATCCAATACTTATGATCTTGAATGGCTCCCATTATCACAATTAGCAAGTATTGATCTTCGTCCAGAGATTATTTCTCGAATAATTGCCACATTGTGACACTGGTCACTGTATATTTCATTTCCAGTCTCTAGTATAGAAGTATTATCTCATCTGTTTTTTATGAAATCGAAATCAGAACAACTTATTTGGACTCTCCTTCGTCTATCCCTTGGATGGACTTTTTTCTGGGCATTTATCGATAAAGTATTTGGATTGGGATTTAGTACTAAAGCTGCTGCTTCATGGTCTCATGGGATTTCTCCTACTGCACATTTTTTAAATAAAGGAATAACAGGACCTTTTAGTACCCTCTTTCATCCATTTGCAGGGAATCCTCTTGTTGACTGGCTTTTTATGTTGGGATTAGGTGGGATAGGGTTATCGCTACTTCTAGGAGTTACTGTCAGGTTTGCAAGTATTTGCGGATTATTATTCATCACACTCATGTGGCTAGCAGTATTTCCGCCTCAGCAAAATCCATTCTTAGATGAGCATATCATTTATTTCATTATCTTTTTAGGCCTCATAGTTGTAGATGCAGGACAATGGTATAGCATGCGAAGTATTCTAAAATTTAATTCAAAATTATTACAATAATGAGTTTCAAAAAAAGAATGGAAAAGAATTATTATCTTTTATTCTTTACCATTCTTTTTGCTTCTTGTAAAATATCAGGAAAAAGGTGAATGAGGATTTGAGACCATTCTTCAATTTCTCCTCCATCATTTTCAAATCGTTCTAATAATTTTTTCAATTCTTTTACCTTGATCCATTCCAATGAAGCTATTTCTGATTTCTGGAAAATAAGTGAACGATTTTCAGCCAACAGTTTTTGTGTATCAAGTATTGCAACAGCACAGATACATGTATGGACGGCACCTACCGGTATATCTTCTTGTAATTCTTCTTTTGTATATACCTGACGAAACGCAGTAGCAAGGAAGAAATGCGCAAGATCTGTGCCATTTATACCTAATTCTTCCTCAAACTCTCGAATTCTAGCAATTTCTAAAGATAATGTTTTTCTAATTTGTTCATAAAATCCAGGAATGAGAAGTGCAAGTACTTTCCACTGAAATTGGTCGATATGTTCGATGTGGCCACCAAAACCAATTGATCCCTTTCCTTGCAATCTTTTATCACCAAGAAGGTTAATTTGAGAAGAAGATACACTTTGAGGTGATGAACGGGTATAGAAAAGGATGTGTTCTAAATCTTTATCAAGGACTAACGTATACAAAATGATTTGTTGTCTTGTTGGATCACCCTCGAGTCCTTTGTATTTTCCTTCAGCTTTTCGTGGTCCTATCTTTCCATAATGAGATATTGCCTGAAGGAGGAGATCTATATCACTTGTTACCCAAATATGAGAATCAAATGTTGATTTTTTAAACAATTTTGCAATTTTTTGCGTTGGTACGTATAAGGCTTGCTTTACCTTCACCTTATACTGACGTACTTTGTGAGATGAATCCGGCATTGGAAGCAATCCATATTCCTGATTGTTTGTTGAGTCTTTTCGCATATCCAGCATTATACTTTATGCAAAACACAGTGTCACATTGAAGTCGTTTCCCCGACTACATTGGTATTCAAGTCAACTTTCCAGTTTCAGATTGTGTATCTCCTTTAATACAAAGTTAGAGGTATAATAGATAAAACGATAATGAATTGAATTAGCTATTTCTAATCGATATATATAATATTGCTATCTTTCTTCGCACAAATAACCAATCCTACATTCCCTGATTAGGAGTTTGAGGATATCCTTGTGGTGGTTGAGGTGCTTGTGGAGGCTGGTTATATGGATTTGGTTGCTGATTATACATAGGAGGCTGTGAATATCCTTGATTATTTGCGTATCCCTGGCTATTTTGTCTGTCAGCTCGTTCAGCAGCTGCAACTTGTTTTCTAGTCTTAAAAAAATATACAGTTGATCCAAATGGGACTAAGTTCAAAACCCAAAACCAGTTTGATTTAGATGTTTTACCATTTACAAAGTACTTTGCATCTGTAGTTCCCCAGCTATATAAAGAAATCATATGGAAGATAAACAATACAAATCCTGCAATAAAGAAAATGAGTTCAAAGATTAAAAATGCTACTACAATGCCTGTAGCAGCAGATGGATCTATTGTCGGAGTGGTGGAAGTAAATGTATCAGAACTTTGGGCAAGAAGAACTGTAAATGGTTCCATAAGGACGATATAATAATATGGCTAATATATCATATCTAAAACAACTCAACAACTATCCAAATAATATTCATTAGATTACCAGCATAAAAATCTAGAGCAAGCCTGTTATGACTTATGAATTCATTTATTACATCATGAAATTTGATATAATCTCAATTATAATCATACCCTTATGTCAGAAGCTGTAGAATGGAGTGATGAAAAATTATTTACTCTTGATAGTTTGAACCCTGATAAAATCACTCTACTACAAGGATATGATGGAGTTCCAATGAATTGGGATGAATTAATTCAAACTTTATGGGAAATCAATATTGGCAAATATCCCAGGCCATATCAACACTATTCACTGAATCCGACTCAACTTTCAGAAGTGGAATTTAATAAACTTATGGAAAGGATATTCAATGATCTTTTTCATCCAATCTCTCAGTTTAATGCCGGCTGGTCAAGAAGATTTGGTCTGGGAGAAGAATACAGATGGGGAAGTGGTTTTACGGGAAAACAAATATTTGTTGGTTTTATAAACAACAAATTTTATCCTTTTTTACTTTCAGTAAGTGATGATAATGGATCCACACAAATTGAAAGTAGAATTGCGGACTCCCTTCAAAGAGAAAGAGCCGTAAATAATATGTGCATATTTGTTCCTCTAAAAGATGGATTAGATCAATCAACTGTAAATGTAGACTGTGAGAGAATCGCAGAAGTATTGATGATGTTACAAGAAAGATCGAATCTGACCTTATCTCCTTTTATTAGTATTGAAGGAATAGCGAAGGCATCACTTATTGCAGAACAGCTGTTAAAATTAAAGGAATTTCACATTCTTATTGCCTTTAACAATGAATTAAAAATATCATTATTTGTTCAAAATATTACCAGTGATCACAGTTATTCAAGCAAAATGGTATTTAAAGGAGGTTCAAGAATGGCAAATGAAGAAATAATGTTAAGAGATGGAAATGTATTTACATTTTCCAGAGAGCATTATTCATATGGAGGCTATGCAATACCGTTTGTACGTTTCCTCGTTATGGTAAGAAGTGGCTTGGATGATTACAATTTGTATGGAATACCCTCAACAACTAATCCTGATATCATAAAAAATATGAGGGATATTGCAAACCTTCTTACTCAATTATTATTACCTACAATCGAATGATAAAAAATCAATTAACTACTTATCAATTATTTAAGATATAATATTTCTATGGTTATTGGTATCTTTGTTGCAATTAAAGATGAAGCTGATATTATTGCCCGGAAGCTAGGTCTTACAATTCATATAGATCAGAATATTTTTCATACATATATGAACCACACTCATACTATCATTATGATGACAGGAGGAATCAATAAAGATTATTCTGATGAACAAAACATGCCAATTGGAAGACCTGGAAAAGTAACAGCAGGAATTATATCGACTCTTCTTTTAAATACATATCATCCTGATATTCTCATTAATGCTGGCACTGCAGCAGGAGTTGAATCAAAAGGAATTGCAGTAGGGGATGTTGTCTTGGGAGATTTTGTTACAAATCATGATATTGATATTCCATTAGAAGGATATAGAGAATACGGATTAAGAAAAATACCTGTAAGTAATAATGAATGTATGCCTTTAATAGAAGGGAAATATATACATGGTACGATTTCAAGTTCAGAATCTTTTACTACATCGGAAAATCAATGGGATAATTTGAAACAAAATAATGTATCGGTTATTGATATGGAAGCTGCTGGAGTAATGCAAACAGTTGAAATACTTCAATATAAAAAGCCAGTCATCATATTAAAGAGCATTACAGGATTAATAGATGAACAAAAGATGGCAGATGATTCTGTTGCAAGCGATTATATAACCAATTTCGCTTTAGCAATGAATAACCTTTCGAATTTTCTATATACTATAATACATGGTTTTATTAATAAATAGTACAAATTTTCATTTTACTACTAAAGTCTGTATATTAATTGCTTAATGTTTAATACCCAGCCTTTCACTTTACATTTCATTCCCTTTTATCTATAGTGTCAATAGAGAATCCACATATATGGATACTACAATAGAAAAGAGTGAGGGATCTCCTATCATTAAGCGCATTATTCATGTGTTTTTTGCTATAACCTTCATTTTTTTCTTTATTGTCCTAATTCTTTTAATCCTTGATATATTATATTCCTCTCACAGTTATATATTTCAATATTCCGGATAACCCCCATAAGCCTTTATTTGTTTCGCAATTTGTTATATAGTACGATTATGAGCTCAACAGATACATTCACAATCCAATCAGGGAAAAAGAAGCTTTTGATTCATGTCCCGACTCACCGCCAACGGCTCCTCTCTGGGACTATTGATACTCTAGTAATCTGGATCCCAACAATTATAATGGGAATATTGGTATTTAAAACACATAATACACGATATTCAAATAGTGTTTTCTCATATACCTTTTTTGCTCTTCTTGCTTCATATCTTTTACTTAAATTAACTTATCAAAGTGCCTCTATGATTATATTTGGTAAGACATTAGGACAGTTTGCAATCCAGGTAAAGGTGATTTCATCCCAGGAATATAGAAGAATCAACAGCAAAGAGGTCTTGTTTCGCAGCCTGTATATGTTAGTACCTTGCGGATGGTTTTTTGCCTTCCATAATTTTCACCATCAGAGCTTTTATGATATGAATTCAAACACTATTGCTATCATAGATGAAAAACCTGAACAGAAAAAAGGAAGGAAAAGAATTCCAAATATATCTAATAAACCCCATATAAGCAGTAATTTGAAACTTGCGTATGTATGGCTTTCAGTTGGACGCGTATTGCTTATTATTCTTCTTTTTATAGTTTGCTTTTTAGGTGACAGCTTAAACAGCATCCATTAATATTTTATACAAAATTTATGGAACCAAACGATCTTCCAATCATGATTGAGTGCTTAGTCTACAGAATAGTTGAAAAGAAGTATGAATTTTTGTGTTTAAAAAGGACAGAAGAAGATGGCGGATGGTGGCAGCCTGTTATTGGACATATGCAAAAAAATGAAAGTTTAGAACAATCGCTTTTTCGAGAACTTCAAGAAGAGACAGGAATAACAAAAGTTGAAAAACTGATTGATGATGTTTGGCATTTCCACTGGGAATACAAAGATGAAATGTACCTGGAATTTGTTTTTGCTGCAGAAGTGAATAAAGATCAGGAAATTTCTCTTAATCCAACAGAACACGAAATATATCGGTGGTGTTTAGCTGAAGAAGCAATTTCTCTTTTTAAGTATGAGAATAACAAAAATGCATTGAAGAAATTTCGCGAGAAATTCCTTCAATAAACTATCTTAACTGTGCATTGAACCTGTATATCCCCTAACTGGTCTTGGCGAAAGTTGTGAATACAAGAAATTATCTTCATCAATTCTTACCAAATACCCGTTTATAGGAACAAAATAGGTATGACCGGTTCGAGAACGATGTTCAATCCCAAATGTTCCATCAGTGAAAAGATATACACCTATAATTTGGTGAGAGGGGAGTACATTAGGTAAATGATAGAGATCATTTAATCCTCTGATTCCAATTTCCGATAAAACTATCAAATGAGAAAGAGCGTTATTATATATTTCCACGCTAATTCCTTGTGGATCTGAGGCTTGCAATTGTTCATCATCTAACCACTGAGTAAGTAAATTAACGGCATCTATTCCAGTAGGAACTTCAGTTGATGGTTCTTCATGAGAATATTCAGTAAAAGAAACAGACATAAAATTTGGGCATGAAGTATGACCATGAAAATATATCACAATGGATTAGTCATGACAACACACTATAAAATAGTACTGTAGCACAACTAGAGAATATAACTTTAAAAATAACTTCTAAGTTGAATAATTTCTCTAAATTTTAATAAGGTGATTTTTGATGAAAGATAAAGGTTTCAAAATATCCTGAGGAGATAATTGTCGATACTAAAGTATCAGTGACATCTGTCGGAAGAATAGTAGATTTTGAAAATATCTGTTTCTCAATTTCTAGTAAGTTTGCTGCTCCTTGCTCAAAAATTTCATCTTTTACTAATCCTTTGTTTAATACATATCTTTTTCTTCCCTCGTTAAGACGTGTACCAAGGTCAGTAACTCCATAAATTGCTACTCTCTGGTCGGCATAACAACAGATCTTCTTTGCAACATCAGTAGTATTTCTGTTTTCTTCAGTTTTGGAAAATCCAACCGAATGAATCAATTCCATAATTCTATCATTTACACAAATTTCTCTTGCAATCTGTTCAGTTGCTAAATGTTCATCATCTCCATATTTTTCTCTATATTCTTCTTTTACACTTTCCCAATATATTTTTCCTTCCGGTTCTAAGAGATCTGGGAAAAGATCTAAGTTAAACTTAAGGATATTTCCCATATCATGCAGAAGCAATGCCTTTACAACATTCTCAGTATCAGTTTCTTCAGTTAAATGATCTGCTATTATTTTTCCTACACTTGCAACCCGCTTTTGATGAGCTTGAAGGTTTGGCAACAACTTATATTTACTATATATTTGGGAAATATCCATAACTTTTCATAATAAGTTGATTATATATACTCTTCATTTTCAATACAACTCACGATTTTGCCTTGACGAAAGGGAATAAAGCAACTACAATACGTAAGTTTAGAATAAACACATGAGTAAGAACTTGATTCTTCAAACAAAAAACCTTAAAAAGACGTTTATCACAAAGAAGCAAAAAAGCAAAATTATTGTTGAAGCTGTAAAAGGTGTTAACCTGGAGGTATTTAAAGGGGAAATATTCGGTTTTCTTGGGCCTAACGGAGCAGGGAAAACGACAACTTTAAATATGCTGACAACCCTTACTCAGCCAACTGAAGGAGATGCAAAAGTAGTTGGTTTAGATCTTCTTAAGGATGCAAAGCAGATTCGGCATCACATCGGATATGTTTCACAAGCAGGGGGATCAGACGTTTCTGCAAATGCATTTGAAAATCTTGTTATGCAAGCCCGACTTTTTGGAGTCAGTAAAGTGGAAGCGGCAAATAGGGCTGATGAACTGATAGAAAGATTTCAAATGAAAGAATTTGCGCTTCGACTTGCTTCATCATACTCTGGAGGACAGAAAAGAAGACTCGATTTAGCACTTGGTATTATCCATAATCCAGATATTGTATTTTTGGATGAACCAACAACAGGATTAGATCCACAAAGCAGGGCATATTTTTGGGATGAAATCAAAAAAATAAACAAAGAAGGTATGACAATATTTCTTACAACCCATTATTTAGAAGAAGCCGATCAACTTTGTGATCGGTTATCCATTATTGATCATGGGGAAATAGTAGCAACCGGAACAAATGACGCCTTAAAAAAGGAAATTGGTAGGGAAAGTATAATTATCGGGATGGAAAGCATAACTGATATTCAAAAAGCAAAGGATCTTCTTGGAAAATTTGCTTACGTAAATGATCAGTATGTTGATAATTTATCTCTTGTACTATATCTTGAAGAAGCTGAAAAACATCTTTTTGAAATATTGCAAATCTTGGATAAAGAGAATTTTACTCTTCAAACTATTGCTCTTGCAAAACCATCACTTGATGATGTCTTTTTACAAAAAACAGGGCGATCTTTACGAGAAGGAAAAGAAAAATAATTATGAAAAATATACAAGATATACAAATCCTTTTTATTAGAAACCTTAAAAAAACCTTTAAATCACCCTGGTGGATGATTGGACTTGCTCAACCAATATTATACTTACTTTTGTACATGCCGCTTTTAAAAAATATTGGAGGTACAGCAGCTTTAAGTATTGCACAAATTGCACAAATATTTGTACCGGGTATGCTGGTAATTATGGGGATATCTAACCTTTTTGCAGGTTTTGGATTCATTCCTGAAATACGTACTGGGTATATTGCAAGGCTTCTTGTATCACCAGTAAGCAGAACAGCTATTATGGCATCCCTCATTCTCAACCAGTTAGTTTCGTTTGGAATGCAGGCGATTGTACTTACTTTCATAGCATTCATCCTTGGACTGCGTGTAACATTTTTAGGATTAGCTTTAACATTTATCCTTATTCTCCTTATTGGCGCATCTATGTCTGCACTTTCGTATGTCATTTCCATAGGGACAAAGAATGAAACAGGTCTTGCAACAATTGTTAACACTATTTATTTACCTGTTATGCTTTTGTCTGGCATATTACTTCCTATTTCATTAGCCCCTGACTGGTTAAAAAAACTTGCACATATTAACCCATTTTACTATGCAGTTGAAGCAACAAGATCTTTGTTTTTAGGGCATTATGGAGACAGAGTCGTTCTGGAAGGTTTTGCTGTAATGATTGTATTCATTATCCTTTTTTCCTGGATTGCAGTACGTTCATTAAAAAATATGACAACTTAATTTCCTAATTCCTCTTTTCTTTCACTTGCAGAATAGGTAATATATAGTACGCAAAGGAAAATGAGCAGTATAAGTATAAGGCTCAATATACCAGTTCCTATACCTAACCCGCCTGCACTTTTTTCTTTCCCGATCCAATCGGCAAAAGAGGCACCTAATGGACGTGTTAAAATATATGCGATCCAAAAAGCCCAGACTTCCCGCAGATGGAACTTCAGATACAGTATCAAAGGGATCAGGATAAGAAAGGAAAAAAGAATCCCTGAAAGAAAATATCCTAATCCAAAAATTATAGCTGTTAAATCACCAGTTGCGGTTCCAAGGGCAAATGTAGCTACAACTGCTATCCAATAGAAAATTTCTTTTCGAAAAGTTGTAATAGTATGTATAGAAAGACTTTTTTCAATTCTGTACCATAGGACAAAATTGCTTATTAATATAACCAGGAAAATAAGTGCAGAAACGATATAGGGAATATGTAATACGACATGTACAACATCTGCCGCCATTGTACCAAAAGTTGCAACCATTGCAGCGGTAATCCAATAAATTGCAGGAATATATTTTTTTACTGAAAATTGAAGTAAAAGCGACAAAAGAAAGAAAATAAATCCAGCAATGACTGAAATATATGGATTGAAATGGAAAACTAAATAATCAGCAAGTGCTTCTCCCATTGCTGTAGTTAGTAATTTTATCAGCCAGAATAGTTTCGTAACCTCAGGAACCTTTTTATAAATATATTGTGGGATAACCATGAACTCTTTCAATTAAGTAATTTCCTGCATCAACTTTTATACACTATTATAAATTCAGGTGCAAGTTGGATTGATATTTAATGTATAAGGAAAATCAAAGCCTTTTCATTCCCTAAAGTTTCAGATATAATTCATTCTATAAGCTAATATTATATTAGCATTTAATATAAATTCTGTTCGGCTGATGAGGAATTTCATATACTCCAAAAATACTAAATAGATAATTCTTTACCAGAAGATAAATAGAAAATAAATATGACAGATATTGATAGTAGAATTGCAGGAATTGCAATGCCGCCAGAAACTTTTCAAATTCCTGAAAGATATATTCCTGGAGAATTTTTCATGATTGAAATATTTGGTATTGATGTGAATCAAATACCCTCTGAGGTATTAGAAGCATCAGGATTATATCTTTTTGCTTTAACTCGTGAATTTTTATTAAGTACTCAAAATGAGATAAAAAAAATTGAAAAAGATTCCCGTGAAATTAATCTCAGAGCTCTTGAAGAAGCGGCAAATATATATAGAAGATTTCAAGAAGATCCAAATCTCAATTTTATTCCAAGTAGTTTAATTTATCAATTTGCTAGAAGACCCCGTATTTTGGATGTTCTACAACAAAGACAAATGGTAATGGCAGCTTTTATTAATTTACTTGATCTCTCAGAAGATGAAATTAAAAAGATCACCAATGCTAATTATGGTGGGATTCAAAACACAAAAAACACAGCCAATCAATTTATCAGAAGCATTATTTTAGGATATTATAAAAGCATATATAAAAATGATGTAGATATTCATGAACAAATTCTTATTCTTAAACCAGAAATTAATAAGCAATTAACCGACTACCTTCTTGCAGTAATTCTTCAGTATAGCAATAATGATACATTTCAAATTTTGGCAGCCCGGAGATTAATTTTACGATGGATGGATACTCATGATACTGATCCAAATTCAGAAATACTTCATACTACACTTCTGAGCCGATTTGATTTTACTGCTCTTCCGAATGTCCGGGCAATTTTAAATAATATTGGATCGGATGCGGGAAAACCAGCGACCGCTATGGATCTTTTTTATGATTCTCATACTCGTAATATTTTTAATATCGCAATAGCACAAGCAATTCAAAAAGATCTATTAATGTTATTATTTGGACTTCAAAATTCTTCTCATTCCTAATTCTTTATTTACACCTGTGTTATACTTTTCAATTTCTTTTTCATATAATAAACAAACAAATTTTTATGAAAAAGAAAAAATATTCTCATACAAAAAACCTGGCATTTCTCATGATTTGCAGTATATTTTTATGTATCATTTCTGGAGTTGATGCGCTGCATGCATCTTCAATAACTTCAATATCAAAACCAAAAACCGAAATTACCATTCCGACCATCAGTAATGTTGATAGACATTATCCCGTCAATCAAATAACAAATATCCATTACGGAAATGACTCCAAACAGATTTTAGATGAATGTATTCCTGAAAATGCAAATACAAATCGCTCTGGTGTTATATATATCCATGGAGGAGGATGGGTAAGTGGTGATAAATCAGTTTTTAGTGATTATTGTAATTTCTTAGCATCAAATGGATTTGTTGTTGCAAATATTGATTATAGACTGGCATTGCAATCTCCTTGGCCAGCTCAAATTAATGATGCACAACTTGCAGTTCGATACATACGAGCGCATAGTACAACTCTGCATATAAATCCGAATTCGATTTGTTCTATGGGAGATTCTGCTGGAGGTCAGCTGTCACTTCTTTTAGATGAGATGTCGATAATCCATCAGGGAGATACGCAAAACATTTACCCAAAAGTTTCACCGAAAACAAATTGTGCAATTGATGAATTCGGTCCAACTGACTTAAGTAGACTTTACTATGAAGACCTTTCTATTGCATCTCCAATCGTATCCGCTCTTGCAAATAACCAGGATCCAACACATGCCCCGACTCTATATGCAGACGCATCTCCAGTAAGTCATATTTCTTCAAAAACTAGTCCGGTATTAATCATTCAAGGAAATGCAGATATATTAGTTCCAAAAGATCAATCTGATGAATTAAAACGAAAACTTGCATCTTATCATATTCCCATGCAATACATTCTTTTCCCCGGAGGACATGAATTTGCAGGGCTCAATATGCAAGACAGGAATGCAATAAACAATCAGATTATTAGTTTTCTTTCACGGATGGAATAGAAACAAAAACAATAATATGGATGGTATTAGTATATTCATCATCTTCTAACCATTGCTATCATAAAGGCCATTTTTATTATATTTTACTTCTTCATGAGAAATAATGCATTTAATTCAGACTAAAATGCAACCATAAAAATCTCATAGTCTTTATTTCTAAGCCACTTCTTTGGTATAATTCAGGCTATGATTTTATCTTCATGGAGCAAACAGAATTAAATTTACCTCCTTATCAAAAGATTATTGAACAATCTAATGACGATTCTCTTAGAGAAGAGGCTTTACATGTTCTATATGATAATTGGGAATTATATGTAAAACAACTTGAAAGAGATCGTGAATTAGCAGTTAAGTTAAAGATAATTGCAATAGCTGCAATTTCTTTTTCATTACTGTATGCACCCCCTATCCTAATTGGCTACTTGCGTGATAGGAATCCTGTTTTGGATCAGCAATATGTTGTATTTGCTTCATTTCCTATTGGAATTTCAATATTCCTTTACGCAAAAAGAACAAGTGATAATGTACTAAAAGCAGCTACGTTGTATAAAGAAGCAAAAGAAAATCGTAACAATCGGCACATTTGTTAATATCATGGTATGAACCTTGCAGCATCTCTAATATAATACAAGAATTTTAATATATTTTTTTCTACCTATGCCAGATACCCAGCAAGAAACTCATTATACTGCTATAGTTGGAAAAATTGAAAATGCTACAACTGAGGTAGAAAGACAAAGATATTTAGATGAACTTGATGCAAGATGGGAAATGGTGAGAGAACAAATTGATAATGACAGAATAAATGCTGGAAAAAATTTTTATTTTTGGATTTTCAGTGGCATTTCTAAGTTCCGGCTATTTTATATCATCAATAAATGATATCGCGGAAAATCACCAAGTTTCAATAGAAGAATTTATACCAACAGCAGTTATGTTATCAAGTCTATTACTTGTGTTAAAAGCTCTGCATATTCATGAAAACACAAATAAAGCACTTCGTTTTCATGTTTCAAATCAAAGACACAACCGGAGGAATCAAATCGACGACAGATAAGTAATGTTTTTTGTAAAATGATGAGAAATCATATATATTGTAAGAAGTATATTTTACAAGCATATGAGACCCATACACCTGTCCTCAAAGATTTTTTTAGATAGCGGTGATCCGGCAGAAACAAAAAAAGCCATAGATGTCCTTGGTTTTCTTGATGGTCAAACAACTAATCCCACACTTCTTGTGAAAGTGCCGGAAATAGGGGAGATGAAAGCAAATGGTCAAGTTACTCGAGAAAATATTTTTCCTTTATATAAAGGGATTGTACAAAACATATCTTCACTCATTCCTGACGGATCTGTTTCAATCGAGGTTTTTGCAGATTATTCAACAACTACTGACGATATGCTTCATCAGGCATATGAAATGTATTCGTGGATTCCAAATGCACATATTAAATTCCCTATTATTCCTGCAGGTCTTGCAGCAGCACAAAAGTTTTCCCAGGATGGAAACCGGGTAAATATGACATTATGTTTCTCACAAAACCAGGCAGCAGCTGTATATAGCTCAACAAATGGAGCACAAAGGGGAAGTACTTTTGTATCTCCTTTTATTGGACGGCTTGATGATATTGGACAAAACGGTATATCAGTTGTACGAAATATTTTACAAATGTTTAATAACTCTGACCATCATGTAGAGGTACTTGCAGCAAGTATCCGCAATGTTAACCAATTGATGGCAGCACTGGCATTGCATTCAGACATCATAACAATTCCATTTTCAGTAATAGATGATTGGGCCAAACAAGGGATGCCTGTTCCTGATGAACAATTCTCCTATAACACTCCTTCACTACAAGATATTCCATATAAAGATCTTAATCTTCAATTGCCATATACCGAATTCGATATTCAACATGAACTGACAACAAAAGGGGTTGAGAAATTCATGCAGGATATAAATACATTATTTGCATAATATGAAATTAAACTTTTCTCATTCTAAAGTATCCGAAGATACGTTTATCCAGACTGGTGAATCTCTTCATCCATACATTGATATACTTCAACAAGTTGTAGATGGACATGAGTATGAAGTGTATGAATCTTCAATATTAATGCCGGGTGATAATGATTTGTATGAGAAGTCACGTTCATTAGCAAATAATTTTGATCTCTCTAAAATTAAATATATCATTGATATCGGGATAGGAGGGTCGAACCTTGGAACCAAGGCTATCTATGATGCATTCTATGGCTTTTTTGACATGATTGAGCCACATCGATACCCTAAAATGCTTTTTTTGGATACAGTAAATAATGAACAAATGAAACGAACCTGTTCCTCATTACAATCTCAGGGAATAACACCTGAAGAAGTTCTCATTGTCCTTATTTCAAAATCAGGCGGTACAACCGAGACTGTAGCAAACTTTGAACTGTTACATACGTATGCTTCTCAAATATTTGCACAAGAACTTCGTAATGTTATAGCTATAACGGATGAAGATTCTCATTTATGGAACAAAGCTCATGAGATGGGTATTGCATGTCTCCCAATTCCAAAACCGGTTGGAGGAAGATTTAGTGTATTTTCTCCTGTGGGGATTTTTCCTCTTGAAGCAGCAGGGATAAATACAAAGGAAATATTGCAAGGTGCATTGGATATGAGAAATACTTGCTTATCACATAACATATTACAAAATCCAGCAGCTATATCTGCAATTGCACAATTCAACCAGCTTAAACAAGGTAAAACTATTCATGATACTTTTATCTTCCAATCAAATTTTGAATCAATTGGAAAATGGTACAGGCAGCTCATGGGAGAAAGTATCGGCAAAGAACAAGATCTTGATGGAAATATAGTAAATACTGGAATTACTCCAAACTTATCTATTGGATCTACTGACTTGCACTCTGTTGGCCAGTTATATCTTGGAGGTCCGAAAGACAAAATGACAGAATTTGTATTTGCTTTTAACTCAGATGAGTCTCTTTCTCTTCCACAAGAAATAACAATGGAAGGACTTGTTGATAACATCGCATCTAAATCAACTTCTGATATTCTCCATGCGATCTTAGAAGGTGTCATGGTAACATATGAGCATAAAAATCTTCCATTTATATCAGTTGACCTTGAATCACTTTCATTGTTTTCAATTGGTCAATTTATGCAATTTAAAATGATAGAAATGATGTATCTTGGCAAATTACTCCATGTCAATACGTTTGATCAGCCGAATGTTGAGTCGTATAAGGTTGAGACAAAAAGAATATTATCTTCAAACAGTTAAAATTAAGCACTTTGATTACAAAATCCTGCGCAAATGAAAGCTATCGTTTTATGGATTGCGTCTGTAAATATTCCCCAATATTTATTTCTTTGAAGAAATAGAAAAGGCAATCGAAAAGATTCCAAAACAACCACATACAATACACTCAAGACTTTATCCCAAGTGGTTATATATACACGCTCATTAAAAATCTTGTATTGTTTTGCTTCTATCTTATCCAGAATTTTTTCATATAAAAGAGAAGCAAGACTGACTGCAATTCTTGAGCGGAAAGATGGGATAGACTTAATTCCTTTATTTGCTTCCATATACATTTCTCTATTTTTCTTTATTAAGAAAGCATATAACTCAATAAAAGATTTGTTTACCATTCTTTTTTGAAGCATAGTCTCTGATACTCCAAACATCTTTAAATATTCTTGCGGAATGTATATCCGTCCGCGGTCAAGATCTTCACCAATATCTCGCAAAAAGTTAGTCAATTGCATCGCATTTCCAAGAAGCCCTGCATTCGGAATATATTTTTTTGGTACCCTCATGATATTGCCAAGCATTATTCCAATCACATACGCTGACCCATACATATATTCTTCAAGTGTGGAAAACGAATCATATCGGATCACGTATAAATCATTTTCCATAGCATTGATAAATGTCATAGGATAAATTTCTTGTATATGTAGTAATTTACACATTGTAATAAAAGGCATTATTGCATCATCATTGCTTTGATGCGCCATAATTTCATTTCGCTTTTCATCGAAATATTTTTTGATTTCAGCATCATCTTCATGTTTTTCATCAACCTTATCATCAAGGGTTCGAACAAAAGCATACAAAGCATAAACATTTTCTCTTGTTTTTTGTGGAAAGAAAAAACTGGCAATGCTGTATGTTCTTCCATGCATACGCAAAAGTCTTTTTCCTAGTTCTAGCTTATCTTTTTGTTTCATGTAGAATCTTATCCGATGTAATACGAGCACTTAAAAGAACAGGAGGGAGTCCTGATCCGGGATGCATATCTGCACCAACAAAATATAATCCGTCTACCTTTTTTGATTTACAAGCTGGCCTGAATGGCCCTAATTGATTTAATTGTAGAGACATCCCAAATGTGCTTCCATGATAAAGATTAAATTTTCTTTTCCAATCTCGTGGAGTCATAATCGATTCAAACTCAATTGAATTGATAAATCCGGATAGTTTTAAGTCATTTTCAATATGATCATACACGATCTTTTTCAAAGAAGATATATCCCATTCCTTCATATATTGAATATTTGGAACAGGAATTAATACAAATGCTGCACTATGTCCTTTTTGAGCACATGTTGGATCAGTTATGCTTGGGATATTAATATAGAAAGAAGGATCCCAGGTACTTGTTTGTTTATGTTGCATATCATGTATTGATTCTTTGACTGTTTTTGCAACAAAAAACATATGGTGTTGTGCATTTGGAAATGTCTTTTTCAACCCTAAATAAATTGTTATCACTGAGGAAGAAAATGATGCTTTTTTAAAATATGAATCTGAATAATCCTGATAGTTCTCTTCGATCAGATCATGTGATGCACTCGCTATATTTTCATTTACGACAACAATATCACTCTTTATATTCTCTCCTGATTTTGTCAGTATTCCTGTAATTATTCCATTCTTTATATTGATTTTCGTCACTTCCGTATTTTTTAATATTGAAATTCCCATCTTTATCGCAATTGTTTCAAGAGTCTCAACAATCCTGTATATTCCACCTTGGAGGTAATATACTCCAAGAGCAATTTCACCATAGGGAAGGATGGTATAAATTGCAGGATCTTTATCCGGATCGGTTCCGAAATATATATTCTGGAATGATAATAGATCAATAATTTTTGGATTTGAAAAATACTTCTTTATATCATGAGTATATGAACATAGTAGTCCGAATCTTACCGCTATAAACAACAACTTAGGATTCAAAAACATTTGCAACGTTGCTTCTTTTGTTAACACCAGGTTCATGAGCATTTCAAATTTTTTCCTATTTTCTTCCAGAAAAGCTTCGAGTTTCTTACTCGCATCTTTTTCATATTTTTCTAATTCTTTCCCAAGTTTTTGCATATCTGCATAAACTGTAATACTGTCCCCATCTTTGAAATATATTTTGTAGGCAATAGGTAGACGATGAAAATCAAGAAATGATTGCATATCTTTTCCAACGTAGGAAAACAGCTCATTAAATACTTCTACCCATTCAATAAGGGAAGGTCCAAGGTCGAAACGGTATCCGTTTTCTTGTAAAGTATTTAATCTACCCCCTAATGTATTATTTTTCTCAATAATTGTTGTATTAAACCCTTGCGATTGAAGACGAAGCGCAGTTGCAATACCGCCTAATCCTCCACCGACTACAATGACTTTTTTCATAATAATTAGCAATCAATTGATTATACTATACCTCAGACTTTTGTTTTCCATAAATATGATGATACAATCATTCCGATAATCAAATCTATGCAAAACCTACTACATCATTGGCTTTACATTGTATCTGTTTGTACCATGCTAATTGGGCTATCCTTTTATCTGCTTAGTGTTCAAAAGCAAAAATTTATGCGAATAGTAATAATAGTGGGTTTAAATATTTGTTTTTTTACCCTATGGGATATATGGGGAATTTCACAATCAATATGGTTCTCTAATCCTGATAAATTATCCGGATTATTTCTTTTTTATCAATATCCGATAGAAGAGCTATTCTTTTTAGCAAGTTCAACAACATTTGCTTTATCACTCTATTCATTTTTACAAAAACATGGATAACTTTTTATTTTTCGCTCTCATAATTGGAAGCATACTTTTTTTCATAGATATTATATCAGGCGCGAAAGTCTCCACTAAGAAAGTATTCTGGATATATGAAGGAATATTCCTTTTATTCACATTCATTTTTGATAATATTTTAAACATAGCAGGGGTATTCCGGTTCCACTTTATCGCTCATACATTAAATATTCGTATCCCTTATATGCCAATCGAAGACCTGCTCTATGGATTTTGTCTTGCATACCTTCCTGCAATTTTATATGAAACAGATTACCATGTAAGTATCAAAAATTTAAAGCGATATTTCATCATATCCCGTCCTACATTATGGCCGAATACATTTGTTCCTGGTATTTGGGCGCTTCTTATTTATCACACAATCTTAACCCCATCGATCATTATCTTATTAGGTTATACCATAATTCCATACAATTTTTGTGTTTATGGAATCAATGATTATTTCGATAAGGAATCTGATGCGGTTAATACACGCAAAGGAAAGTTGGATGGAGCGAAAGTAGACCAGTCATTTACACAAATGATTTTATTCTTTCTAGGTTCACATATTCCATTCCTTTTATATTTTCTTTTCTTCAGTTCCAAACTTATTCCAATTTTCCTTGCATTGATATTTTTTGCGATTACATATAGTGCAAAACCATTCAGGATTAAAGAGATACCATTTCTTGATTCGATAAATTCAAGTTTTCATTTTGTTCTTCCACTTCTTGCTATGCTTTTTGCAATAGGGATAAGAAATTTACCGTTTGAGGTACTATTTTCTTTCTTCATGTGGGGGATGGCTTCCCAATCCATGGGTGCTATTCAAGACATTTCTTCCGACAGACAAGCTGGAATGAAGAGTGTCGCAACAGTTATGGGAGCAAGAATTACTGCATATTATGCAACCATTTGTTATAGTATTGCAATCATTTTTCTTATCCTTTCACGATCAGCTCTCACAATGCTTCTTGGTATCGTTCTTATTGCATATCCAATTAATGTTGCAAGACTTTCTTTCAACTCAGATGAAAAAAAGGCAAGAAATGTCTGGATGATATTTCTCCGGCTAAATTACATTTTTGGTTTTTTCATAACCCAGTTTCTCTTACTTCCTTATTACTTATCAATAATCCATCCGTGAATATAATACAATGCCTTTCCAAAACTGACGTAGAAAGAATCAGTACCGATTCATCAAACCCCTACTTTTATACTGCATGCAATTCATTCATGTATTATTTTTCCGCCTCACACGGATATATCCAATATTACAAAGTGGGGAAGCAATTGATCGTAATTGGAAACCCGCATGCAAAACCTGTTAACTATGAAGAGGTATTGCATGAATTTTTTGCCTGCTTTGCAGGAAAGAAAATGCATATATATTTTTTATGCATCGATAATGATATGAGAAAAATTCTTAAAAAAGAAAATTACCATTTCTTTTTCATCGGATATGATGCCATTCTTACAAAAAAACTTGACTTAACTGAGGGGAAAAGAAAATCACTTAGGAGATCTTTACATATAGGGAAGAATCACGGATTGATAATTGAAGAGATAACTAAAGATATTAATGAAACGATGAATCGGCTTCCGCATGATAAATCTCTCCATTTTGTTCTAGATAGCCATACCTGTGATAATTTTTCAAAACGGCTATTTGTTGCAAAACATAATAACGATATCATCAGTTATGTGTTGTATTACAAAACACAGTTAAACACGCAATGGAACATTAAGTTATTCGGAAGATGTGATCACCATACCTATTTTCCTGAAGGAGTTGATTTTATACTAATATCATCTATGCTGACTCTTTTAAATGAAGGATATGGGGTTAATTTAGGAATTGCTCCTCTTTTGGATTCGATAAAATATATTAAACATCCAGTTGCACGATTACTCTTTTCATTAATTTATCGGACGGGTATCCCTAAGTTCTATACATTCTCGGGACTAAATTCATTTAAGATGAAATACAAACCCGATATATTACAAGATCAGTATCTTGCATATTCTGGTAGATTTCCATTAAGAGTTCCATTCATACTTATCTTTCTTCTTTTAAAAAAACCTCGATATAAAAAATAATGAGTTGCTCAGAAAAACATAGTATGGTATAACGGATATATTACATGAATCAAATGAAGTCCGATTTGTTACTTCCTTTGATAATACAAAAGAAGAGGCCGATTCATTCATCTCAAAATTACAATCTTTACTTCACCCATTTGTATAATGAAAAAAATCCTTTATTTAGCATCATCAGTTAATGGATATATTGCAAAAAATGATAACTCGACGGAATGGAGTGATGAGGAATGGGAAGAGTATAAAAGAAGAATTAATGAAGTAAAAGCATTAATTATTGGAAGAACCACATATGACATTATGCTCCAGGATGGGGTATTTGATTCATTACATGCGACAATTGCCGTCATTACCCATAGACCAATTGAGGAAGATTTTGCATTACCATTTACCTCACTTTCTGAAGCAATTGCATATCTTGAAAACCAAGGTCATGAAGCAGTGAACATTGCTGGAGGGAAGGAAATAAATACAATGCTTTTAGAAAAGGAATTAGTCGATGAGGTAGTAATCGATATTGAACCGTTTCTATATGGAAGTGGTATTCCATTTTTCCATGATTCTACAATATCACTTCGATTAGAACTTCTCAATTTTACAAAACTTTCAAATGATTCTATTCAACTCCATTATAAGGTAGTCCAATGAAATGATTGGCTGAGTTTATTGATTTCAAGTGTTCTTTTAGACTTATTTATCATTTTAATACGAGAGTTGTATAATGACCTCATCTTTTATTATTTATGGAGATATTAAATGAATATACTCTAGCAAGAATTCTTAAGGAAGATGGATCAAATTCCGATCCAACATATTCTGAATCAGAAAATCCCCTGGTAGAAGAATTCGGTTTGTATCAATGGGAAAATCTTTGGAACCGAATCAGAGGTTATGAGGGAACTTCTAGAAATCTAAGGACAGATACAGCTTGTATGGTAGATATAAGGGCACAAGTATTTGCTAATTATATGCTCAATAGATTAGAGAATACCTTAACAGGAAGAGTTGTTTCTCCACTAGCAAGTTCTAGAATTTGTAGAGTTTTAGGAGGCCCTGGAGATCAATCCGAGACAATACTTAAAACTCCATTTACAGATGGCCTTATACCTTATTTTTCATTTGTTTTTCATAAAAATGAATCTCTTATAAATGAAATTTACATTTTTCAAGAGCATGTAGATCTCGATACATTAGACTCACAACTTAAAGGCTTACAAACACTTCGCGCTAAATATCCGGAACTATTTTCTGAAACCTTTACCATAAAGCTAATAACAGGAAGTAGTAGTGTAAGTTTAGCTCGTGAACATAAAAGACATGGAATTCAATTTGATGCATATACACTAGAAGTTGATCCTCAGGAAATTGATCGAAGAGTTGCATACATTGAACAGCAAAGTGGATTAGAATTGCCAAGATTATTTCTTACGCATCAACAAGAATTAATACTACAACGATGCATTGCAGAAGCTTATTATAATGCTCGTAGCAGATTAAGTAATCCTCTTCATATTGAAGATCAACAAAAGTTTGTTCAAGAATTTTTCGCACAAGTATATAACGATTTAATTAGAATTGCTTCAAGAATGAAAGTTAAAACATTAATAGAAAAGTTTGATACTCAAGTTCCACGAATAATATTTGACCATCTGGTAATGATTAATTCGTCTGCATGGAGTGGTGGATATCCATTTACCTCTGATAATCAGTCATGGGATATTTTACGTTCAATTTTTCGAAATCATGAAGATAGTGAGGGGTCCCTTCCATCTGGATTAATAAAAAGAATGCCAATATGTCTGGTAATGGAAAATAATAAATCACCTCGAGTAACAGGATTTATGCTCCCTATATCATTTATGGATACCACATATAATCCCCCTGGGAGATTAAGTATGATAGCAGATATTGTTGCATTATCAGGACTCCGTGAAACAAGATTTTTTAATTCATCTAAACCCGCACAAGTTACAATTGTAATTCCTGATGATGATCAAACCCATAATTATTTAGTAGAAGCATTTAAAAGAACTCATCCAGAATTACAGGTAGTTGGTGAAATTCTACAATTGAGAGAATCTTCAATGTATCAAGTATTGCCTGTTCCATTAGAAATCAAAATTGTCCGTCTATCTGGTATTACAACTGATATACTTGCTTATATTCATGATCAAATTTTAAATCATTATCATCCTGAAGGAGGTTTTACACTTAATCAAATGGTAGAACATATACGAAGAGGGACTTTAGACCAATTACTGGGAAACAGACCTCTACATTGATATAATATAAGTTGTAATACTATTTATAACGCCCAATTCATTTTAAATTCCTTTGGCATTTCAAATCCCGCTAACGTGAAATATGAGATAAATTCTCCATGATGTAATCTTTCATGTGAGACGAGAGAAGTAATATGGACAGGAAGGGGTTGGCTAAAACCAGGCCATTTAACAAAGTAATCTTCTTCTCTTCTTCTGGATCTGATTGCTTCAATCCATGTATGATCCGATTCTTCAAGAAATGAAAGTATTTCTTTCTTTGTTTTATATGCATTTTTATCTGGAATTATATCAGATTGGAATAAAGAAAAATTCATTTGTCCAGATTTAATTGCATCTGCATATACTAATTGCGTACTTCCTATACATCCAAACTCCCAAAAGAGCGGTTGCCATTTTTCTCCTTCAGGTTTGTACTGGAGTTTATCATCATCAAGTGATTGTAAAATGTTTAATGTTTCACTTCGGACAAAATTCCAACTTCTGGCACATGAGGTAATGAGATTTTTGTATACCATAGGTATGTAAAAATATATTATTGTTGAATATACTCCGAAAGTTCAGTTATCACTATTTCAGGTCTGGTAGTTACCAAATCATCAAGTGTAAATGTATGGGTAATAGCATCATAGCTCATACAGCAATCTGCTAATATCGTTACTCCATAATCTCGATCATATGCTTCTTCTGCACTCATCCTGACACATAAATTTGTCAGCACACCACATAGAATTATTTCATCAATTCCTTCTAGCGCTTTTTCAAGATCAGTCATATAAAATGGATTAATTTTGTATTTGGTAATGATGGTATCTGTATCATTCCTTTGCAATGATCCAATAAGCTCAGTATTTGGTGAGTTTTCTGCAAATGCTTCAGTAGAATCTTTTTCTACATGCCGGATAAAAAGAATTTTCGTTCCATTATTTCTCTCAAACTCAATCAACCTGTTTACATTTTCTACAAGCTGAGTCATATCACCGATATAGTATTCTGATTGTTCATTGATCCATTCATTTTCAAGATCTATAACAAATAATGCTTTTCCCATTATTTATTCCTCACTACTAATTTAAGTTGTGTTAAATCATGAAGACCAAATTTTCCATGCTCTCTTCCAAAGCCTGAACTCTTTACTCCTCCAAAAGGATTAAATGGACAAACATAATTAATTCCATTAATACTTACCATTCCTGTTTCAAGTTTTGAAGCAATTCTTTCAGCTCGTTCAATATCTCTACTGTATATATAGCCTCCCAATCCAAAACTGGTATCATTGGCATTTGATAAAGCTTCTTCTTCTGTTTTGTAAGACATTACAGGAAGCACAGGTCCAAATACTTCTTCATTCCATACTCGCATGTTTGGTGTAACATTGGTTAAGAGAGTGGGGTAATAGTATGCTCCATCCAAGTTTTCCACTCTCTTACCACCGGTTATGACGGTTGCACCTTTCATTACAGCATCCTCTACTTGTTCATTTAATAAATCTAATTGTCGTTTTGCACTTAAAGGACCGAATTCAGTTTCTTCAAGCAAAGGATCACCAACTTTTTTCTCTTCTATTATATCCTTTATTGCTCGTACTAATTCATCAAAACGTGATTCATGAACAATGAGACGCTTTAATCCATCGCATATTTGCCCATTGTTTGTAAATCGTTGCACATATATGATTGGCGCAATTTCGTCCATATCTACATCTTCACATACAATACAAGGAGCTGATCCACCTAGTTCTAAAATTGCTTTCACGAATTTTCTTGATGCTGCTTCATAAACTTTCTGGCCTGATTTTACACTTCCAGTAAAGCAAACCAGGTTAATATCCTGCTCTACTAGCGATTGTCCAACTTCAGCCCCGCCATAAACTTCATTAAATACTCCTTTTGGTAGATTTGTGCTCTGAATAATTTCTTCTATAAGTTTTCCTGTTAGCGGACATTCTTCGGAATGCTTGAAGACGACCGTATTTCCTACAACTAAATTGGGGACAACTGACCATGACCATTGACAGAACGGAAAGTTCCAAGGCTGGATTATGGCTGCAACACCTATCGGTTCATAAAACACGGTATGTAATTCTACTTCACTCTCAAATGTAACTTCCGGCGTTAATATCTTTTTTGCGTTATCCAAATACCAATTGAAATAGTTAAAGCCATCTCCTAAATCAAAATCACTTTGTTGCTTTTTTGGAAAACCCATTTCCCTTGTTGCAATTGTTCCAATTTCTTCTTTCCTTTCAAATAATGCGTTATATACTTCACGAAGAAGTTCAATTCGTCTTTCAATTCCTATATTTCTCCATTCCTTTTGTGCATTTCTTGCAAGTACCACTTTTTCAATAATTTCTTCATCAGTTGAAACTGCTACATCTCCAATAGGGAGAAAATTCTTTGCAGGATCGTAAGAGGTTAGTGTAAGCATATTTTGGATATATAATAATTTGATTGTAGCACGTTAAACAAACCCTTTAAAGGACTACTACTCCTTTAAAGCCGTCAAGATCTCATCCAGATGATTGACAACCAATGTATGTCCTTCATTTGGATAAATTATTAAATGAGAATTGGGAATATGTGAATGATAATATTCTCCCATAGATAGTGGCACATTCTTATCCTTTTCTCCATACCATAAATCTACTGAACATGAAATTCTGGTCATATCAAATCCCCACTCATGGGAATATATTTTAAGATCCTCTACCGCACCCATAACTCCTTGCCTAAATGCTTCTTTGTTATTCCTTAACCGATCATATCCTTTTAAATTTTTCCACACTAATCTATCAACCTTAGCTGCATATGCATAAGTTGTAAGCCAAGAAAAATATTTTGATTCAATTGCAAGTATCTCCGAACTAATATATGGCAAAAGCGGAACTTGCGCATAATTTGCCCAACCAATTTTTCCCATAAGTGGTAATTCATCCAGTATATTTTTAATATACACAGGTGCGAGCCCAACACTTATCCCAGCCTTCACAATTCGATTTTGAATTTTATATGCACACACAGCTGAATAAGGGCCACCACCCGAATTACCAAGAATAGAGAACTTCCCAATTTTAAGCTGGTCTGCAAGCTCACTTACATCATCAGGCCAATCAAGTAGTTGTCTATTCTTCTTAAGATCAGATAATCCATATCCAGGCCTATCTACTGAAATAACATGTATACCTAACTTTTTTGCCCTACTATCAAAAATACTTGCTTGAAGTCGGGAAGATGGCCATCCATGGAAAAAGAAGAGGGGAAAACCATGAAGATCTCCATATTCAGCAAATCCAAGTTTTCTTTTGTCAGATAAATTAACGGTTCTATTTTCATTCATATGGTAAGTATAGCAAAATTTTGGTTAATCTCCATAAATACTTTACTTGGGGAGAACATAATTGGAGCAGATACATCTATCAGAAAAGATTTATTTTCTATCGATATTGAGAATATAAATATTAAGGAATTTTCATTTATTGCAGATTAAACTGTAGCCCAATATCCCTTTTCTTTTATCTCATCAAGAAATGCAACTGCTTCATTTTGAAGTACCCCTTCAACTAAGCGAATAGTATCAGGATGAGCTTTCGCATAATCTGATGGCCTATACTTTATTCTAGAATAGAGTTGTGGATAGAGTGTTGATGGGACAGCCCAGACAAAATCTTTTACACCTGCCCATAAAGCAACATCAAAACCTGTAAGGGTCGGCTCAAAAAATGAATACATGACATATCCGGTTAAGTCACCTGATTCTATTGCATCTTGTGCTCTGCGAATTGTAACAACCATATCTTGTAAAGAGATATCCCCATCTAAATTTTCGTTATTTCCTCTTGCAACGATAACACCATCCTTTACTAAAAAAGAGACATATGGAAACATTTTCATGTCAGTAGCAATTTTTCTACCAAATGAAATTAGTTCTCTTACTATTTCTTCGTGACTACCATCCATAAATTTCTTTTGCTAATTGAAAAAGATTAATATTTTGTTCATGACATACGTTCCTTACAACTTCAATATCTCCCGGATTGTCTATTTCATAATCTTCAATAGTATAGGGATGGTCATGAAAATATTCAGGAAAATCATCATGAGTAATACCTATTACAAACCTTTTGGTCTTCGTCCATAATGCACTTTCGAAGCATGCAAGACATGGTTCGCATGTAGAGTAGAGAGTACAACCTGACAAGTCGAGATTATTCGCCAGTGCAGTCGTTGCTCGTCTCATTGCTTCCATCTCACCATGCATTGTTTTATCCCCATACGCATTCACTCTGATATTATATCCCTTTGCAAGAATAACCCCGTTTTTTACAATAAAGGTACAAAATGGATATGCATTATTTTTTACTATCTTTAAATGTGCATATTTGACCAACTCCTGCATTATTTCTTCATCACTTTTCATACTCAACATGTAATATAGATATTATATAGTACTTTAATTTATTTGCAAAACTTTACATTCCCCATTCCCACAGCAATCGCTTCCCTTCATCTTCTGTTAACATTCTTTTATTTCTATTATCTATTAAATAGATTGATCCATTATCTCTAAAAATAGAAGAGTTGCCGACATATGGCTTTCTTCCTTTTCTCCATCTAAATCCCTGAATTTTCTCCTTCTTTGTACGTGTTGCAAGAAGAATTCTTAATTTCTTTTCGTCAATTTGTCTCCTGAAAGCAAGATCATTAGGAGTATATCTTGAATAATTGTTTATACTTCTATGCGGTAGTCGATAAACATGTATCTTAGCAATAGGTGCATATAGCCTTCCCCTTCGAGCTCTTTCAAAACACCATCGTAATACGTCGCTATCTTGAATATTACATGGTTCAATACGATTGCCAACAAGATAATCAGTATATGCCTCATATATCCAAGGTGGAATAAGATATATTCCATTCCTTTGGAAAAATGTTCCGTCTGGTTCCTGCTGCATGAAATAGACTAGTTCTTGATTTCTAAAAACCAACATTGTATGCAGCAGGAATCTATTTTCTTCTTCACGCATTTCTCTTATCACAACTGCTCTGACTAATCTTCCTTGCATATCAAATTTCATTATAATTTCATGTAAGGTTTCATCGTGTCTTTCATTATACAAGTGCAATTCATAAGGACTAGATGTATATCGATTTGCATAGTCATTACCATACTTTGCATGCATAGTTGTGAATGTTTTCATACTTCTTGCGAATTTTTCTGGTCCCACATCCAGAAGTAATCTATCAAGCGGATCTACCACATCTGAACTAGCCCTTGTTTGTAAGTATAGCCAATGCTTGTGTAAAAGGTTTATCAAATACCCCTGTGAATGATCTTCAGGGCTAATTACTTCACTGTGGACATAGAGCACCCCACCAGTCAATGACGTTTCATTTTTTAAATGGGATGGAGTTTGATTCATTGCTCTCTCTCCAGGATACCCTTTACGATATCCCCCCAAACTATCCTCATTAAATTCAGTTTTATGATATGTTTTTACTGTTACCGATACCTCAGGAATATTTGGAGAGATATCTTTTTTATATATCTGATGGATATAATATTGAAGACGGGAATTGGCATCCAAAGATATTTGAAAAGGAAATCTTCCTTCAGTAATAAGAGAAATCATAGTATTGAGTGTAGATAACATCCGTTGTGCTATCATTTCATCAAATGACTCTCTATGTGTTGTTTCCACAGGTGGGACCACAGCACCAGATTCAATGTAATCTGCCATAGTTTTGGTTTGCCGCATTATATACTAAATACCCTACGAATGCATTATCTTCTTATATATATGCTCAAATGCAAATGGGGGAAATTTTTACTTAGCATATAATACCTTTCATCATTAGAAGAGAGAAAGGCATAATTCTTTCCATCCTGATCGACAATGATCTGAGGCTTGTGTTTTATGATACACTCGGTTGTTTGTGGAAGAAGTGAGGAATCAATATAATAACGGCTTGTAAATGTGCATTGCGGATCAGCTTTAACTGTAGCATATAGCCATGGTACATCTCCCCAGATAAAAATTGATTGTTTTTTGAGACTATTTATATATGCCGTTATGCTTAACAGGTCATATGTTGAAATACTTTGAGCAATGCTGAAGGATGATACATATTGATTTTCAGTCTGTTTTCCTACTAGATAACTATATGTATTCCAATAAGATGCAACCTTTTGCTGCATAGATGCATAGGTAAAAAAGTATGCTCCATTCCTGTAAAAATACAAGGAAAACAAAAAAAGAAAGAACACAAAAAGGAAAGTTTTCCATTTTATTTTCATCCATAATACTACACTAAGTAAGCTTACTGGCAGTGCCAATTGCATTAAATAATGGAAATACGGACGTGCCGAAATGAGTGTAGAAAAACATGCAAAAATTATCCATATAATTAAAAACAACATTACTGGATGAAATTTCTTTCTGATTACATACAGTATAGCTAATGATACAAATAGGAAAAATATATGAATATAAAAAGAGTTGATATGAATAAGGGAAGTTGTGTTATATGCTGCAACATAATCTTTGTTTGAATAAAGTAATGCATTCAAATAATCACCAAAATGGTTCTGAATAAGAAAATATAATCCATACAAAAGAAGTGGCGTAATAATACCGCTTATATAAAAGACGATTTTATTCAATGCTTTAGTTTGGGCAATCATAAGAAAAGCCGCAATAAATGCTGCCATATCACATGCAGCCGTTATTTTTATGCTTATCCCAATACCCATACATAATCCTGCAAGTAACATGAGAAATAGGGAAGTGTGTTCAAATTTTCTTGATATATACAAAGATGCGATTGAAAAAAACATAAATAGTACTTCACCGTTTACGATATTTCCATCAAAGAAGAAAAAGAGTAGTAAGATACCAACTGACGTTGCAGCATATACCCATGAGGAAACAGGAAACCAGAAACGTACAAGTTTATATACCAACGCACATTCACCTGCTTCAAGAAGTAGCAAAAAGATACGTAACGGAACTATGCTATATCCCCAAAACATTCGTGAAACCATAAAGAGATAATATATGCTTGGCGGTTTGTTATCCCATGCATTGGCATATAAAATATTTCCATGGACAAGAAGAAAATGTCCTATTGCGCTATAGATACCCTCATCAAATACCCATACAGGTTCTATAACTGAGGGAAGCTTGATAATAATAAAGAGCAGTACAAGGCAGGCAATAGAGACTATTTTCTTCTTTGTCATGCAGTTTCTGGATTACTTTGAGAATGAATAATGCTACTTATTGCAATAAATAGAAGGGATGCAATCAGTACAATTGCCATGCTTCCAATGACATCTAGCGGATGGTGAGCAGCAACATACACTCTAGCAAATCCAACTAGAATTGCGAGAACAAACAAAAACCATCCAGTTTTTTTTGCAAAAAATGATACAAATACTGCAGAACACATCACAAGAAGTGTATGATCAGAAGGGAAACCATTATCAGTTGCAACATGCATGAGCGGTGTCAGTTTATATTGTATATACGGCCTCGTATCATGGATAAAATGAGCTCCAATTTTGGATAAGATATAGGAGATAACACCCATACATATAAATCCGACAATATATTTCATATACCCGCTTTTCCTTTGCTTCCAAATGAATACTGCTACAAGAAATAGAATTTCATAATACATATATGCAGCTGCAAATATCATTGTCTTATCAAGTAAGCCATTTGAACCCGTGAGATTAAAAATACTTAAAAAAATCTTCTCGTTATTATTTCCAAGCAATACATACACCAGAAGAACAAATGTCAATCCTATAAACCAGACATATGGACTCGTAAATGAAAAAATTTTAGGTAGGGAAATTTGAGGTATATATTTTTGTAATGTTTTCATATTGATGTGTTATGGACCACATTATACGCTTATTTTGTCATAGACAACAAGAATTAGTTTTTCCTTTGCATAACAAATGCGGCAAATAGTGTGGTAATTGGTACAGCTAAAACGATACCCATACTCACACATAATGTTCTTACCATTTCCATAGCGATGACTGGTGAATTGAAATTTATGATAAATGGCTGACTAGGCTGAAATACGAGTAGGAATGATGTCAAAGAAGCACCAATATATACAAGTACTAAGGTGTTAACCATAGAAGCAATATGGTCTTTTCCTACTCTCATCCCATGAGAAAAAAGTGATTTTCTATTCATTTGTGGATTTGCATCCACAAGTGTTGCTACAACAGATGCTTGTGAAATGGTAATATCATTTAATACTGCAATCCCACCAATGACAATGCCGGCAAGAAATATGCTTTTTAAATCCAATGATCCATGTTGCAGACTCACCGCCTGCAATGCATCACTTGGTACAATATTTGATAACCTAGCAATACTCATAAAGATATCAGAAATCAGCGCAATGAAGCCTACAATGGCAATAGAAGATACAATCGCTACCCATGTTTTTTTATACAATCCATGACTTAAAAGATACGTAACCGGAATTATAGCAAGTGAAGCTAGAAGAGATAAGCTGAAAGGGTCGTTTCCATTAAGGATTCGGGGAATGATAAATAGAAGAATTATTGAAAGTGAAAATAATAATCCTAGAATCGAAAGAATTCCCTGACGTCCGGCAATAAGTGAGATTAAAATTATAAAGAGCATTGTCAACCAGATAAGAATACGCCTTCTATCCCAATCAGCAATATATGCATGAGTAGACCCATTTGAAGAATCAAATGTAAGCATAACTTTATCTCCGATTTTGTAAATATCTTTTGTATTTGCATTTGCAATATCCGTAATTGCAAATTCTTTTCCAGAATAATTTCCGGATATAACTTTCACCTGCAAAATTCTTTGTGTAAAATCAGATGTTGTTTGAGTTGAAGATATTCCTTCAACAATTCCGCCATTACCTATGCCATCTCCATATCGTACAAATACAAGAAATAATAAAAGGAAAAAAATGATATACGATATCAATTTAATTGCAAATGGTTTTGTCATATTTTTCAATCAATATTTTGCATCATACTCTTTATCCAAAATATATTGCAACCTATATCTATAGATTGTACTAATAACAATATTTTTGCTATGATGTCAGCAATAACATTCATTATGAAGCGATATATTTTCTTTATCCCAATACTTATACTCATAATCATTCTTTTTGTTGTAAGTATTGCATATCCTCAATTGCAAACACATTCTGATTCCCTTTTAATAGTAGCAGGAGAGAACTTTTGGGGAAATATTGCTTCTCAAATTGCTGGAAGTAATGCACATGTCATAAGTATCATTTCTGATCCCAATCAGGATCCACACCAATACGATTCTACAACATCAGATGCACGAAATATTTCTCAAGCAAACATTATTTTAGTAAGTGGATTAGGATATGATATGTTCATGCAAAAGATTCTTTCTACGACAAACGGAAAAACAATTATTAATGCAGGTTATATAGCTAATAGGAAAGAAGGAGATAATCCACATATTTGGTATGATCTCCCTCTCGTTGAACAAATTGCAAATACTTTAAAAGTCGATTTGCAAAATCAGGATCCACATAACAGCATTGCATATGAATCGAATTATGCAAAATTTATTAATTCTCTTCAACCAATAGAAAATCTGTGTGAAGAAATTAAGACTTCATATGCAAACGCACCTGTCATAGCTACTGAACGAGTAGCAAATGACATGTTGCATAATTGTGGATTGAAAATTATTCCGAATGCATTCCAAAAAGCAATAGAAGAGGGGAATGATCCTGCCGTAGCTGATGTTGACTATTTCCAGCAGATACTTCGCATGAGACAGGCTGACGTGTTAGTATATAATAAACAGACAGTATCTCAAATAACGCAGCAAATGGAGACACTCGCCCGGCAAAACCACATTCCAATTGTTGGTGTAACTGAAACGATGCCATTACAAACTGATTACCAGCATTGGATACTACAAGAATTAAGTTCAGTATTTTATGCATTACAAGGGTAAATGGATAAGGACGCGATAATACAATTCCAACAAGTAACCATTAAGCAGGGGGAAAAGACAATTCTTCACGACCTTAATTTATCTTTGTATAAGGGAGAGTTTATTGCAATTCTTGGACCGAACGGATCAGGAAAATCGACACTCTTAAAAGCAATTCTAGGTCTCGAAAAGCCAGAATCGGGTACAATCACTGTAATGGGAAAATCGGTTGGAACCGGTAATTCAGATATCGGATATTCACCACAGGCTAAACCTTTTGATCCCGACCTACCAATTACGGGAGAAGATTATGTACGGCTTGGACTTATTGATCAAAATGTTTCATTTTCATTCTCCTCAAAAAAACAAAAAGAAAAAGTTATGAAATCTTTAGAGGAATTTGATGCCATTTCCCTTGCAAAGAAAAAAATCGGGAGAATGTCTGGAGGAGAACAGCAACGTATTTCTCTTGCGCAAAGTTTAATTAGTGATCCTCACTTGTTATTATTAGATGAACCACTTGCTAACCTTGATATTTCATATCAGGCAGAAATTCTTAAAAGGCTTTCAGATTATCATAAAAACCATAACCATACCATCCTTATTGTTGCACATGATGTAAATCCACTCCTTCCATATATTAACAGGGTAATATATTTAGCAAATACCCATGCGACAATCGGTTCACCTAAAGATGTAATCACAGAAGAAACATTAAGCAATCTATATGGAGTACCGGTAAAAGTATTTGATGTTGAAGGAAGGATATTTGTTGCTGCTTTTGATGGAATAATACATTAATTAGAAATATGTTTGATCTCTTTCATTTTGAATTTATGCGGAATGCACTTATCATAGGATCCATTGTTGCTATCCTTTCAGCAATTGTAGGATATTTTGTCGTTTTACGGGGTCTTTCATTTGCTGCTGAAGCACTTACCCATATTGGGTTTGCTGGTGCAACAGGAGCTGTTCTTGTCGGTTTTAACCCGATATTTGGACTATTAGCATTTACCATTGTTGCAGGCGTTATCATGGGATATCTTGGGGAAAAGGTGAGAGGTCGAGATGTATCAATAGGAATTGTACTATCTTTTGCCCTTGGACTTGGCGCACTTTTTTTAAGTCTTTATACTAAATATGCAACACAGGTATTTTCCATTCTGTTTGGTACAATTGTAGGGGTAAACAGGCAGGATATCGTACAAACATTTGTTTTAGCACTTGTTTGTATCATTGTCATTATACTTATATATAAGCAACTTCTTTTTTATTCTATTGATCCAATTGTTGCACAAGCTAAAGGAATACCAACAAAACTTCTTTCTATTATCTTCTTTATTACCCTTGCAGTTGCAATATCAATTGCTGTTCAAGTAGTAGGAATTCTTCTCATATTTACCCTTATCCTTGCCCCTGCAGCAACAGCGCAGTATCTGACATCGAAACCCCTTCATACTATTGCAATCGCAATTTTAATTGCTTTGTTTGAAGTATGGATTGGTATCTTTTTTGCATACTATATATCTTGGCCGGTAAGCTTTTTTATAGCATCAATAGCTTTCCTTTTATATATATTCGCTCGAATCCAAAATATGTATTTAAATACATGATTTGAGCTTTCATCTAAAATTCATCTTCATGATCTATGATGGAATTGGAGTGATATATTATATTAAAAGATATGGAAACTGTTCAAGAAGTATCTAACTCACAACCTGTACCAAATAGAATTCCATTTGTGAAATTCATGGTACTTGTTTCAATTGCAAGTGTCTTGCTTTCAATTACGACAGGGATTATTACTAGCATTATTATCAATGCGCATATTTCTTCTTCATATGTGCCACGAACAATATATACTTCATCTGAAACGACAAATGTTAAGACTGTAAGCCAAGAATCTGCTGTTACAACAGCAGTACAATCTGCAAATCCAGCGGTTGTGAGTATAACTGTATCACAAAATACATCCTCTCTTCCTCCATTTTTTAATCAAGGAAACCAAATAGTTCCTGTAGCAAAAGGATCAGGATTTGTAATTAGAAGTGACGGGTATATCCTTACAAATAAGCATGTTGCACCAGATACTTCATATACATACACTGTAACATTTGCTGACGGAAAAACTTATCAAGCACATATCCTTTACCATGATCCAAATAACGATATTGCTATTTTAAAAATTAATGCAACAAACCTGACAGCACTTCCTCTTGCTGATACATCCTCATTACAACTAGGAGAAAGTGTGATTGCAATAGGTAATGCATTAGGACAGTATCAAAATACTGTGGATGTGGGGGTGGTATCAGGATTAAATAGAACAGTTACAGCAGGTGATCAAAACGGAACATCATCAGAAACACTCAAGGGCATTATCCAAACCGATGCACAAATAAACTCGGGAAATTCTGGTGGACCATTATTAAATATTGCTGGCCAGGTGATCGGTATTAATACAGCGGTAGCACAAAATGCCCAAGGAATCGGGTTTGCTATCCCGATCACCCAGGCTAAAACAGATATAACAAAAGCAGAATCAGGACTAATTAATGCAACTTCATCGCAACAGTTTAACTCAACGATTTAATTACGATATATATTTCGTAATTCTTCGAATCTATTGACTGCGTTTTAATACCGGTATTTGCTTAGTAGTCCAGCAAAATAGTCATGGAAATTAAAAGATCTAAATTCTTTTCCTTGCTTTGCAAAAGCGTTAATTCTAGTAATATAAAGAGGAATTTTGTTTTTCTTCCTGATCAAATCCAAGTTGTAGAGCTGTTTCTACTAATAGATTTTTTGTTGTTTGTAATGAATAAGCTATTCATCACCCTTCTCATTCCAATTTCATATAGACCATAAGCTTGTTCAATTGTATATACTTCCCTCATAATTTCAGGCACTTCTCTACTATCTCTATAAAGTTGAACTTGTGAATTTCCGGTTGGAGTGAATAGTGACGATATTATTCTATGTGCCCCAGATCGTTTTGCCTCTGAAATTGCCGAAGATAACTCTTCTAATAGTTCTGGATCAGATACAAATGCGCGATCAATTCTTGCTCTAAGAGTATCAAAAGCTGCAAAAATAACTTCTTCACCAAATTCCTTGTTGATCCAACTGCCTCGGTGTACCAGGCTCACATGCTAACAAATCGTTTAATCTATCTATTGAAGAAAAACTTTTCCCATAGAGGCGATTATAGCTCAACACCAAAAATAAACTATAGGAGGTCTTTGGTTTCCTGAAGTCGTTTTACTACCCGTTCTATTCCCATTACTTTCATGATCTCATATAGATCAGGTGTGTTCTTTCGTTTTGTGATCGCTACTCGAAGAATTGAGGCGATATCCCCAACATATCCCTTGTATGTTCCGGCTGGCGATTCTTTAAATGTTTTTGTATCAGGTGCTATATTGAATTTCGCAGCAATTGCTTTAAGATCATTAAACCATTGATCTGATGGTTTTTTCAAATCAATTACTTGCAAATACGCATTAATAATATCTTTTATCTCCTCTCCTGAAAGGAATTCTGGAAATAGTTGTTTATTGAATGGTAATTTTTCAAAAAGTTCATCATAAAAACAGCCTATATACTCATGCATCTGATTCCATGCATAAATATCTTTTCTTCGAGCTTGCTGGTCCTTTTCAATTGAAAATATCTGCAATGTATATTCTTTTTGTTTTTTGATTAATTCTGCAAATTCCGGATCATATTTTTCGGCCCATGTTAAATACATATCATACATTTGTTGGGAAGACATTTGTGCCATCACTTGCTTACTAATATCTTGCATCTTTCGTAAATCAAACAACGCCCCACTGTTATTTATCTTCTCAATCCGAAATGGAAAATCAGAGTAGGGAAGATCTGGATGAGTTCTTCTCCAATCCTCAAAATTTGAATTTGCCAGATTAAGCAGGTACGTAATCACGCTTTCCGATGAATATCCCTCCTGGGTATAATACTTTACACCTGCTTCAGGATCTTTTCGTTTACTTAACTTTCTTTTTGATAACCCATCCATTTTTAATACTGGTGATACATGGGCATAATATGGAGCGTTCCAACCAAAATATCTGAAAATTTGCAAATGAAGTGGAGTTGAAGGAAGCCACTCATCTGCGCGTAAGATATGGGTAATATGCATAAAATGATCATCAATCGGATGGGCAAAATGATAGGTTGCATATCCATCTGATTTGAGAAGTACAAAGTCCACATCATTTGCAGCCATGGTAAGAGATCCTTTTACCATATCTTTAAACTGAATTTTTTCATTTACTTTTGCATCTGATTTTATACGGATAGCAAAAGGTTTTCCTTGAGAAAATTCCTGCTGAATTTGAATAAGTGAGATATCTCTATGTTTTGCAAATTGACCATAATATCCCGGCTTTACTTTTTGACTTATCTGTACATTTCGAATTTCTTTGAGGTCTTCATCTGTACAAAAACATGGATAGGCTAGACCTTGCGAAACGAGATATTTTGCTGCAATAGCATATATTTTCAAACGTTGACTTTGCAGATATGGTCCATATGCACCTTTTTGCACTTCTTCACTCATAACTCCCTCATCAGGAGAAATATTGAACGATTCAATATTATGTATGATCTCATCAATTCCACCTTTGATTTCACGCTTTTTATCGGTATCCTCAATTCGTAAAATAAAAATCCCTTGAGAGGTATGTGCAACACGTTCAGCTATTAATGCATTTGCAATAGTCCCGATATGGAGAAATCCTGTCGGACTTGGAGCGAAGCGGGTTACAGTTGCGCCTTCAGGAAGATTTCTTGGAGGATAAGCAGCTTCCAGATCTTCAAGTGTTTCATGAATGTCCGGAAACAGTAATTCTGCAATTTTTTTGTTTTCTTCGTTTTCCATAATTTGCTTATGCATGAATTCTATTGTATTTACGACAAGATGTAAAGATGAAGAGATATCATCCACTTATCATGAATGAGAGATATACTTGGGATAGAAAAAAAGGAGGTGATGGTATGAATCAATTTATTAATAAATAAAGGACAGGAGTTGCTAGCATTTCGGGGCTGCATGAATTCATGCAGCCTCAAACGAACTTGCATTCAATCAATGGAAATGATATATCCATATTATGAAAAATTTGTCGATAATTCAGAGGTTTCCTCAATTACAAACCCTTACAAAAGAACAATTTCCGCATCATGTGCTTATCATTCCTGATGGAAACGGACGTTGGGCTCAACAATCCCATTTTCCCATTACCTGGGGACATAAAAAGGGTGCAGATGCAGCAAAACAAATTCTTCTTGATCTTTCAGAACTCCAGGAAATCCGGATCGTTACGATCTGGGGATTTTCTTCAGATAATTGGAAAAGAAGTATGGAAGAAATCAACGGGCTATTTGATGTGATTCATCATTCTCTCAATTCCCTTTATTCCATATTGCAACAAAAACATGCCAAATTATTCCATTTAGGAAGAAAAGATAGAATTCCACAAAGTCTGAAAGATGAAATTGAACACATGGAAAAGGAATCAGAAAAAAATCCCGGACAAACGGTCTGTATTGCCATCGATTTTGGAGGAGAAGACCAAATCCGACGGATGCTTGAAAAGGCTCGGAATTTACCAAAAGGGACAGAAATCACTGAAGAAACAGTATGGTCTTTACGGGATGGAGAAGGGAAAATACCGCCAGCTGACCTACTCATTAGAACAGCCGGGGAACACCGGACTTCGGATATTGGGTGGTTAAATAATGCAGGAACGGAGCTTTTTTTTATTGATAAGTATTTTCCCGATGTAACGACTGAAGATATTATTGATGCGATCCTTAGCTTTGCTAGGAGGCAAAGACGATTTGGAGCAAGACCAGCTATCCCAGAAAATCATGAATCCGCTCTTCAATAAGGATATCAGCTTTTCTTATCGCAGTAGTAAGCATGATACCATCTAGGCTTCTACATCTGCTTAATGCGACATATACCTGACCATGGGCAAATGCTCCTCTTCCCAAATCAATTATGACCTGGTCAAATGTTTTTCCCTGGCTTTTATGTATAGTCATTGCCCATGCAAGTTTGAGCGGATATTGTGTATATTCTCCAACAATTTCACTTGAAACCTTTTTAGTTGCTTCATCATAGAAATATCTATGTTTTTCCCAAGTATATGGATCTATCTTATGTTTTTTCCCGTCCGCCATTTTGATCACTATTTCATCACTTCTTAATGTATCTATTGTGCAAACAGTTCCGTTTACCCATCTACCTTGTTGGTCATTAACTAGCATCATTACCTGGCTTCCCTTTTTTAATTGCAGCTCTTTTTCAACGGGCAATTCTTTTTCATTAAATTCACCATCTATCTCTCCTGTATAGCAAAAACTAGTCGATCTGATTTGTCCAAGTTTCTGTTTGTTTATCTGGTCTGCCTTTGCATTCGTTGTGGTTAAATATATATAGGTATCATGTAGAGTAGCCGAATTTGGCTGGAATGTCCTGCTGTTTATCTTTGCAAGCAGTTCCTCGCTAATATTTCCTTGTCGAACAGCATTGAGAAGCTCAATAAATTCTGCATCTTTTTGCCGATAGATGGTTTGCAATTCAATCCGCATGCATTGCATATGTGAAAAGACTTTGCTGTCAAAGAAATAGGGACTGGTATACTCTTCAAAAAAAATAGGGGCTTCTTCATGCGTAATAACAGGAGGAAGCTGATAGAGATCTCCTATGCAAATAACCTGGACTCCACCAAATGGTAATGAAGGTTCCTTCCCATGAAGCTTCATAAAAATGTCAATGCAATCCAAAAGATCAGCTCTTACCATGGATATTTCATCAATGATGATAGTATCAATCTTTTGAAACATTCCTTCCTTATCTCTCCTTCTGGTTATACCATCCGGACGTACATTTATTCCGAATTTAAAAAAAGAATGTATTGTTTGGCCATGAACATTAATAGCCGCCACACCGGTTGGAGCTAGTACAACTACATTCTTTTTTGTAGTATCCCGAAAGTATTCAAGAAGAGTTGATTTTCCAGTTCCCGCCCTTCCAGTAATAAAAAGATTATTGCTCGTATATTCCATCATTTCTAGAGCAGTTTTTACCTGCTCATTCATTTCCATCGCTGTCTTTGTAGATTTTGCCATATTTTTTTCTAAATTTTCATACTCTATTTTACCAAATCTCTTCTCCCATGTATCGTTATACCATATTATCTCCCTCATATTTAAAAACCAGGATTTTTCCTTGCATTTAAACCAAATCCAGAGTATAATCCCATAGTTGTTTTCACTAACCACCCGCTAAATTATCTGTGAGAATATGAAAAAAATACTTTCTCTATGGGCGCTCATCGTCTTTGTCGTAGCATTTCAGCAAGATCTAATAAGCGTATATGCGTATGCAACAAATTCGAATCTCATTCAAAATCCTTCTGTAGAAACAGCAATAAATGGACAACCTACAGGCTGGCTCCAGGGAGGATGGGGAAGTAACACGGCAACATTTACTTATTCCCCGTCAGCTGAAGATGGGACACATAGCCTTGAACTGCAAGTAACAAATTATTTCAATGGTGATGCAAAATGGTATTTCACCCCTGTAAGTATATCACCAAACACAAGCTATACTTTCTCTGACTATTACCAATCGACAATCCCAACAGATGTTGATATTCAGTATACAACTGCAAGTGGATTACAATATGGATTTCTTGCAACTCTTCCTGCAAGCGCAACATGGATTCAAATGCAACAAACATTCTCAACACCAAGTAACGCAACACAAGTTTCAATTTTTCATCTATTACATACAAACGGGACATTATATACAGATAATTTCAGTTTGACTCAAGCTCAGCAAATTACTCCTACTCCAACACCGGCGCCAACTTCAACACCAACTCCAACAATTTCTGTAACACCAACAGTAAGTCCAACACCTACTCAAACCGTTCTAGGAGGGTTAGATTTGTATCAATATTGTACACAGCATGGATACACGAACACAGCTCTTGTAAACAATATGACCTGGACATGTACTCCTGGTAGTGTTGCTATCAATATGACTGGAGCATGTCAAT
>JANWIC010000005.1 GCA_025450075.1 Patescibacteria group bacterium | reverse complement strand
TCCCTTTCGAATCCTCCATTTTATAAATCTAATATAGCTTTTCATGAAGAGGTGGAGAGATATTCTCTCCACCTCAACACTGCCCATAACACTATTACTGCCCTTTTTTAGTTGTCAAATGAAATAAATATGAAGTTTTTGCTTTTTCAATTCTTCTTAAATCCATATAGAATTTCGCCACATTGTCAACAATCTTTTTCCTATTCATAATTGGTCATCATCAGATGAAATATCATAAATACTCGTCTCAGAATAGACATCATCAAACTCATTATCTCCTCTTTCCTGCTCTTCTTGTTTCTTTTTTTCTTTTTCGTCTTCATTTTTCTTTCGAGCCATATGAATCACCTCCTTGATAAATTTTCTATATATAGGATATCTTTTCTAAAGGTAATTAACAGTAAACCTCCTTACAAATTTGATGTTAATTTACTTACATCTCAAATTATATTACAGTAGAAAAGAAAGATCTGCGTATGTATATATTAGAGATAAGCTCAAACAATCAACGTGAGGCAGTTTTGCTATCTATTATTTCTCGCATTTATAACAAGGCGTTTCAACATATTGAAGATGCAATAATTCTGGATACTTTTACCTATTTAGACCATTCTCAATATACAAAAACAAACCGGATAGGGATTCAAGATATCAATACCTTTAAAAAGGGGCTATGGCTCCAATCTTCAGGTAATTCAAAACTTGCCATTATCAATAATGCGCATAACCTGACAATTGAAGCTCAAAATGCTCTTTTAAAAGATTTGGAGGAAGAACCGGACAACACACTTATCATTCTTGCACTTTCAGATAAACGATTATTGCTTCCTACAATTTTATCACGCGGAATAAGTATTAAAGAGCAGGAAATCCACATATTACCAGGCATCTCTGATAAGGAAAATTTTGATAATATAGTGTATAATAGGCAGCAGGAATCGAGAAATTTAGATCATATTCAAAGATATTTAGACCTTTCTTTATTTGATTCTTTTTCCTATATAGCGAAAAATTTTTCACAAAAGAAGGGATTAGGTGAAAAAACAAAAGTATTATCAGAAAAAGAGGATTTAGTTGAATCCTTTTTGCGTGATCTATTATCATATTATGAATCTCGACTTGCCATAGAGCCTGAAACAGCATTAGCATATACTATGCTAATTGAAAATGGATTAAAGAAAATACGTAAAGGAGTTCAAGGCAAGATCATATTGGAACATATTACTTTAACGATTAAACATGGCTGACACACAATACGATGCATCAAATATAACCGTGCTGGAGGGGTTGGAAGCTGTACGACGACGTCCTGCTATGTATATTGGCTCCACAGATAGTTATGGAGTTTATCATATCATTTCAGAAGTGATAGATAACAGCGTTGATGAGGCACTACAAAATGTTTGCACTGAGATATCAATTACTATACAAAAGGATGGTTCTGTTCGAGTTGAAGACAATGGTCGAGGAATACCTGTAGATGTCCATCCGCAGACCCACAAAAGTGCTTTAGAAACTGTAATGACAGTTCTTCATGCCGGTGGAAAATTCGGACAAGGGGGATATAAAGTATCGGGTGGATTGCATGGAGTCGGAGTTTCATGTACAAATGCAGTATCCGAATGGATGATTACTCAGGTAAAAAGAAATGGAAAACTGTACCAACAAGAGTATAGAAAAGGTATTCCTCAATATGATGTAAAAGAAGTAGGAACTTCTACAGGAACTGGAACAATACAAACATTTTTACCAGATAAAGAAATTTTTAAAGACACATCTATTCCTAGGAAAATGGTGCTTGATAAGATACGAAAGCAGGCATATTTAATGGGTAAACTGAAATTCATCTTTTTAGATGAAAATACTAATGAAGGTCCATACACTTTCTATTTCGAAGGAGGGATCAAATCATATATAAAGCATTTGAATCAGGATAAGAAAAGAATCGGTAATATTATCCATTTCACCAAAGCACAAGAAGATGTCGAAGTAGATATTGCACTACAATATACTGATGATATTAATGATAATGTCTTTGCTTTTGCTAATAACATTACCAACCCGGAAGGTGGAACCCATATTACCGGTTTTCGAATGGCAGTAACAAAAGTCATTAACGACTATGCTAAAAAATATTCTCTACTAAAAGAAAACGAAGATAACCTGACAGGAGATGATGTAAGAGAAGGTTTGAGTGCAATCGTTTCAGTGTTTTTGAATGACCCGCAATTTGAAGGTCAAACAAAAATGAAATTAAATAATCCGGAAGTATTAAATATTGTACGATCTGTTACAAGTGACTACTTATCAAACTATTTTGAAGAAAATCCAAAAGAAGCCAAATCGATACTTGAAAAAGCGCTTCTTGCTTCCCGTGCGAGAAAAGCTGCTCGTGCAGCAAGAGATGCAGTCATTCGAAAAGGTGCACTTGAAGGAAGTACTCTTCCTGGAAAACTCGCTGATTGTTCTGAACGTGACCCTGCAAAATCCGAATTATATATTGTTGAGGGAGATAGTGCAGGTGGAAGTGCGAAAATGGGCCGTGACCGAAAGACACAGGCAATCCTTCCACTTCGTGGTAAACCAATCAATAGTGAAAAATATAGAATTGATAGAGTACTTGAAAATGAAATGCTCAAGGATCTTGTTATTGCGCTTGGATGCGGAATAGGGGAATCATTTAATCTGCAAAAGCTTCGTTACAATAAAGTAATCCTTATGAGTGTAGATCATGAAGAAATGACATTAGTTAAAGATCCCGATGGAATGATTACTAATGTAAAAATCGGTCAATTCATAGATGACATGATTGAAGGAAAAATTGATAACAAAGGATGGAAGATCCTTTGCTTCGATGCAAAAACACATAAAAATGTATTCAGAAAAATTCAATATGTTTTACGTCATGAGATTGATGATGATTTATATCATATTACTCTGGAAGATGGGCGAAGTGTTAAAGTAACTGGTGCGCACAGTTTATTTAAAATGAAAAAAGGTAAATTTGAAACTGTTGCTGTAAAAGACTTAAAAATAGGAGATATACTTGCAGTCCCTGATAAAATAAGCCTAAAGAACAGTCAGGATATTACCATTGATATTTTAGAATATCTTGCCGGAGAAGATGATAACTTTGCATCATTATTCATAGTAAGTGGAGAAAAGGTAAGGGCAATGAGAAATACAAGAGTCTTTACGACCTTAAATACTCAAGATATTGAATCATATTACGATAATTTTGAAATTATGGAAGCACAGGAAGGGGGAAAAAAGGATACTACAGCATACAAATTATCATTTAGAAATGATCTGCCATCAATGACAAACCGATTCCATGCAGAAAGACTTAGAAAAGCATATAAATCAATTCATGAAGGAATTAGTGTAACCCAATTGAGCGATGATGAGTTAAGTATGCTTGATGATGGAACAGAAATTTTCTTCAAAGGAAATCCTGTATCAATGCATCGCATGGTTCATATTAATGAAGACTTTGTAAAGTTTCTTGCTCTTTTTGCTGTAGGTGGTGATATACATCCGAACGGAGATATTCATCTTACCTGCACAAAACAAGGGGTAAGTGATGATATGGTTAAAGCGATATTTATGTCCGTCAGAGATATTCCTCAAATTATTGAAGAATCTACCCCTACATCATATACTGCGCACTATATTATCAGTTCACCAGTATTTACCTATTTAATTAGAAAATTATACGGAATAAATTTCCAAAAGCAAGGATCGATTCCCGATATTATCTTAAATGTTTCGAAATATCTACAACATATATTCTTAGAAAATTTTATGCTCCTAATAGGAGAAAAAGATAATGTCCAAGTAAAAACAGAAGAAGATAAGAATAGAATATTGTATTTACTTCTCAATATGCAAATACCATTTACAATAGATGGAATGAAGATAACATTACTAGAACAAACAGATAAACCAACAGATTCAAAAGGGCTAGCAATCAAAAATATTGAAAAAGTCCAGCCAACTTCAAAATTCGTTTATGACTTTTCAGTTAAAGATCATGAAAATTTTACCGTAGGTGGAGTATACGCTCATAATACGGATGCAGATGTAGATGGATCACACATTGTAACACTGCTTCTTACTTTTCTGTATAGACATCTACGCCCATTAATTGATAATGGCTTTGTATATATTGCGCAACCTCCTTTGTATAAGGTAGCGGTGGGAACTAAAAAAGAATATTGGGCAATAGATGATGCTGATAAAGAACGTATTATTGCTGAACTCACTGCAAAACAGGTAAAAGTATCAGGAATTCAACGATACAAAGGTTTGGGAGAGATGAACCCTGAACAATTATGGCAAACTACAATGAATCCCCTAAATAGAACGATTAAGCGAGTAACTGTTGACGATGCGGAAGAAGCAGATAAGACATTTGATATGCTTATGGGAGAAGAAGTAGCACCTCGAAGAAAATTTATTCAAAATAACGCAAAAGAAGCAGATCTTGATATATAACTTAATAAACTATGGCTAAGATAACAGACCAAAAAGAGGATCAAATTGTTCCAACATCAGGAGTTCGGGATAGAAATATTGTAACAGAAATGCGTGAAAGCTATATCAACTACTCTATGAGTGTGATTGTAGCAAGAGCTTTACCTGATGCAAGGGATGGATTAAAACCTGTTCAGCGAAGAATCCTTTATGTAATGGATCAAATATTACACATTAGATATAACACCAAACACAAAAAGTCTGCACAAACCGTCGGAGAAGTATTGGGAAAATATCATCCTCATGGAGATGTTGCTGTGTATGATGCTTTAGTACGTATGGCTCAGGATTTTTCAATGCGATACCCACTAGTAGACGGTCAAGGAAACTTTGGATCGATAGATGGAGATTCGCCTGCTGCTATGAGATATTGTGTTGTTGGGAGTGCATTAGTTGCCACTGAGCATGGTCTTATTCCAATTAAAGACATTCCTAAAAAGGGAAGTGAGAATATATCCTTAACGATTTTATCCAAAGACAAAACTTTAAATCATGCCTCTAAATGGTTTGATAGTGGTATCCATCCAACAAAAAATATCGTTACTAAACATGGATTCCATATTCAAGGAACCTATAACCATCCTTTATTGGTATGGACAAAAGATCCGATTTCACAAAAACCTTCTTTTGCTTGGAAATTAATGGAAAACATACAAGTCGGGGATATAATTGTACTGAATAGAGAAAGCATATTATGGCCACAAAAAGAAGTTGCTTCCAAGAAATATATTCCTAAAAATCTTTCTGCAAGAGTAGAAAAAAAGATTCTTCCCCAAACACTTACACAAGATCTTGCTTTCATTCTTGGTTGCCTGATTGCAGAAGGAACTTTGGATAAAAAAAATGAATTGGAATTTTGTACAAATGATGATGCATGGATCAATGAGTTTATTCAATGCTGGGAGCGAACTTTTCCAGATACTCGACTTCATCATTTCCATAAAGAACCAAATTCCTACGGGAAATACCCTTACCATACGTTAGAAATTCATTCACAATATGTTATTGCATTCTTAAGAAACTTAGGACTTGCTCAAACAAAATCAAAAGACAGAGAAATTCCAACTACCATTTTACAATCGCCTAAACATATCGTTGCTAAATTTCTTCAAGCATACTTTGAAGGAGATGGAAGCATTAGTGCAAGTGGAAGAATGATTGAACTATCCTGTTGCTCAATTAGTGAAAAATTAATTGATCAATTACAAATTCTTATACTTAACTTTGGCATTCTTGCAACAAAGCGATTTGATGTTTACCGAAAGACTCATAAATTATATATCCGAGGACAGAGAAATTACGAAACATTCAGAGAAGAAATTGGAATCTTTTCTTCTAGAAAGAAAAGTAAGCTTGATGAAATACTAAGTCATACTTCAAAAGATTTCTCTCTTATGGATTATGTTCCATTCTTGAAAGAATATATAAATCAAAATATCGATAAAACACAAAGTTATGAGCGTGTTCGTTCATTTGTGTATAAACATAACTTCGATAGGTATTCAAACTTATTGGCATATTATGCACCTGTTTTACGTACAACATCTTCCGATAGACAACCGGAAATTTCAATGCTGTTCAATAACCTATTACAAAACCAATATGTATTTGATCCTGTAACTTCAATCCAAGAAGCAGGGCCTGAGCAGGTATATTCAATACGAGTGGATAGTGAATGCCATTCATTCGTAGCAAATGGCTTCATAAACCATAATACCGAAGCACGTCTTTCTAGGATTGCAGATGAGCTGACACGGGATATTGAAAAAGAAACAGTTCCATTTGTTGATAACTATGACGGAACTGTCCAACAACCAAGTGTATTACCTTCAGTCATTCCAAATCTTTTATTAAATGGAGCAGAAGGAATAGCAGTTGGTATGGCTACAAAAATTCCACCACATAATCTTGAAGAGATCATTGATGCACTTACTTACATGATTGATAAGCATGTACAAAGCATTGATATTAAAGCCCTAAATACTTCAGATCTAGTAAATGCTGGATTTACTTCAGAATCAACTACTGAAGAATTAATGAAATTTGTCAAAGGTCCTGATTTCCCAACTGGAGCTGTTATTTATGATAAAAAAGAAATCCAGAATATATATTCGGTTGGTAAAGGAAAGGCTCTCATTCGAGCTGTTGCAAAAATTGAAGAAACAAAAACTGGGAAATTTCAAATAATCGTAACAGAACTTCCATACCAGGTAAATAAAGCCAGGCTTATTGCAAAGATTGCTGACTTGGTCAAGACGGGTAAGATTGAAGGAATTTCAGATATCCGGGATGAATCAGCAAGAGGTGATATCCGAATTGTGATTGAAATAAAAAGGGAAGGAAATCCGAATATCATTCTAAATCATTTGTATAAATATACGGAGATGCAAACGACATTTAATGCCAACATCTTGGCACTAGTCGATAATGAACCCCGTGTATTAACTCTTAAAAACATCTTAGAGCTATTTGTTACCCATAGACAAACTGTTGTCATAAAACGAACAGAATACGATCTACGCATTGCAAAAGCACGAGCACATATTCTTGAAGGATTACTCATTGCACTTGACCATCTTGATGAAGTGATCCGAACAATTCGAGAATCAGATGACCAGGATATTGCAAAGGCAAATCTGATGACCAAGTTTGATCTTTCTGAACTACAATCGATCGCTATTCTTGATATGCAACTTCGAAGACTTGCTGCTCTTGAGCGTCAAAAGATCCAAGATGAATACAAAGACATTATGGAAAAAATCGCACAATGGGAAGCACTTCTGAGAAACCCAGTTGCAATTCTTGATGTCATTAAATCAGAACTTCTGAAACTTAAAGAAGATTATGCCAGCCCACGAAGGACAAAAGTTGTTGCTGGAAAACCAGGAGAATTTAGTGAAGAAGACCTCATAAAAGCAGAAGACGTAATCATTACTGTTTCTCAAAACGGCTATGTGAAACGTATGCCAATTGATACCTACAAAACACAAAATAGGGGAGGGAAGGGAGTAATCGGCATGACAACGAAAGAAACAGATGTAGTCGCGCATGTTATTAAAGCACATACTCATGATGCAATTCTATTCTTCACTAATAAAGGAAAAGTCTATGAAGTGAAGGCGTATGATATTCCAGAGTTTTCACGTACTGCAAAAGGACAGGCTTTGATCAACATTATTAGTATTGAACCTGGTGAACTGGTAACTAGTGTTTTGACAAAATCAAAAGAAGGTTTCATGGAAGATGAAGACATCTCTCAAGAAGGAGAAGAGACAACAGAACGAGAAGGGAAAGATTACCAATATTTAACGATGGCAACAAAGAATGGAACTGTAAAGAAGACAAAAATATCTGAATATGACGGTATTAGAAGAAATGGAGTTATAGCCATAAAGCTTGAAAAAGATGATGAACTTGTATGGGTAAAACCGACAACTGGCGACTCTGATATTTTATTAGTTACCAATAATGCATATTCCATTAAGTTTAACGAGAAAGATATTCGTGAAACTGGAAGAGCATCGATGGGTGTAAGAGGAATTAAAGTATCCTCTGCAAACAGAGTTATCGGTATGGACGTTGTCAGAAAAGGGGAAGGGTACGTCCTTGTTGTTTCGGAAAAAGGATTTGGGAAAATGACAAAAATCAACGATTATTCTATCCAGGGTAGAGGTGGACAAGGAGTATTGACATCAAGGATCAATGATAAGACAGGAAAAGTTGTATCAATGAGAATCATGGATCATCCGAATAAAGAGCTGCTTATCATATCTCAAAAAGGACAAACAATTCGAATGCCGTTAAAAGATGTCCCGGTTCTTGGAAGACAAACATCAGGGGTCCATCTAATTAAACTTGATGGCGATGATAAAGTTGCTGAAGTCGTATGTATCTAGCTTGCTGGACAATAAAGTCTTATATACGTATAATCGTCCAAAATCTTACTCATGACGAAAAAAGAGAAACGCCTCAAGCGAAAAAAAAGGGAGCGGATATGGGTATCGGCTGCTTTTGCATCCGTTATCATATCATTAAGCGGAATTACTTTCCTACATAGCGATTATGCAGCTTTTTCCTCAAATATTACCACTGGGGATAACCTGGTAAAAACTGATCAATTTTCACAAGCTAATCTCTTTTATAACAATATTAAGACACTATTTCCAATCCAACAAATTATTGTAGGGGATAGATTGAAGAATTTAACACTCCAACAAAAATCGCATAATAACTATTTACAGGCGTTGGCAAACTTTAATGACAAAAACTTTTCTCAAGAAGTCGCTTATCTAGGTTTGGTAGGAAAAGACAGCATGGATTATACAAATGCACAGCTTGATATGTTGGATGCAAAAAAAATCCAATCTGAAGAAGATGCAGTTTACCAAAAGTTTCAAGATCTATTATCGAAAGCAGGAAAAGAAGACAGGAATAATCAATTGTCACTTGCTCAAAAAGACTACAGTCTTGCTTACCAAATAGCTTCGGGGGACCCTGTTCTAGGAAAAGATCTTCTCACCCTTAATACCTTAAAAGATACACTCTCTTCATTAAAAACGGCAATACAAAAAAATAATGAGTTTTTACAGGCATTGCGAAACCCGACAAGTTCAAATTATACTCTAAACGTACCAATTCTAATGTATCATTATATCCGGGTCGTTACTGATCCGAATGATGTGTTGGGATATGGATTATCAGTTACTCCAAGCGATTTTGAAGCACAAATGAATTATATCGCTACACATGGTTATACTACCATTACGATGATGGATTTGATGAATGCATTACAAAACAAGACAGCACTTCCTCCAAAGCCAATTATTCTTACTTTCGATGATGGATATATTGATTTTTACACAAATGCATGGCCGGTTCTACAAAAATATAATTTGAAGGCAACATCATTTATTATTACAAACTATATTAATCAGAGCAGATATATGACATGGGATATGGTAAAAGAACTCTCAAGCAGTGGTCTCATTACTTTTGGATCACACACAGTTGATCATCCAGATCTTAGGACATTAACGAGCTCACAATTGACTGCAGAAGTTGAACAAAGCAAACAAATGATTGAATCTCAAATTGGTAAGTCAGTAACTGATTTCTCTTATCCCTATGGAGATTTTAACTCGCAAGTAGAAAATACAATTATACAGGCAGGATATATTGATGCAGTAACGACACAGTATAGCGATGTTCATCCGGCAAGTAACCATTATCTTATCCCTCGGGTAAGGATCCCAGGAGGATTATCTCTTTCCAGTTTTATTTATCGAATAAGTCCATAAATATGAAAATGACTGCCCACCCATATCACAAACAAACTGCAAAAGATCAGAAAGAAAATCAATTAAAACTTGAGAAGCAGCAAGATAGACATATTTATCTATCTATTGCAACTATTATATTTTCATTAAGCATCCTTACTATTTATTGTATTTATCTGAACGTTGTTAAAATTGGAAACTTTTCAACAAAGCTTCTTTTTTATGATACATTTAATAATTCGACGACAGGAAATACTATTCTTACTTCAGGAAGATGGTCTCTTGCAACAGCGGAGAATGATCCCTCCAGCTCTATCTCTCATTGGAACTATTCTCTCTATTCCTTATTCAAACTTGCATACGCTCCTGCTGACTATTCAATAGACAGCAGGCAGTCTATTGATGATGTATTGATTCATACCGACCCAACAATTAATGATGCCGCATCATATATCATAGCAATGCGAGTGAATCCACAAAATGATAATCCTATTGGGATTGTTTTTAGATACCAAGATAAGGATAATTTCTATGCATATACTATGTCGAAACTCAGACAGTCAAACATTATTACCTATGCGTTATACAAGAAAGAAAATGGAATTATGGAACTTCTTAGTAGCAAGATAGATACAAAGGAAATTAATTATACAAACCAAAAAGTTATCCTTTATCTTTTAGCAAACGGAGGATCTATTACAACTTATGCAAACACTACTCAACAGTTAAATCTTCTTGATTATACATTTCCAAAAGGTGGAGTAGGGATATATGCACTCCCGCAAACGAGTGCATATATCGATCAATTTAAAGTTATTGATTAGCTATTTCAAACTGAATCCCTGAGGATTAATCTTTTGAGCCGTTGAGAAATAACTGTTATCTTTTGTTACAAGAGCTAACTCAACGTAAATCTTTGATAACGAATCTGCATATCCCAGGTCAGTAAACATATTCTGATAACGATAATAGTCATCTGTGATAGCAAATCTTTTTGCTACTGTTTTTAACTCACTCGTAAACAATGGTGTGTTATTCTGGTCAATTTGCAGTAATAGCAAATAGAAAGAAGGATCAGCATATGGAGCATTTTTTATGAGTGCATCCACTTGTGTTTTTGCCTCAGCACTATTTCCCTTCAGATAATTTAACAGTGCCTGGGTATATATCAAATATGGGCTCTTGCTATTATACTTCAATGCCTGTTTATCCATATTCATTGCTTTATCATATTGATTTGCCGAAATATATATCTGACTTAGAACTGCAGAATATTCCGTATCAAGGGGATTAAATTGCACAATCTTTTCCACGGGCTGTTGGATTGTAGATAACTGACTGTTCGATGTTGAAGAATAAGCATCCCTGACCCCGACATACCAGTTATTAATAATGAAGAAATAGAGAGTCAAAAGTACTAAGAAAACACTTAACCCATTAAATGCCCCTAATGAAAGGTTCCCGAAATAGAAGCGTTTGAAGTTATCTATTCTTAAATCCTTTAATAGCATTCCAACAAATAGAAATAGTGTAAAAAGAAGCGTTTCAACATTAAGGATCGGGTAAAACAATGCAAGAACAATTAAAGCAAGAATACCGATTGTCAGTTCAAACGTTTCAGGGTTTTGCTTCATAAATATCTTGATTCTATTTTCCTTACGAAATATCTCATATAGGATATAACCGAAAATAGCTACAAAAAGAAACCCGCCAATAAAACCTTCTGAAACGAACATCTCAAAAATATCATTATACAAATAATAGGAAAGATGCCATGGATTTGATAAGTAATAGACAGATGTAATTTTAAAATTTCCAAGACCTGTTCCAACAAGTGGGGATGTAGCAAAAGAGTGCCAAGCCTGCTGATACAAATCTACTCGAAAAGCTGGAGAAATAGTTCTATCTGAAATTGATGAAGGTGTGTATGGAATAGTTCCTGAAGTAGGGAAGTGCATGACAAATCCAAGAATTACAGCAACAACGACGACCCCAAGAAGCGGGATATAGAATCGATCTTTGCGAAGCGGTCTTCTACCGGTAAAGAGATTTATATATAAAAATACTGCAATTTCGATAAGACCGATCACATAAATAATTTGAGAAAAGGTAAGCCAGAGTGAGAGAAGTAAAATTAAACTTGCTATTAAGAACAGATTCCTTCTCATTCCTCTTGTTTTTAAGGTAGAAGAAAGGGTATATGGCAAAAAAGCCAAAATCATTCCTCCCATATAAACTGGGAACCCTAAAGGATATATAAGAGATGTTCGCGATGTTGCATCTATCGGGAAAACATATCTAACAATTCCATATAAGAGAGAAATAACTACAACCGTAGTTAACGTATTCAACAACCATCTTCTGCTGTACTTTCCATATACGATATCATATGCGAGTACTCCAAGAAGTAATGCTGCAAATAACTCCATTAAACGAAGCATTGAATTATATACATTTACTGAAAAGATGGTGGTAATGATGGAAAATACTAGAAACAAACTTATTAGAACAGTATACGTTTTAGGGAAATATACTTTGTTTCTCAAGGAACGGAGTATAAACAAACCTCCAATACCTACTGCCATAATAAGAACTTTTCCTTCATAGGATACCGGAGGAATGTTACCTGTTTTTGCAATAAGAATTACAAATACTAGAACCAAAATACTTAAATATACCTTCTCGATAAATTTACCATAAGGAAGAAGATTTTTAAGAGTTCTTTTTATATCTGGCACTCTTTCTCTTTTTACAATAGAAGCAAGGTCAGGTTTTTTTATCCATTGACGAATGTCCGGTTTTTTCATTGTGTAATACTAAAATAGATAGATTTATTGAATGATATAGGATATATCATGCATTTGCAATCTTTATGCACTCTTCGTATAACTATCAGCCGTAATTGTATACAAAAATCGTGCACGAGTTTTTTTTATTTTGAGAACATTAATAAATAGAGTATCTAATAATGTCCTGAGTACCTCATTGTATTGAATGTGATGCCGAGGATCATACAAATCCAGTGCTTGTTCTTCATGAAATAACGCATCCCATTGGAGAATACCAAACTCTTCAATAACTGTCTGGGTATGATGCAATATATTTACAAATTCCACAAGCGGGTTTAGATTTCTTGCAAGTACAATATCATATTTTTCCTGAATTTGTAGCACATCCTGCAATATATAAGCTTCATTAGGGATAATAATTCCATGTTTATTCGCTATTTCACAAAGAATTTCAGAACGTAAGTGCATTTCCGGGTCAATTTCAGCTCCATACGCTTCTATACTTAACGCCCGAAACAATAATACTTCCATTCCATAGTTCGATCCGATGCATAATACTTTTTTAGTTTTCAGCATAGCAAAAGAATAACCAACAGAAGAAACAAAACATGCAAGTTCTAAAAAAACTTGCCATGGATCGATAAAGCTTACATCGCCTTCTGAAAAATGTGATCTGTAATCACTTTGTATTTCATCAATATGATCAAAAAAAGTAGGTCTTTTTAGATCCAATTGTATTAATTCTGGAGAAAGGATAGAAGTAATAACATCAACCATATGAGGGGCTTTCTTCAGATTCTTGTTCATCTTGCTGCAATGGATGGAACTGCCGATGGGTTGCTTCTGCATATTTATCTGATGCATGCACATACCGGTTAGTAGTATGAAGTGATTCATGTCCAAGAAGGATTTGTATAGCGGCAGGATTTGCACCTTGTTCTGCAAGATACGTAGCAAATCCATGACGAAGACTATGTGCAGATGTGGGAACGATAATTCCTAATCGTTTTCTATAAATAGCAATCTTTTCCTGTAGATAATTAATTGAAATTCGTTTATTTTTTTCACCATTCCTTCCTCCTCGATAAGGAATGAATAAGGCGGGATTATCATCAGTTCGTAATACAAGATACTTTTGTAAGTGTTCCTTAGCACGGGGCGTAAGATAAACGAATCGTTGCTTTTTTCCTTTTCCCATGACATATATTTTTCCCTGATCATTTAATTGGGAACGGTTTAAAGACACTAGCTCTGAAATACGCATGCCAGTGGAGAAAAGCATCTCAAGCATTGCTCTATTCCGTATTTTTACCTGTTCATCTTTTTCAAATACATCAGGACACTCTATAAGCCGGATAAGGTCGTCAAGTTCAGCAACTTGTGTTTCCTTTCTTTCTGTTTTAATTAGTTTTATTGCAGTAGGAGATAATGGACATGCGTAGTCAAAATCGATGAGGAATTTTAAATATGACCTGATTGCTGATAGCATTCGATTGACACTTCGTGATGCAAGAGCTGCGCCTTCTTCATTGATCCGATGATTTTTGAATTCTTTTAACAATTCTTCATATTCTGAAACATATGTAGGATCTTCGCTGTTAATCCTATCAATCTCATGATATTTCTTAAAAAATTCCTGCACTCTTTTTAAATATCCACCATTTCGTAAAAATCCTTTATAAAGGGTAATAGTTCTTTTACTTAATTGTTCAAAAGTAGTTTTCTCAAGAACGAGAAAAACCTCAAAAATGAACAAATCACGTCGGTAATTATATACAGTCTCTTTGCTATAGTTATTATTTAATAACTCCAGGAGGTAATCTTCTTTGTATGGCAGAATCTCTTTCATATCATATAGTATACCATGGTTTGTCCATATTCATGGGTGATACAAGCAAAAAGCTACCTGTCATGCATTTTTTTACTAATTTATGATAAAATACTTCTATTCAACAAAAACACATGTATAAAAAACCGAAGTATAAGGAAGAAGTAACTCTTTATGAAATCGAAAAAAGGATTCTTGATATTATCATATCTTTAATAGCTATTATTGTTTTTTCTCCCATATTTATTGTTATTGCAATTCTGGTTAAAATCAGTTCTCAGGGTCCTGTTTGGGCGCCAATGCCTAAAAGAGTAGGTAAGAATGGGAAGCTTTTTTTTATGTATAAATTCCGCTCAATGTTTGAAAATGCTCATCAGATGCTTCGTCAGGATCCCCAATACAAAGAATTGTATGAAAAATACAAGGCAAACAGTTTTAAACTATCTGTGGATGAGGATCCGAGAATTACTCAAGTTGGAAAATTTATTCGTAAGACTAGTCTTGATGAACTTCCCCAGTTTTTAAATGTATTAAAAGGCGAGATGAGTATTGTCGGTCCACGGGCATATTTTGCAGAAGAGCTGCGTGAACAGGCAGAACATTATCCAAAAACTCGAAAACTAATCCGAAAAGTAATGACCATAAAACCTGGAATTACCGGGCCTTGGCAGGTTGGAGGAAGGTCAGAGATAAATTTTACACAACGGATTCGAATGGATGCAGTATATGCAAAGACACGATCCATGAGATATGATATCAAGCTTATGTTAAAAACTCCCATCGCCGTCTTATTACGAAAAGGAGCGGTTTAATAGATCTTCGTATAAATCTTTTGTAGTTTTTGTTACAATAGATTTATCATGAATGCTTATGAAAATTGCCATTGTGCATGACTGGATATTGGGAATGCGAGGAGGAGAAAAAGTCCTTGAAGCATTATGTGAACTATTTCCTGATGCTGATCTTTTTACACTCATTCATAAAAAAGGGAGTGGATCAGAGATAATTGAAAAAAGGAATATCCATACTTCATTCATGAACAGGTTGCCTTTTGCAACGAAACTTTACAAACACTATAATATTTTTTCTCCATTTGCGATTGAGCAATTTGATTTAAGCGAATATGATCTTGTTATCAGTTCTTCCCACCAGGCGGCAAAAGGAGTAATCACAGGACCGGATACCCTACACATCTCATATATTCATACACCGGTTCGATATTATTGGGATCAATACTATGAATACTTTTCGCGCTGGCCTCGTATCATAAAACCATTCATTGCTTTGGTAGGAACTTTTTTTCGTATGTGGGATATTTCCAATACCAATAGAGTAGATCATATTTTTGCAAATTCTCAATTTGTCGCACGTAGGATAAAAAAATTTTATAACCGTGAAAGTGAAGTAATATATCCACCGGTTAACACAACAAGATTTGGAAAAATTCCTCATATTGCTGACGATTACTATATCATGGTCAGCGCTCTTACTCCGAATAAGAAAATTGATATTGCAATTGAAGCATGTAATATGAGCAAAAGGAAATTAAAAATTATCGGGAAAGGCATGGATGAGGGGTTATTAAAAAAAATGGCGGGATCAACTGTTGAAATATTAACAAATATAAATGATGAAGAACTTGATTCGCTCTACACAAAAGCAAAAGGTTTTATATTTACATCTGTTGAAGATTTTGGTATCGCGCCTGTTGAGGCGATGGCAGCTGGCATCCCAGTGATTGCATATGCAAAAGGAGGTGCTTTGGAAACAGTCATCAATGGAAAAACAGGAATTTTTTTTCATGAACCATCACCTCAAAACCTAATTGATGCTTTAACTCGATTTGAACAAATGAAATGGAATAGACAGGAGATTAAGGAACATGGCGCATCATTCGCAAAAGAACGTTTTATGAATGAAGTTGCATCAGCAATTAATCGATATCTTGGATATGATATCAAAGTTCAAATACAAGAACCTGTACTGATATCTCAGCAGAGAAAACATACAGCTTCATGAAGACATTCACGTTGTAATTGGAAAAATATCCAACACTTCTATATAATTGATGACTAGAAAGTCAACCAATATGAATTTACAAAAAACTTGGAAGCGTATTCTATCCTTCCCCTTAGAAGGCATGAATGGCAAAACATTTGGTATTATAAGCATTTTATATGTTCTGTCAATCCTAACTGCTTATTATTTCGCATATACGAGTCCGAATAAATCATGGAAAGTATTACCTATTCCATTGGATATTATTGTCATTGCAGTTGGAATATTACTTTTTTTTGTAGCTATTAAAATTTTCCAGAAACCTGAGCGTGGAATTTTTGTCATTGCTTTTTTCCTCCCTTTTGAAAGAATAGGATCTCTATACCATTACTTGCCAATTAATATTCGTATTAGCCAAATCATGCTACTAGTTACATTCTTTGCAGCTTTATACCAATTTCTTGTCTTAAAGAAAAAAGTATACAAATTGAAAAAAGATTATGCAGTTTTTTTCCTTATTATTTTTTCTTGTGTTTTACTTCTTTCCCTAACCAATGCTGCTGACAAGGTACGAAGTATAGAAGTACTTCTTTTTGATCTATTTGCCTTCTTTTCATATGTCGTACTTACCAGTCTTCTCAATACTAAAGAAATATTGCAAAAAACAATTTGGGTTATCCTTACAATTTCTTTCATATTAGGATTATATAGCATTTACCAATTCATAGGCGGAACAATCGGAATACCATTAGGATTTTTAGGATTACGATATGGATATTCAAATGCGTTTTTTTATCATATTCCCCGTGTACAAGGAACAGGACTTGAGCCATTATATTGGGGGAATTATCTTTTAATACCTCTTGCGATTTCATTTTCACTTCTTCTTTCCTCTCTAGGTGAAAAGAAAATTCATCTGACGAAACAAACTGCCCTAGCATTAGGAACAGGCATGGTTTGTCTATTAAGTATTTTCTTTTCTTTCTCTAGAGGCGCATGGTATGCTTCCAGTTTTACATTAGCCTTGATCCTTTTCTTATATTTTATAAAAAGAATGCTTACTATAAAAGCGGTAGTATTATCTTTCTTAATCGGTATTTCTTTAGCAATAATCGCCATATTAATAATCATTATAACAAAAGCGCCTGTAACACAATCGTTATTTGTTAATAGAGCCACCGCAATACAGGATCAAAGTGGAAGACAAATAAATACACCAAAAGCTATTTCGTTATTTAAAACAAACGAACTTCTAGGAATCGGTGTGGGGGGATTTGGAACACAAGTAAAAGAACCAACTACAACAAATAATACAAAAACAAATGAACCAGCATCTCCACTGAATGAAAATAATACACAATTTGCAACAGTAAGCAATCAATATATTGAAATTCTGGCTGAAACAGGAATATTGGGAATCGCATCTTTTGTATTATTCCTATTAGTTGTAATTTTTAATGCCTTCAAGGCTCTATTTATGGTAAAAGACCCATATCTTCGTACTATTATGATTGCGCTGTTTGCAGCAACTGGAGGAATTCTTCTTCAATATATCAGTTTCTCCACTATCTATATTATGCATATCTGGTTTATCTTTGCCTTACTCAGCGCTACATCATATAATATTACTCATCATATTTGGGATCAAAAAGCAAAGAGATATGAAAACAAGCCAAAGGCTCATTAAGAATTTTGCTTCACTTACTGCAGCAGAAATTATTACCCGTCTTGCAGCAACACTATTATATGTATATATTGCCCGTACTTTAGGTGTAACATCCTTTGGACAGCTTGCATTTGCAACTGCTTTAATGGGATTTTTTAATTTCTTCGCTGATTTTGGTATGACTACTCTTGGAACAAGAGAAATAGCCAGGAATAAAGACAGAAAAGATTCATATGGAACAAATATCCTTTTTTTTCAGTTACTCTTAACAATTATTCTAATCATCATCCTTTCTTTAATTCTTGTCTGGATACCTATCACAACGAAGCTTAAAATCATTACCTTTTTTTATGGACTTGGGCTTATTCCATTATCTTTAGATATGTCTTATATTTTTCAAGCGTTTGAGAAAATGGAATATGTGCTAATTGCAAAGATTGTAAACCAATTTAGTTATCTTTTGCTCGGATTTTTTTTCATATCAATTTTTAAGGATATTACCTTTATTCCAATCGCCTATTGTATCGGTGGAGTTCTTGGCGCACTTACAACGTATATAATACTAATGCGATCTTTGCATTTTTCTCTAAGTCAGCTTGATACGGCATTAATCAAATCCCTTATTATTACAGCCTTACCATTTGTTGCTGCAGGATTATTTGGCAACATTTACCATAATCTTGATTCCATTATGATCCAGTTTTTTAAAAATACGAATCAAGTGGGATATTACGCTTCTGGATACAAGATTGTGAATATTTCGATCATGGTTATCTCATTTATAGCAAATTCCTTTTTTCCTCTTATATCACTTCATTACAAAAATGATTCACAAAAATTTCAGAAGTTTTTACAATATTTCAGTCAAGCAATTGGACTGATTGCAATACCTGCTGGAGTAGGGTGCATCTTGTATGCAAAACAAATTATTACTTTTTTTTATGGTTCATCATTTTTGCCCGCACAAGCATCTTTTATTGCATTATCTCTTTTAATAATTCTTATTCCATTCAATATTTTACTTTCAACCATACTTATTGCATCAGACCAGCAAAAGGAAAATATGATTTCAACGGCAATTGGCGCAATAGTGGATATTATTCTTAATTTTCTTCTTATTCCTCATTTTGGAATCGTTGGAGCAGCAATTGCAACTATCGCATCTGAGGTTGGAGTATGCTCCTATCTTTTACTCTCTTACCAAAGGAAATTACCAGCATTAAGTAGTTTAGTATCTATGTTTTTTACAAAACCATTACTTGCAAGTTTTGCCATGGTAGCAATAATACTTATGTTCCATATACACAATCTATTTGTTGGAATTTGTATTGCTGCGATGATATACTTCAGTGCAATGTTGCTACTCAAAGGCATTCCTTCAGAATTTATTAATATGTTACTACATAGACAAAATGACTAATACAATTTCCGCTTGTATTGTTGCACATAATGAAGAAAAAGTAATTGAACGTTGCTTAAAAAGTATAAGGGATGTTGTCCAAGAAATCATACTTGTGCATGATGGTGAATGTAATGATAGGACTGTAGAAATTGCTAGAAGATATGGGGCAAAAGTTTTTTTCCAACCTTTTAACGGGGAGGCAGAAAAGCATCGTCCATTTTCTTATGAACAAACAACAGGAGACTGGATATTACAAATTGATGCTGATGAGTATTTGTCAAAAAAAGCACAGCGATTGATTCCAACTTTGTTAAAAGAAAAAGATATTGATGCATACGCCTTCCGTTGGCCGGTATATAATTTCAAGACGAAGAAATATATTAAAGGACCATTTGATAAGCAATTAAAAACAGTATTACTTCGTAAGAGTAAAATGTATTTTGTTGCAATATCTCATGAAGCCCCGCTAACATCTGGAAAATTTGTCAAAAGACCTGATATCTTACTTCACCATAAGCCATTGTATAATAATTTTTCCTTTACAAAAATACGCAATAAATGGATCAAATGGGAAGATTTACACGCTCGTGAAATCATCAACTACAAACAAGTCGAGGTATATCATTATGATCCAAGATATATCGAACCCATTTATACGTATTATGCCAACTTTATAAAGCATCCATATTACACAGCTATAAAGCGGTATATCATTTTTGATACTGGAAAGAAAGTATTACGAAAAGGTTTAATTGGCTCGCCTTTGATAAATTACAAAATACTTTTTTACAGTTATTTAAGTGTTCTTTACTTAGCCAAAAAAATTACATATTATCGAGATTATCCACTATGAAACTATTACAACCGACTTTCTGGAAACAGACAGGAAAAAACATTCTTTCGAGTACCAAATCTCTTCTTTATACTCCACAAAATCCAAAATGGGGACAAGATATTGATATTCGAATGCTGACAACAATTGATAAGCGTGTAAAAATAGGAGATCATGTCTTCATTAATAAAGGGACTACAATTGAAGGGGAAGTAGAGATAGGAAACTTCATAAAGATTGGCCAGAATGTATTAATAACTGCAAAAAACCACACTTATACCGATTACACTAAACCAATTTCCATGCAAGGTTTTACTGAAAAGAAAGTAGTAATTGGAGATGATGTATGGATCGGATCTCAGGCTGTTATCCTTCCAGGCGTACACATCGGTAGAGGTGCAATCATTGGAGCAAATGCGGTGGTTACAAAAAATGTAGAGATGTATGCAATTGTTGCAGGTGTTCCTGCTAAAACGATAAAATATCGTTTTGATACAAAAACTCAAGAAAAAGCAAAAAAAATTGATTTATATAACGCATATGAAGAAAACAAATAAAAAACCAAAAATCCTTATCATTCGAGATGAATACATAAACCAAAGATTTTGTGAAAGATATGACGTATTTAAAAAAGATTTTGATATTGTATTTTTAGCACCAGAAAATCATGTTAATAAAATTGATACCAATAGAATAAACCTTCTAACACTTCCGACAACAACTCAGCCATATGAAAAGAAATTATCGAAAACACCAGGTGTATCGAGAATGATTCCACATGTATTAAAAAAACGCTTCCTAAACTTTACTGATATTGTAAAAGATTTTGATATTGTGCAAGTAGAAGAAACATTTAACTGGTATACAATTCAAGCAGCTGAAGAAAAAAGGAGTCATGGGTATGTTTTGGTATGTACTGTCTGGGAAAATATTCCATATATAAAAGATAAACGAACGTTGTACCAAAATGGATTATTCAATGGCGTACTTGCTAAAGTATTGACTACTCCTGAAATTCAAAAAAGAAGATTATCCCAAGACGATAAAATTCGTAGGCTGATGCAAGAGAATGTTGATCTATTTGTAACAACAAGTATCCGAGCAAAAGAAATGCTGCAGATTGAGGGGTATGATCCAAAAAGAATTGAAGTAAGCATGCCAGCAGTAGAGATAAACATATTTAGTCCACAGCCAAAAGATATAAAGCTTATGAAGCGATATGGCATAAAAAAAGATGATGTAGTAGTTGGTAGTATTGGCAGAATGGTTTGGGAAAAAGGAAGATATGATCTGCTATATGCGGCAAAGCTTCTTTTAGAAGATGCTTCATTAAACCAGTTTTCACTGAAATTTTTCTTTATGGGTGATGGCCCGATTAAAGCTGACCTCATGCATTTAGCAAAAAAGATGGGTATTCAGCAGCATATAATTATTGAAAAGTTTATGCCTTATGATCAGGTTCCGAAATATCATAATTTATTCGATATTTTCGTCCTTAATAGTATTCCTGTTCCGTATTGGCAGGAACAGATCGGGATGGTATTTATTGAAGCTATGGCTTCAGGAAAGCCAGTCATTGCAGGTGAAAGCGGATCGATTCCTGAAGTTGTTGGTGATGCCGCACTCCTTGCACAACCAGGAGATTTCCATGATATTTATGAAAAAGTAAAAATGCTTATCACATGTACTGGTATGATGGAAAAATATCAGAACAAGTCTAGAGAACGTGCAGAGAAAATTTTTTCTTTGCAGCGATTCTACAATGAGAACAAAGAAATCTACTTGTCACTTCTTCAAAAACAATGAATAAATTGATTGAAAAATTCAAAGAGTTATATACAAAAGGAATGCAAGTTCCGCATAAAGAAGCAATCCTATTTATCTTAATCTTGTTAGTCTCATTATTTTTCCATTTCTATTTATTGAAATCGAATTTGTATTTTGCCCAAGATCCTGCCAATCAAATGAATATCTCAAGGGATATATTGTTGAAACACAATTTTCCATTTGATGGACCTGGTGCATCAATTGAAGGAGGAGGAAATTATGGTATAACACACGGAGCATTTTATTACTATCTATTAATTTTCCCAGGTGTTATTTTTCAATATAATCCATTAGGAATGGCATTCTCATTTGCAATAGCAAGCTGTATCGCAGGAATCTTGCTTTATCTTGTTTGTAAGGATGTATTCGGAAAAAGGATTGCTTTTATCTCTTTTTTTTTATATACCATTTCATATTCTGTTATCCATTTAGGAAGAGAGCAAACTAATCCAAATCTTGTCGGTTTTTTTACCATACTTGCCTTATTCGCTTTCCTGCGATTCTTGCAAGGGAAAAGATATTTCCTACTTTTATTCCTTTTTAGTGTATCTGCAGTAACACAAATACATTTATCGGCATACATTACCATTTTGATTCTTCTCTGTTTCCTTCCAGTATTGGTAAAAAAGGAAAAGGACGTTAAGCTATGGCTAGGGGGGGTTATACTTTTTTTAATCCCGCTAATACCGACTATTATCCAGCAATTTCATTATCATTTTAGTGTTTTGCATTTTATTCTTTCTTTATTCATTCCTCATGGAGGATCGACACTTCTTGCCCATATAAAAGAAGGATATTATGCATTAACAGGAGTATTTGATATTGAATTCCAAATTGGTGGAGGATTATTCGCATTTCTCATAATCCTTACAGGAGTGTTATTGCTATTAAGGTATTATAGAAATGAAAAAACAAATTTTAAAAAACAAGTATATCTTTATATCATGCTTATGATTATATTCTCATTTTTGGAATACGCTGTTTATCCAGGTCCTATTATCCAAACTTATGCAGAACATTTATTTGTACTTTTTCCTATCTTAATTTCGCTTTTCCTTTCATTGTTTTGGGAAAAGCGTGAACTCATTCTGATAGCAATTATCATTTTAGTAACGATATCATATATTAATCTTAAAACATTCAAACACGAAATTATGCAAGGGAAAAAATATTATGAAATCGAAAACAGAATTTGCAAGATTTTACAAAAAAATCATGCAAGGGAATATGATGTTTTATTTACCGCACCTTTTGATCCCGGTAACCCTGTATTAACTGTAAAAGACCCAGCATATATTACTTTTACATGTGATGTTTTGTACAATATTCCTCAACCAGGAACCTATCCGCATTTGAAGCCGACTGTCTTCCATTTCACAACAGATATGAGAACTTCGTTAACATATACAATATCTTCTTAATTATGAATAAAAGTGTTTTTATCATTCTGGTGAATTGGAATAATACGAAATACACCATTGATGCAATAAGAGAAGTAAAGAAACAGACATATGCAAATTGTCGGATTATTGTTGTTGATAACAACTCAAATACAAAACCAGATAAAGAGATTTTAAAAATTGAATCAAAAGCAACAATTATCCAAACAGGAGAAAATCTTGGATACAGCGGTGGGAATAACAGGGGAATGGAATATGCGCTCCGACAACAAGCTGATTTTATTCTTTTTATGAATAGTGATGTGTTTCTTGATCCTAAAATGATTGGAAACTTAGTGAAAGCAATGGATAAAGATAAAAACCTAGGAGCTGTTGGTCCTAGGATATACTATTACCAGGATAAAAAGAAAATATGGTTTATAGAAGGTCCGATTAACTGGATAAAGGGAACAACACATTCCCTGCATCAGGGAGAAAAAGATAAAGGACGTTTCAAAAGACCCATAGCCACTGACCGGCTTGCGGGAACTGCCATGCTCATACGTTCTGAAATTTTAGAAAAGATTGGCGGATTTGATGAAACGTATTTTATGTTTTTAGAAGACGTTGATCTATCAGTTCGCATAAGAAAAGAAGGATATATGCTAAAAACAATTCCACAGGCAATACTGTGGCATAATGAATCAACAACAACTGGCGGAAAAGATTCAAAAAAGACAATCTATTACTATACCAGGAATAAACTTTATTTCATGAGGAAAAATGCAAACTTCTTTTTTTTCATGACATCGTTTTTATATGAGGTCTATTTTTGTTTAAGACGAACATTATCACATAGTATGAAGAGAAAAATACAGTTTTATACAATTCGTGCAATGGTATATGGATTTGTTGATTTCTTTAAGGGAAATATGGGAAGAACTAACCGAACATTTTAATATTCCATGAGAAAAAAGATCCAACAACATCTTCCATTGATCTTATTAGGAGCATCCTTTTTAATTTTGCTCATTTTTGTTTTCTTAAAAGCAAATGATTATGGTATGACATGGGATGAACCAGTGCAGGATGCATATGGAACATTCGTTTACCAATGGTACCGGTCGCATGGACAAGATATCATGTTTTTACAATTAAGTAACCTGAGATATTATGGTCCGTTTTTTGAATTCATCGTATCATTTTTCCAACATATCCCACTCCTTACAGCACATTATTGGCATGTTCGAGCAGTCATCACTGGATTTGCAGGTGTAATGGGGATCGGCGCAGTTGCTGCATGTGCCTTTGAATTAGGGCAACCCTGGCTTGCCGTAATATCTACTTTCCTTTTATCTTTGTACCCTAGATATATCGGTGATATATTTCATAATTCAAAAGATATTCCCTTCGCTGCATTCTATTGCTTAACTTTATGGGCAATACTACATCTAATTAATAACTGGAACAAGAAATATACTTGGATATATAGCAGCTTACTGGTAAGCATCATATTAGGGATGACAATGGCAATTAGAGTGATTGGAGTAATCTGGTGGGGAATATTACCCATTATTGCCGCATTTGGATGGATTGGAATGAGAAGGATATCGAAAAAGAAAAGGAAGAATGCAATGATTACTCTAGCAAGAAAGCAAATCATTTCTTTTCTTATCATTTATCCAATATCATTTGTCGTTATGACTGTATTATGGCCATATATACTTATGGATCCCTTTGCAAACTTCTGGGCATCACTAACACTGATGTCTCATTTTGCTGTTTCATCAAGTGCAACAATGCTTTTTCTTGGACATCTTGTTTCTCAAACGCAACCGCCTCGTGATTATACACTTGTATGGATAGCAGTTGGTACACCGCTTTTTACTCTTTTTTGTATAATTAGCGGATTAATATCATGGATTCATGGATGGATAAAACAAAATGGGAACGCAATGTTGGGGATTGTATTTCTTTCTTTTTTCCTTCCGCTCATTGCAATCATTACCCTTGATTCAACATTATATAATGCACTGCGTCAATTTCTTTTTGTAATACCACCTCTCATAATTTTTGCAGCTTTTGGTTTTGTATCCCTTTTTCAATACCTAAATAAATACAAACTTTTGATTTATTCAGGTATTATAATATGCATAATTTCAGTTATATCCATTGCAACAACGATGATGACACTACATCCCTATGAATATATCTATGCAAACAGCTTAACAGGTGGATTGCCGGGGGAAGATACTCATTTTGAGACAGATTATTGGGCTACCAGTTTTATCGGATGCGGAAAATGGCTTGCAAATCATTATCAGCAGTATGTAACAACTCAATATCCGACGGTTTTTCCACGAATTACTGATGCCATAGTGCTTACCCGTTATCTTCCTCCAAATTTTAAAGTAATACAGGATAACCCGGATTTTTACGTCACACTTGTCCAACATGATGCATATAACCAAGGAGCTATATTTCCTCGATATAAGGTAATATATCAGGAAAAGCGTTATGGTGTTGCATTATGCGAAGTAAAAACACGTCCGTAATTTTTGATATACTCTACATATGAAAAAATTAATAATTGGTATAGATATCAGACCATATCTGTATGATAAATCAGGTATCGGGCAATATATCTATCAGCTTACCGAAAATTTAATAAAAACAGATAACTCCAATTCCTATGTCCTTTTTGCTGATAGAGAATTCTCTTTGGATTTTGAAAAAAAATATAAAAAAGTAATCTTTTCTTCACATTTTCCAAAACTTAATACGATCTTGTATCATCTCAAAACGATTTGTTTTTCCAAAAAATATTGTGACATCTACCTGACTGCCAGTTCGCTCTATGTCCCGGCAATTAGACCTCAATTTTCTTTGTTTGTGATTCATGACTTGGTCATGCTGAAATATCCGAAAATGCATACTGCAAAGACAATTATTCTATCCCGGCTATTCTTACGATTAGCTTTAAGAAATGCTAAAGCAATCATTGCTGTATCACAAACGACAAAATTAGATATTCTTTCATTTTTCCCTAAAACCCAGGAAAACAAACTCCATGTCATAGCCGAGGGAGTCCATACGGGCTTGAAGAAATATGTTGAAAATGACGACAATACTTTTTGGAATGAAACACAAAAAAAATTCGGTATTCAAAAACGCTATATTTTATATGTTGGAACTATTCAGCCGAGAAAGAATGTTTCGTCCCTCATACGTGCCTTTGAGGAGCTTAAACGGGATGATGTGCAGCTAGTATTGGTCGGAAAAATGGGATGGAATTCGGAAGAAATTGAGAAACTTCTCTCCAAACATAAAAGAATGGAAGATATTATCCTGACAGGATTTGTAAGCGAGAAAGAAAAAGCATATATGTATAAAAATGCATTTTGTCTAGTATATCCTTCTTTTTATGAAGGGTTTGGAATACCGCTATTAGAAGCCATGCTTTTTTCTTTGCCTTTCATAAGTTCAAATGTTTCATCACTTCCGGAAGTAGCAGGGGAGGCGGGTATTCTCATCAATCCGCATAACTATAAAGAAATCACTGAAGCGCTTACTAAACTGCTTACTGATCCATCACTTTATCAGACTTTGCAGAAAAATGGAAAAAAGCAACTTGTAAAATATAACTGGGAAAATATATCAAGGGAATGGATCCAACTATTTGAACAAACTCGGTAGTTATGTTTTAATGGTATTTGTCGGCAATATCTATGAAATTATCAATTATTATACCTACATATAACGAAGAGAGAAACATCCAATCATCATTGGACAAGGCAATCTCGTATTTGCATACAAAAAATTTTGATCATGAAATAATCATATCAGACGATGGAAGTAAGGATAATACAATCCGAATTATTGAAAGTTTTGCAAAGAACAATCCTAATATGAAAATCATAAAAAATAATCATACGGGAAAAGCTGGCGCTGTGAGAAGCGGGATGCTTGCAGCATCTGGTGATATCGTCCTTTTTACAGATGCAGATTTTGCCACTCCCATCGGAACAATTGACAAGATACTTCCTGAATTTACAAATGGCGCAGATGTTGTCATCGGATCACGTGCTTTAGGAAAAAGAGATAATGAACCTCTGAAGCGTAAGATTGCCGGTAAAGCATATAATATACTTGTACAACTTATCCTTCTTCCTCATATAGATGATAC
>JANWIC010000004.1 GCA_025450075.1 Patescibacteria group bacterium | reverse complement strand
TATCAAGAGTATACTACAACACATGTTCCGGTCCTTCATGCGAGAATGGTAAGTAGATATTTTTCGGATGAAAATACAATTGATATGGATTCAGAATTTGCAAAACTTCGTGAAAGATTCAAAAATATTGAACTTCAATCAGAAACTGATTCAGATGTTTTAAATTATATATCTAGAATAATTGACTTGAAATTCCCACATACTCCAAGAGTTGATAGAAAAGTAATTGTAGAAGCTGTTATTGATATGTTAGCAATACTTTCACTTGAGGATATCCAATATGCAAAAGCATTGAGACAATCACCTCAGTTTAATCCATTAATTGTTAAGCAAGATTCATTTTATTCTATTATACATAGAGTGAATGATTATATTAATCAACAAGTTACTAATTTAACTGACAAACCAATAACTTCTATTCGTGGTAAATATGCACAAGAGATAATTAGGTACATCTTAGTATTAAATCCATATCTTATGGATTTAATTGTTGCTATAGCGATAAAAAGAGGAAATAGAGATAAAAATACTGAAGAGGCAATTTATGATACACTTCTTATCTTATCCGAATTGATCGTTCTCAAAAGATAGTTTTAACTTAAATTTGCTTTTAAATTCACAATATGAAGATTTTTTCCAGCTAGAAAAGCCTTTACAATATCTAGAATGATATGTGCAATATTAAGCCCTGATTCCTCAGTATACCACCCTATATGAGGTGTCAGTATTAGATTGTTTAGTTTTAAAATTGGATGATCTGAAGAAGACAATCCAATTCCATCTAACCCCGCTCCTCTAATTTTTCCATTCTTTAAAGCAGAATAAAGTGCATCGACATCAATAAGATTATCTCTTGCGGTATTAACAAGGATTGCATTAGATTTCATTAAAGATAATGTCTTCTCATTAATGATTCCTATTGTTTCTGATGTTGAGGCAACATTAATTGAAACAATATCCGACTCTTTTAAGAGATCTTCTAATGGCATCATTTTTACAAAAGGAATATCTTTAGTTGTCCTATTGTATCCAATCACATGCATTCCAAAAGCATTCCCTAATTGTGCAACTCTCATTCCGATTGCCCCTAAACCAATTATTCCCAATGTTTTATCATTCAAATTAAATCCTTTAAAAATCTTCATTTCTTCATTTTGGGGATCTACCCAAAAAGGCTGTTTTTTCATTTGATTATCTCCTAATGGAATCATCCTATCAATTGCAAGCATTAATCCGATAACCATTTCAGCAACACTTTCAGTGCCAAACCCTGGCACATTCGCTATTGAAATCCCCTTGCTCCTTGCATATGACGTATCGATCTGTTCATATCCTGTAGTATTCGTGACAATAAGTTTAACAGTTGTAAGGCCATCAATTACGTTATGGGTAAGTGGAGAGACCCAGCAATTCAATAATGCAATATCAACTCCAAAGCATCTTTCAATCATGCTTTCTTCAGTGGTGGTATCATCATAGGAAATTACGTCTCCTAGTTTTTTTAAATCATCCAGAATTGGATTAAAAGTAAAAGCTTCTGACAAAATTGCTATTTTCATCTTTAATTTTTGATATGATAATAAATTGATTGTATCACTTCCTTGATCTGCTTAAAAGCGATATAATCGGATCAATTAAGTAATATTTATGGATAAATCAATTTTAATTACGGGTTCATCGAATGGAATTGGAGCAGGGATTGCAAGATATTTTGGATTAAAAGGATATAAAGTAATAGTTACCTATGCAAACAATAAATCTGATGGAGAAAAGGTTTGCGCTGATATTGAAGCAAGTGGAACAAATGCAAGCTTATATCAATTAGACGTTACAAATGAGGAAAGCGTAAAAGAACTTGCAAGACAAGTTGAAGAAAAGTTTGGAAAATTAGATGTATTAGTTAATAATGCTGCAGTTGATTGGATGACACCAATTGAAACTTGCAGTTTTGAAGATTGGCAAACAATTACTCGGACCAAATTAGATGGTAATTTCCTTTGCACTAAATATTTTATTCCATTACTAAAGAAGGCTACAAATGCAAATCTTATCATAATTACCTCTGATCTGGGTGATTATCCAGATGAGAATGATATAGCATATTCTGTCGCCACGGCAGGAACCATCAATTTCATGAAAGCGATGGTAAAATCTCTTTCCAAATATGGGATCAGAACAAATGCAATTTCGCCTGGAGCTACAAAGACAAATAATAAATATTGGGCTCAACTAGGAAATACCCAAGATCTTTGGGATGGTCTCGCTAAAGAGAACCCATTAGGTAAATTGAGTTCTACGGAATATATTGCAAAGGCTGCATATATGTTGGTTGAAGATGATACAAATTATTTAAATGGCAATATCATATACGTGGATGGTGGAGGTCATATAAAATAAAGATACATAACAAAGAGTAAGCAATATGATACAACTTCAGGATATTTCTAAAATTGGTATTGGAGGATGGGGTATTGGAGGTTTAGCGACATTTGATCCGAACATTAGTGATACAAAACAAATCGACTCAATTACTTACGCTATTAATCAAGGCTTAAATTATGCAGAAATTAACTTCTGGAACGCTGAAGGCCATTCGGTAGACATTATTCAAAAAGCATTAGTCAAATCAATTAAAAAACGTGAAGAGATGTTCTTATCTTTAGTTATATATAACTATACTAATCCAACATTAGATGATGTAAAAAAAGAAATCGAAAAGTTTTTCAAAATATTTCAAACTGACTACATAGATACTCTTGAATTTCCACTTTCTGCCATAAACCAATATGGATTTAAATACATTGTCGATTTAGTGTCAAAGCATATATCATCAGGAAAAGTAAGATATACCAGTCTGACAAATGCAAATCTTGAATATTTGCAAAAATTTCATAATATATTCAAAGATAAGTTATATTCACATGAAGTCCACTACAGTTTTGAAATAAGGGATAATGAATATTTAGGTATACTTGCATACGCAAGTAAAAACAATATTAAAAATGTCATATATCAACCCTTAAGAAGAAATAGAACTGCACAAAGAAATTGGCCTTTAATTGAATTTCTTGCAAATAAATATGGGAAGACACAAAATCAAATAATTTTAAATTGGTTGGTTTCAAAAGGCTATTTACCACTAATAAAATCGGAGACAATTACTCATATTGATGAAAATATTGCATCACTTGATTTTTCAATGGATGTAAAAGATTTGGAACAGCTTGATAATTTTAAAGTTCCGAATTATCAAATGCAACATATTGACTGGTTTGTTGAAAACTCTGGAACATCAATATTTTCCCTTCCAAATAGTTTTGATGAACTCTATCCTAGCGACAAATAATAATGGAAAAAAGAGCTCTACCAAAAAATAACTTTCAGAAGTATTTCAAGGAAAATTATTTGAAGTTTGGCAATGGGAACAGCAAATGTTTGATGGATCTACTGCTATTTTTGAGAAACTAAAAAGGCCAAATACAGCACAAGTTATTGCCGCAGTAGGAGATAAAATACTTATACAAGAAGAGAAGCAACCGCAAATGGATAAAACAATACCCTCAATTCCGGGAGGAAGATTTAATGAGAATGAAGAGCCATTAGATGTAATTAAAAGAGAGTTGCTTGAAAAAACAGGTTATGTATTAAATGATTGGGTGTTTTGGAATGAAACCAGTCCAGTTCTCAAGATAGATTGGTTTGTTTATACATTTATTGCCAGAAACTGCACATGGAAACAAAAACCTGAACTTGATTCTGGAGAAAAGATAGTGAGATTCTTTAATTTGGAGAATTGAATATAAAATAATATTTGCAATTTTGAATTGATAATTTGATTTCAACAATTAATTACGATATAGTTATAATTAATCATTAATTTATATGACTGACAGAACTATAGAATCTGGCGAACACCTAAGTAACATTGAAACATCATTAGATGGTAGACTTCAACGTGAAACATATACGGATGGAGGTAGAACAAGAAGAAGATTTACGCTTAATGGTGAACCATTATCAACATATTTAATAGAAGCAGAAGAACTCTATAATGAATTATTTGAAGTTGGCAAGCTAGATCCAAAAGATAGAGTAGATATTCCTTTCATCCTTAACATAACTTCAACATTATCCAAAATCGGTCAAGAATTTGAAGTTGAGGGGTACTTTGGCGGACCAATGAGAAACATATTTACAAGAATGATAAGGGATATAGAAAATTCTTCTGTTAAGAGAAAATTATATCGTATTAAAAATAATGCACTTAGAGTCGGTCATGAGGAACCTACTATTGCCTCATTTATTCGTGAAATGGCTACAGAATATGGAGTAAAAGCTAAATCAACAGAGCTAGCTCAATTATTAAGAACCAGACATAATCCTACTGCATTTTGCATGGAATTAATGGCAATTAAAATGAATCAAAGCGAAGAAGTTGATTTTAAAAAGCCTGAGAGACAATTAGGAATGAGAAGGATAAATGATGGCCATTATCTTTTAGTCAGTACTGATTTTAAAGATTCAAGTAAACCAATAGAACAATTAGGTTATACAGAAAAAGAAAAGGATAAGGCAACTAAAGGTAAAACTAAAGCCGTTGTTGTCGAGACAGATGAAAATGGATCTGTTGTTATTAAGCGAATGTATAGAAGGATAGAGACCGATTCGAATGATCTTCAAAACGAATTATCTGAGGAACAAAGAAGTATTATTGAATTAATGAAAGACCCCAGAACACGATATTTAACAAGGGAAGAAGAAAATATTGTACGAAAATTCGAAGAGAAGCATACTATTTTTTGGAGAGAAAGAGCTCAACTATTTGAACCTCATGAACGCGATATAAGACCTTCTGTTTTATCTAGATTGCTTAGAAGAAGTTCATTAAATAATCCTCGAGATGAGGATACATCTGATAGCTGGTTATCACAAAGAGAAGATCTAGTGGTCGCGAGAGAAAGGATGAATGCAGAAATTGATAGAGAATTAAAAGGAGATTATGTTGACCCTTTGCGTGATGAAAAGACAGCCGTGAGAGGAGAGGATATGGGGCATTACAACATAAATGCTTCAGGATTTGTAAGCGGCACGCCTGATGTTATATCGGTCCATTTGCTAAAAGAATTGTTTGAGGGGGATAATCCTTTTACATATGATATCTTACCTCCTGAATCACCATTAAGAATTGTTCTTGATAGACTTGTAAATGACCTTCGTAAACAAGCAGCAGCAAATCAACAAGAAATTGATATATCCCCAAGTGGCGTATCAATCGAAAGAATGATGAGAACTTTACACGAAGTTCTAACCCAGTCCTCTAAGGGTAAAACTCAAGCAATCCCATTTGAGCAAATAGACATGAAGTTGGATCGCAACACTCCTTTTGGAATGATCTTATCCAATCTTGCACATCCTAAAACTGATGAAGACCATACACCTGAAGCAGAAGATGTTTATATAGTTAGTAATCCAAATATTCCACATGGGTATGCTATTTGTCTTGAATTCGCGTTTGCTCCATGGGTTTTTGATGCGGCATATTGCAGGTTGAGTACAGGTTTATATAATGCATCTACCCATAGTGCAATAATACGACAAGGACCACATCTTTATACATTAGATGAATATGCCAAAGTAACATTTACTGAAGAGCAGAATAATCTAGTAATATACAATGCTGGATGTGACTCTCGTGATAATTATATGATCAACTTTACTCCTGGAAGGTCTCCTAAGGGGAGAATTATAAGATTGGTATTTGTTTCTCCAGAAGTTATTAATGTTCCTTCAAATTCAGGTAATACTCAAATTATTAATGACGTATTTCGAAGGTTTATAGGAAATCATTCAAATTAAGATAAAGATTCTAGAATTCGCAAGTTCTCTTCAGCTTCTTGCAGTGAACATCCAGGAAGAAATATTAATTCTTTATTCAAATATTTAATAACACTATCTGCAAAATACTTAAATGATTTTGATACGAAAGATCCGCCAGCCTTGATATGAGAGAGTTCATCATCTATCAAAATATTCTCGATTTTGTCATTTGATTGAGAATAGATAAGTCCTAATTGATCGCTATACATGATTATACCATTCTTACCCAATATCTTTATTTCAAAATCCTTGTAACCAAAGCTGTAAGTTGTGTTTGTTAGCGAAATGACGCATTGCATATCGGTGACCATCATTGCTTCAAATTGTTCTTCAGCCGTTATCGCATGTATCATATTTTGATTATCAACCCTTTCAGGCGTCAAAATATGGGTATAGATTTTTCCATTTATCACATGAGGCATATCAAGTATGTATCGAGATAAATCGATAAGATGGGTACCCATTAGTAAAATTTGTCCACCTCCTGCTTCTGCTTGGTTCATCCAGGAATAAGATACATTTGGATCACTTCCCTTATTCGTATATTGGGAAATCTGGAGATATGAAATATCTCCAATTCGCACAATTAACTCTTTCATTTTTGTGATGATAGGGTTGAATCGCATCTCATGATCAACAATAATCAGCTTATCATAGCCAACAGCAGCATCTTTCATTCTTTTAATTCTTTCTGATGTTATTGCAGGAGGTTTTTCTAGAATAATGTGCTTATGCGACTTTAATGCTTGGTAAAACATTTCTTCATGAAGTATGTTCGGGCTTGCAATGCATACAAGATCTATATCTTTATCTTCAAGTATGGAAATATACTCCCTATACACCTTCTTGATTCCCAGCTCTTTTGCAATTTTTAATGTTTTTTCATAATCATTTCCACAAATTCCTTCAACAATACAATTCTTTAACTGTGAAAACACAGAAGCTTGAGTATATCCAAAACCTGTTCCAATAATGCCGACATGTATCATAGATATTGATTGATATAACCGATTGTAACCCAACTGTATCAAAATTTTTAGAATATATCTATATCTTTTCAAAATGATATATAATTGTTGAGATATTACAGTACAAATATGATTTCTTTTGTATATTTTGATTTAGGAGGAGTAATTGAAATTGACTTTAGTGGTAACAATGGTTGGGAAGATTTAAAGAAAGAACTGGGAGTAAATCCGGAGGATTATCCTAAGTTCGATGCAATATATGCTGAGTACGACCAGCGTATATGTACAAATATGGATATTGAACATTTTAAGGAAGTATTGAATCATCGTTTAAATTTACACATTCCTCATGAATATTCATTAATGAATGGATTTGTATCAAGATTTGAAAAGAATCCATCTATTTGGCCAGTAATTAATGAAATGCATACAAATTGCAAAGTCGGTGTGCTCACTATGATTTATCCTGGCATGTATGCTTCAATGAAACATGCAGGAATTCTTCCAGAAGTAGATTGGGATGTAATTCTTGATTCAAGTGAAGTTGGACTAACTAAACTACAAGACGAACTATTCGATTTAGCAACAGTAAATGCTAATGTTGCACCACAGCAAATATTGTATGTGGAAAACACACAAAACATATTGATAGGGCTAAAAAGCATGGTTGGCAAACTTTCCTCTACGACCCAAAGCATAGAGAAGAATCAAGTAAAGCGTTGTTACATGAATTTAATATGATAAAATGAGAAAATATTTATGAAAAAGTCAGTTCCTTTAACAATTGCATATATAACGGTTATTGCAAACTATATCGCTCAATTACCATATAACCTGCATTTGTATGGAACACATATCAATATTTCCGGATTGTTTCTCCTTCTTGCTACACTTATCTGGTTTTTAGGTGGTTTTTCCTATTGTATAAAACCAAATCAGGTTATTATATTCTTTTATCTTTTTTCCTTATCCAAATTATCTTCTATGCCCGAAATGAAATATTTTTAATGCTTTTTGGATATGGATTTCTTTTCCATTTATTGCATACAAAAGATTGGATACTCTGGATAATTTTTATGATTGGAGATTTAAACTTTTTTGGTGCTATTATTGCAACTATCTACCTTCTTCAGAATAGAAGGGTGCTTACTAAGATAACTCAAACTAAATTACAAAAGATTTAGGATCATTTTAGTATACTAAGTTTAATGGATAAGATCATCGAAATACATAAAGAAAAAATATTTGCAGAAAAGGGAAGAATTGAACGACTTAGTAGAATTCGTGAATTTGTTTTTGGGACTTTGGATGGTCTACTTGTACCAGTTGGAGTGGTAAGTGCGGTTGCAGGAGGAACTGGGAATACACGCGCAGTTATAGTTGCTGGACTTGCAGAAGCATTTGCTGGAGCATTATCTATGGGTGCAGGAGAATTCATTTCCGGAAGATCTGAGGCACAAGTACATCAAAAAGAAGTGCAAAAAGAATTTTTAGAGATTAAAAATGATCCTGTTTATGAATTAAAAGAAATGGCATACTTATTTGAACTTGAAGGAATACAACCGGATGATGCAGCAACGATTTCTGGAATATTGAATAAATATGACCATTCATACAAAAAGACAATGGTAGAAAAGGAATTAGGAATTAATGTAGACCCGCAAACTGTCCAATACCCCGAAGCGATAACAATTGGAATTTCATATATCGTTGGATCAATTTTTCCACTTATTGCATATTTCTTTTTTCCCGTACACACAGCAATCTTTATATCATTATTATTAACCATCTTAGCTCTTGTAATTGTTGGCATAATAAAAGGTAAACTTGCTCAGATTAATATGGCACAAAGCATATTAGAAATTGTCATTGTTGGAATCATTTCAGCTTTAGGCGGCTATGTCCTTGGATCAATTGTTCCTCATCTCTTCGGATTGTAATCTCATCATTTCTTTTACATATAATTGATATGTTATACTACAAATATGCAAAATGATTGGTTATACTCTATTTCAATTCAAACAAAAAGATTATTGCTGAAAATTCCTCAAATAGATGAGATATCATTGCTTGCAATTACTGCATCAAACGGAATTCAGCCTGAAAACCAACCGCATTTTCAAGAAGATGCACTTTATGATAAGTCGAAGGAAGAATTAGAGATGAAGTTTCAAAAAGATATTGAAGGATGTATTGCTAATTGGGATAAAAATGATTGGCATATACCATTTACAATTTTTTTTGATAATAACGCAATTGGAATGGTTACTCTTTTTGCAAAGCGATTTCCCGTTGCTAGAGGATTTGGTTGCGGATATTGGATTGGAAGTGATCATCAAGGTAATGGATTAGCAACTGAAAGTACTCAGGCAATACTTTCATTTGGTTTTGGGAAGCTTCACGCACGAGAAGCATATCTTGGCGCTTGGTCTGATAATATCCCCTCATTGCATATTATGGAAAAATTAGGCTTTATTCCAAATGGAGAATATTGGATGGAACGCCAGGGAAAAGCTGTGAAAGATAGAAGGATGAGATTACCATCAGAAAATTTTAAGACTTTGAAGAGATTTCATTTAATGGAATTGATGATATTGTAACTCATTTCATATGATGCAAACTTTAATTATTTTCAGCATGTGTATTAATTGATTCATTTTTCAATTCAAATTTTACATTTGTTATTTTTGAAGGAAATGCCTTGTATTTGAATACACAACTTCAAGAGATAATAGATGGTGTAAAATGCAATTGCGAAATATTCCATTTTACTCTCGATCCGCAAATCGATGAAATTCAAAAAAGAATCAAAAATCATCAACAAGGATTTAAATCTTTAGAAGAATTAGAACAGGTAAATGAGCAAATACGAAATACAAATATCCAATATTCATTTCAAATTGATAATATTTTATTATCTCCTACTCAGACTTGGGATAAGATTATAGACTGTATTAAAAATGGGGAAGGAAGAATTAATCGTAATTCAATGTAAAGTGTGGATTGCAAGTGAACCAAACAACCCAGCATCATCACCAAGTTTTGCTTCTACTATTTCAGGCATCGGTTGAATCTGTAATCGGCTGTGTACTACTTCTGATATATATTGTATATTTTCTTTCTGATGAATTCCAACCCCTCCTCCAATAATTACCCGAGAAACTGGATTAAAAACTATAATATTTAAAATCGCTTGTGAAGCATATTCGCATATCTCATGCCATTCTTCATTGTTTAATTCTCCTGCACTTTTACCATAATGCTTTTCTATATTTCCTCCACCTATATATGCTTCAGCACATCCATATTGTCCGCAACCGCAAGGCCTTCCATCTTGCCATACTATAATATGGTGCCCTGCCTCCACCTGTTTTATATAGATGTGACCATTATCGCGGCTTACAAAAGCAGCACCAATCCCAGTTCCCCAGGTGATATATGTGAAATTTAACCCGATTCCATTTCCAAAAGCAGCCTCACCCAATGAGGCCACCATATCATCATTTTCAATTTTCACGGTTGTATGAAACTCATTTTCTAAATCTTTGCCAAACGATTTACCATTCCAATCCGGAAGATTTGGTGCTAAATGTATTGTAAGTTTATCATCGGATAACGTGCCAGGAAAACCACATCCGATTGCGGTAAGCATTTCGGCATGTGACAATTCATGTATGGCGGTAACAATGTGAGAGAGATCATTCTCATAGTTATTCTCAATTTCAAATTTTTGAATTTCATCAAAGTGGGGAATAGAAGTGTCTCTTGCTGAGGCAATTCGAATTGTAGTTCCTCCAATATCAATCGCTATATACATATTTGTAAGGTGATCATATGTATTGTATCATGTACAACATTTTAACAAAATATGTAGGATAAAGTCTTGCCTCGCTGCAAGACTTCCCGCTATTTCTGACGAGAATTACAATAGTAAGTAATGGCATTTCGTAGAAATTCAGGTAAGTGCTCATCATATATTCTGAAATTTTTTGCAAACCGCTCATCCTGTACATACATTTCACCTAATCCTTTGAATATTTCATAATTGCAATCATAGAAATGCTGCATATATTGAAAATATGCATCTATTAACTTCTGTACCTCGGGATCATCATACCCTGCATGCATTTCTTTACAAAGGCTTGTAAGGATTTCATCCCTTTCCGTATTCATCTTTTCCCAATCTTCTTTTGAAAAGTTTTTCACTCTTTCTTGAGACTGCTTGTATGAATCAGTGTGTCCCCATCTTTTTTCTGATTCTATTTTGTATTCTTCAAGCTCTTTTTTGTTAAATCCTGCAAACATATCATCTGTTGACATACTACTTTCACCTCCTTTCATTTGTATTGCTTCTTGCATTGCTGCAATTATTTTTTCAATTCGTTCTTTGTCATGTTCAAGTATTTGCTTGTGTGATTGCAGAACCTGTAAGATATCAAAATCTGGATTTTGCATAATCTCCTTAATCTTTCTTAATGGAAACCTCAATTCTTTAAAAAATAAAATGTGTTGCAAATGTAAAAGATCTTCAAAGGTATAATACCGATAACCATTCTCTCCAATTGTAGAGGGGACTAAAAGTCCAAAACTGTCATAATATCGTAAAGTTCTTGGTGTTATATGGGCAATGGAAGCTACTTGTTGCACTGTATATTTCTTTTTCATAGGAAGAGTATAGACAATAACGTTAGGTCAATGTCAAGCCTGTAATATTTTAAACTGAGAATATATCCCTATTGGTGTATTGTAGGCTGTACATATCATAATATTCTGTATGAAAAAGATACTATCTAGTGTTATTGTTTTTATCTCCTCGTTATTATTTCTTTTGCCCCTAGGAAGCAGCGCAAGCTTTGCTCAAACTGTAGGTTCCTCTTCTTTTTGTCAACCTCCTTCCAAAATGGGATATTTCGTGCAATTGGAAAAAGCGAAATTCAAAAAAGGTAAAACTGTTATATTTTGTCTCATAAATAACACCCGGAACCCTTTGTTTCTCCAGCCAGGACAATCATTACCTTGGGAGATTGTGAAGCTCAATTCAGGAAAAGTTATTTATCAAGGTATATATTCTGGATCATCAGTCCAGCAAATGCCTAGTCTATATATTGTTACCTGGAACCAGAAAGATAATAACGGAAAGCAAGTGAGTGGGGGGAAGTATGAAGTGATCTTTACATCCTCAGTAAATCACACCTCTGCAACATTTACCATATCCGGAAACCGAAAACACCACTTCGATAAGGATAACGATTCGGATGATAAATGGGAATAGATAAAAACCTCAAGTTTATGTACATTCATTCATGAATTTGGTATAGTGTGTGATATGAATGACATCACACATCTTCCTAAAGACCTTTACCAAAGATACTTTGCCCATAGATTAAATAGACTAGAACTTTCGTTAGGATTTGTTTTGTTAAGCATTGTAAATTCGATCTTTAATCCTTTATTCATTCATCCAAATGTTTTAGGAACTATTGTATACATTATCCTTCTTTTGTTTAATATCTCTCTTTTATGGAGAAGGCTGCAGGATATTAACTTAAATGGATGGATTAGCCTTATCATCCTAATTCCATATACACTCGTATTCTTTATCCTCCTCATCTTTCTTCTGTTATATCCTGGAGAAGATCATGATAACAAATATGGGACACAGCCGAAAGAAGGAGTTGATGTGAGAAAGATATTTGGATTATCACAAAGAACTAACCTTGTTGTTGGTATATAAGGTTACCGAATTCTGCTGCACCAGGTATTCCATCTGTTTGGTAAAGAACCGTTCCTGGTAGAGCATAAATTCCTGAAGCAGCCTGCTGTACAAGCGTTTTTCCATTTATACTTCCTTGTATTTGTCCGTTTTGGTAGGTGATTCCAAGATCAAAACCTTGTTGATTGATGGTAGTGTCTCCTTGACTAATCACGTTAACTTCCCCATTTTGAATATGTAACAGCATCCAGTGACCCTGCATATTTACACTCATGGAATAGAAGGAACTACCATCTGGAGAATCAAGTAGTGCAATTCCGCTATATGAATTAACAGTCTGTTGATATTCAACCGCATTTTTATATGTTCCAGTAACATTTGCTGTTATTGTTGTAGTTCTTCCATTGAATTGTCCTGAATCAGGATTATTAAAGACTAGCAATGCAATAGGAGCATGAGCTTGAATTTGAGTATTATCTTGCTCAACAGCATTATTTCCATCACAAACATATTCAGTTGTCATATTCCATGTGTTAGCAATTTGCCACCCGTTTACATTGGTACAATAATCGCCAGCATTTATTTTGTATACTGTTGGAACACTTGTAGCAGTTGGGGAAGGTATTACTGTTGGGGTAGCTTCTGGAACAGGAGTTACAGTTACCGTCTCAGTTGCAACTGGCGTTTGGAATACTATACTTGAAGTAGGGGTAGGTTGCTCAGTTGGAGCTATAGCTACTCCTATATTAGACGCACTTTTTGAACTTCTAGTAGGACCTGATCCTCTTACTTGACTCACTAATAAAAAAGAAGTGGTACCAGTTGTTATACATACAGCTATAGCAAGGGCTAATATTCTTGCAGTTTCTTCATTTCTTCTAATTCTATCTTTAACTCTTGACATAACTGCAGCTCTTACCCCATCCCCGACCGGAGTATCTCTTTCACCTGTTGGCATATCATTTTCCCATCCAGATGAAGTATTAAAAGGATCGCGACCATAATTATCCATTCCATCTGCCCAGTCCTCTGGTAGAGTATCACTCATTTAGGTTTAATAATGCCATTGGATTATAGCAATCTTTATGTGCTATGTAAATATGATTGTCTATAGGCTGCTATCCTTGCTGATACCTGAAGTTGGTAAATAATGCAGTACCAGTAGAACCGTCATTTTGGTTCACTATCATGCCTGCATATGCATATATATTATTTGCACCCTGTCCAATAACGACAGTTGCTTGATCAATACTACCTGTAAGGACTCCTTGATGATATGAAAGAGTTAGATCAATACTTTGTTGATTAATACCAACCATACCTGTAGCAAGGAGTGTATTTTTGCCATTTTGCATATGTAATAATTGCCATACGCCGTTCATATCCACTACTAATCCATATTGTGAACTGCCATCTTGTGAATCTAATAAAGAGACACCGGCATATGTTGCAACGCTTTGCTCTAGATCTACTGCCTCACTAAATGATGTCGTAGCGGTTGCTGTAATTGTTGAAGTTTGGCCATTAAAATCTCCAGCATCAGGATTTAGGAATACAACAGTTCCTGTTGGAGATGCCTCCAATTGCAGGTTATTTGATACTTCCAAGCTTCCATTTGAATCGCAGGTATAAAAGGTTGTTTCTAATGCTGCAGGAGGTATTTCAAAGTTTGTAGTATCTGTACAATATGTGCCAGTATAGGTAAAGACTGCCGAGGGAACTTGTGTAGGTGTGCTTACTGGTGTAGGTTCACCTTCTGTCGGAGAGGGTGAAGGTATTTCAACTTCAGTAGGGGTTAAAGTCACCGTTGTTGGTAATGGTGTTTCTGTAGGAGTAGGAGAAGGAACTTCAGTTGGAACTTCAGGAGTATCTGTAGGTATTGTATAACTTGGATTTGATGGGGGTAATGAAACAAGTGTTGGAGTAGGGGTATCCTCATCATTTCTTGATAATAGATGTTGGATGCTGTTACATGATGTTTCCGCACATAGAAGAGTTACTAAACCTATGGCCACCGCACCTAATGCACATCCTGTTTTTCTTCCTGGTGGAGGAAGCTGACGAATTCGGTTAAAAGGATTTAATCTTCGTAATCGCGCCAATACTAACTGACGATTTAATGAAAAATTAGGAGTCGCATATTCATCAGTTCTTAATAGTTCTGGATTTTGTGCATCTGGTATGTGCATAGTATATATTTTAGTCTTAGCAGGAAAGAAAATATATTATTTTGCTAACAGAAATATATAAAGTTTCTCACTTATCTATATAGATAAATTTTGTTATAATGGGGAAAATTGACACACCTGCATGCATAATCAAAGTATATTACTCAACGTATTTGACTATTTCCGTCATCCAATTTATTCGCAAAAAAATGAAAAGGAATCAATTAGAAAGAAGCTTTTTTCAGTTCTATTATTAATTTCACTGGTATATATTGTAATTTTCTTTATATATTTGCCAATAAATGTCATGTTCGGATCAGGTGTAAAAAACTCATTACAAAATTATGTTCCAACTAATGACCTTTTTTTTATTCTATTTTTTGTCCCACTTTTTGAAGAAATCTTATTTAGACTACCTCTTCGCTTTAATAAATGGACAGCAATTCTATGGGAATTTTTGTATTTTAGTTATGTTATTCCTTTTATGATTTTGCTTTTCCCAAAATTTATCGCAGATATTCCGCAGATACAATTGGTATTGGCAATCATATGTACCTATTTTGTTTCCATGTTTGTTTTTCTACGAAACGATGCAGTACATACTTTTTTTGTAAAGCATTTCAGATGGATACTTTATGGATTAGTATTATTGTTTGGACTGCTGCACTTCACCAATTTTACTAGTTTCCAGGGATTTCCAGCGATACTTTTACCTGTTCTCGTCTTGCCGCAAACAATAGTAGGAGCTTTCCTGGCATATATCAGGATGCATTTGGGATTTTGGTATGGATATCTGTTTCATTTTTCATATAACTTCATCTTAACTATTCCTGATATTGCGCTTCCCCAACGGCATCTGCCATTATCTTCATTCCTCAATCAGCTTTTTCCTATCTCTGTTCTTGCTTTCCTCATTTTAGGATTCGTTACTCTAATTCAGGCAATTATCATTGCAAAAAACAGAAGAAAGATTATTCAGCAGCATGTAGAAGCTTTAGATTAATATCAAGCATTTCTTTTCCTTTTTCAATAGCATATTTCATATCTGCAAAAAAAGGTTCAGAGTAAATGGAAAAAATTTTATCACTTTCTTCCATACCAATGTATGGGGTCATTGCTTCTATCATTTCAGCTGGCCATCGAGTTGCGCCAGCATCATAGTTTTTTGCAAAAGATACAAAAGACGATTGCATCCATTCTCTCAGCATTTTATGAGATGATTTAAAAGCTGATGCTCGTATCAATAACAAAGGGATATCTTGCTTTTTTACCTCACCACCAAGGACAAAATCCAAACCTTTTTTTTGCACAGTAGGAAAGTTAGATGAAAAAACTGATCTGATAATTCGAATTTTGTCTTCATCAATTGATGCACCATGGAAAAGTGTAAGCATTGTTTCAAAAGCATTTTCTTTCGCTTGTGCAACAAGTGCAAGGGATACTGCTGTTCGAATATCTGCTGGAGTCTGATCATAATCAGAATATATTTTTAATAGCGTTGTACTAAACGATGGGTCCATCAGGACAAGTCCTTCAAGAATGCTTCCTCTAATGAGACTAAGTACTGAATCTTCATTTTCATTAGCTTTCATTCCAATCCTTTCAATCTGATATTGAAAATATGGAAGGGCTATATTTTGCAATTTCACATTCTCACCAAGAATTGTATAGAGTCCCTTCAGAGAGGATGCAATAAAGCGTACAATCATTGCATCACTGCAGGATTTTGCTGCTTGAATAATATCAAGATAGGTATCAAGGCATATCATACCGGCTTCAAGAAAAAGCGAATAATCAAAAAGTAACCCCCAGACAGCATAGCTATTTAACTCTTGTATATTTTCCAGTAAGGTTACTAGTAGTTGTTCATCATACAGAACCTCATAAAAGCCACTTCTATCGCTGTTTATTTCAATTCTTTTTGAGTTTTTCACTTCTATGGTCAATTGTTTTTGATCAAAAAGCTGCCGATATTCTTTTCCATCAAGACAATATACCAAAGGAATCGGCCATAAAATATCTGACGCTTGTCCGGCTAGTGAGAATCGCTTTTGTTGCAAAAACAATTGACCATTGATGAGTTTTGCTTCCACAAATGGATGCCCCTCCTGCTTAACCCATGTTCGCATGATTGCAGAAATATTTTTTCCTGAGGATTCTTCTAATGCTTTCCATAAATCTTCACCTTCCGCATTCTTATATGCATATTTTGTAAGATAGGAATGAAGTCCATCTTGAAAGGCATTGAATCCGATATAATGCTCAATCATCCGCAAAATACTGCCGCCTTTTCCATAGCTAATATGATCAAATATCTGTTCAATTTCATTTGGGTCTTTCACATGTGCTTCAACTGGATGAGTCTCTTGCAAACTATCTTCTTGCAATGCACTTCCCGTCTCCTGCATCAAAAAATCATCCCAATAATTCCAATCAGGATATATTGCATCAACTGCTTTATATGCCATAAATGTTGCAAAGCTTTCATTGAGCCATAAGTCATCCCACCATTTCATGGTTACAAGATTACCAAACCATTGATGGACGATCTCATGTGCAGTTACTTCTGCTATCCGGCGTTTAACAATTGTTGAAGATGATTTATCAGCAATGACATACATTTCTCGAAAAGTTATTGCTCCCCAATTTTCCATAGCACCGGATGAAAACTGTGGTACTGCAATAAGATCAAGTTTTGCTAAAACATATGGCATTCCAAAGTATGATTCAAGCCATTGTAAAAATTCTATTCCGTATGAAAGAGTTTGTTCCGCATGCTCAATATTTGCATTCTTCGTGGTTTTTACCCGAACAATTGTTTTTCCTGCATGATCTTCAATATCCTGAAATTCTGCAACACCTATATATAATAGATAGGTAGACATTATTGGCGTTTCATCAAAGACAACAATTTTTGAAGTTAATTGTTCTTCTATTCTGATCGGATCAGTATTTGATATGACATCATACCGTTTAGGAACGCTTACAGATACATTAAATGTTGCCTTATGTTCAGGATTATCAATACATGGAAACAAACGTCGAGCACCAACTGCTTCTAGTTGAGTCGAAAGCATTTTCACTTCTTTATATCCTGCTGCATACATCCCCACCATTCCCGAGTCAATACTGCCTTCATATAGAATGTGTATCCTGGAACCGGATGTGTTAATTGAAAGTTTTCCCTTTGATTCATCATAGCGAAATTGAGCAATTTTATCGTCTACTTCTACATTTTCGATCTTTAGTCCAACAGCATCCAGTACACATCCATCATCCATACCATCAATTTGAATAAGAGTATCGCCTCTAAATGAGCCCTTTTGTGGATCAAGGATGAAATGAAGGGTATAGGATCGTATTTGCATGCAATATATGTAATATTATAATTATACAGCGAAATGATTTGGATGAAAATGCTTTAGAATATATAGAATCGGGGAATAGTACATAAAATGCCTTCTTTCCAGTATAATCAGGATATGGCAGAAAAGAAGATACAAACAATTGATTATACAAAGCTGAGAGATATACCCCTGATCATTCTCTTATGGACAGGAGTTGCTATTATTCTTTTGTATTTAGTTCAAAAAATCATTGAAGTCATCATTGTCCTTGTTATATCTGTTGCTTTAGCATATGTATTAAATCCACTTGTGACTTTTTTTGAAAAGAAAATGCCTCGTTTTCTTGCCATATTATTTACCTACTTAATTGTTCTTATCGGCATTGGATTAATATTCTATTTCATTATTAATGTCATCATTACCCAGTTTTTACTCTTCATCAGTTTTTTGCAACAAACACTCGGACATAAAAGTCTTAGTGACATCATTACTATCCCAAATCAATTCTCATTTTTAAAAAGCTTAGGGTTAACCTCTCAAATAAATGGGATAAGCGGACAAATTCTTGGCCAATTACAAAATATCGCAAATTCCATTATCCCTTTTATTAGCAACGTAGTAAGCGCACTTTTAGATTTTATCTTGATTGTAGTTCTTAGTATCTATTTACTTATGGATGGGGGTAAAATCATTACATGGATTTATGCAAACCTCCCAAAGCGATTCCATAAAGATGTGGCTTTTGTCATTGATACTTTCAGCTATATCATTGGAGGATATATTCGAGGTCAACTGCTTCTCTCCGCGCTCATTGGAGCACTGGTTGGTATTGGTATGACTATCCTTCATGTACCATTTTCAGCTTTACTTGGATTAATTGCATTCCTATTTGAATTTGTTCCAGTTCTTGGAACAATAACTTCTGGAGTCATTTGTACCCTTTTTGCCTTAAGTAATGGAATACTAAGCGCAGTTGCAGTTCTATTATACTTTGTCGGTGTGCATATCATTGAGGGAGATGTTATCGGCCCTCGGATTGTTGGAAAAGCAATCGGCATTCATCCTGCTGTATCTTTATTTGCAGTAATCGTCGGAACCAGATTATTCGGTATTACAGGAGCTCTTTTTGCAGCTCCAATTGCCGGGCTTATTCAGGTTTTTCTCAAATTATTGTGGGTAAAAGGTAAGGAATACTTCTTTTAACATTGCCTCATCAGTAGATATGGGATATAATACAAGAGTATTATAACTATGAGCTATGGAGCTGATGACTTCAGAACCAAATGCATATCAAGAATTATTAGCCTTACTTGAACAAAAGGAAGGCGAAGAAAGAAATGCTGTTATCTTTGCTGCTTTAGCAGGAACATTACATGCATTTGTTGGCAATCAATTAAAAAAAGATATGCCAGAGGAATATTCCAAAGATGCAGAAATTGAACTGGACGATGTTACTCGACGATCTGAAAGTTTACAAGTTTTGCTAAAATTTACTGATCCAGGAATTCAACATAGATTTCAGGAATTATTTGATATGCCGAATGCAGATCCGGGTTATAGAATAATTTATAATGGTCTTGCAAGTTTATTTAATAATGATTTTAGACTATATATAAGATCATTAGAGCTAAGTGAGCATTATTCTCAAGAGCAAGTTTTAGCATACATTTTACAAAATTTATTTTCTCAAACTGATGTAAGCTTATTAACAGGAGTTTTAGAAAGTTTTCAAGCTGATGAAGTTGAAACACCAACAGCACTTTTCGATAAAGCAAAACTAATAATAGAAGAAATTAGACATGGGAAATTGGGTCAACGCTTAAGAAGGCAAGCTAGAGATACTCTAGATTCGTCAAAAATGCATTCACATATGGCAATATCAGATTCAGTTCATTCTCATACTTTTCATTTATCTGCTCATAATTTTTCTGAATTTGTATTACATCGAATAATGCATGTCGCATTATTACCTGCAATTATTCTACATTTCACGGGAGCTCATAAACACGGGGCAAATTTAATTATTAGAACTACAAGGAATATAATTCCACATCCCGATGATTTAAGTGAACAATATTTTCCAGAAGAACCTAAAGTATTGACACCAATTGAACTCCATCTATGGAATGCTGCTTGGAATATCTATAAATTAAGAATGAAAGGTGATATTGTCAAAGCATATAGTTTAGGAAAAGCAATCGGAAATTGGAGATAAGAATAAAATTGATCTTGCACATTCCCGTATCATATAATACCTACGATATAATTTACTTATGAAAGATTTTTGGAAACAACTTCCACGGCCTTTTTTTGTCCTTGCTCCTATGGAGAATGTGACTGATACTGTATTCAGACGAATTGTTGCATCAACTGGAAAACCCGATGTTTTTTTTACCGAATTTACCAGTACGGGAGGATTATGTTCACCAGGAAAAGATAAGGTACTGAAACGTCTGTATTTTACTGAAACTGAACGTCCTTTAATAGCACAGATTTGGGGAACTGTTCCCGAACAATTCTATGAATCTGCAAAACTTGTAGCAAATATGGGTTTTGATGGAATTGATATTAATATGGGATGCCCAGATAAAAGTATTGTTGGACATGGAGCATGTTCCGGCCTTATAAGAACACCTGAACGTGCAGCTAAAATTATCAAAGCAACAAAAGAGGGTGCAGGTAATCTGCCTGTAAGTGTAAAAACACGTCTTGGCTTTTATAATATACTTGTTGAAGATTGGATAGGCTTATTACTTCAACAAGATATTGATGCATTAACTATCCATGGAAGAACAACAAAAGAAATGTCAAAAGTACCTGCACATTGGGATGCTATTGGGGAAGCAGTAAAGCTTCGTGATTCTTTAGGACTTACAACTCCAATTATTGGAAACGGAGATATTATGTCCAGAGAACAAGGAATTGAAATGCATAAGACATATGGAGTAGATGGCATAATGGTGGGTAGAGGAATCTTTCAGGACATCTGGTTTTTTGAGAATAATAAAAAGCAACATGGTTTTGAAGAACATATGCAAAAACTTATCGAGCATACTCAGCTATTTGAAGAAGTGTGGCATGATACAAAACAAATGGATATTTTAAAAAAATTCTATAAAGCATATATTAAAGATTTTCCTGGAGCAAGCGATCTTCGCATGCAGCTTATGCAGACAAAAACTACAAAGGAAGTCGAGAGAATTGTTAAGGGATACAGATATCAGGAAGATATTGTAAAAGACCAGGAGTAGGGTATAATACTAATGCTTAGTTACTTGCCTATGCTTTGGATCTTTTATCTCGCTATATCCATAATATTTTTTACAATATTTTCAATCCTCACCAGGATCGGTCTTGAACAGACTACCTATCCTCGTGCATATACTGTAATCTCTGAATATTTATGCGGAATAATAGCTCTCATCTTTTTACCGCTCTTTGGACTAGGGAATATTTCGCAAGTAAGGACACAAACAATTATTTTGTTATTTGTTGCTATCATTGCTTATGCAATAAGCAATTTCTTTCGATTTGATTCTTTTAAATATGAAGAAGCGAGTGTATTAAGCGCAATATTTCCTTTAAATAATATATTCGCAATTCTCATAAGCATCTTTTTTTTTAATAAATCATTCTATACCAATACCGGCATCGGACTTGCAATCATCCTTCTTTCCTCTATTCTTATCGGTTTTTCCCATAAAAAACTGCAGTTAAGCAAAGGAATAGTTTACGCCATAATAAGCGCTGTTTTTTTGGGATTCGCAGTGGGTCTGGCAGGAAGCATGCTTACCTATTTCTCTCCGCCATTTTTCCTTGCGTTGCTGTATTTCATTCAGGCAATTATTAGTCACGCAATCATCTTAAGGACTCCACTTTATGAGTTGAAACATGAATTTATGGTTACCGGAGATTTACTGCTTCTTTCCAGTGCTCTTTTAACTATGAGTTTTTTACTTTATCTCGTTTGCTTCACAATTGGTAACATCACGCAGGTCATTGCTGTTAATTCATTCTCAACCATAACAGTAACCATTTGTGCAATCATTTTCCTTCATGAGAGGACAAGGGTAGATACAAAAATCATTTGCTCCCTCATTGCCATCCTCGGCATGCTTGTCATTATGTTCTAACCTCTTGTCATAAAAATGACATCTTTTTCCATTCATTTTGGCTATACTAGCCATACTTATGAATGGTGAAGAACATGGAACAAATTATCTGGAAATATTTGCACTGTCTCTTATCGCTGAAAAAGGGATCGAACTTTACGATGTGCGAGTCCTTGACCAAACAGTAAATGAAATTATTGATAAACTCATGGAATATTTAAACATGAGAATAATAGAACAAATCCCAATTTCAAAACTCCAAGAATTTTCAATCCTATTGGATAGCTCACCAACTGAAAAGCAAATTGAGCACTTCTATAAATTACATATTCCGGATTTTCATGACGCGGTTCGACAAGCCTTATTAGATTTTAAAGATATTTATCTACAAGATCAGTTAGAGTAACTATGACAACATCTGGACCGATACAAGATAATAGACCTTTTGTAATTACAAGAAATAATAATCCGGTTCCATATGCTATTGAAATTGCCCTTATAAACCCAACAGAACAGGCAGAAACAATTGCAGCATTCTCCCATGACGAAGCAATGCGCTCATCCGTGATTCGGAGATTATCCAGAAGTTTTACCGAAACCTATCTTCTTCAGAATGAAAAAAGGAAAATTTTAAATATGATGGTGAAAATGAATGATTTTTACGAATTTTCCGGAATGAATGAACTTCAAAAGGAAGCAGCAAATGATGCTATTCTCAAGCGTGTAGAATTTTCACATTTACATCGAACGGTTGGAGAATCAGAAATTATTATACAACAATCTGTTTTAACTAATATTCAGCAACTAATGCAGGAATTTTTACAAAATAGAGGATTACAGGATCGAGATGAATTTGAAAGAAGAATGAGAGGAATCTTGCTTGAACTCTCACCCTCATCCAGAAGAAAAATAATTACGGTGAATAATGCATGGAGTGTTGTTGAAGCAATGCGTGCCGAACATCCACCAGGTCTGAACTATACGCCACAACTTCGGATTAAAGCAGCAGCAATTGTTGAAGGACAAAGGACAATATATGAAGGAAGTCCGTTAGATAAATTGGTACGGACAATTCGGGAAAGTAAATTTGACATCCTGACCCATCCCCTTGTGTTTGCTGTATCAGTATTTGCTGCAAAGAAAATACTTACAGGAAGTGCTTTCTCTCTTCTTGGATTACTGGGAGTAGGAAGCGTATCTGCAGGTCTTGCCGCACTTCGGGAAAAATATGCAATACAGCGAGAATGGGTTCAACATGTCAGAAGATCTGCAATTAGTCACACATTTGACCCGCATGATATGGGTAGAGTTCAGATGGATGTAATGACACCAAATATGTTAGATGCAAATAAGACACTTACATTTCTCCTGCAAAAGAAGTTTAACCTCATAATAGGAGCAAACTTAGCAAATACATTTTCGCTTGCAGATGCTTCAGAATATGCACGCTATCTTGCCTATCAGGAAGTCAGTGATGAACAACATATTGACCTTATAAAGTTTTCATCATTTGAGAATATTGCACGAGAAAGACTAGAACTTGATATGCATACATCTCAGATAGAAGACCTTCTAAATTCATATAAAAGAGAGGGGAACCCATATATTGATCAAGTTATTGCAGAGATACAAACTAAAAAGGCAGAATATATCCAATTTCTGCACTTAGATATTGCAAGATGCGAAAAAATATTATATAGGACCATGTCTCTTCGAAAAAATCCAGGGAAAGTTGCTTTATTTGCAGCCGTAAGCGGCATAATCCTTGGAGAGGGCGTACAATTTGGGTTGAGCGAACTCTTCCATCGGGATTTTCAGCCTATACCCATTTCGCATCCTAAAACAGAAACACAACCGATATCAAATACGTCAAGAACCTTCACCCTTACTAACGGGTTTCATATTACAGCTCCTCAAGATGTACATGTTATCCAGATAGGAAATTCGACATATGATCTGCAGGTTGGGACACATGTCATTCCTCATGCAATCATTGGGAATACAGTTGATCCTCATGCTATCACACAGCTTCATGAGCTAGGATATACAGGATCCAGTAAAGAAATATCCCATACCATTATGACCACAAAGAATTTTTCTATTCCAACAAATGAGTACCTTTCCCAGCAAAATATACATGAAACAGCAATTGCATCTCGTACGTGGGTCACGAATAACTCACAAACTCCTGATATGAATGAATTAGGACTTGATTACACATCACAGGACCAAAATACTGTTGTATGGTCACTTCATATGTCACAAAATGGTTCGTTTATCGGTCATACTTCATACAATGTACCGGAATTAGTGCAAAGTCATCAGATATCTGTCCTTTTAAGCTATGCTGATAAAAATGGAAACTTGCATACGTATGCAGTTCCGGTAAATGCAGACGGGAATGCAATTATCACAAGATCTAGTCCTTTATGGAATATATTTGTTGATCAACATGAAAGCCTTCGCGCCACATATGCTGAAGTGGCACAGATAAATGGTTCCCATGCAACCGTATTTGCAACACAAGTAGGGCAAGGAAATGTTGATCAATCTGTACCCATTTCACAACCAGAAATTACCACCAAAACTATCACTTCAATTACTATCTCAAAGCTTCCACAAACAGTCATATATAAAGCGCAAAATTGGCAAATGGCATTTTTACCGTTGGAAAGAAGAAGGCATCTTGGAAGAATGGCACGGCCTACTCCATAAATTGACATTGATAGGAAATGCCGATATAGTTTAACTATGCGACTGCCTGCAATTATACATAAAAAATACCAACTTGCATTAGTGCTTCTTGTATTACTGACCTCTACCCTCATTGCCCTGGTTTATGTGTTTAATTCAGGAATTGATACATATCATCCTCTCACAACAAAAGCAAGTACACTCCAGCCACCACTTCCTTCTCAATGGCCACATACATTTGAAATTGGTCAATCAGGTGGACTCGGATCTGCTGGTCCAATGAAAGCAATTAACAATTTCTCTTTCATTTATCAATATTTAACTGGCGGTGTAAATACAGGGTATAACTGGGAAAATTGGGATGCAAATGCCGACTTTCCCACCTACTATATCCAAGATGCTCAAAAGAATAATCTCATTCCAGTCTTTTCCTACTATATGATGCTTGCATCAAACCCAGGAAGCTCACAGGGAGAACCGGGAGGAGATTATGCAAACCTGGCAAATCCTTCAACCATGAATGCATATTATACCGACTTAAAGGTGCTATTCCAAAAAGCAGGAGCTTTTAAACCTGCAATGGTCGTTGTACATATTGAACCTGACTTATGGGGATATATTGAACAAAAGACAAGCGGAAATAATGCAAGTACTGTTGCTGCTGCAGTCTCATCCTCAGGGATGAGTGATGTATCAGGATATGCAAATAATGCTGCAGGTTTTGCACAGGCAATTGTTCATTTGCGCGACCTTTATGCCCCAAATGTTGTTCTTGCATACCATATGAGTGTATGGGGAACCGGGAATGATATCATTCATTCCAAGCCGTCTGACCAAACTGTTGTATCACTTGCTGATCAAGCAGCAGCATTTTATCAATCTCTACAGGCAAATTTCGATATTGTTTTTACTGACCAAACAGATAGAGATGCTGGTTTTAAACAGGTAATCAATGGAGACCCAAATACGTACTTCGCTCCTGCAGATTATGCCCGATTCTCCTTGTTCTATTCTACTTTCTCTCAAATTACCCAAAAGCGTATTGTTTTATGGCAGGCCCCATACGGAAACACAAAAATGCTCGCTGAGAATAATACATGGGATCACTTCCAAGATACCCATGTTGAGTATTTTCTTGACGATCCGTCTCGGCAAAATATTGCTTCATATATTCAATCAGGAGTAGTTGCAATACTTTTTGGAAGAGGTGCAGATGGAACAACTTGTAATTGTGATGCTGCAAAAGATGGTATTACAAACCCTCCAGCAATTAATGGAAATTCTGGAACATCACTATCTGCAGATGATGATGGAGGATTTTTTGATCAACAACTAGGCATTTATTATGCACAAGGTGCAGTATCGCTAGGAACTGTAATAACTTCTACACCAACGCCAACCCAAAATCCTACCATGTCTCCAACATCTATGCCCACCCATCAGATAACTGCAACTCCAACAAACCCGGCTGTGACATCAACAAATCGAACCTATCCGACTGTTACACCTCCGGTCGTTACATGGCACTCAAATCCGACGACAACAACATTACCAGCTGGACATATAACTTCAGTTTCTCCGACTTTTTCCCATACAAATCCAACTCCATCCATGTTCACACAAGTCACACCCTCACCATCCCCAACGAGACAATCAGACAATATCTTTGTCCGGCTTTTTAAGCTTATTGTATCGTTCTGGCAAACAATTTTTAGTCATCTGTAATGCATATTGATGAGAAAGATATGGTATAATATAGTTCTTTTACTTTCATAATATGAGTAGATCTTTAGCAGTAGAAGATTTAGTTTCCCAAGAGGCAGAATTGAATCCTGAAAAAAGGGGTATTATAGTTGAAAAACTAATTGAACTTAGGAATACTATTATCACTTCACCAGAAAGATTCGCTTTATGGTTCCAAACCCGTCCTGATAGTACAATCGCTACCACTCTTGCATATACTTTAGAACAAACATACGAAACTCCATCTGAAAATATGGATGATTTCCGTGCAACTGTTGTAAGGATAGCCTATCGTGCAGGTTTATTAGACCAATTGATTAAAGATGGAAACATTTCTCAAGAAACACTTAGAGGAGCCATTCGTAGTGACACTGAATTATTGAATTCTTATTCTCAAAGGAATGATCAACATTCTCCTGATGATTTAGCACAGATTTTAAAAGATCGATATATGCAATTAGGATATATTCCAAATGACCCAAAGATCAAAGAAATTTTACGGGCAATTGCATACGATACGTTAGGATTAACAATTTTTACTGGATTTATATTAACCCCATTTATTCTATATTATTCAGCCATATATAGCCCAGCTTTATTCCAATTCTTTATAAAATTGGAAAATCCACTTAATATTGTTGCAGGATCAGGAACTTTAGCTAAGTTTATCTATTTTAATATTTTCAGAATAAGGCCTTCTTTACAACCGTATGAAAGAAATGCAAAAAAATGGCGAAGTAGGATGAAATTAGCGCTACTTACTTCTTTAAATTTTTCTGCTCCAACTGTAGGGACATTAGCAGCAATGAAAGATCCAGATTCTGCAAGAATCATGGAAATGTTGAGACAAAAATTGTGGCTTGAACAGACAATTCATCATCCAGTTACAATGGGCCATGACAGAGTAGGTATTGTTGAAAGAGAAAGGAATAAATTTAGACTTTCAGGAACATCATTTAGATAAAACATCCTTTTCAACTTTTTTGTATACCTCTGTATACATACTTACTTCTGAACCATCATTTATTACAATGAGAGAATAGTAAGATTCATTCAGATAATCGATATCCCCATATGTTTGTTTGAAATCTGCAAATAATTTGTATTTTCTTTCTTCTTCGTTTTTGATCTTTTCGCTATCGTTTCCACATCTTATTGCAATTCTTGCATTCAGAATTTCCGGATCACATACTACAAGAATCCTATACACAGAATCCATTTCTCTTAAATTCCATCCCTGGTAATGGCCATCAATGATAAGATGATGAGCAGTTTTTGCCATAGTGCGGATATTCTCATCAACTTCCCTATTAAGTGTCGCAATAACTTGGATACTTTTTTGCAACTGGAAATATATATCTGCAGCATTGATATAGTCCCACCTGATATATGAGGCAAGCCAACGAGCTAGAGTAGTTTTACCTGTTCCAATATCTCCGGAAATGGTGATAGTTTGCATTAGGTTGAATGCTTTTTAAAACTTTTAATTGCATCCAGATTATGGTTTGTTTTGTAACCTTTTGGAAGCAATTCGCTTAATTCATGGATTTCATAATTTCCATCAAATGTTGCAGATATGACATAAATTGGTTCATCGGTAATGAGAGAAAAAAGAGTAAGGTTTTGCAGACAGGCTCCGCAAGGAAATATCATTTCATGATTGGCGACTACAATTGCTTTAAATGTATAATAACCTTCAACAACTGCATGGAAAATTGCACTTCGTTCAGCACATACCCCAAGTCCTGATATATCATTTTCTACAATACATCCTCCAAACATTTTCCCGTCTGATGCAATAATACATGCTCCAATGGAATTTCCGGAGATAAAATTGAAAGAATTTTCCCCGGCTTTTCTAGCAATTTCTATCGCTTGTAGGATTTCATCATGAGACGGTTTCATACCACCTACTATATCATACCTACACAGCATTTCACCATTGTATCTTAAAATATGCTATAATAGTAATATAATTCACTCCCCACCTGTGAGAATCATTACAAACACAGCCTCATAGGAATGATATATTGTTTATGATATATCTTACATTATTATTGTTATTATATGGGAGATAAAATTTCCGCTGAAATCGAATCCTTTTTCAAAAAATATAAACTGATAACATATAAAAAAGGGGAAACGATTTTAAGAAGAGACGATGATGACAATGCCTCCCATGTTTTTTACATTAAAAAAGGATATGTTCGTCTTCATATTTATTCAACAGAAGGAAAAGAACTGACTGCTATCATTTTAACTCCCAAAGAAATTTTTCCGCTTACTCTTGTTATTAAAGATGCGCCAAATATATATTGGTTTGAATCAATTACACCTGTTGATGTATATAAAGCACCTGCAGAAGATTTTAGGCAATTTGTAAAATCTGATGTTGACATCCTTATGCATATAACTGAACAAATTTTAATCCAGTTAAGTGCTCTTATTTATCGCATGCAGCACATTATTCTCGGTAAAGCAAACACAACTGTTGCATCCATTATTTGGGTTTATTCAAAGTTGCTTGGAGTAAGAAAAGGAGATGAGGTGATGCTAAAGATGCCGATTACCCATCAACATATTTCATTCTCAGCTGGAATTGCAAGAGAAACTACAAGTCTTGAGATTAAAAAGTTAGAGAAAAAAGGTATTATTAAGTACAAAGGTCGCAGAATTGTCGTGAAAGATGTAGATAAACTTCGTGACGAGGCTTACATCTAATCCCCGAAGTATAGTATAATCAGCTGGATTAAGTATGAACTATATGTACAATGTGCTGTTATACTACAAATATATAGAAATACAAAACCCTATTCGTGAGGTGAAAACCCACAGAGCCTTATGCGATAAACTGGGAATTAAAGGTAGGATAATTATTGCAAATGAAGGAATAAATGGAACAGTAGCAGGAACACCTTATGCAATACAGGCATACAAAACTTACATGAAAAATCATCCGCTTTTTTTTGATATCGTTTTCAAAGAAAGTTCGGCTGAATCACAAGTTTTTCCCAAGTTAAAGATTAAAGTAAGAGAAGAAATTGTTTCTTTAAAGACAGCTCTTGATATAACAAGAGATAATGTCAAGCGAGGGAAATATATTGAACCTGAAGATTTGTACGCACTTATGCAATCAGATGAAGAATATTACATTGTTGATGTTCGAAATGATTATGAAACATATATTGGTAAATTTAAAAATTCAATTCCTTTACCGATAAAAAATTTCCGTGAACTTCCAGATGGGATTAAAGACATTGAACATTTGAAAAAGAAGAAAATTGTTACGGTATGCACCGGTGGTATTAGATGCGAAAAGGCAAGCGCTTATCTCATCCAACAAGGTTTTGAAGATGTATCACAATTGCATGGAGGAATTGTAACTTATGGGAATAAGTATCCGGATGAAGGATATGAAGGATCATGTTATGTATTTGATTCACGGGTTGCTGTACAAATTAACTCGGAAGAAAGGAGGAAAATCATATCTTCCTGCTATTATTGCCATACTCCGACAGATCGATATATTAACTGTTGTAATGCTGCATGCAACAAACAATATGTTTCATGCGAAGCTTGTCAACAATCTCATCAAAGTGCGTGCTGCGATGCATGTAAAGAAAAATCACGTTATCATATGCCCCAATGCTTGGAAGAACACATGAATTAGGAGGTGTTGTTGCACTTCTTGCAACTGATACTGCATATGGTGGCATTCATACGAATTCTCCAACTGCTCTTGCATGCTTACTCGTCAGCATAATTGGAGCTCTTACACCTGATCTTGATAAGCCAACGAGTATCATATACAAAAAGATTCCTGCTGGATCTCTTATTGGTCATATTATAAATCCGATATTTATAGGAGGACACAGGCATATCTCTCATTCAATACTAGGTTTTGCAGCATTTACTTATCTTTCACATAAATTACTATTCCTTTTGCCACAACTTCCAGGTCTTCAATTACAACTAATTTGGTATGCATATTTAATTGGTATTGCATCTCATTTTATTCTTGATGCGATGACTACAGAAGGTATTCCTTTGTTTTTTCCTTTCGGGTTTAAATTCGGAATTCCTCCAATCAAGGCACTTCGGATTAAAACTGGAGGGATTATTGAATTTGTTATAGTTCTTCCTCTTCTCATTCTCGCTATTGGATTTTACTTTTACCATTACTACGCCATCTTTGCTCGTTAGTGTCACTTTTCTAACAGTGTATAGGGAGCAATTTCGATATAACTGAATGGGTATTATTTTCCTATGGAAAAAATTACAAAAACAGATATCGACAACCTATTACAAACCTATCTGAAGCGAAAAGTTTATGAAATTGAACAGGTAAAATCACAGCCACCAAATGAGGTATGGAGATTTAAAACAGATGTCAGATATTACTATATCAAAATTTCACTTGACCACATTCCTTTCTATACGGAAAAATGGGTGATTGAACATTTAGCTGAAAAAAATGTACGAGTACCCCGTCCTGTCATATATGATGATTCTGAGATCACTTTTCAATATCCCTTTTTTGTTATTACTGCAATTGATGGCCAACCATTTTCAACGCTTTCATTAGCTAAAAGTGAGCAAGCATTTATCATCACTAGAGCGGGTAAGGATTTGGCTCGGATGCACCATATCCATACAAGAGGTTTTGGATGGTGTTCAAATGAATTGAGTAGAAAATACAGAATTGTTTGCGGATATGATGATGATCTGCAAACTGTACTCCATAATGCTCTCCATGAACACTTGCCTTTATTATGTAATGCAAATATCATAACGAACTCAGAAGCAGAATGGATAAAAACATATATTGCTTCACATCCTTCTGTCCATTCTCTCAAACAAGGAAGGTTAGTGCATGGTGATTATGATTTGCTTCATATTTTTGCGGCAAAATATGGGTATAGCGGAATGATTGATTTCGGAAATAAGATGAGTATGGATCCAGTTTGGGATATAGCAAATTTTCATATGCTGCATCCAGGATTATCAGAATATCTAATCAAAGGGTGGAGAGAAGAAATTGATATTGATTTATCTGATCCAAAGTTATTTCATGAAAAAATTGATGTGTTTTCTCTTATAATTGCAATTGTAAAAAGCTCATGGCTAATACATCATAATTTTCAAAAAGCAAAACCCTACATTACCTATTTACAAAGATATATCCATCCCCACCAACCAATCAATCGCAATTTTCTTGATATTGATTTCTTAGAATAATGGGATAAGTTGTAGTTGTGCTTGCACTTAGCCTTCATGAATGTTACATTATTTACACTTTATGTGTAATAAATATAACACCATGAAAAACAATAAAAAGTCTTTCAGTATTATTTTTGTTGTCGTTTTGTCCGTCGTTTCCAGTTTCTTGTATCAAACATTTCATTCTCAATCTGTGCATTCACAAATCACACAAACTCCCTCACAAGATATTTCCGCCATGCTTACTTCATCATGGAATGGGTATAAAAAGTATTATATAGATAATGGCAAAGTCGTACGACCTGACCAGGGATATGATGTTGTTTCTGAAGGCCAGGGATACGGAATGCTACGTTCTGTATATATGAACGATCAGACAACATTTGATAGTATTTGGAACTGGACAAAACAAAATTTGTCTCGAATGAATAATTCAGATCAAAGTAATCGAGATAATCTTTTTGCCTGGCATTATAACAATGCTGTGCTTGATTGGACAGGAGCAACAGATGCAGATGAAGATATTGCAACAGCACTGCTTTTTGCAGGAAAACAATGGGGACAAAATTCATATACACAACAAGCGAATGCAATTATTGCAGATATCCTGTCAAAAGAGACAGCTAAAGGGTCTGATGGTAGGCTATATATAACTGGCGGGACATATACCCGATATCAAGGGAATAATGTAGACATCAACCTTTCATACTTAGCTCCTGCATATTACAAATTATTTGCACAAAGCAGTGGAAACACAAAATGGAATAGTGTTGTAGATACTTCATATGATTTGTTAAATAAATCAACAACAGGAATACTTGCAACAAATGCTGGTCTTTTCCCAAACTGGGGAATACTTGACCTAACAAGCCTTACTCTTAACCAGCCAAATGGGAACGATAGAACGAATGCCTATACTTATGATGCATTCAGAACAACTTTCCGAGTTGCAGAAGATTATCTCTGGTTTAACGAACCACGAGCATCGGCAATTCTTGGAGGCGCAATTCATACCTTCATGCTTGACCAATGGAATAGCCTAGGAAAGATTTACGCAGAGTACAACCATGATGGAACGGTAAAAAATAGTTACGAATCCTCAGCAATTTACGGAGGGGATCTCGCAGTATTTATGAAATCAGACCCTGCCATAGTATCAGGCATCGAACAAAAAATTGAAAAAGACTATATATATAATAATGGCTATGCATATTTTGCAAGCAATTCAACCAATTATTATGGAAATAACTGGGCTGCATTCGGATTGATGATGGGAAATGGAAATATTACTAATCTCTATAGCTCCAACCAACCTTTACTTCCAACAAGTTCACCTGTTACTCCAACTACTCTAGCTCAAACAGCAAGTAAAGGGGTTAGTGCGAACATTTCACTCGCATATACCATTAATCTGCATCTTGATACATTAGAAGTAACTGATGCAACATATCTTGTTGATACCGAAATGAAAAATAATACAGGACAAAAAGTTGCACAAATTATTACCGATAATCAAAACCAAAAAGGAACCGATATAACAATTCCTGTCAAATGGAATGTTCCTTCGGGTTTTGCAAAAGGAGTCTATTCCATAGAGGTAGGAATATTTTCACCCGATTGGTCACATGAATATTCATGGGCAACACATGTGGGAACAATCACAATAAATTAACGATTTGCAAGTGCATGAGTATCATATGAAATTTGATACTCATGCACTGATACATTGTATCCGAAATTTTCCTGCCTGATAATTTTAAACTTATTATTAAACCAGCTCACTGTCTCATTGTTATGTCCCTGATCATAGCTTTCTATCAAAAAAATTTTTGAGTAAGTTTTTTCAGAAGATGAAACTAATGCTGCCATCTGACCGGGAGTAGGTGCAAAGTTAATCGGATGCTTCCTGTCCCATAAAGGCAATGTTACATATGGAGCATTTCCTGAGTAATAATATTCAAATGGATAAATAGTAAATGGAGCAGAAACTATAATGAGCGAGTGAGGAGTAGCATATTGTTCAACATAGGCAACTGAATCTTTGTAATCCTCAACGGAAATGTTCAACGGATCGCTAAATTGTGTATATGTCATAAAAAGAAGTAGTATTAAAAAGCCTACTGTTCCGACTAAACGATACGGAACATATTTTGCAGAGAATATGCTTCTGCTAATCACCATGTATAAGAAAATGGAAACAAACAGAAGATAACGCGTGAGAAATATCGTTACACTAATTTGCGATACAATAAAGGTTCCAGCAATTGGTAAAATGATCGCTATCAATAATAGCATACTATCTTTATTCACTTTCCGGAACGCTTTAATATAGACAAAGAAAAATAGGATAACAAGCGGCCACAGGGCAATCGATGCTTTATAAAAATCGGTGCTGTGATACCCTAGCACCAATTCAAAAATTGTCAGGAGAATATTAAACAGGTTTACCTGTCCAAGACTTGGTTGTGTAGAACTGGAGTGAAAGAGCAAAAATTCATATCCCCATGGAATGAAGAATATCGCTGATAAAAGTGAGAGGATGATAATGCTCTTTTTTTTGTAAATAAATGCTCCAATAAATTCCAGCAAAATTATTAGAAAGAAAAAATAATGGGAATACATACCCAATATTTGTGATAGAAAAAAGAAAATCATCCATGTGCGTGGATGATTGTTATGCACAATTTTAAAAAATGACAAAAGAGATAATATCGTTCCAAATATTAATAATGAATAGTTTTTTATATCTATTGAATACCATATCCATAATGGGCCACATCCAGCAATCGCAACAGCAAAGATACCTTCTTTTCTTGTATATACCTCTTTGACAAGAAAGTAAAAGGGAGGAATGGAAAGCATTCCGAATATGAGGGGAAGTATTCTATCTATAAAAGCACCTTGTCCGAATTGTTGAATCCAAAAATGGAGCATTAAGACAAATAGCGGAGGATGTATGTCTTTTGCCATTACTACAAATATACTATCAGATCCCCATAAGGTATGTTGTGCCTGCCAAATGCTTTGTGCCTCATCTAGCGATATGCTTAAAGAGGAAATGAAATGTAACCGAAGCAATAGACCAACTGCTATACAGACAAGGATAACCAGAGTTGTAACAACTGAAACACGAAAGTCCTTCATTTAATGAATTATATTGATATATACTTCAGGAGTTTCATCATACCCAAATGATTCTGTAGGAAAAATCTTTTTTAGCCATGCCTGTAATCCCGGCATTGCTGCATACACATGTGCAGATATCATTGTCATATTAAATATAATCCATGACATATTCGTGATGATTGCTGGACTGAATCCCTCACGAAACACCCCAATACCGATGGATATGAAACCTATTATTATATATAGTATATGCGGCCAAACAAGTTTGAAATAGAAGTTCTTTTCTTTTCCTACTTCTTTGCTTGTCACTTTAAATCCAATTTTTCTGTGAAATATCGATGAAAATATTGCAATTATTTGGATATAGAAAGAACCGATAGAAAATTGCAATGCTTTGTAATTCAAGCTTCCTCCGGTTGAAGCAGAAAGGATATAGATAATAAAAAGAATATATGGCATGAAAAGCAGAATATATGTGGTTGAAGTTCCTTTTACCGGGACAATTCCTGTTACGAGAAAAATAACGGGAATAAAAGCATCGAGTATCATGAAAAATCCCATGAAATAATATCCCAAAGACAAAAGGTATTGGATTCGCTGAGCAAGTGTTAAATGCCGTTTAAAAATCGGGTTGTTTTTAAAGAAAACATCGATTGATCCTTTCGCCCAACGAAGCTGCTGAGAGTAATATTCCTCAATATTCATTGGAGCTAGTCCATGTGCAAGAACATGTGGGTAATAGATTGTTTTCCATCCCTGCGCATGTATTCGTACTGAAGTAGAAAAGTCTTCTGCTATGTTATCCGTATCAAACCCGTTTATTGCCTCAAGCGCTTTCCTTCGGATTATGACATTAGTCCCGCAGCAAAATGCTGCATTTACCCTATTTTTTCCCCTGCAAATAGGACCGAAGAATAACTCCTGCTGTGCCCATGCTCCGTCTGTTACAAAATTTCTTTTTTTGTTGCTGTAATATTGAGGGGTTTGGACAAATGCAACTGAATTTTTTCTAAAAAATCCTATTGTTTCTGTTAAAAAATCAGGAAGAGGATTCATATCTGCATCAAAAATAACAATATACTCTCCCCACGTTTGTTTCATAGCATTATTAATATTCCCGGCTTTTGCACCTCCACCAATTTCTCTAGTAATTACTGTGACGGGATATCGCAAAGCTAAATCATCAACATCTTTCCAATTTTCTTTTTTTGCTACAAACCCATCATTCAGGATAAAGATATGTACCAACTCCGGATAATCGGCTACGAAACCTTCTTTATATTTCATTCTTAGAATTGCTGTAAGGGTATTAGTAATGATTGCCAATGGTTCTCCACATACCGGAATATAAATATCAATACTCGGGAATGTATGAATAGATCTTTTTTTAGTAAAAGAAGTATCCCATACAGTAAACCAGTATCCCCAAGTCATCAAAAGAAAATATATTTCACTGATAAGTAGTATAATATATAAATAGATATTTCCAACATTGGAGAATTGTAGCCACCAGTAAATATATACAATGGAAGCAATCCAGGCAAGGATAATCAAAGGTTTTTTAATATGTGATTGTTTGAATTTAAATTTATTCTTCATATGCTATACGACTGGAATATTGTTTTCTACTTGATTTGAATATAGATAAGTCATAAACCAATTCCAGTTTGAATCATAATATCCATTTCCAAATTTTCCACTTTCAGATTCATATTGTCGGTAAATATTGTCCATAAAAACTGAATCAGCTTCATTTGGGTGGGTGAAATAGAAATTAGCTGCAGTCCCAGAACTGATAATATATGACCCACCACTTATTGTCTGATCAGTTAATATGTTGTATGCTTCACCACTGGAATTTTGTTGATAAAATTTATAAAGTGAATTACTCGTTTTTTGTAAATATGATAAATCTCTTGGATCTTTGTATATTTTGTAATCAAGTGCTACGTTATACATTGTTCGAAAAGCGTCATAGCTATATACAGGTGGAAAGGATGGATTTGTATAATTAATATTGAATCTATCGGTGTTGATTAAACACCAATTTGGGGGAAGCATCGCAATATTCGAACTATCAAAAGTACAGTTATTTAATACATCAAAAGAAGTATTGATGATACCATTCCAATTATCTGCATTATCATATCTGCTAAAAAGCCTGTAATCTGTTAACTGCAAATATGAGGGGTTTATAAAAAGAATAGGTTCGGGATTTGCAATACTGTCATTTGCCCAATTTCCTGCAACAACATATTTCTGGTTATTGTAAGAAGCAGTATCGGATGCATAAATGCTTTTCATCAAAGACATTGCTTCTGTAAGATATTTTTGCTCTTTCCAGGTATTGTAGGCATTAATTAATGCTACAGCTGTTTGTTCATCTCCATCAGTTGCGCTGTTCATTCCTCCATTTTCCTGGATTACCCCCCATGAACCATCAGGTTTTCTTCCCCATAACCATGCAAACAAACCATCATGCCGAACAGCCAAGTTTGAGAGTGTCCATTGATATACTCGATCAAAATAGTCATGGTCCTGTTCTTGAACTGCTTGCAGCATTGCATAAGATTGTCCTTCTGATGTGCTTTGCAAATTAGGAGATGTTACATCAATAACTCTTCCATCTGCTTGGATATATGTTTTTTTGTAATATTGCCAGGCATTGGATAATACATCAGTGTATTGGATATTCACCTGAGGAGTAGGAGTTGATTTTCCAATGTGAACAATAAAAAAAGTCGCTATAACCCCAAGTAGAATTATTCCTGCTGCGGTCTTTTGTTTTCGGGTGAATCGTGCCATTCAAATCCGATGAAATACTGGGATTAGTATATGTATCATGAAAGCTATAGGCAGTAAGGATCCTTACGCAGGAAATGTAATATACATGACTGGATTAAATTTTAATATTGTTATAAAAGGATTACTTCATACATTTCCCATATCTACATAACCTATATTGTTAGAAGGTATGCATGTCTTTGGTAAGTGTTCTAACTGAATTCATCAAGCATTAACGGTACGATAATTCCAATATATCTTTTATACCTATATGAAACGACTATCAGTATTACTAATCCTTCTTCTTTTTTCCATCTTTTTTGCTTTTTTACCAAGATCAACTCACGCAGCAGGAAGCTTGGCTAATTGGCAAAAAGGAGAGACAATAGTGCCGACAAATACAACTGATTATGATTCAAGTTCTTTTCAAACTTCTCTTAAAAACTTACAAGCAACTGGAGCAAACTATGTCACACTTATCATTCCATACTATCAGTCTGATTTATACACAAGTTCCATTCAAGGCGGGTACAACACTCCTACAGACGCCTCACTAATTGCAGGAATAGATTATGCACATAGTATAGGTCTTCATGTTATGCTTGCTCCTCATATTGATCCGACAACTGGAGATTGGCGAGCATACATTAACCCATCAGATAAGGCAGGATGGTTTTCCAATTATGGACAGATCATGTCCCATCTTGCAACTATAGCACAAGCACATAATGTTGAAGAGATTTGTATTGGAAGTGAATTGATTACACTATCAACATACACTTCATCATCTGCAAATACTGGATATTGGGATACACTCATTTCAAAAATTCGAAGTATTTTTTCGGGAAAACTTACCTATAGTTCAAATTGGGGTCCTTCAGGTTTTGTTGACGAGAAAGACCATATCGCATTTTGGAATATATTGGACTATATTGGTATATCTGCATATTTTAATCTGACAAGCCAGGCTGACGCTTCTGTATCACAACTTGAAGGAGCTTGGGGAGGATACATTTCCAATATTCAATCGCTCAGTAATACATACCAAAAACCCGTGCTTTTTACAGAAATAGGATACAGAAGCGTAAAAGGCGCTAATACACAACCATGGAATTACAGTATGGGAGGTCCTGCAGACCAAACCGAACAGGCAAATGACTATACTGCACTTTTTGATTATTGGAGCAATTATCCCTGGATGATTGGTGTTCAAATATGGCAATGGTCAGTAGATCCAAATGCTGGTGGTCCAAATGATAACGGGTATACTGTTCAAAACAAATCAGCTCAGCAAGTTTTGATAACCTGGTTTTCACAAGGCGGAGGAAGTGGTGGAGGAGGAACACAACCTGCATTCTCCATGCAGCCGACATCTGTGTCACCATCATCTCCTTCGGTTAATCAGCAGGCAACTATTTCAACTGGAATAAAAGATACGGGAGGAAATACAAGCGGCATTATCACCGATATGGAAATATACGCCGGGAGCACAAAAGTGTTTCAACAGTATTTCCAAAACCAATCATTTAGTACAAATCAGGCACAAAATTATACGATAAACTGGACTCCTCAATCAGCAGGGGTATACCAGGTAAAATTAGGAGTATTTAACAGCACATGGTCAACACTCTACTACTGGAACAATAGCATAATAAATATAACGGTGGGTCAGTCACCAACACCTACTCCGACAGGTTCAACTGTTTCCGTATGGTGGCCGACAAATAAAGTAACAGTATCAGGGACACAACCATTTAAAGCTGTCTTGAATGGCGCATCATTATCTTCATACAATATGTACTGGCAAGTAGATAATGGTCAATTCAATCTAATGCAGAATGCAACAGACCATAAAGAATCACTTGTTGATCTTTCAGGATGGAATTGGAGAGGAAACGGCCCATATATGCTGACATTTACTGCAAAAGATCTAAATGGGAATGTAATTTCTTCAACATCAGTTGCTATCTATATTTCGCATTAAGGAATGAAGATATCTTCTAATGCAATTGCAAAGACAGGGAAGATTTCATGATCTGAGAATAGTTTCATGATTTCTTCCGTCTTTTCATCTTCTATATTTGCACCAATAAGTACAGTGCCATGTTGCATCGCATGAAAAATCTTCTTAGCATCATTTTCAGGAAATCCAATATCCATGCATGCATTCACTATTCCTCCAACAAGCGGACCTGTAGATCGCGATGTTTCAGTTACAGCAAGAGATGCAGCTAGAGGTCCTCCGATATATAATACACCTATGTCAGATGGAATAGGTAAACTGTTGTATGCAATTCCAAGAATACTATAAATCAATGGATATGTTTTATCAGAAACATCATGGTATTTTGCGACATACATAACACTGCATTCGCTTTCATCTATCCCACTATTAATACACCATTGCAAAACTTCTTCGGCGCGTTGAATTAATGGTGATATGCCGGATATGAATTGAATCATAAGAATTGTCTAATACAAAATGAAATATTGGGAAGGATGTGATATAGATCATCTATATCCTATATTATTTCCTGCTTTAATTCAATATATTAGCTCATAGTATTGTTATTTTAATTACAGTCAGCATCTATAACCTTGATTACAATATTGATGTATTTTATGCTACCCCCTAAGAAAGGCTTATTTATGATTTCAATTGTCATACCTACATTAAATGAAGAGGGAAATATTATCCGTTTACTTGAGCGAATTGATCAAAGCTGTAAACGATCCCATATCCCTTATGAGGTTATTATAGTTGATGATCACTCAACTGATAGGACTCTGAGTTTAGTTAGAAAGAAAAAGAATCGCTTTCATGTAAAGATATATTCAAAAAAAGGAGAAAAAGGGAAAGCTTTTTCCTTATTAGAAGGATTTACTCATGCGTCAGGGGAGATTATCGGCTTTATTGACGCTGATTTACAATACCCCCCTGAAGCAATTAATGAAATGTATGAAATACTTCAAGAAAGGAAAGTTGATATTGTCGTTGCAAACAGGAATGAATCTCAATTAGTTTGGTACCGAAGAATTTTTAGTAAGACATTTAATTTTATCTTTGTAAAAGTGCTTCATCACATCCCATGCGATGCTCAATCCGGTTTGAAGCTTTTTCGAAAAGAAATATTAGAACAGATCACTATCCATCCACGTCCATGGTCGTTTGATTTGGAATTTTTGGTAAAAGCGCTTGATGCAGGTTTTCTGCTCTCAACTATTCCCATTACTTTTTCTCCCCGCACAAAAGGCATTTCAAAAATTCATTTGTTTAGCGATTCATTGCAAATTGCAAGAGAGGCGATAAAGCTGAAATTGAAAAAAAGACAACCAATCCAAAATTCATCTCATAACGGGTTCCACTACAAAGGAAAGGAATTTACTCATTATTCATCATTACCTTTTTATGAATTAGCACTTACTCATTTCACAAGATGGCAAAAGACAACTATTCTTCTCATCTTTTGTACAATAAGTCTTTTTATTCTTTTGAATTGGCATGTAACGCTTATTATTTTTATTGCAACAATAACTGTTTTGTATTTTGTCGATTTGGTGTGTAATACACTACTTGTATCTTTGAGCTTTTTAGTTTCACCAATTCTTCATATCTCATCTACACGAACAAAAAAAACATTTGATTACCCGATCTATACAATATTTTGTCCATTATATAAAGAATCAGAGATAGTTGGTCAATTTATTGAAGCTATGCAAAATCTAGATTATCCGCAAGAAAAATTGGATATCATGCTTCTACTGGAAGAAAATGATCCTGAAACAATAGAGCAAATTAGTATGATGCATTTGCCAGAAAACTTTTCCATTCATATTGTTCCGCATTCATTTCCAAAAACAAAACCCAAAGCTCTAAATTATGCTTTGGAAAAAGCAAGAGGGGAATATGCCGTCATTTATGATGCAGAAGATATTCCTGATCCTGACCAGTTAAAAAAGGCAATTATTGCATTTCAAACAATGGATAAGTCAGTTGTATGCATTCAGGCAAAACTGAATTACTATAATGCAAAGCAAAATCTATTAACAAGATTGTTTACAGCAGAATATGCAGTATGGTTTGAATTAATATTAACCGGATTACAATATCTCCAGGCTCCAATTCCATTAGGAGGGACATCAAATCATTTCAAATTAAACGATTTAAAAAAATTAAGCGGTTGGGATCCGTTTAACGTCACAGAAGATGCGGATCTAGGAATGAGAATTGCAAAGAGGGGATATCATACTGCTATTATTGACTCATATACGCTTGAGGAAGCAAATTGCAAATTAAAGAATTGGAGAAATCAAAGGGCAAGATGGATGAAAGGTTATATGCAGACATATTTCGTGCATATGCGAAACCCGAAAGATTTTTTTGGTAAAGGGTTTTTTCTGTTCCAACTCATGATAGGCGGAAAAGTGTTTGCAACACTTGCGAATCTTGCAATGTGGATCATGACATCAATATATATTATTGATAGAGGGTCTCTTCACAATTTTATTCATACGCTTTTTCCCGGACCAATATTATATATTGCTGTTATAACATTTGTTTTCGGTAATTTCTTGTATCTGTATTCATACACTCTTGGATTGGTAAAAAGGGGGCAATGGGATCTCATTCCCTTTACTCTCCTTGTTCCGTTCTATTGGTTTTTCATGAGTATCGCCTGTCTACAGGCTTGTAAAGAATTCATATTTAACCTGCATCATTGGAATAAAACGAAACATGGACTTTATCTGCAAACTTCACAGCATGTAGCTTTGCAGCAATATCCGCTAACACACTCTCAGTAATGAAGAGAATATTACTCTGGACAAAACGATATCTGCCGATACTTGGGGTAGTTAGTATCTCTGTTATCGCGTGGCTTATTACGTATTTTTCCGGATTAAGTGTAATATATAACGATGCAATGTCCCATTTGAATATTTCAAGATTAATTATTGATAATTTACAACCAGGATTTTCTCAACTTGGTGGAGTTTGGCTTCCACTCAATCATATGTTAGATCTCCTTCTTATCTGGAATAACTGGGCATGGCATTCGGGTTTTGCAGGAAGTATATTTTCCATGATCAGTTTTGTCATATCAGTTTGGGGAATGTATGCAATTATTAAAATGTCAATTAGAAAAAAATTCATTGCTTTCATCGGAGCAGGAGTATTTGCTTTAAATGTAAATATGCTATACCTTCAAAGCACACCGCTTACCGAACCTCTTTTTTTAGTTTTTTTTATTCTCTCAACCTATTGCCTCATAGCTTGGTTACAGCAAGATAAACCTAACTTTCTTTTATTCCTAGGATTATGTGGTTTTTGTCAGGTATTAATCAGATATGATGGATGGTTTGTTGTATTTATAGAAATGCTTCTCATTATCTTTTATGAAATCTACTTAAGAAGACATACATTGCTTCAAATATTTGGACTTTTACTCTTTTTCATAATGCCGGTTCTTTTTGGAATGGGAATATGGATATTATGGAACATGGTAATATTTAAAAATCCATTGTATTTCATCTTAGGTCCATATTCTGCACATTCTCAACAAACCTTAATCCTTGTTAATAGCGGGCTTGCAACAAAAGGCAATATTGGGATGTCGCTTCTTGCCTATGGATCAGCAGTAATTGATACAATTGGAATTCCTATTTTACTGTTTAGCTGTATCGGCATGATACTATTTTTCTTCAAAAAAAATATTGAATTCTATTATACTCAAAGAATACTCATTGCACTCATGCTATTATCACCAATCATCTTCAATATCATTGCTTTGGTGCTGGGGTTTACATCTCTCGATACTCCGCAATTGCATTTGTATACAACTCCGCTAGTTACACAATGGTTTAATGTCCGATACGCAATCCTTGCATTACCTGCTGTTTCATTTTTTGCAGCAATGCTTGTCCCACAAACTTCCCGTTTTCTATTCGAAACGGTAACTATAGCATGGGTTATCATTTTTGCTCAAGGGATATATTTCATCCATACAGGAGTAACAACAGTGATTGACGGGCAAACTGGTTCGAGCAGTTTTACAAACTCTGATATTGCAAATTTCCTCAAGCAAAAAGTAGGACCTTCTGATACTATCCTTATGTCTACTTCATATTTCAATCCGGTTGCATTCCAAAGTGGTATCCGACTCAACCAGCTTATCCATGAAGGAGTATCAGCGTTATGGAAAAAAGCAATATATGATCCAGCTCCATACGCAACTTGGATTGTTATGCCAAATGGAGATATTGGGGATAGTGTCTATACTGCACTCATGGATAAAGAGAAAAAAGGCTTTTTACAATATTATAAACTCGCCTTTTCTGGTAAACACGCAAATGTGTATGAGAAAAAAGGATCTAATGATCTCTTTATAATAAGAGAGCGATCAACACTCAAGGTAAATGATGCCGCTTTTACCATTCATGGTGTTAATGCATATGATCTTGCTTACCAAACAAATAGCCAAATAGAATATACTTTTTCACAGCTTTCCAAATCAAATGTGAATGTGGTTAGGTTCTGGCTTTTTGGTGAAGGGACAACCGACGGGTTCCAACCTCTACCGGGAATCATGAATGAAAATAGATTTCTTCAAGCAGATGAAATTATTACAACTGCAAAAAAATATCACATCAGGCTAATTCCAGTTCTTGTGAATAATTGGACTGACTATGGAGGAAAAAATCAATATGTATCCTGGGTAGGTAAAGATCCTTTATCTAATCCTGACTTATTCTATACAAATCCCGATACCCAAAATCTTATGAAAAACTATATAAACAAAGTAGTAAATCGTATCAATACTTATACACATATTCCATATGCAAAAGATTCCACAATTCTAGCATGGGATTTGATGAATGAACCTCAACCCGATACATCCGTATATACCTGGACTGAACAAATGACATCATACCTAAAGCAGCTTGATCAAAACCATTTAGTTACAATCGGAACACAGGATATTTCAATGAATCAAATAGATTTATGTGCTATTCCATCTATTGATATTTGTTCAATCCATACCTACTTAAACGCGCCTGATGATATAACTGTATATTCTTCAGCAGAAATTGGACAAAAATTAAAGAATGAGGTAGTAAGGGTAAAAAATGACCAAAAGCCAATATTCATAGAAGAGCTTGGGATATCAAAACAATCTCAGATTGAAGGATCTTCTCCACTGACCTATCTTAAATCCATTATTACAAAGACCAAAACGATGGGATATACTGGTGAACTCATTTGGAATTGGTCAGTGAATCCGGATAATTCATTTGGTTTTTCACCAGTAGGATTTCATGGTGAATTTACACAAAATGATTTAAAAAAACTTCTTGCATAAGAAAAGACATGCTATAATGTAAAAAGCTTTGTAATTGTCTTATGCAAGAAAAAGATTATGCTCTTTACTTAAAGGCATATATTATCAGTTTATTACTTTGCCCATTCGGACTTTTTTACGCCTTTAAATTTTTCTTCTATCGCAAAGACTATATGGAAGCTAGCATCTGCCTGCTCATTACTTTTATCATCCTTTTTCTTGAAATTTACTTTGGTCCACAACTCATAAACCATCTCTTTCCAGGACAACCATTAACGCCTGATTTACGATATGTTACACCCATCTAATATTTTGCTATATTAATCATATATTACATACTCATATGGATAACTGTATATTTTGTAAAATCGTAAATAAAGAAATACCATCTCATGTAGTATATGAAGATGAGAATAGTTTAGCCATACTTGATATTTTTCCTACAAAAGAAGGGCAAACAGTCATTTTTCCCAAAAAACATTTTCCATCAAATTTTACTGATGTTGATTCTCACACAGTAAGTGAAACGCTTCTTACTGCTCAAAAAACTGCAAAAATTCTTCAAGAAAAGCTTGGATATGAGAGATCATTTATCCTTATCCAAGGTCTTGGTGTGAATCATTTCCATATAAAGATATATCCGATGTTCCAAGGGGATACGGAAGATATTAACGTTTTTGGTCCCCAAGAACCGGCTTCAGAAGAAGATCTCCAACACGTAATGATGAAGATAAAAGCTTAATCTGAAACAAATATTTTTCCTTCTGTAATTGTTACCTGGTATGTTTTTACCGGAAAAAGTGCAGGAAGTGATTTCGGTTTCCCGGAAGCTAAATCAAATGTTGAACCATGTAATTGACATGAGACTTCCGTGTCAGATGATAATGATTCAGATAATGGAAAATCTTCATGTGAACAGCGATCTTCCATTGCAAAAATTCCTTTATTTGTCTTGAAAAGAACGATTGGTTTCTCTTTATATGTCGCTTTGAATGGAGTATGGAGGATAAGTTGTGATTCATCAGCAATATATTCCATTATCCGACTGATCCTTCCATTTCTAATTGTATGAGACGGTTTAGTTCAATAGCATATTCCAGAGGAAGAAGTTTTGCAATTGGTTCAATAAATCCATTGACGATCATTGCCATTGCATCATCTCCTTTTAATCCACGGCTCATGACATAAAAAAGTTGTTCTTCTGAAACCTTACTCACTGCAGCTTCATGCTGCACTGCAGTATCAGCATTATCAATTTGCATATCCGGATAAGTATCACTCCGTGAAGTTTTATCAAGAAGCAGAGCATCACATGTTACATTTACTTTTGTATTATTTGCTACAGGATGTACTTTGACAAGTCCCCGGTACGTTGCGCGTCCTGTTCCTTGGGATATTGATTTGGAGGTAATAAGGGAACTTGTATTGGGTGCAGCATGGATCATCTTTGCACCTGAATCAATATGCTGTCCGTCAGTTGCAAATGCTATGGATAATACTTCACCTCTAGCTCCTTCTTCTAAAAGATAAACCGATGGGTATTTCATTGTTTTGTATGAACCTAAGTTTGCATCGACCCATTCCATCGTTGCATTTTTATATGCTGCAGCTCGTTTTGTTACTAAATTATATACATTCTTTGACCAGTTTTGAATTGTGGTATACCTTATACGTGCTCCTTCGTTTACAATAATTTCTACAACGGCACTGTGCAGTGAATTTATCTCATAAATAGGGGAGGTACATCCTTCTACATATTGTGCAATAGATCCTTTTTCTGCAATGATCAGTGTCCGTTCAAATTGTCCCATACTTTTTGCATTAATTCGAAAATATGCTTGTAATGGAATTTTCACTTCAACCCCTTCTGGGATATATACAAAACTACCCCCGCTCCATACTGCTGTATTTAATGCAGCAAATTTATTATCAGCAGAGGGAATGACAGTTCCAAAATATTGTTTCACAATATCCGGATATTTTTGTACTGCTTCATCAGTAGACATAAAAATGACACCAAGATTAATCCATTCTTCTTTTAATGAAGAATAGACACTTTCTGAATCATATTGCGCTTCTACTCCTGCAAGAAATTTTCTTTCTGCTTCAGGAATACCAAGTCGCTCAAATGTCTGTTTTACTTTTACCGGTACTTCATCCCAATTCCTTTTCAGCTTTTCATCCGGAACGATATAGTAATAGATATCATTAAAATCAATTTCGCTAAGATCTGCACCCCAGTCGGGAAGCGATTTTGATAAGAAAATATCATATGCCCGAAGCCGTATCTCACGCATCCAATCCGGCTCATTTTTTCTATCTGAAATCATGTGAATAACTTCTTTTGATAATCCCTTTAACGGTTTACCGAATTTTGATTCTTTATCATGGAAACCGTAGGTATATTCTTCTTTTTTAATTGAATTCTTTTGAGACTGCATAGGTATAATCGTGCTAACTGTGATATTATATCATAAACACACGTTGTATTAGATACATGATTGATATACAAGAAACAATTCGAAAAAATCTATATTTTCCTACAGTCAGCTATTTTTCTTTTTTTGCAAAGATCACCCTTCTACGATCGAAAAAAAGGGTATTGGTAGTTACAGGAAGTTCAGGAAAATCCAGTATGATTTCACTTATTACGACAATTCTGGAAGAGAACCATATTTCATACATGTATCCTGACCATACAAACAGTGCGCATGGCATTCCTCTTGCCATTCTTCATCTTGCCAGTGCAGATAAAAATGGCGCTTCAAGAATCCTTACCTGGCTACTAAATTTTATAAAAGCTCC
>JANWIC010000003.1 GCA_025450075.1 Patescibacteria group bacterium | reverse complement strand
TTTCGACAAAATTTGCCTCATGAGAAGCAATCATTACCAACCCACCTTCCCTCTTTTTCAGTTCATATTCTAATAACTTATCATTTGCAAAGACAAATGGAATAGGTTCAAAATCAAAATGATATGCAGTATCAATAACCTGGTGGTTAAATAGAAGCATAGTTTGGGTACAAAGACTCAAATCGTATGAAGATACACTTAGGCTTGACCGAACACCAGGGACAAAGCAAAAATCTACATTGTATTCAATTGCTCCTGTTAAAGGGTCAATGAGGAATATATTTTCAACTTCGTCTCCGAAATAGTCAAGGCGGGTAACAAAATCCTGGGAAAACACATCAATGATTCCTCCTCGTACTGAGAATTCTCCGATATTTGAGACGCTTTCTACCCGGGTGTAGCCAAGAGATTGAATCGCTTCAATTACTTCACGCATTACTTTTTTTTCGCTTTTTTTAAAATGGAAAAACTGCAGGTCTTCTTTTTTAACCGAAGTATCATAGGTATATATGAAGGAATTGGAAAGTTCTCTTTCCAAAGCCTTCAGCAAAAGTTCTTCAACTCCCTCATTTAATCCCCATATGCTATATATTCCCTGGTGCAGCACATTTCCCTTGAGATGTAAAAACTCAGGGTGCATTTTAATCAAGTCAATTACCTTATTTTGAATTAACAGCGTATCATCTTTTTGCATCTACGAAAATATTTCCTTTCTAGGATTTCGATGTATTTTTTTGTTTTATAGCTGGCAGCAATATTTGGTTTAATGGAGCAAGTGTTTGATGGAAGACATCAAGTAATTGGCGCTCTTCTTCATCTGAAAATCGTCCCATGACATAGTTTACCCCTTGGATTCTGTTCCCTTCTTGCCTGTTATCCACTCCAATACGAAGTCGTGTAAATGATTTTGTATGTAAATAGTTTTCAACCGATATGACGCCAAAATGTATTTTAGGACTTTTTTCAGGAGAGAATTTATATTTTCCCAATTGGATATCCAAATCATCATGTACAAGAACTATATTGCCAGGATTTCCTTTATTCCAAGAAAGATATTGAGAAACACTCCATCCTGATTCATTCATATATGTCAAAGGTTTAACAAATGCCATCTTTTTCCCTTTATACTGGAATTCAGCAATTTGTGCTTTAAATCGAGATTTAGTTTCCCAGGAAATTGCGACATCTTCTTTTCGAAACAAGTCGGTAAGAAAATCAAGATACATGAATCCGACATTATGTCTTGTTTTTTGATATTTTTCTCCTGGATTCCCCAGTCCTACGATAATCTTCATACATGCATATGTTTTTTAAGCATAGATTCCTGAAGGATAAACATTTCTTCATTTACACCTTCTTGAAGATTATGCACATGGTCGTAACCAAGCAAATGCATTATACCATGTAATGTGTCTCTTTTTAACTCTTCTTTAACACTGCAATGAAATTCATGTGCATTTTTCTTTATCTCGTCTATACATAACACAATATCTCCCAAATACCCATCTTCTTCGGATGAAAAACTTAGAACATCAGTAGGCTTTTTTAACCCCCTATATTTACTATTCATAGCAGTCATTTTTTCCGATGTTACAAAAATGATTGAAATATCAGGAATGATTCGTTTGAGTTTTTGCTTGAAATCCTGCAAACACGCTTTTACAAAGAGGCGTAACTCTTTATCATCGAGATTGGGTATCGAGGGATCCTGGATGAGAATATTGACTTTCATAAATTAGTGAAGTCGTTTTTTGACAAGTTCACTAATTTGTGAACCGTTAATACTTTTGGATGATTCTTTTGCTACACGCATAACTTCTTGCATAAATACTCCGAAGTTTTTCATTGTCAGTTCTACACCTGCTTTTTCTTGCTGGGTAAATACATTTGAAACTATTTTCTCCACATCATCTGCACTCATTTCTTCAGGAAGGTATGTTTTTAATATTCTTGATTCCCTCTCTTCTTTTTCAGCAAGTTCCACTCTGCCGGCTTTTGAATATTGCGATATGGAATCTTCACGTTCTTTTACAGCCTTTTTAATTATGGATTGCATTTCTTCATCGCTGAGTTCTCCACCATGATCAATGGCAAAGTTTTTAACTTGACTTAACAGAAGACGAAGTACGCTTAATTTAAGCGCAGCTTCGTCACCTTCACGATGTTTTAATACATCCTTGAAATCCTGTTCTATTTTGTTTTGTAGACGCAAACCCATTATGCGAATTATTGGATAAATACGGAATGTACTTATGATCAATTATGATGAGAGTTTCGATTTTGATCGTCGAACAGCACGGTTATGTCTTTTTTTCCTTTTTTTGAACTGTCTTCGGATCTCTCCTTTTATTTCAGAAGGTTTTCTAAAATATGTGCGTTCTTTCATTTCATCTAGAACGCCATTATTGATTAATTCTCTCATAAAACGTCTCCAAGCAGCATCAATAGGCTCATTGTCCTTTACTACTACAGACATTAAGTTTCACCTCCAGATCAAGGTTTTTCTCTTACTAATGAAGAGAAAGTTAAATAAAAGGTACAAGATATACTGTCAGACAGTATATCATAATAACCCTCTCAACTCAAATTTTGAGTAAAAAATGATATCAATGAAGTCTATCTCTTAAAAATATGAACAATTTTTGAGATAATATCAAAATTTTTAATATCATTTGCTGTTACCCACAACATTAATCCAACTAACAATACAATTCCAACATTATTAATCCATCCTTTTACTCTCGGGTTGATCTCCCTTCGTAAAATTGTTTCGATAATAATGATAACAGCATATCCACCATCTAATACTGGTAATGGAAGGACATTCATAAATGCAAGAGCTAAGGAAAGTATTGCAATTATATTCAAAATACCGATGAAACCTTCCTGCTGGAAAACCAATCCAGTAACTTCATAAATGCCAACAGGTCCAGTAATATTACTGGTTACAATACTTGCAGTTTTTGTCTTTATTGCATCCCCAATTAAGGTTGATGTACCAACGATATTATATTGCAGCATATCGATTGAATAGAGTATTCCACTGAACGGTTTTTCTAAACCTGTGAAGGAAAGTTGAGTGACTGGAGAAAGGATTATGCCAATTGCCCCCTTTCCTTTAGGAACTGTTGTTCTAGGGATTATTGATAGAGTTATAGGATTATTTCCTTGCGTATCCGTATATTTTATTATAATAGTTTTTCCTTTGTTTTGGGATACAATTAAAGAGACATCACTTAAACTAGAGATAGATTTCCCGTTTATGCTTTGAAACAGATAAGTCTTATCTAAATGGTGAGATGCAATTGGCGAAGTGGTATCGCGAGGATCTGCTTGAAATTCAACCAAAGATGATGCATGGCCGAAAGGAAATTGGTCAGGCACAATTTGCGGAACATATTGGACAAATCCAGCATGAATCACAAATGCTGTGTATATGAAACATGCCAGGATGAAATTCATCGTAACTCCTGCAAGAATAACAAATAGCTTTTTGTATGCAGGCTGCACTTCAAATCCCCGTGGATTCTTGGTTTCTTTTGTTTCATACTCCCCTTCTCCGGCCATTTTCACAAATCCACCAAAAGGGAGAAGATTAATGACATACGTCGTCTCTCCTTTAGTGAAAGAAAGTCTTATCTTATCGAGTCCTTTTATGGGAATTGGAAAACCGAGAGCGAATTCATCTACTTGGATACCTGAAATTTTTGCAGCAAGAAAATGTCCTAGTTCATGGACAAAAACAAGGATACCAATAACAAATAGAAAGAGTATCAACGTAACCATGGATATTCCAAAGATTAAATAGCCATCATATCTTCTCGTTTGCTTTGCGCAAGTCGTGCAACTTCGTCATTAAATTCTTTTATCATTTTATCAGCTTGCTGTGTGATAGATTCAATATCATCCTCAGTTGCTTCTTTATCGTTTTTCATTTGTTCAATAGCTTCTTTACGTACCTGACGAAGAGCAATCTTTGCTTCTTCCTCATATGTACCCACCACTTTAGTTAATTCTTTCCTTCTTTCTTCAGTAAGTTCAGGAACGCTGATACGGACAATATCTCCATCTTTAATTGGTGTCATTCCAAGGTTAGCTGCAGTAAGTGATTTGACTATTGCATCAACATTTGACTTATCCCATGGCTGTACCACCATACTTTTATAATCGAGAACGGAAATATTTGCCAATTGATTGAGTGGCATCATCGTGTCGTATGCTTCAATTTTTACGGATTCAAGAAGAGATACATGAGCACGACCCGTGCGAAGTTTTCGTAAGTTTTCCTCAAGAAAACTTATCACTTTCTCCATGCGTTGTTTTATCTCTCGTTCGTTCATAAAAAGTATCTGTTCTTAAAGTATAGGGAAAAGAAGTATATTTTGCAATTATCCTATTTGGATACGGCTAAACTTCCCTATTTTAATATTTTCCCCTAACTTTCCGACCATTTCTCCAACCAACTCACCGACTGTTATTGAATCATCTTTGATAAAGGGTTGGTTTAAAAGACATACCTGAGAATAATATTTCTCAAGTTTCCCTTTCATAATTTGTTCTTGAACAGCAGCTGGTTTTGATTTTACTTCATCTGCATACTCCTCTTTTACTTTATCCAAAGTCTTTTTATCAATATCTTCTGAAGAAACAAATTCAGGATCAAAAGCTGCGATATGCATCGCAATATCATGTGCAAAATTTTTAAAATCATCAGTCCTTGCGACAAAATCGGTTTCACAATTAATTTCAACCAAAACACCAATTTTTCCTGTTTGATGAATATAGCTCCCGACTAATCCTTCACGTGCGTCCCTATCTGCCTTTTCAACTGCTTTTGTAAGGCCCTTTTTTCGAAGCCAGTCTTTTGCTTTATCAAAATCACCGTTTGAAGCTTCCAATGCTTTTTTTGCATCAGCAACTCCAACTGAAGTCATTTCTCTTAGTTTTTTAATATCTTCAATACTTGTCATATGGGTCAGAATAATTTAGGAATTTTTTGCTTTCGTTTTCTTTGTATCTGCCTTTGTCTTTACAACAGCTTTCTTTTCTTTAGTATCTTTTTTTGGTTCTGTCTTTTTCTCTGTTTTTTCAGCTGGTACTTCAACTTTTTCTTCTTTTGATGCAATGTTTTTCTTTGCATCGTCTATCACTTGAGCGAACAGATTAAAGAACAATGAGATAGATTTAATCGCATCATCATTTCCAGGAATTGCATAGGTTACTTCATCCGGATCGCAATTGGTATCAACAACACCAATAACCGGAATACCCAGTTTTTGTGCTTCCTTTACTGCAATTCGTTCATGGTGAGGATCAGCAAGAACAATAACAGAAGGTTTTCCCATTAGTCCTTTAATCCCTCCATACAGTCTTTCTAATCTTTCAAGCTCTTTTCCCATTAAAGAAATTTCTTGCTTTGTTCTGTTCTCAAAACCTTTCTCCATACCCATTTGCAACTCAATCATTTTATTGATGTTCTTTTTTGTAATGGAAAAATTGGTAAGGAGTCCTCCAACCCATCGGTTTGTCACATAAAAAACACCTGTTCTTTTTGCAATATCTTCGACAACTTCTTGGGCTTGTCTCTTTGTTCCTACAAAAAGAATGCTTCCTCCTGAAGATACTTTGCTTTCAAGAAAATTGACTGCTTCTTCAAGATTAATAAGAGTCTTGGATAGGTCAATAATATGTATATCATTCTTCTGAGTGAAGATGAATTCTCTCATTTTCGGGTTCCATCTTTTTGTTTGATGGCCGAAGTGCACGCCTGCTTCCAGCAGGTCTTTTACTGATGGTAATGTTGCCATTGTGGTTTTTCCTTTCTTTTAAACCTCTGCAGATAATTGATAATCAAAGAAAGCTTATCTGCATGTGAAATAATATGGCAGTATTGTAGCATACGAGAAGAATTTTGGCAAAATTACTGAATCCCTTGTTCATTTTCCCGTTTCATATTAGAATGAATGTGTCATCAATACGCCATGCTGTTTTCTAAAAAGAATGCCGATATTCCAGGCCAATATTTATCTTTTTTGATAAATATACTCCATATGATCCTAGAGGATGAGGATATCCCGCAAGCATTACAAAAGTCGCTTGCATCTTTGGAACTGGAATTTTTATGTATAGTAAAAAAAGAAGAGGAAGACCTTTCTTTTTTGTATGCTACTTACCCTTATCTGGAACATATTCGAGGAAGTAATGTGTTGCTTGAAAAACACATACTTGAGGAATCACTACTTGAAACCCAGCAATTGAATACTATTCTTTCCGGAATCATGGATCCGGCAAATATTGAAGACTTGCAATATTCTCGAAGAATTAAGCAGGTTATTGGGATACCGGAAGCCGGCTATATGATCCTCGCTGGTTCATCCACAGAATTAAATGAGAATTTACAACCTATTCTTTTTGAATTGCTTAAGATTATTATCCTTGCCCAGAGCAAACTTTTCTCTTCCGAAAATCGGATGAAAAATCTTGAAAACGAAATAAGGCTCCATGAAAGGTTAAAACTTTTTGTTCCAATGCTTTTAACTTCTGGAAATATCCATGCAATGTCTGAATACATTGCACACCACCTTCCAGAAGACCTGCAAAGCGTTGCATGTATTGTAGCCTTAAAAAACGGTTCGACTTGGAAACTAGAATCAATAAGTCAGCTTCCAGAAAAAGCAAGTTCCTTCGATATATTAGACAGATCTATCACCGGATATACCATGGTAGAGCTTGAAGACAAACCAGTTTTTGAGCAAATCCGTCAACTAAAGACGTTCAAGACAAATAAGCTGGAAGATATTCTACCGAATAATATTGATACAGCTGCTGCGAATAAAATCCAAGAACTTTTGCAGGCAAGACTTGTGTATGTTGTTCCTATATGTTACCACGACAGTTTATATGGAGTTATTATCCATTTATTCCAGGAGAAGGATATTTCTCATACAATTGAGGAGATTTGCAAAGACTATTCATCAATAATTTCAAGTGCATTCTCGCTTTCCTCAACAATTGAAAGTATGGAAAGCTCTAAACAAAGCATAGAAGCTGCATACAAAAAATTAGAAGAGATAAACAAGGAAAAAGACAATCTGATATCGATGGCATCCCACGAGCTTCGTACTCCTGCAACTGTTGCAAGAAACGCTATTTCTCTTATCTTAGAATACAAAACAATTCAGGACCAAAATGTGTTGGAAAAAATGGAGATGGTAAAAGAATCAGCCGATCGTGAGCTCAACATTATTACTACCATGCTCGAAGCCTCAAGGATAAATACTAAAAAGATGGAACTGGTTTATCAAAAAGTTGATGTTGACAAGCTGATACGTATGGCAGTTGAAGAATTAACTATGGAAGCTGAAAAAAAAGGGTTACGAATGGAATACATATCCAGTGGAGTCCCGCTACCTGAAGTCCGGGCAGACAGTACACGTATTCGAGAGGTTATAGATAATCTTTTAACAAATGCAATCAAATATACGGAAAATGGAAGAATAACCATTTCAAGCGATTTAATGAATAACTTTATTGAAGTCGCAATCAGCGATACAGGGAAAGGAATTCCCGAAAACGTACAGGGAACTCTTTTCCAAATGTTCCACCGTATTAACAGCAGTAATCCTCTTCCCTACGGGCAGAAAGAATCACATCAGGGAGGTCTTGGCCTTGGCCTCTACATCGTCAAGAGCATAATTGATGCACATAATGGAAATATAACGGTGCAAAGTGAAGTGGGAAAAGGTTCAACCTTCACCTTTAGAATTCCTATATTGTAATGGCAAGACATTTTTTTATTGAGCAATCAAATATCCACGATAATACCATAATATTTTCTGAAGACGATATTCGACACTTTATCTCTATTCGACTTGAAGACGGAGACATTTTAACTTGTATCGAACCACTTGAAAATAATGCTCATATATATACCATCCTTGTAAGTAAAAATGGAAAGCGATATACCGGATTTATCAAGGAAAAGAAAGACTTAGCCATACAATACAAAAAGAAGATACATATATTGCAATGTATTCCCAAATTAGACAAGTTGGAATTGATTTTACAAAAGGTTTCTGAACTTGGCGGATATGAAATCGTTCCCCTCTTCTCTCACAACACTGATATTAAGGGAAAAATTGGAGAAAATAAGTTATCAAGATGGCAAAAAATAGCTAAGGAGTCATCTATTCAATCAGGAAGAATGGATATTATTCGTGTTCAAAACCCTTTATCTTTAAGTGAATTTCTCATAAAAAACAAGGAGAAATTGCTTGCTAAAAGCAGTTATGCAATCCTTTTAAACGAAGGAGAAAAGGATATAACCCTCCATCATATTACCAACGAAATCATTTCTCCCGAGATTCAAGATGTCTTTGTCTTGATTGGAGCTGAAGGAGGTTTTCAATCTCAAGAGATCCAAACATGTATAGATGAGTATTGCTTCAAATCGATAACTCTCGGGTCAAACATTTTACGAACGGAAACAGCACCAATTGCCATTACAGCTATCCTACAATATATCATCTCCTCCTAATTGCTTTCGAAGGAAATAGAAAGTGGATCGACCAAGTCCCTTTTTCTGGATAAATCCCATCCATTCTATTCAGCAATTCAGTGATGTGTTGCATATGAATATACACATCCCCAGCTGGACAAGGCAGATATTTAATTTGTATCTGATCTACAGTACGATAATTTCCTGGTTGGATCATTCCAGGAACATGATAGAACAAATTGGTATGGACATTCTTAATAAACTGATGGTCAAAACTTGCATTACTCCTGTTGTATTATGCATGGATAAAATCAACCATTCACTTGTTTGGATACGTACCTTCTCACCTAACCACTCATCTTTCCCTTGTAGCACTATTCGAACATCATCCCCATGAGCATCCAACCCACTTAAACGTAAAGAATAATATTGCACGGTCTTTCATCACCATTTCAAAATGGTTGTTAATAGGGAGCTTAAGTACTTGTTCGTGAAGGGTTTCAATCCGCCCAACCTTCTTTTGTATATAGGGATTATTGAGAATAGCAAAGTCCAGTAAAACAACCATTAGTGCGTAAATAATACCCTATATACTATAACACAATCATTGCTTGTGTTCAAGAAGGATTCGAGTTTACTTGGGAGGATGGACAAATGTGTCGAAGCACACAGGCTTGACATTTTGGAGTTGGTGCTTTGCACACATCTCTACCTAAATAGATAAATAGATGCGACAATAAAACCCATTCGTTTTGTGGAAATAATTGTACTAGGTCTTTTTCAACTTTTATCGGATCATACTGTTTTGTAAGGCCAAGTCTTAATGAAACTCGTTTTACATGAGTATCAACAACAATTCCTTCATGAATGTCAAAGGCATTCCCTAACACTACATTAGCAGTTTTACGCGCTACTCCCGGAAGCTCGAGTAATGCATCCATTTTATCAGGTACATTCCCGTTATACCTATCAACAAGAATCTTTGCCATAGCCTGGATGTTCTTCGCTTTATTTCTATAAAAATTAATCGATTTAATATCTTCTTGGAGATTTGTTGCATCTGCATAGTCTTTTGCGGATTTGTATTTCTTAAATAGATTTTCTGTTACTATATTTACTCGCTTGTCGGTGCATTGTGCAGAAAGGATTGTTGCGACAAGAAGCTCTAAGGGACTAGAATAGTTAAGCGCAGTATGGGCGTTTGGATATCGTTGCTTTAATAGGGTTAGAATTTCTTCTTCAAAATTTTGCATGCTATGCAGTTTCTTCTTTTTCAGCAGTTTTTTGTTGCTTTAAAATAAACTTACAATCCGGATATCTTGAACATCCATAAAAAATCTTTCCCCACTTGCTTTTTCTTTTTACCAATTCAGCCCCACAGATATCACATTTTAGTCCTGTTGCAATATTTTTTGTAAAGTCACATGCAGGATAAGTTGAGCAGCCTAGGAATTTCATCCCTTTCTTATTCATCTTTACCACGAGTGGACTTCCGCACTTATCACATTTCTCATCAGAAACCTCCTGTCCATCATCATCCATACTTTTCATCCCTTTGCAAGTTGGAAAATCTGAACAGCTTAAGAACTTTCCATATTTCCCTAATTTTACGACCATAGGTTTTCCACATTCGGGACAAACCTCATTACTTTTAGCAAGAACTACGACATCTTCCTTTTTAATTTCCTTTTGTTTTACTGCAAGATTCTTTTCAAAAGGAGTATAAAATCCTTCTAAAACATTTTGGTATTCTCTCTTCCCTTCTGCAATTTCATCAAGTTCTTTTTCAATCTCTGATGTAAAATTCATATCAACGATAGAACTGAAATGTTTTACTAACAAATCATTTACCACATACCCAACATCTTTCGGTTTAAAATATTTTCCTTCTTTTTCAACATATCCCCTATCTAATATCGTACTAATGATAGGAGCATAGGTAGATGGTCTTCCAATCCCATTTTCTTCTAGCGCTTTAACTAGAGTTGCTTCTGAGAATCTTGCTGGTGGCTGTGTAAAATGCTGTTCAGGAAGTGTATCTTTTAAGTTTACTCCATCATTCTTTTCAACCTGCGGCAAGATATTATCTAGGATATCTTGTGCTGTTTCTTCATCATCACTGCTTTCATAATATACTTGGATAAATCCAGGAAAGAGAACTTTCTGTCCATTTGCCCTAAAAAGCATTGCATCTCCTTCTATATCGATAGCTAAACTGTTAAATCTGGCATCTGACATTTGTGATGCAAGCGTTCTCTTCCAAATAAGATCGTAAAGTTTCTGTTCATCAGAAGAGAGGAATTTTTGCATTGAGTCAGGAGTATGAGACACATCTACTGGACGTATTGCTTCATGAGCTTCCTGGGCAAGTTTTGCTTTTTTCTTGTATACATTGGGTGTTGCGGGAACATACTCTTTTCCAAATATTTTTTGTATATAATTTCTGATTCCTGTAACTGATTGAGCCGAAAGATTATATGAGTCCGTCCTCATATAGGTGATAAGTGCGACTCGTCCATTTGCAGTTTCAACACCTTCATACAGCTTTTGGGCAATCGACATGGTTCTTTTTGCGCTAAATCCCAATTTCCTATTTGCTTCCTGCTGAAGAGTAGAAGTAATAAATGGCGGTGATGGATGACGTTTAACTTCTTTTGATGTTACTTGTATAATATGATATTGAGCATTTTTTATCCTTCCAACCAATTTGTCAGCCTCGTCTTTATTTGGAATTTCAATTTTCTTCCCATCAACCTTTTGAAGTTGTGCTTTGATATCACCATTTTTATGTGCAAAAACACCATCGATTGACCAATATTCTTTCGTTACAAATGCATCTCGTTCACGTTCTCTCTCAACAACTAGTCTCACTGCAACAGATTGAACTCTACCTGCAGATAAGCCGTAACGGATCTTGGTCCATAAGAGAGGAGACAATTTATATCCTACTAACCTATCAAGGATTCTCCGTGCCTGCTGGGCATCTACGAGGTTCATATCGATGCTTCTCGCATGCTTGAACGAATCAAGAATAGCATCCTTAGTAATTTCGTGGAAGACAATTCGTTTTAATGAGAGATCTTTACCTTTTACTTTCTTTTCTTTTCCTCCATCAGTGATAAGACCAATAGATTTTGCAACATGCCATCCAATTGCCTCCCCTTCTCGATCAGGATCTGAAGCAATATAGACAGTACCTTTATCGGGCAAATCCTTTTTAATAAGACTAATTACCTGCTTTTTACCTTCACTGATAACATAGGTAGGTTTGAAGCCATTCTCTACATCAACACCTAAAGCACTTTTTGGAAGATCCATTATATGGCCTTTACTGGCGACAACCCGATATTCTCCTCCCAAATACTTTTCAATTGTTTTTGCCTTTGATGGCGATTCTACGATAATGATATCTTTCATAATTCTTGTGTAACGATTCAGACAATACAATATATATGCTAAGTCTGTCAAATTCAACAATTCTTTTCATTCTTGCATGAGCCTACTTCCTTTCATTATACTTTATACCTATGGAATTCGATCATTACAAGTTACATAAAATCCAGTTAGGCGATTTAGATCCCAACAAAATAATGGGGCTAAGAAGACATATCGAAGAAGATATTATTCCATTTGTATTATCTAAAGAATTTGTCTTTTGGGATTCTTCAACCTCACCTTTTGAACAACCAAATGTCATACTGCAAGGAAAAAATTTCACTGTAGCATTAATTAATCTTTCAAGAGGAACTTCCTATCCTCAAGATTTTCTTTTTGCACTTTATCGAGAATCTGATAATCCTCTAATATGGATGATGGATCCACTAGACAAACAAACACCACTCACACAAGCATATAATGGATACATTGCAGATAATGAACGAGTGAGAATCCACTACTTACTTCAAGCACTTCTTTTGACCAAAAGATATTTTACTTCACAGAATGGGAATTATGGAGTTGAGGAGGATCATTTTCTCAATATAAATCCGATTGCAAACACATCATCATTTCTCATGAATCCAGAACTCTTTCCTGCAGCATAACCATCATCTTTTTAGTTTTACTATCCAAAGATAGACTACAAGATAAATGCCAAGATTTATGAGACAGTAAATAAGGACTAGTGATTTTTCTTTAGGGAAAATATGAGAAAGAAAAAATGCAAAAAGAATGGTAAAGAGGGAAAGAAAAAGTAATAGTGTTTTTGTATATAACAGAATATTTTTCATTTTGCTTTGTTTCTCATTTCTGATGCTTCTTTTTGTGCGCGTTTCATTCTCACTTCAAAATCACCACGTACTCGTTCTTCAAATACGATATCCTTGTCAGTAAATGAAATATCAAAACGGATTCTTGTTGCATCATTATTAGCATCTCTCGCTCTCTTCTTTGCATCTTTTGCAGATGAAAGCGCAGAATCAGCCTTTGCATAAAGCTCTTGTGCCATTTTTCTTTCATTAGGATCTATACTGGATTCATATCGCCTAGCTTGTGATTGATAACTTCTGGCATCAGATTCATGTCCTCTTGCTTCAGATTCATAGGAAGAAGCTTTTGATTGGGCATCCCGAAGATCATGCTGTAAAGAATTTAATTTGCTTTTTAGACTTTGAATCTTTGATTCCTGGTATCTTATTTCATGTTGGCACTTCTCAGCTTCTTTCTCTTTTTCCAAAGCTATCTTAATATATTGTTCTTTTGATTTTGGCGGATTTATCATAGATTATTTGAATTTTGTTTTAGATATGTTCCGTAATACCAGGTTAGAAAACTTTTTGCAACTCTTTCAGAGTTTGAACTCAATCCTCCCCCTTCCAAAAATACTACAAAAGAAATTTGCGGTTTATCGTATGGGGCAAATCCTGAAGCCCAAGCATGCTCATGAGTATATTGCCCATATGCATCTAAAGCTCCAAATTCTGCAGTACCTGTTTTTCCTGCAATATCGACAGCTGAAGTATAGAGGGTATGGTCGATACCGCTTTGCACAGCAACATGCATTCCCTGTCTTACGATGCTGAGATATTTATCATCTACAAATCCTTGGCGAACAACTGAACCATTAAACACCTGTGCTGCATTACTTGTTCCATTTTCTATTCGTGAAACCATTTGTGGTTTGAATAATGTACCTCCATTTGCAATTGATGTAATCCAGTTCACTACCTGAATTGGGGTTACTAAAGTATATCCCTGACCGATAGCGGCATTTAGACTATCTCCTCCAAACCAGACTTGTCCTGTTAATTCTTGTTTAACTTGGGGACTTGAAAGTTCACCAGGTTGTTCTCCGGGAAGATCGATTCCTGTCAAAGAACCAGCTCCAAAAAGCTTCTCATATTTCACAAACGTATTAATGTTTAAATATGAATGGATGACGTTATAGAAGAAGACATTGGATGACCATTGCAATCCCCCTATGACATTAATAATACCTCGTGCTATCTTTTCATAGTTTTGGAAAACGATTCCTCCCAAATCGAAAGTTCCTTTATCATCAACTAATGTACTGGTTGTAATATCTTTTTCCTGAAGGGCAGCTGAAGCTGTAATTGTTTTCATTACTGAGCCAGGCGGTTGTGCTTCTGAAATTGCTCTATTAATAAGGGGAGTATTCGGATCATTCAATAAGGATGCATAATCGGACTGTGAAATACCTTGTGCAAACTTATTATTATCATATGTAGGAAGTGTTACCATTGCGATAATACTACCATCATTTATATTTTGAATAATGGAGGCACCTCCTGTTGCGGAGCTGTCTTTAATACCTAAAGCAAGAGCATCTGAAAGATTTTTTTGTACATTAATATCAAGTGAAAGAATAATATTGTTTCCGGGAATAGGATCCTCTTCTTTAATAACATTCACTACCTGACCAAGGGTATTTACTTCAACGATCTTTTGACCATCCACACCACGGAGTGCAGTATCATATTGAGCCTCAATTCCAGCCTTCCCAATTGTGTCTTGACTATTGAGACCTGCATTTGAATGCAAGTCACTTTCACTTACTCCACCAGTATAACCAAGGATTGCAGCAGTATACTGAATATATGGGTACTGCCTGATGGTGCTGGATTCAGCACGAATCCCTTTATAGATTGGATCGGTGCTTAAAGCAATTACCTGATCTTTGTTAATATTATCTTGAACTGTAATAACATCCTCATGGGCTACGATCCCTTTTGTATATATTGACGAAACCTGCTCAACAGGAATGTGTAATAGGTTTGCAATACTGGCAAACTCGCTTCCTTGATTTTTTGGATCAAATATATTTGTATCAATAACTACCTTATATGTATCGATATTATATACAAGTGGAATATGATTTCTATCATATATAATACCTCGGGGAGCGGGAAGTGTTTCTACAAAAATTCGTTGTGTATTTGACTCTGTTTGCAGTTTTGCTCCATTTACGATTTCTAAATTGATTAAAGAGATAAAGACTATTGCAATTGATGCAATCATTCCAATTTTGAAATACAGCATTTTCCATGCATGAGACTGATCCTCAGATGGACGAGGAGGTTCAATAGTGAAAGAAAATTCTTCGATTGTCCAGTCAGTAAGTTCTTCGGCCATACTATATCTATTGTAATATATTGACTACAATAATTATAGCGTTTATTCATCAGTACGAATTTCACTTGATACTAAATCAATGAGATTAAATCCACCTATTGATAATAGGATGGCCAATACAACACGTACGTCTTGGTGGGACCACATTAATTCAATTATATTAGAATTAGCATTATTTTCACCAGTTGTGATAGTAAGATATAGCAATTTGGTTATAAGCCAAAAATCTGACCCAGCAATAGCTAAAACCTCCGCCCATCCATATATTTTTCCTAACCGATCTACAATATCTTGATAAGATCCTCTTGCTATTCCTATTTCTGGAAGTGTAGGTGGTTCGGTAGGTTGGAGATTTTGATTTAAATCTTCCATTATATTTACCTTTAATCCTAAAATTATACTAAATTAATCATTACGTTTTAAATGAAATTTAAAACTTAATCTGCATGGCTTCCTTCATTTCGTCTGCTGTTTGTCTTGCAATTTTTCTTACTTCACGGCTTGTTTCTATTACTTTTTCAAGTAGTTCTGCTTTTTTCTTTTCAGCTTCATACCTTTTCTCACGAATTGGGGCTAGGGTTTGCTCCATAGCTTTATATAGCTTTTCTTTAACTTCAACATCCCCCACTTTTCCTGTTGTATAACGAAGTTTTAAATCCGCCACTTCATCCTTGTTTGAATTAAAGATATCATGATAAGTAAAGACTACATTTCCTTCAACTTTTCCAGGATCAGTCGGATGAATTCGATTCGGGTCCGTAGTAACTGAAAATACTTTTCTCCTCAATTCTTCAGCTGAGTCACTTAGATAAATAGCATTGTTAAGGCTCTTTCCCATTTTTTCATTACCGTCAATTCCAGGAATGTTTTTTTCTACTCCATATAGAGCTTCCGGTTCATGTAAAACATTCATGCTGTATGTATTGTTGAATTTTCGAACCAATTCTCTGCATGACTCAACCATCGGAGCCTGATCCTTTCCAACCGGCACGAGATCAGCTTTGACACATGTAATATCTGCAGCTTGATGTATTGGATAAATAAAAAAACCTAGAGGTGTTGAAGCCTCATATCCTTTTTGTTTTAATTCCGTCTTTATTGTCGGATTATGGGAAATTTGCTGGACAGTTGCAAAGTTTGCTAGATAAATAAAAATTTCATGAATCGCGGGGATTTCGCTCTGAATAAAAATATGTGAAATATCGAAATCTATCCCTACTGCATAATAATCACAAAGAAGTTCCTGGATGCTATTTTTCACTTTTCCAGGATTATCAAAGTTATCAGTTAGCGCCTGGACATTTGCAATCATGATATATGTATCATATTCTTGCTGTAGTTTTACACGATTCTCTAATGAACCGATCAAATGACCAATATGCAATTTTCCCGTTGGCCTATCTCCAGTTAATATTCTCTTTTTCATACAAATTTAGAAAGATAAAATAAAAAAAGTCCTTTTATAGACATACACATATTGTATATGACTATATAAGGACGATAAAGATCGTGGTGCCACCTTATATTCATTGTTGTATTACTACAACAATCTTTGTGACTGGTCATCAAACCAGCTAAGAATTGACGCATCTTTTGCGGCGACAGCTACTTGTCCCTTACGGGTTTTCACTTGCAACTCCGGAGCCCATGCCACTCCATCATTGTTTTCCTCATTATAATACTCCTTGGTAAAAAGTCAACAGAAAGTTTATAAGGCAAATAAAAATGAATGCTTTCCAAAAGGGATCCCTAGATGTGCTGACCAAGGATCAATAAAAATCCATTCTCCATTTACTTTCACTTCCAAATATTGATGGATAAAAAGATTTAATGGTACTGTCTTAATCTTAATATCATCCTCAGTAAACCTTCCACTTTTAATAAGGAAAATCCTGATTAAATAATTCAGTGAAGTACAAGGCAAATATCCGGGTTTGTATTCTAAAACCGTTTCAAAGGCATACCAAAACATAAGAATTGTTTCTACCCTTCTTCCATAATACCTTCCCGTAATATATTCATATGTTTGTCGAAGAAAATCCAAGTCATCTTTTGCTTGCATATTCATTTTTTTAATCTGATTTTCAAGATCTTCTGGGATTGAGGAAGTTAATGGAGATTTTTTAAAACCGAGATTCGGAACAAAAAGCCGCAAGATAACAAATACAAACAAAAGATAAGCTATTAAAATGATGAGAATCCCTATCATGGGTTTTTCTTAATAATCCTATTATAAATCCTATTCAGCAGAAACCCAATATGCCCTTGGATAACCATTACAATACTTCAAAATATTGATATAATCTTTCAAATTGATTAGTTTTTCAAATGATTTATACTTTTAAAATTTTGGCATCATCAATAGCTACTGCAATTGCAGTTTTCGCATATCTTCCCTACCTTATAGATATGTTCAAAGGGAAAAATAGACCCCATCTTTATACTGGGTAAGTTACTTTCTTGTAACATCCGTTGTTGCATATTTGCAACTAATTGGTGGAGCAGGAATTGGTACGTTACCAACAATATTAAGCTCAATTGTTGATGGCGTAATTCTATTTTATTGCTTTAGATTTGGAACAAAAGATATTATATTCTTTGATAAAGTCTGTCTGGCTCTCTCTATAATTGGAGTTCTTTCCTATGCGTTTTTTCATAGCGTTCCATTTGTTTCACTTGCAATCGTTACATCTGCTGAAGTCATATCATTTGCTCCAACATTTAGAAAAACAATTCATGATCCATATTCAGAATCTTTGCCAAGTTACTATTTAACGATTATCAAGATGACACTTATATTAATTGCTTTGCAGCGGTATAATCTATTAACTATTTCATACCCTGTAATATGGGTAATAGTATTTATAATTTTCTTGGTAATAACCAATTATTTAAGAAAATATCCAAAAGCTTCAGAGAAATAGAACGATTCTATTTAAAAGACAAAAACTCTTATAGAAATTACTCGGCAATTAAAACAATGCTGCGTTATTCATCCAAAGACCACTTCTTGGTTGTTCAGAACAAGTTCCAAGTATAGTTACCCTGCTTCCAACATGATCGTTGGATGGAATTGGTGAGGATAATTGAGCATAATAGCCGTCACGGCTTCGATAGATATCCTGAATGGTGACACCATACCTGGAGCTAATTGCTTGGATAAAACCATTGATAACTTTATATTGCCTGCCGTATATGCAAGCCTTGCTTTCATATACAAGTGCTGTTTCAGTAGTAAAGCCATTAATAACATGTGCGCTACTGCCTACCAAGTGACTTTGTATTCCAAGCCCAACAAAAGTTCCAACAGATATAACTAACAAAGCAATAGGAAGAATAAGAAACATTACGTTTTTTTTCATATTATTGGGTTTGAAATTTAAATAAATATACCATAGCCAATTGGAATACGCAAAACTGCAGAATTTGACATCTTCTGTATAGAATCTGTACACTGACTGTACAGCAATGGTACATTATTTGTAATACTGTGTATCGATCTCTTTCTCAAACAATTGTAAAAAACATTGATTCCAAAGAAGTATTAATTCTTTTAGGTCCCAGGCAAGTCGGGAAAACGACACTATTAAAAAATCTTTTAAAAGAACGAGCTATATATATAGATTTGGATGATAAAGTATATAGAGATTTCTTTGACAGCTTATCTATCGCCAAATACCGATCATACATAAATTCACAACTTTCTTCATTTCACAATGAACATGATAAGATCATCCTCATTCTAGATGAAGCACAGCGATTAAAGGATCCCGGACTTGCAGCAAAGATATTTTATGATGAAATTGAAAATGTAAAAGTAATCCTTACAGGTTCAGCTACTCTAGATATCCGGAAAAAGACTTCGGAAAGTCTTGCAGGAAGAAAGACTACGCTTAATCTTTTTCCACTGTCGTTTCAAGAATATTTAGTGCAACGGAATCTAGTTCATGAAGATGGTATCCATCAATTTCCTCTTTCTACTACTTTCTCCTATGATGATATAACAGCACACACTCTTACAGAGGAAGCGTATGAACGGATGAGAATTGGACTTTATCCCGGAGTTGTAAATACTCAGGCAGAAAGTTATCTTCAAGAACTTGTTGATGCTGTAATTCTAAAGGATATTTTCTACCTTAACTTAGTCAAAAACACCTCAGGATTAGTGGAATTATTAAAACTTCTTGCCTCATTTATCGGACAACCTATCAATATTTCTGATCTATCAAAAAGGCTTGGTATTGCAAGACAAACAATAACTGACTATATCCAGATTCTTGAAAAAAGCTATATCATTTTCACACTTTCTCCATATACAAAAGAACGGGAGGATGAAATCAGTAAATATGAAATAATATATTTTTATGATCTAGGTATTCGAAATGCATTGTTAAATGATTTTCGACCCGTAACCATGCGAACTGACTTCAATAAAATATTTGCTAACTTTATTATCGCTGAGATAAAAAAGTTAAATGCTTACTATTCTCTCCGATACAAATTCCATTACTGGAAAACAACTCAAGGATCAGAAGTTGCACTTGTGCTCGAAAAAGATACAAAATTAGAAGGTTTTTCAATCGATGTTTATAAAGAAAGCTTTTCAAAAGGGTTTGAAAATACATATCCGGAAAGCGGAAAACATATAATAAATCTCAACAACTATCTTCCTTATCTGGTTTAACCGATACTGATCTTTCTCTCATGATTGACCGGGAAAAGAAACGAAATCGTAAATGAAAGGAAAAATATGCATAATGCACTTGCAATACCCCATGGGATGTATAACAAAAGACCTGCTATGCCATGGTTTGTTATGAAATTTAAGGTGATATAAGAGATTAGATAAAAACACGTGCTGGAAACCAGAAGTGATAAAAGCTTACCGCTTCTTTCTGCAGGGAATATTCTTGTAAGAAGAGCATAAATCAAGAGACTGATGAAAAAGTTTGCACTGGTAAACCCAACCTGACTGATGGTAAATATATCTAAAAATATCCCCCCTATAAAAAAAAGGTATAATGATAATTTAGATTCTCTTGAAATATAATAAGCAAATAAGCAGACATATACCACATTAAACCAGGGAAAAATAAATCGAAGACCTGTTAAAAAAGATGTATAGATAATACATAATGCCACTATTAGAATTGTTCCTGTTACATACTTCATGATTTGTTTTTTAAAACGAATAAATAATCAATTGTTGAAATATCAACAGCTGGTTTTACTTGAGCTATTTTAAATGGTTGGCTTGTTACAGGTTGTATAGATGAGATATATCCAACAAGTAATCCTGAAGGATATAATCCTCCACCTAATGAAGATGTAAGGACCATAGCATTTTGATCAACTGTCTCATCCGGTAATATATCATTAATGATAAGTCCGGATTCCACTGATCCTGTAAGAATGCCTTGCACCTGGCTTCCACTTACACTCACGGGAACTGAACTGTCTTTGCTACTTACTAATTGGACTACTGAACTTTCAGGTCGAACATCGGTAACTATGCCTAAAAGAATATTCTTGTATACTACAATATTATTGTTCGCAACACCCTCATTTCCACCTACTCCAATCGTAATATAATCAGAAGTAGTTGTGGTAGAAATAATTTCTGCCATTACAGGAGTAACGTTAGAACTTTTTACCATCGTTCCAAGTTGTTCAGATAATGCTTTATTTTCATTCGTTAAAAGATAATTTTGTGCTTGAATTGAATGAAGCGAATACAGCTCCTGCTTTAGTTTTTTGTTATCCTGAATTAATGTATTTGAATTACCTATATATGTAAATGTATTCGCCAAATCAACACCTGTAACATAGAGGCTAGATCGCAAATTTTTAGTCAGCGCATCGGTAATTAAATAAATTGGATCAAAGAAGCGGACCATAGATAAGGAGACAAGGACAAAACTCAAAAAGAGATAAATAATAAGAGGAATAATCTGTTGTTTATATTTTTCATTATTCAAATTCATCTTTATTCACTTCAACTTTTGAGAGTAAGTCAATATCCTCTATAACGATCTCAGTTCCCCGTACCACACAGGTAAGAGGATCCTGGGCTATACGTACCGGCATACGAACTCTATCAGCAATGAGCTTATCTATACCCGGTATCAACGCTCCACCACCAGCAATAACAATTCCTTGATCAGCGATATCAGATAACAGTTCAGGAGGAGTTTCTTCTATTGCATCTTTAATTGATTCTATTATTATATTTAATGAATTCATAATCGCTTCCCGGATCTCAGAACTGGTTATATTAATAAATTTCGGAAGTCCTTGTAATAGGTCACGGCCACGAAGCTCCACAGCTTTATTTTCTTTTGAAGGGAAAGCCGATCCAATTGATATCTTTATATCCTCAGCTGTCTTATCACCTATGAGCATGTTATATTTATGTCGAACATAATTTACAATATCTTGATCCATCTCATCTCCTGCAACACGAAGTGATTTATCTACAACAATTCCACCTAAAGACATAACAGCTATATCTGTAGTTCCCCCACCAATATCAACAATCATGCTTCCAGTTGCCTCTGTAACCGGAAGACCAGCTCCAATAGCTGCAGCCATGGGTTCTTCAATGATATATGCTTTACGAGCTCCAGCTTGAATCGCTGCATCAACAACAGCCCGTTTCTCAACTTCGGTAACAGATGAAGGAATTCCTATAACAACGCGAGGTCGAGGAATCTTAAAAAACTTTGATGATTGCGAATGTACCTTTTGAATGAAATATTGAATCATTTCTTTCGTTGATTCAAAATCAGAAATTACTCCATCACGAAGAGGCCTTATTGCCACGACATGTGCTGGTGTACGTCCAACCATCCGGCGCGCTTCACTCCCGACAGCTAATATTTCACCTGTTTTTTTATTTACAGCTACAACTGAAGGCTCTGAAATGAGAACCCCCTGTCCCTTTACTGAAACCAGGGTATTTGCCGTTCCCAGATCGATACCAATATCATGTGAAAATACTCCCCATACCGAATTAAAAACATTCATCGATCTTGATTTAATGCATTGCTATTGTAGCATATTTTCTATGATAGAAGGAGTTTTGTTACCATAATAATTCTTATAAGAATATGTAATATTGTAAATATCTTATTGACCCGATATACTTTAATAGATTACGCCTATGTTACTATTTTTATCCAGCATTTTTGCAGCAGTATTTGTTATCCTTTTATTGCTAGCAACACTCGAGTACAGCACAGCTGTTTATTGTACGTTCCCAAAACTATTACCCGGACCATCACCCTATTATCGTATACCTGTATATACACGTCAGCTATGGACCTGGAGTGCCACACTTTTTTTAGCGTTACCCCTTATTTATTTCCATAGGAATTTAGTTCTTGTATTTTTTGCCTTCTTCTTTTTGATTTTAAGATTTATACATTTAGGCAAAAATGATAACTTTGCAAAGAAACTGCTTTATCTTTTTATAAATGCAAGTTGCCTATTATCAATTCCTTCCCTTCTCGTTTCATATATTTCTCCTTCGGGATTGGTATATATCATGGTAGATATTTTTTTATCTACCTTCATGCTGACTAGCGCAATTAGTATGAGTTCTATTGTATTTGCCTATATTGCAATGCATACATCAGAATCACTTGCTACAATGATTCATGAATCACACCTATTCCAATTGCTTTTTTTTCTAGCCTTACCAGTGGTACTTCTCAAGTTTTTGCCATATACATTACTTACAACAATTCCGGATATATTCATATTCTTTATTTTTATCATATCTATGCTCCTTTTCAGCAGATATTCATTAAAAGGGAATAAGAGACAAATGGCAATTTTCTCTCTTGTACAATTTATTTTGGTATGGTTTGGGCTTCTTGGAATTCATTTTCCCTACTTCATCTATCCCGAAAACCTTTCTTCATTTCCTTCTTTTGCACTATTGTTTCTTTTAACCCTTGGTTTAGTTGAAATACTTTTTTCCATCTATGTGATACAAAAGAAACTTTCCAAAGTGGAAATATAGAACCCTCAGGTATATACTCGTCTTATGTATGCAGAAATAATCGTAAAAACGAATATTCCCTCGATCGGAAAAACATATACGTATCGTATTCCCCAGGAACTTGCTTATTTGGCAATACCAGGAAGACAAGTTACTGTTTCATTCGGGAAAAGGCAAACAGAAGGGGTAATTTTTGCCATTATCAATAAGAAACCCACATTTAAAACAAAAGATATAATAACCATATCTCCATCTGCACCGGTATTACCACCATCATCGTTAGATATTGCTGAATGGTTAAGTATTCGCTATTCTTGTAATTTTTATGAGTGTATCCAAGCACTTTTACCTCGGAACGAAAATAAAAGAGAATCCAAAGTCATCCCTTCTTCGACTGTTCGAGATAAACCTCCAATCCTTACACCAAAACAGCAACAAGCTGTTAAGACAATTCAGAGCAAAAAAACTGACATGATATTTCTTTTGCATGGTATAACAGGAAGCGGAAAAACAGAAGTTTACCTACATATCGCAGCCAATTGTATACAAGAAGGAAAACAGGTACTATTCCTGGTTCCTGAAATATCACTTACTCCTCAACTCATAGAACGATTTAGCATGCGGTTTGGAGGAGATGAACTTGCTATTGTCCATAGCAGGGTAAGCAATACTATACGAGCAAAGACCTGGAAGCAAATACAGGAAGGTACCAAGTCAGTCATCATAGGATCAAGAAGTGCCATACTTTCTCCATTTCATAATTTAGGGGCAATTATTATTGATGAATGTCATGAACAAAGTTATAAACAAGATAAAAATCCAAAGTATAACGCAATTGAATTAGCAAAATATATTGCCCGGAGAGATAATCTTATTCTGGTTCTTGGTAGTGCAACTCCACTTATTGAACAATATTACGATTGCCTTCATGGATCAATCTCCCTTATTGAACTTCCGGATAGAATTAAAGGAACTCTTCCAAAGACAATAGTGATTGATGCAAAAGAGAAAACAGATAAAAATAATTACTCGATCATATCAAAAGAGTTGCTACAACAGGTTGAATCTACGCTCAACAAAAGTGAACAGGTTATCCTTTACTTAAACAGGAGAGGACTTCGAAGTGGTCTGCTTTGTACTAATTGTGGTAATTATGAAAACTGTCCGAAATGCAATATGCCACTAACCCTTCACAAGAAAAAGGATAAGTTTATCCTTGTCTGTCACTACTGTTTCTTTACCAAGCAAATACCTGAAAAATGTTCAACCTGCGGGAGCAGATTTCTAAAAGGAACTGGGTATGGGACCCAAGCAATACTGCATGAGACACAAAGACTTTTTCCCAATACAAACGCAATTGTAATGGATAAAGACACGACAAGTAAAAAAGGATCGCATGAAAAAATCTTTAAGTCATTTGAAAATAAGGAAGCAGGTATCCTCATAGGAACACAAATGATTACAAAGGGTTGGGATATTTCAAACGTTAGCCTTACAGGATATCTCCTCCTAGATTCAGACCTCCTCTTCCCTTCCTATAGAACCTCAGAACGGGTATACCAGCTTATTACTCAACTTTCAGGCAGGGCAGGCAGAGGTGACAAACCAGGTACAAGTGTTATTCAAACATATAATCCCCAAAACCCAATCTTACTTACAGCACTGAAGAATAATTACAGAAATTTTTATGAACAAGAGGTACAATTAAGAGAAAAGCTTGAATACCCGCCATTTGTTAACCTTATACAGGTAATAGCGAAAGATAGTAACGAGACGAAAGCATTTAACTCCATAAAAACACTTACAAATGCTTTAGTAAAAAACCTAACAGAGACGATTGGCAACCATAGCTTTAGTTTGCTTGGACCCTCAAAATGCTTCCTTTCCAAAGTAAATAATACATACTTTTTTCAAAGTACAATTAAGATCAAAATTATGACATTTGGAGGAGATAAATCAAAACATACCCCATCTCGGATTGGAATTGAAAATGAAAATTTTGAAAAAGCGATTACAATTATAAACCGACTCCCACGTCCCGCAGGTGTAAGTATAAATATCGATCCATTTGATCTACTTTGAGTAAGGGGTGAGCTTCAACGAGGCTTCTAGGCTGCTTGTAGACGCTTATAGCATTTCATGCAAACTTTTACCTTTTCTGTTCCACCTTTTTCATACGCTACTTTAATAGTCCGTAGATTTGGTGAAAGCTTTCTATTGGTACGTGGAGCTTTTAGAGCCCAACCTCCAGTTTGCTTATGCTTAATATGACGACCCGTCATAGTTCCTTTTTTGCATATTTCACAAATATTTGCCATAATTATTTCTAGTGACTGCCGTATGATACATTATCACAGACTTTTTTTCAAGCCATATGATATTAAATATACCGACTTTTGGATTATTTTATGCTCTTCTTGTATTTATTGCACTAATTATCAGTGTGAGTATTCATGAATGCAGCCATGCACTCATCGCATATTTTCGAGGAGACAGTACCGCAAAGGATTATGGAAGACTCACCCTTAATCCAATCTCCCATTTTGAACCTTTTGGATTTCTTATGATGCTTTTTACAAACTTCGGTTGGGGAAAACCAGTACCAATAAACCCTAATAATATGCATAAACCAAAAACAGATAATCTTTTAGTAGCAATTGCAGGGCCTATTTCGAATATATTAACTGCTATTCTAGCATCATTACTACTTAGGCTGCTTTTACTTGCTCCAGACTCAAGCCCTGTTGTCTTCAATCTAGGGGTATTTTTAGAAGTAATGGTAACTATTAATATTGGGTTGGCAGTATTTAATTTGCTCCCCTTTCCTCCACTTGATGGGAGTAACATTTATCGCCCATTCCTTCCCTACTCTATACAATATAAAATAGCCCAATTTTCTGAAGGTTATATTATTATTTTACTTCTATTAGCATTCCTTCCTCTTATTAACGGGCAATCGGCAATTTCATTTATCCTTAGCCCAATCATAACATCCTTATCTACTCTCCTGCTCCCTTAACAGAAAAGTACTTTTAAAACATGACGAAATAGTGTATTATGTAGGTGCCGGATGAACAAAGTATTTAAAAATATTCTGAACATTCAAATTTTCGGAAATGCAAGATCTAATTATCCTGAGGGGTATATTATGAGCAATTCCACCTGTTGTTTTCAGCAGGATTCGCTTAAATACGAGTAGAATCCGGCAATTCATTGACTTAATTTCCCATTATTACTATAATCATCTAGCATTTGAGTGCTCTAACAAACGCCTTCTTAGCTCAGCTGGTCAGAGCAACTGTTTTGTAAACAGTAGGTCGTCAGTCCGAATCTGACAGAAGGCTTTTTGCTGAAGTAGCTCAGTTGGTAGAGCATTCCCATGGTAAGGGAAAGGTCATGAGTTCAATTCTCATCTTCAGCTTACTTATTGCATATTTTATATTTAATTGTTTTTATTATGGCAAAGAAACTAGCAAGACAAGTTATTGTGTTTGAATGTACTGTTTGTAAAAGCAAAAACTATGCATCTTCTAAGAATGTCAATAACACAAAAGACAAACTAGAGCTTAACAAGTTTTGTGCAAAATGCAAAATGCATACTGCGCATAAGGAAGTAAAGAAATAAAGGCTCATAGTTTCAATGGTAGAACAGTGGTCTCCAAAACCACCAGTGTAGGTTCGAATCCTACTGAGCCTGTATAAAAAACCAATATTGTACTGGCGTAATACTAAAAGCTTGCTATTTGTTCGCTTTTTTGTTATTATTCGGACTGGTCGCCCGCAAGTGCACAATGTAGTTATTAACTGTTATGATTGATTTCTTTAGGCAGATTTTGGTAGAATTAAGAAACGTAACTTGGCTGTCTAGAGAGCAGTTGTTTCGATCTACTTTGATCGTTATTATAGCCTCTATAACTATCAGCTTGTTTTTATTTGCCAATGACCTTATATTTAGCAAATTAATCTTTACAATTTTGAATAAATAGTTTTATGAAAAAAGACGATAAAAAAGAGACAACAGAAGCTCAAGAACAGGTTATTACACCCGAAGAGATTGATAACGATGAAAATAAGAACCAGAAATGGTATGTCATTAACGCCTACTCAGGACACGAAAAGCGTGTTGCTGAACTAATCCAACAACGTATTGATATTGCACAATTAAACAGCGAAGTATCAAAAATTCTTGTTCCAACTCAAAACAAAATTGTAGTTTCAGAAGGAAAGAAGAAATCAGTAGAAGATAAAATTTTACCAGGATATATACTTATTAAAATGAACTTGAATGACCAAACCTGGCCATTGGTTCGTGATACGCAAGGAGTAATCGGCTTTGCCGGTATGGATAAGAAGCCTACTCCACTTAATCCAAAAGAAGTAAAGGCAATTATGAGATTTATGGAGGTTGAACAACCTGCATATCAATCCTCATTCGCAATTAATGATGCAGTTAACATTCTTGAAGGTCCTTTCAAGGATTTCCCTGGAAAAATCATTGAAATCAATGATAGTAAAGGAAAAGTTAAAGTGCTCATTTCCATATTCGGACGGGAAACTCCTGTAGAATTGGACTTTACTCAAGTGAAACGATTTTAATTCTAGAATATTCCTATGGCAAAAAAAATTAAGACAGTATTGAAAATTCAGATCAAAGCAGGAGCAGCTAATCCAGCACCTCCAGTTGGCCCTATTCTTGGTCAGCAAGGAATAAATATCATGGATTTTTGTAATAAATTCAATGAAAAGACAAAGGGTATGGGTGATTTAATCATCCCAGCAGTTATTACTGTATATGAAGACAGAAGTTTTGATTTCATTACAAAGACTCCACCTGCTGCAACTTTGATTAAAAAAGCTCTTGGATTACAAAAAGGTTCAGGGGTACCAAATAAAAATAAAGTCGGAAAACTTACCCGAGCACAACTTGAAGAAATTGCGAAAACAAAAATGCCGGATCTAAATACAAAAGATTTAGAAGCAGCAATCAAAATGATTCAAGGGACTGCAAGAAATATGGGTGTAGAATATGACGAAAAATAAGCATATATCATTTTAATTAAACCATGAAAAGAGGAAAAAAATACGACGCAACAAAAAAAACTCTTAAAACAAATATGTTAGATGTTGATCAAGCATTAAAAACCGTCGGATCACTTTCAACAAGTAAATTTAAGGGTAAAATTGAAATCCATGTTGCTTTGAACTTGAATGAAAAAGAAAGAAAGCAACCTATTCGTGGTAATGTTACCTATGTAAAACCAGTAGGAAAAATTAAAAGAGTATTGGTTTTTGCAGATCCAATGAATCAAGATGTAGCACAAAAAGCTGGCGCTGATTATTTTGGACTTGATGATTTAATTAACAAAGTAAAAGATGGATGGACTGATTTTGATGTTGCAATTGCAGTCCCTGCAGTTATGCCAAAAATCGCTATGCTTGGAAGAATTTTAGGAACAAAAGGACTTATGCCAAACCCTAAATCCGGAACTGTAACTGATGACGTTAAGACAGCTGTAGAGAGCTATAAGGGTGGTAAAATTGATTATAAAACTGATGAGACCGGTGTAGTCCACTCTATTATTGGAACCCAGGAAAGTACTCCGGAAGAACTTAAAGAGAATCTTCTTAGATTTGCGAAATCATTAGTTCAAAACTCAGGAAAGACTCCACGACTTATTATTAAGAATATGTATGTGGCTCCAACCATGGGTCCATCAGTAAAGATTGATATTGAATCAATTTTTAAAGAACTAGAACAATAACAATTAAATAGTATTATTTAATGAATCGGAGACAATAGGTCCGGAATCGGTTAAAATCCTATCGAGATTCACGTCTGAGACTTCATTAAATATTTATGTGAAGTCTTTTTTATTTTATTTTTTTGATATGGCAAAGACAAAACAAAAAAAGCAGGATATCTACAAGTCCTACAAAGATAATCTGGACAATTATCAGACCATCGTCTTACTTGATATGTCCGCTATTAAAACATCTGCAGTAGAGCAATTTAAGAACAAACTGGCAGATCAAGGATCAAAATATATTTTGGTCAAAAATACGATCTTTTCAAAGGCCTTAAAGGAACATGATGAAACACTTGATGTAACTCTTCAAGGCAGTACAGGAGCTGTATTTGCACCTGAAGAAATGGGGCCAAGTTTGAAAGCTATTGTAGAATTTATCAGTAGCAATAGCACATCTTCAATTAAAATCGGCGTTATAGAACATATACTCTATAATAAGGAAAAGGTTATGGAGATTTCAAAACTTCCAGCAAAGCCTGAAATGATTGCAAAAACAGTGGGAACAATAAAATATCCACTATATTCAATTGTAAATACACTTACTGGAATACAACGAAACTTTTTATACACTCTTAAAGCAGTAGAAGCAACTAAATAATATATTTTATGTATATTCACTAAAGGAGGTGAAATTATATGGCAGCAAAATTAACAAAAGAAGATATTCTTAAGGCAATTGAATCCATGACAGTACTTGAACTTTCAGAACTGACAAAGGATTTAGAAGAAAAATTTGGTGTTAGCGCAGCAATGCCTGTAATGGCAGCGGCACCAGCAGCAACTGCAGTTTCAACAGAAGCAGCAGAAGAAAAAACCTCCTTTGACGTCGTATTAGCTGGTTCAGGAACACAAAAACTCGCAGTTATTAAAGCCCTTAGAACCATTACAGACCTTGGTCTAAAAGAAGCAAAGGATCTTGTAGAGGCATCTGATGCATCACCGAAGGCAGTAAAAGAAGGCGTAAGTAAGGATGAAGCAGAAAAGATGAAGAAGGTACTTGAAGAAGCAGGAGCAAAAGTCGAATTGAAATAAAGAGGAATTTGATGGGCCGTAGTTAATACGGCCCATTTTTCTTATCCGCATAGTTTGCTAAACCATCAGTCTTACCCCTCCCCCACAATATTTATTAAATAATTCCGTTGTATTGCATAGCAAGAGAATATGTGGGGTGTATCGAAATAACTAGAACATATAACATACTCGCAATATAAATTAACTTTACAATAGCAAATTATCATATTGCTATAGCATTAGAAGACACAATTATCACTCACCATTCAAATATAATATTCGAACACACCACTCCTTATTGATTTAGCACTTAAGACAAGCAGTCAATCTTATTGAAGTGATATACTTCTCTATTTAGTTTATAATGACTATATTTGATACGTAATTTAACACCGTCCTTTCTATAGGATGTTATTTATATTTAAATCTGTCGAGAATATATGAAATATCACAATATAGAATTCGTAGGGAAGATATTTGAAATCGCTTTTAATGGAAACAAATTGCTCAACGATATACTTATCCCCCATGGTCAGGGGTTAATACGTCTATTGGCACTTAAAATGAATTGAATGCTGAGCTGAAAACTGTGGGTTTGTTAACTGAGGATATCTATCGAAGAATAACCTGGCACTTCTACTGGAGAGTCTGCCATTACCAATCCTTCTTTCTTTAACCACTTTACATGTCTATCAATCGCCTTTTCATAAAGGTCGATATATTTTACAGCAGAGGCGTTCCATGAAAGATCTTTTCTCATAGAGCGGGATTGAATTTTTTTCCATTCTCGTTTATTTGATTTGAATGTAGTAAGTGCTGAAACAAGTTGAATAAGAAATGCCATTTCATTGAATTCTTTGAACATAAATCCATCTCCATTCTTCCTGTCTTTTCCATAATCTATTACAGAATCAGCAAGACCTCCTGTCTCACGAACAATAGGGACTGTTCCATATCTCATTGCTATAGCATGTGTTATTCCACAAGGCTCAAACTTCGATGGATGAACAAGTATATCGCATGCAGCATAAAGTTTTTGAGCAAACGTGGTACTAATCATAAGATATCCATTTACTTTCCCAGGAAAATCTTTAATAAGTTTGGCAAAAAACTTTTCCCAATACTCATCTCCTCCACCTACGATCACAAACTGAAAGTTTAAATTAGCAAGAAGAGGTCGAATGGTATCATGAAGCAATCCCAATCCTTTTTGCTCGCTCAAACGCCCTACAAACCCAACAAGAGGGATTGCAGGATCAATAACCAAATCAAATTCTTTCTGAAATGCTATTTTATTTTCTTTTTTCTTTTCAATATCACCTAAATCATAATTAACATAAATATTTTTATCAACTCTTGGGTTTAATACATCGTAATCCACACCGTTACGTATCCCTACAAGTTTATTTCTCATCTCTTGAAGGATTTTATCCATTCCTTCTCCATATTCTGGAGTCAATATTTCTTTTGCATATCTTTCTGAAACTGTATTTACAAAATCAGAATAAACAATACCTCTCAGCATTCCATTTACAAAAAAGATATCATCGTCTAAAAGATCCGGAAGAGGTGATGTTCCCTGGTCGATTTGCGTCTGAGTAAGTGTTCTTCTATTTACCCCTTGCAAAGCCAAATTATGGATTGTGAAAACTGAGGCAGCCTTATTTAATATTGGATCAAGCTTATATTCAGTTTTTAAATAATTGGAAACATATCCGGTCATCCAATCGTTAGAATGGATTATATCAACCTGCCATTTTTGAGATCTGATAAGCTCCAATGCCCCTTTAGAGAGCAGTGCAAACCTTCGTGCATCATCTTTATATCCATACACATTGGCACGCATCTCATAATATTCCATGTTCTCAATAAGATACACCTCAAGGCCATCAGGTATATATCCAATTTTTACATTGCATACAATATCTTTATCTGCTGTTGGTACTTTTAAATTTTGTTTATATGCTTTGATTCCAAATTTTTCATCGTCAATACTTCCGAATTTCGGCATAATAATCTTTACATTATGGCCTAATCGTTTTAATGCTCTAGGGAGTGCCCAAGATACATCTGCTAAACCGCCAAACTTTGAAAAAGGAGCTACTTCAGGAGAAATAAATACAATATTGTATTTAGGTGATGTGTTGGAGACTTTCTCAGTTTTCGATTTCTTCATAGAACGGGATTAATTCTGGAAAAGTATACCCCCTTTATATATCAAGTGCAAGGAAATACAAAGAAATAGTTCTATTGCAATATAAGTCTGAAGGACTAATACATATATTTGAAACATTCCAGATCGTAAAAAGCGTGATTGCCTTCTGTAGATAGCAAATACATACCCGTTAACAATATTAGCACCGACTGCCAATGACGTACATTTTCCTTAAGAAGAGTGGTCAACTAAGTTTCGGGTAAATTATTCTCTCTTCTTGCAAGCCAAAGTACTAATCCAATAAATACTGCGGTAAAGAATAGCTGCATGTTTGAATGGAAAAGATTTGAAAGGAATAGCCCTACAAATCCTATTGCAAAAGAAAGCCAGAACATCGCATGGTTAAGAGATGAATCTTTAATAAACTTTTTGATACATATAATAACTGGGATACTAAATAGGATTAGGTATGCAATAAATCCCAGTATTCCTTCCTCAGCTAAAACCTTAATCAACATGGGGGGATTATCAACAGACGGGTAATATCCACCAATGATTCCCTTCATCTCTTCAGATTGGAAGTATTGATAAAAGCTCCCTACTCCCCCTCCAGTTAAAGGGTAGTGCCTAAATTCACGGATTGCAGAATCGGTATACGCCACATGAGCCTTCGCAGAATACTCTTGATTATATAATTGATTCAGTTTGGTTGAAATGCTAGAGCGGCGATAAACCGCTGCACCAAAAATAACCACAACCAAAACAACTAATGAGAAAAAGACAAGCTTTTTATTTTTTATTAACCTAAATGCCAACAGAATCACAATAAACGGAATAAGAATAAATATGGCAATCAAAGCGGCACGAGAAGCCATAAGTATAAACGCATAGAGAGAGATTAAAAATAAAAGTACCCAACCTATTGCCTTGTACAATTCAGTTATCTTTCTAAAACGAATGTATTGAAATATTTTTAAATAGGTGTAATATAGGATGATTGGCAGATAGAGTAAAGCGAATGCTGCTGCAGCATTGACGTCATTAAATCCGCTATTCGGTCTAAGTATCGTTGAGGTTCCTGAGTGTATGACAAAATCCAGCGGAGAGAGTGCATTATTATGTGGAATGGGAAAAGTAAAAAGATCGGGAAAATGTCCCGATTGATAACGAAGGTACTGTAATATTCCATAAAGACTAAAGAGACAGAGACCGGAATAGATTCCCCACCTCATTAATGAATAGCTATTTTTTGTAAAGGGTAAAATACTTAAACAATAGATTAGCGACACATATATCAGAACATATAAGGAAGACTTAAGCGATGCTGCCCTGAAAGGAGAAGATACGCACGATAGCAGGGCGACTATGTATACTGCTAACACTATAAAAAATATTCTATCTTTAAAGATATTTACCCCATATCCCCTTTTCAGGAAGGCTAAAATGAGTACGAAACAAGCAACCAGGAAAATCGGGGTAAGGGTAAATCCAAGATTTATTGAAAGACGTTCAATCCCTGATAAGGCGACAGAAAATAAAAGAGCAATCCCTTCCATATTATTTAACGACAATATTTTCTAAAATATCGAAATGCTTTAAAGCAATACCGGTCCCCTTTGCGACACAAAATATTGGCTCATCAGCTAAATGAAACGGCACACCAATTGCTTTGGTTAGTAAGATGTCTAATGAACGAAGCATTGAACTTCCCCCCGAGAGAACAATACCCCTATCAATGATATCGGATGCAAGTTCAGGAGGAGTCTTTTCCAGTACTGTTTTAATTGCCTGGATGATAAGAGTAATAGGAGGTTTAAATGCATCCACTAAATCATTAGTTGTCACAAGCATTGTCTTGGGCATACCTGTAGTAGCATCTCTTCCCTTAATTTCCATACTAAGAGGTTCATCAAGAGGCATAGCTGATCCAATTTGGATCTTTACCTCTTCTGCCATTTGTTCTCCAATTGTAATTGAATTTTTCCTTCGAAGAAATGTAATAATTCCATCATTAAACGCATCCCCTGCAACACGTTCACTGTTCCATGCAACGATACCATTTAAAGAAATTACTGCAATTTCCGTTGTTCCCCCTCCTATATTAACTATCATATTTCCCGCAGATGTATTAATGGGTAATCCTGCGCCGATAGCTGCTAAAAATGGTTCTGGAACAAGATATGCTTTTTTGGCACCTGCAGACATGATTGCTTCATAGACCGCTCTTTTTTCAACAGATGTCGCACCTGCAGGAATACTGATAACTACTTCGGGACGAAATATTTTTGAATATCCAAGCGTTTTTGAGAGAAAATACCTGAGTAGTACTTCAGTAACTTTATAGCTAGCGATAACTCCGTTTTTTAATGGTCTTCGGGCAATTATACCGCTTGGGGTTTTCCCAAGCATTTCCTTTGCCTCTTTTCCGACTGCTAAAATCTTATTGTTATTTAATGAAACGGCTACAACAGTTGGCTCATTTAATACTACACCCCTGTCTTCTATGTATATAATCGAGTTTGCCGTACCGAAATCAATCCCTATTTTTTTTGCTAACACAATATTTTTATAATATACTGAGTGTGCTATAATTATATAAGCTTTTAGGAACTTTTTAAAGCTAGTGTATCCCTTTGTCTGATTATACCATGAAAAAAAGCATTCTCATTTCCTTTTTAGGATTTGTACTTGTCCTAATAACAACAATCATTATAATCTTTTTTGCCAATGGCTACACACTAAATCTTGATTCCAAGACAATTCAAAAAACAGGAGTAATTAAAATTACCTCTACTCCAAGCGGAACAGATGTCTATATTAACAATAAAAATGAAGGGAAATCTCCCGTATCAGTTTTTAATCTTGTTCCTGGAGAATATGCTCTTTCAATTAAAAAAGATGGGTTCGTACCTTGGACGACAAAGATTACTGTTCAAGGGGGGAAGATTAACTTAGTTTATCCTATCCTCTTCCCATCATCAATCAAACCAACAAGGCAGGAATCTTTGGTAAATGTCGGCGCAACATTCTTTGGGAAAAATAATTATGTATATGAAACAAAAGATAAGACTGCTGGAATGAATGTATATTTCCATTCATTTGGAAGCGGGTTTTTAAATATTGGAGACAATACCCAATTCCTCTTTAATACAAATATACTGAATATTAATAGCGCTTATATGTTAAAGCAAGCAGCAGTTGCTCCAAATAGCACACGAGCGTTATTTGACTTTTCTGCTCCAAACCTTCCTGAAAAATACTTTGTGTTCAATACTGATGGTTCTGGACAAGCAATAGATATATCAAACTTTATTGACCCGACAATGTATTCAACCGTTGAATGGGGAAAAGATGATAGCCATATTGTCCTTTTTAATTCACAAATGTTTATATCTATTGATATTACTGACGGACAAAAGATTTTATTAACCGATGCAGGAACAACTTCACAGATTACTGATGTCAATGTTTCTGACAATGTTTTTTACGTTATTAAAAAAACCAATAACCAAAATCCAACCTACAGTGTAAGTACAGTTCAATTTGATGGAACAAATGAAACAACCATTATTACGAGTACAACTCCAATCAAGAATTTTATAAGTACAGGGGATGATTATAGTTATAGCCTGGAGGGGAAAGATATTGAAATCAATGCCCCAGAGATTTCTCCTAACCATCTTCAAGTAATAAATAACATCAGCATGTATCCACTTTCTTATTCTCCTGACGGAAAGTATATTTTATACAGGGATGTAAATGGAACCATGTATACTTACTCGATTGAAACGAATGAATCTTTTAACCTGAATTTAAGATATAGCGATGTTACTTACTTTATTTGGGACAAATCTTCCCGAATCATTTTATACACCACAAAAGACCAGTCGGTTACCAGTGGAACATATTACGATATAAAGGCGGTAAATTTTGATGGGAGTAATAATGATACATTATTAAGTACTCTTATCACTTCACCAAATATCCTTTTATCACCAAATGCTAGTGACATCTACTTTGAAATGGCAAATCTTACACAAGATAACTCTCCATTAGACAAGGGTATATATTCCATTTCCATACAAGGTTTATAACTTAGATTAGTTTAGCTTTAAGAAGTAGCCTATTGATATCAAATCCAGGTGGATCACATGTTTGCAGCGTTATTTGTGGATATGGAGCATTGAAAGTAATGTCTTTTGTATCATTTGGAGAAACAATAATCTGCGTATATATTTGATAGGTATATTCTTTTCCTTTATAAAAAACATAAACAAGATCACCGTCTTTCATATCCCGTAGCAATGTAAACACCGCATTATACCTGTCAATGGACAATACATTTGTACTCGAATGAGCAAATAAATACATATTTCCGTATTGATCAGGATAAGCAGTCCCTCTCGCTCTCCCTACTCCAATCTTTAAACTATCCTCTACAGCTTGGACATTATTGCTATCAACATTATCAATAATCCTTTCATTTAAACCGATTTTAGGGATAATGATATCAAAATTAGAGTCAATCGGCTTGATAAAGATAGTTTCGCTATGAGAGAAGATAGCTTGAATAAGGCCTGTGTTTGTAGTACCGTTTGTGGAATCAATTGCATATTTTTTCCCGGAAAGGACAAAAAGACGATATTCAATTTCATACCGTAAAAATGGCCCAAAAGATGCAGTAAGGAACAATATAGATCCAATCATGAGAGAATTAAATACACTCTTTACAATGATCCTTTTTGTTTTTCTTGTCATAGAAGATTAAAAAATGTCCCTGGCAGGATTCGAACCTGCGACCCCCTCGTTAGGACCGAGATGCTCTATCCGGACTGAGCTACAGAGACGATAGATGCATTATATCAAAACATGATTGAAAACGGTATAAAAATGTTGTATAGTACATTGACGTTATATTTACAACATGATTGAAGATACATTGGTTGTTTTAAAACCAGATACTCTTTTACGGGGATTAGTCGGAAACATAATGGATCGATTTGAAAAAGTCGGTTTAAAATTGGTTGCCTGTAAAATGACCCAGGCAGATGAGAAAATAATAGAAAAAATGTATGATATTTCAAATCGCCAATGGGTTGAAATGGCCGGTGAAAAAAGTGTGAGGGCATATAGAGAATTAGGGCTTGATATTGTTAAAGAAATGGGAACTGATGATCCGTATAAAATCGGCGTTGATGTTGTAAATAACCTCAAAGCATACATGCTAATGAGCCCGGTTATTGTTATGATTTGGGAAGGAGTCAATGCAATTTCTGTTGCAAGAAAACTTCGTGGTGACACTACCCCATTCACAGCAGAAAAAGGAACAATTACAGGAGATCTTTCACATGACTCACCAATGTCTGCAAATTTGAATAATCGAGTCGTTCGTAATCTTGTCCATGCCTCAGGAGATGTAAATGAGGCAAATCGAGAGATTTCGCTTTGGTTTGGACTAGATTTTGAACCAATGGAATATGATCGATCAGATGCAATATTTTTTTAATACGTTATGGCATACGAAAAAACTTTAGTAATAATAAAACATGATGGTGTTGCACGAGGCATTATGGGTGAAATCATTCACAGATTTGAACGTGTTGGGCTAAAACTCTGTGCTATGAAACTAGTTGAAGCGACTGAAGAAATGGGTCATAAACACTATCCTAATTCAAAAGAGTGGCTCGAGACAGTTGGAAATAGGACACTTGATGAATACAAAGAGAAAAAAATTGATCCAATTAAAAGACTTGGAACTGATAATCCAATGGAAATTGGAAAGTTAATTAAAGCATGGAATGTTGAATACCTAACAGCTGGACCTGTCCTGGCTATGGTCTTTGAGGGGCCAGATGCCATCAAATTGGTTCGAAAGTTTGTTGGATCTACTGTTCCAGCATTGGCATCACCAGGGACTATCAGAGGCGATTATAGCTTCGATAACGCTGATCTTGCTAACGATCTGAAACGTCCTTTTTATAACCTTATTCACGCTTCTGGAAACAAGGAAGAAGCTGATTTTGAGATTGACCTCTGGTTTAATACTGATGAAATTTTTGACCAGCATGAATTATCTCATCATAAAGCAATGGGATATACCGGAAAATTAAATAAAAAGAAAAAGAAGTAACCTCTAATCAATAGTAAATCCATCCATGTTAAGTGAATCATCAGGATATGAGCTCCTAATTCCTCATCCCACCCTATTTATTGAAAAACTATTAGAATGGCAAATCGAAGGAAGTGATAATTGGGAATCATTTCTAGCAATGTCTAAACAGGAATTAGCTGCACTTGCTCAGAGCAATGGAGTGGAGATAATCGGTAGAGGAAGTGAACATATTGTCCTAACACACCCTACCCGTCCAGATCTTGTTTTGGCATTACGGTTAAAGAGGTCAATGAATTTTGAAGAATCAAGAATTCTTTTTCATACTCACGCTGTGCTTTCTACACTGTTTCCTGATAATTTCCCCCGATTTATTGCTACCTTAGGAGGTTCTATATTACCTTTAAAAACTGGAAGCATTAGACAGAGAATACCTTTTGACCCTAATCAGCGATATCAGGAAAATATATATTATTTCGCAGAGATATTTAATATAGAGATTACCTGTTAGATTCGACTTGTATAATTCAAATTATGTCGCATTCTCTGGAAAGATTTATTATATCGATACCCTAAAGCATTCGTTCTTATACAAAACTTAGGAAATTGAAAGGATAGTAGCATATATGAGAGATACACAAAGGTTTTCAGAAGATGAAATTCAGCCAATGGAAAAACGATTACATCTTTTAAACCAACTTTTAGAAGAAAGAAAAAATACACAACAGTTATAATTCAGAATGAGTTTATTTATATACTTCTATCATATAATTCTCTTTGATTAGGATCTGAAAGAATATCAACAGCCCTCAATGCTTTTTTAAAATCTTCTTCCCTACCTTTTACTACATCTGGATGTGTTTGCAATGCAATTCTTCTAAATGCTTTCCTTATCTCTTCTACACTAGCATTTCTTGCTACCCCAAGGAAAGTATAATAATTTTCTTCAGATGTTAGTGGTTTAATAATAGGAGTAGACACTTCTTCTTCCGGAATATTACTATTTATCCAATTTTCGACCCTACTTTGCAACTGGTACAACCCTAGCCACTGATGAAGGTTCCTTTGCAATCTACTTCGAATGTCTATCCATTTCCTTCTTGCAAGACTTTCATTTCCCGTTAACAAAATCGCTGCCAATTCTGCTATGATAGCTTTTTCAACGACTTCTATTTTTTCATTCGCACGAAAAATACTTAAACCATTAATATATTTCTCAAGTGCTTTAACAGTTTGAAAATCGGAGTTTTCTTGAGAAATAGATGCCTTAAGTTCAATAATTCTTCTTTCAATTTCATTAGGGTTAATATCTCCTAAAACTAGTACGCCAGATGAAATTATTTTAAGAATCTCATCAAAGTGAATTCCAACATACGTTTCACCTTTTTGATATAAAGCTCCTATTATTTCAACATAGGTCAAAAGGAGATCTCTAGCTTGTCGGTGTGTATTCGGATCTTGCAATAATTTTAGTCTTTCCTGTTGGACTAAAAATTCTTCATTCGGTAGGGAAAGAAAAACTGAAAAATATACTTTTATCTCATCAAACACTAGGGATAATCCATCTGAAACAGAATCCTCCCACTCATTTCTTTTACCTGCTTCAGTAGGCAAAGCACCTTCATCCGACATATTATAGTGCGTATGATATATGAATATACTCTACCTCAACTTTTCTGTTATTTCAATAGACTTGATAACCGGAGGATTATTTGGTTTTGCATTCGGGTCTGTTGGAAGTTGAGCTATTGTATTAACAACATCCATTCCAGAAGTAACTTGTGCAAACGGTGTATATGATCCATCTAGTTGTGATTGAGTATCAAGTGTGATAAAGAATTGGCTTCCATTTGTATTCGGTCCCGAATTAGCCATACCCACTATTCCGGTAACAAATTTAACTGTTTGTAGTGAGTGGTCATAGACATACCCTGAAGCTTCATTATTCTTAATCTGATCAGAGTTTAGACCAAGTGTATCAGGATTAATTTCATCAGCAAATGTATATCCAGGGCCTCCAGTTCCATTTCCTTTAGGATCACCACCTTGGATGACAAATCCGGGAATTATCCTATGAAATATCAAATTATTGTAAAAGCCTGATTTTGCTAAGAAGACGAAGCTATTTACTGTTTTTGGAGCGTTTTTTGCTAAAAGATCCATTGTAATATCTCCAAGAGATGTATGGATAACTGCTGTATATGTTTTATTTTTATCAATGCACATTGCAGGATAAGCCTGGTACTGCTTGATTGCTGGTTGAAACTTAATATTACATGAACTTGAATCTCCTATATGGCTTGATGTTGCAGGAGTTGTTGCATCTGGTTTAAACATAAAAAATGCGATAATGCAAATAATAATAACAGTAATAACAGGAACACCGACTTTTAAAAATGTATGCATAAATTAAAGGATAATATTCAATATTTTATTTTTGACGTAAACAATTTTTTTATATCTTCCAGTAATATATTTTTTCACAATTTCATCATTTAATGCAATCTTTACTATTTGTTCTTCATCTATATCGATTTTCGCCTTTATTGTTGATCGAACTTTCCCGTTAATTTGTATAGGAATATCTACTTCCTTTTTTGTTACTTCAACCAATTCTGGCCAATTTGCATCAATAATGAATTCAGAATGACCCATTTCTTCCCATATTTCCTCAGATATGAATGGCGCGAAAACAGATATCATAACTAAGAAGTTTTCTTTAATAGTAACCATATCTTTTGAGGCAATCTCTTGTGCATGTTTGTTTATCCAAGTAATATATTCCATCAAAGCAGATATTGCTGTGTTATATCGTAAGCTTTCAATATCTTCCGTAATTTTTTTTGTAAATTCATATAACTGGTCAAAAGAAACTGTCGTTTTTTTCGCCTTTCCGGTTAATGCACGCATTTGCCATACTTTTTCTAAGAAACGAACAATTCCCACTATATTCCGATCAGAGAAATCTCCCCCTTCAGAAAATGGGGCTATAAATAACAAATATGTTCGTAGGACATCTGCTCCGTATGCTTTCAAATAATCATCAGGATTAATAACGTTTCCCTTTGATTTACTCATTTTTGCTCCATCTTTAATGATTAATCCATTCGCACGAAGTTTGGTAAATGGTTCTTCAAAATCAAGATACCCAATATCATGTAAAGCCATTACAATAAAACGGGCATATAACAGGTGTAAAACAGCATGCTCTAATCCACCGATATATACATCAACCGGTAACCATTTCTTAGTCAAAGATGGATCAAATGGTTTATCTTCAATACCTACAGAAGGGTATCGCAAAAAATACCAAGATGAATCAACAAAATTATCTAAGACATCAGTTTCACGTCTTGCTTTTCCTCCACATTTAGGACATGTAGTATTTATAAATGATTCAATATTTGCCAATGGTGATTTTCCATCACCTTTCGGTTTGAAATCTTCCACATTCGGTAAAAATACCGGTAAGTCTTCAACAACCACCGGGCCGCAATCATCACAATATACTATCGGAATTGGTGGACCCCAATATCGTTGCCTTGATATCAACCAATCACGTAATTTATATGTAGTATGTTCATATCCTTTCTTTTTCTTTTTCAAATCTTTTATTATCTTATCTCTTGCTGTAGATGACTCCATACCATCATACGCTTCGGATTTAATTAGAACTCCCTCATCTTCGAATGGAATTTCTTTTCCATCAGATGCAATTACTGGTTTAATATCAATTTCATATTTCTTTGCAAATTCATAATCCCGCAGATCATGAGCAGGCACACCCATTAAAGCCCCAGTTCCATAATCATTTAAAACATAGTTTGCAACATAAACAGGAACTTTATCTTCACTTAAAGGATTCTTTGCATATATACCGGTAAATACTCCTGCTTTATTTTTTTGATTTTCTACAGCTGTCTGGCTTTCAGATTCTTTAATAAAGGAGATAACATCTTCATATGCCTTACTACTTACCCGTTTAATTAATGAATGCTTGGTTGAAATGACAATGAAAGTAACACCAAAAATTGTATCAGGACGTGTCGTAAAAACCTCAAGGTTTTCCGGAATTACCTCACCATTTTCATTCTGTAAATCAAAGGAAATAACAGCACCTTCTGATTTACCAATCCAATTCTTTTGCAAAGCAACTGCTTTTTGTGGCCAATCAATCGTATCATAGTTGTCCAATAACCGTTGTGCATAGTCTGTGATTTTGAAAAACCACTGTAACATCTCTTTCTTTTCTGTTAGAGTAGAACATCGCTCACATCTTCCTTGGATAACCTGTTCATCTGCCAACACGGTTTTACATGAAGGACACCAATTTACTTGAGCGCTTTTCCGCTCAACCAATCCATTTTTATACAACTGGACAAAAATCCATTGGGTCCATTTGTAATAGTCAGGATATGAGGTGTTTACTGTATGTGACCAGTCAAACATAACCCCCAACTTATCCATCTGGGATTTAAAGTTTTTAACATTTTCTTCCAACACATCACTTGGATGTCTATTTACTTTAATTGCAAAGTTTTCGCCATGGATGCCAAATGCATCAAATCCCATAGGCTGGAAGACATTTAACCCTAAATGACGTTTAAATCTACCATATGCGTCAGTTCCGCTATATGTATATGCATGCCCCACGTGTAACATTGCTGCAGACGGATATGGAAACATACAGAGGTTATAGAATTTAGGCTTGTTCTTCTCTTTTAAATTTGTGGTAAAGACCCCTTTTTCATTCCATCTCTTTAACCATTTCTCTTCAATTTTTGCAAAGTCATAAGTTTGTCCCATATTTCGTTCGTGACTAATGGATTATACTCTAATTTACAAGTGCAATTCAATAAAATGGAGCTAAGGAGACTCGAACTCCTGACCCCTTGCATGCCATGCAAGTGCTCTAACCACCTGAGCTACAGCCCCGGAAAGTATGAGTAGATTGTATTAAATATTGGAAAAAGTAGCAATTAATCTAAATAACTTATCATACAACTTAATCTATTAATCTTGTTAATTCTGCATATATTTCTAATAAGTTATATGCTTCAACCAAAAATCCTAAATTTATTAACTCCCGCATAAATTCGTTGTATATTTCAAATCGATTTCCAATCTTGTATCCATCTTGCTCATTACCTTTTACAGGTTTTACTCCAAAAGCTAATGCATATGCCGCAAATTTAATATCACCATATACACCTCCATGACTTATAAAATCAGGCATAGCTCTTAAAATCATCATTCTACCTTCAATAAAATTTATTCTTCCTAATGTTAATTTCTCCTCCAATGCTTTTATCACATCATCGACCACTAAAGTTCTATGTTCAGGAAGACGTTGATAACGACATAAAAGTTCATAAGTGCTTGTATACGCCTCATGCAATATTTTATTTTCAGTATATTTTCCACTTCTCTCATATTCTCCTGACATTTCGGATAATATAGTTTTTGGATCAGAATTCTTTACTGTACCATTTTCCATTGTATTTCTTCTTGGATCAATTCCAAATGCAATTAACCAACCCGCCACATGTATACTAATATCAGCAATTGAAGAATATATATCATTATAAGAAGCACCTAGAGTTCTACTTACAATACCACTTAATAATCTTTTCCCATCTTCATATTCACTTTTTCCACTTAAGACATCAGTAATAACTTTTTCAATATCCACATAACCTAATCCCCCTGTCTCTGAGGAATAATCTGCCAAGTTTTCTAAGGGATTCATAATAAATGGATAATATGTTTGGAATATAACATGAGTTTTAGATGATAGCAACTAGTATCGCTTTACGGTTATAATTTGTCCCGAAATTATTTTTGAATCTGCAGTTGTTAAAAACTCTGCTATTTTTGCAACCTCACTAGGCTGCAAACAAATATCATCTTTAGCATATTCAGGAAAGTATTTTTCATATCCTTCAGTCTTAGTATCAGAGGGAGATATACAATTAACTTGAATCTTTTTATCAGCAACTTCCTGAGCAAGCCCAATGGTAAAATCTTCAACTCCTTTTTTTGCTAGATAATATGGTAACCAACCCTTTGCTCCGGATTCAAAAGTACCCGATATATTTATAACTTTACCATTACGAGGCATATGTGTCAGAAGCTCGTGACATAATATCATTGGAGCTTCTAAATTTACCGACATAATTTCTTGCAACTGAACATGTGAGTATTTTTCATAGGGGATGTCTGCAAATGCCCTGGATTGATTATGATAGACACCGGCTACATTTGCTAAAACATTAATTTGAGGATATTTACCTTTTATCTTCCTGCAAACAGAAAATATTTCTTTCTTTTTCTTAAGATCAACAATAAATATTTCTCCTGAATATCCATTTAATGTTTGCTTCATTCCATCAATACTTTTTCCTAAAAGAAGAAGGTAATATCCCCGATCACCTAGTTGTTTTGCTATAGCTCTTCCAATTCCCGTACTTGCCCCAGTTATAACAGCGAATTGTTCCTTCTTCCTTTTATTCATATCTATTATATGATATCCCTATTGTATTATGCATGTGCTGCAATGTATAATTGTTGTCCAAATGGTGGACAGTAATTATGGATCAACTTATTTCATTTTTTGAAGAATTAGGACTTTCTGATAAAGAAACGCTGGTGTATAAAGCGCTTCTAAAGCGCAAAGAAGCTACCCTGCTTCAACTTGCTAGAGATACATGCCTTCCTAGAACTACTCTATACCGGTTAATTGAGAACATGATAAAAACGGGAATTTGCAAAGAAATTCCGGAAGACAAATCAAAAAAAGTACAGGCTGTTAAACCTCAAGAGTTATATTTCCTTATTGAAAAGAAAAGACAAAAGATACAAGAAATTGAGCAAGAATTTCCAAAGCTCCAAAAGATCTTGGAACAGGAAGGAAAAGATAGTTATAACAATGCGGCAGAAGTATTATTTTATCGTGGTAAAGATGGCTTGAAACAAATGATATGGCATGAACTGGAATCAAAAGAACTTCTATCGTATTATTATCTTACGGAAGTCGATATATTCGGAAAGACTTTCGCAAAGAGATACAGGGAGATATGCTACGAAAGAGGAATTACTGAAAGGGAAATTATTTCAACTGATGACCCATACCTGACAAAAGAAAATATAGTATATTATACTAAAGGTGAACTTTTTAAAAATTATATGTTTCGATATATCCCCGCTGAGCAATTAAAAATAGATCACCAGGTAACAATTTATAATGATGTTGTATGTTTCTTTGATTGGAATACGGAAGGAGAAATATTTGGAGTAGAAATACACAGCAAAGCTATTGCAAGTCTACAAAAGCAAATATTTGAAATACTTTGGTCAATTTCACTAAAACCGGAAGAGGCATTAAAGATGAAGGTATCCTCAAATAACGCTCATCAAAAAGTTGTATGATTTAATCAAAGTAATGAACCTATACTTCCGCTTTCATAGGGATTAAAGCTTTAATCGATGAATCAGAAGATACAGGAATAATTGTAGTCATGCTGTTTTCAACTATTATTGTAAGTGTTTCAGGATCCACCTCAATTTCATCAAACGTATCGGAAAGTACACAAAATTTTAAGACATGATAAGGATTAATAAAATTTAATGCTCCTAATACCGGTATGATACTTTGACCAAGTTTGTGATATGCAAACAACAGCATATAGGGAAAATTATTCTCTTTCAAGTTTTGACAAAGATATACAAGTATACCCCTATCAGCTAAAAATTGAACATATTGCATTAATGCATTTTGATTTTGAAGAAGAATTTGTTCCAGATCAGTAATCACATTATAAAATTCAGAACTTATTCCAAATCCTTCTAAACTATTTAATTCATTAAATAGTGAAGTGATGCATTCTCTAACTTCTCTAAGAAACTTTTCTTCTTGATCTTCTGTACCAAAGATCCTTAGCTCATTTCTCAATTGCTCCAAATATTCGCAACAAATGTTACTAACCAATCCGGTAGAAATTTCAGAAATGCGATCGGCTTTATCCATAGAAGAGAATTGTTCCTGTCCAAAAGATGGGGGAATACGGTCATCCATATGAGATATTATTGCATCTACCTCTCTTCTTGAATTGAGATGAAATAAACATCGTGAATCTGCTCTCCCGGATGCATAGTTTGTAAATGAATGAAATTTTAACCTTTCAACACGTTTCGAATTAGGACTATTTATATCCCTCACTTCTTCTATCATATTAAATGATCCTGCAATGCTTCCCCATCGAATATCTTCTGGGATAAAAATTTTACCTTTAGGAGGATTATGACCATCTATATTTCGATAGGAAGAATTCCGAAATAAATGCTCACAAACATGCGATGCAGCCCAATAAGCCTCTTTAAAACGTTCATATATAACCTGATAAATATTTAAATTATTCAATGATCGCCCATTATTCAATAAACTATCTAGCCATTCTGAAAGAGAATAAAAGCCATAATCGTAATCTAAACCGTTATATACCAAATTTTCATTTTTTCCTCCATCATATAAAAAAACATACATAAAAGTACCTAAAATACCTGCTTCAGGTATTCCATCACATCCAATAGGAAACAAGCAATTGACAGCTCTATGGAACTCAGTTAATAACTGCTCCCTCAAAGATTCTGATTCTGAATTTCTATCTTGATCAGAAGAGTTTTCTATCATTTTTAATATTAGTTGCAGGGAATAATAACACTTTTAAAGTAACTTGAAAAGAAGAAGATTATTTCACTAACGCATCATGTAAAAGATCTTGTAAAATTTCTTTTATTTCTTCAAATACTCCATCTATTTTTATGCTTGCAGAATTGAAATGACCCCCACTCTTTCCACCTACTTTTGCTAACAATACAGGAATATCAACAGTATTGGTTACATCATTTGCCCTAAATGATGCATATATATAGCCTTTTCGCTCTTCATATATAAGAATTCCTCTGTCATATCCCCTAATAAATTTGGCAATCTGTAATTCAAATATTTCCTTAATTTTCTGAAACTTTTCCCCATCAATTTTCTCTTTTTCTTTTATTTCAAATGGAATACAAAGCATAATGGTATGGATATCATCAAAATATTCGATATGTGTAAGCATCCATTTTAATGTTTCAATATATTCCTTATCTTTCCATAATATTAATTGGTAGATGATCGGAGCAGTACGTACCCCAATATCAATTAAATGTGCAGCAATATTATATGGACGTGAAGACTGCAAATTCCATACAAAATTTCCTGTATCTTCAACTAATGCTGCAAAAACAAGTTCTCCCAATGATGGTGTTATATATGCAAGTGGAACAACCTGATCCAAAAGAACCTGAACACTTGCACAAGCATGCACATCAATTACTTTAATATCTGCAGGGATTTTCCCCATATCTTCATGATGATCAATATGAATAACCTTTTTTACTTTACAAAGATCAAAAACCTCTTCTTTTGCTGGGTTATAAAACTGGGTTAAGGTTGATGAGTCAAATAATATTACTGCATCAATGTTTTCATTTAGTAAGGTGGCGTTACTTTCCGCATACAAGATTTCATCCATATATGGTAAAAAATTGTATTTCTTCTTTGCAATTTCAGTAATAGGATCGGGACAGATTGCAATACAATCTTTTCCATTTGATACAAGGTATTTCTTGAGAATAATTGCTGAGGCTATACCGTCAATATCAGCTGGGAAAGATGCAATAAGAAGGGTTTTTTGACAATCTTGGAGAATTTTTAAAATATCTAACTCGGGCATAAGAATATTAAGAGAAATTATGACAACTGGACTATATCACAAGGATAAATGCGGTTCAAGGTAAAACTGGTTATTCTTTTGCTTTTTCTTCCAACTTTTTAGCATATTTTCTTCTTGGGATTCTTCCTTCTTCTTCTCCTATGATCATAGCGCTAAAGATATTTGGGTCTACTCTTTTTGCAATGCTGGCCATCTGCCTACATATTTCTCCATACTCTGGACGCGCTTGAGTGCCTGTTCTCAGTTCTCCAATCCAATAGACCTCCCATGCGCTAAGTTGAAGATACAACTCCTGTCTATACCCGAAAGGAACGACATATTGGGAGATAGATGGGTCTTTCTTTTCCAAATCGTCATATACTTTTTTCACTCCTTCTAGAGCTTGTGATATTTGTTTAATGAAAGGAGACTTTATCACTTCATTTTCTAATGTATAACCATTCCTTAAATTCATACATGAGATTGCCTTATCAGCATAGCGATGTCTGTAAAGATCCCGCAGATCACCTCCACGGATTAAAAGAAGAAAGCTATAGTGTGCATGTTTGAATGCATCTTCTACCGTATTAAATCGTATGGCCTCTCTTGGCATGTTACTACCTCCATTACTCCTTAATTTCAATAACTCCTTGAGCATCTTTTTCCTTTCTTCAGCAGAAAGCTTATTAATACTTTGCGTAATCTCATCGTATCCTGAAGTTCCCTCATGAAATAAGTAGGCTGAAAGGATTTTCTTTTCAGCATCTTTTGTATAATCCAACAATCGAATTCTTTCTTTTTCAAGTACCCCATTATTCGTCTTTACCTTTTTCCCCAATTTACCCTTATACGTAATCATTTGTGCTCGATACTGCTGAACAGCTGCTCCTCTTGGTGTATTTACTCTTGATATTAAAGAAGGAGCAACAGTATGGAGTTCTTCAAAGATAGCCTGTCCTAGCCATCGTGCTTCACCAAACGGTTGAGCCAGAAGATTATTAATAATTGCTTCAAATGATCTCATGTTCGCATGGATTGCAAAACTTGTCTGTGTTGCAAAAGGAAGCAACTCTCGAAGGTCGTCAAATGCTTTTGCCTGACGAGATGCATGAAATGAAGTATCACTTTCATCATCGCCCTTTGGGTATATACCCTTTACATATTCTGTATAGGGAGAAATCGTGTTCGCATAGGTAGCAAAGAGATTATGGAGAGCTTTCGTATAGCTTTCTTCATATTTTGTTCCGCGTATCTCACCAGGAATAATAAATTTGTATTCACCATCTGTACGTTTATCAGAAAAATTTACATATCGGGTTGATTTTGCAATTAGAGATGCGTAAGGAATACTCTCTACTCCCCAAATTGAACAAAGCATGGAAACTCCTTCTATCCCTACTAAATATGATCCAAGTTCTGCAATAGAATCATCTCCATATTGGTTTAACCATTTTTCAAAAAATTTTCTTGCACGTTGAATATCTGCTACATGCTCAAGCCCTCCATGCTCATTCAGATAGGTAATAAAGCCGAGAACTTCATCCTTTGTTTCTAAGGACGATTTCCTGCTCGCAATATCGAGGCTTTCCCATCCGGGAAGAAGCTCGGGATGAACTAATGGCCATATATATTCCTTTAAAAACACTCTTCGAAGCCCCCACATGCTCCTACTGTAACGGGAAGCAAGTGCTGCCGCAATTTCAGTAGGTAGATTTTGCAAAACAAAAACTGGTTTATCAAGGTTTGTAAAAAAAGGATTTAAAAGGAATCTTTCTTCTTTAGTAAAAACATCCGGCTCAAATGATACCGGATAATATGCTTGAAGATCTGCTTGTACAGGTAAAGTTGTATTTGATGTCATTGGAGTATCTAATTGCAAACTACTATAGCAAACAGGAGGATACCCCGCAACCCAAACTGAAATATTAATATTAATTGTTCCAAAATTAGGATACGAGTGAACAAGAAAAGTTATTAAAGTTCAAATTCAGTTACAAGAACTCTGTGAATTCTCCCCTTAAAATGATAGTGGGTCATGAAGATAAGAATGGGTATAAATGAGAACATCATGACAAGGCCAAGAATACTAAACGCACGTTGAATTCCATAAATGCTGCTTACATAACCTGCAAATATTGGACCTAGAATATATCCACCATTTACGAATATTCGTTGCAACCCGGCAATATTACCTAATTGCTTTTCATGTTCACTGGTTTCTTTTGACGTCTCCCCCATCATTGCCGGATATGCAAAGGCAAATCCTACTGCAGCGATGAGAGCTAATATTATCCTCAGATACAAATTATCCTGTAAACCAAAAAGAAATGTAAATAAAGATGCAATAAAAAATCCTAAGATGAAGGTGATTCTTCTTCCATATATATCAGCAATCTTTCCTCCCCATGCTTCTAGAGTTGCTAATGGAAGAGTAAATATTGCAGTGATAATACCGGCAAAGACTGCATTAGATACCGTACTTTGTAAGGGTTCTAGAGTCCAAACAAATGAATCCCATACGTTATATAAAAAAATTCCTATAAACATTATGAATGCAAACTGCCAAATCTTCTTGAAGCTTCTTAACTCCTTTTTAAAATTAAATGATAATTTTTTTTCATATACTAGAAAGGGCTTCTCCTTATGTTTATGTATAACTATTAATGGCCTGATAAACAAAAAAGCTATAATTATACACGCGAAGCAGACAGAATATATTGCATATTTTCCTGATACAATAAGAAATCCTCCGATTATAGGTCCGATAACATAACTTAGATTTTCAAAAAGATAGATCAAACCGAAATTTCTTGAGTGTTCTTCAATATGCTTATGTCTGGTTACATAATTGAAAACAGCTATTTGCATAAATTCATAATATACTCCCCAAACAGCCATAATCCAAACAATTAAGATTACATTAAATGGTAGAATGGAGGAAAATATAAGTACTAAAGAAGAAAGTAAACCCAATATGAAATAAAGGGTATATTTAATTTTTGACGATAGAATCCCTAATCCAATATCACTTAAAGCCCCAATAGTCGATGATATCGCGAATAAAAGACCGAATAAAAAGAGATTATGCAGATAAGACTGCATTTGTATTGGAAGATAAAATGAAACAAAGGCGTCTGAAATTGCCCAAAAAGTCCCTATAACGATGACATAATGAATACTTTTTATTTTGAATGGTAGAAAATACCTTGTTCTCATGGCAGATATTATTTCCTCATCACTATATCATGAGAAACTGAAAACAAACAAACTATTTTACTAAGTAAAAGTTATTACTTTAAATATCCAATAAAGATATTGGAGATGATGGGACTTGAACCCACAACCCCTACAATGCGAATGTAGTGCTCTACCATTGAGCTACATCCCCCAACAAATGTATTATAACTAAAAATTTGTTTAATAGAAATTGCTAAATATCTACTTCATCATCAACATCAGGGGGAGCCTCATATGCTGATTCGGAAGGCGGTGTAGGAGTCTGTTCATGAGGATCAGAAAGCATTGCTGCAAGCTCCCTAAGTAGTTTCTCCGCATCAGCATCTGGCAATGAGTTAGGTATAGGTTTTCTTCTCAAAACAGCAGTATTTATTTGTTTTCCAATATACCCAACCATTTTAACAAATAATGCCGGAGTACTACCCCCAGCAATTATATTTTCTGAAGAGAAAAGCGGTTTTCCAGGAATTGCAGCTGGAAAGAATTTTCTTATGGCAATTTCTTTCAATCTTTCTCTTCTCGTTTTACCTGGTGATTCCCTTTTGATCCTGTTGATATTGACTTTTGAGGATGGCTTCCGTGCATGAAGACTGGGTCGTCCATATGTCTTTCTTGTTTTGCTTGCAGATCTGTCTCGAGGTACTTTATTTGCTCTTTGCTGGGACTTATAAGCCTGTCTGTGCAAACGGTTAATTACTTTCTGCCTTCTTCTTTCATCCAAATAATTTTTTATTCCCAAAGTACCCTCGACCGGTACCGCTAATGCGAATAATACGATAACCTTACCCAAATTAACTATATCCTTTGCTGCCTTTCGTGTTCCTTTCTCATCAATATAAAGCAAAATTTGTGCAAGATGAGATAAACCAGGGATTTTTCTTTTCTGTTCTGGAGAAGGGGCGGTTCTTGGTGCAACAACTGGTGGAGGAGTCAAGGGTTCAGGAGCTTGAGGATCGACTAAAGGCGAAGAATCAACACCTGTATTCACTTGATTCTCGTATTCTTCTCTTGGTAATACAAACAAAATTCCTTTTTGATTTTGATCAGGTTTATTACCACTGAGAAGAGCCTTATTACCATTTTGTGCTTCATTTAATAATTCTTCAATCAAAGACGCGTCATTTATTTTATTTAATCCATCATAGCTCCCATTTTTATTAATCCTCACAATATATATTGATGGCTTAGATCCAAGAGAAGAAAATGCAGAAAATTTAATTGGATTTTTTTTAACACATCCTCCAATAAAAACTTGATAATTTTCACCTTTATGAGTAATTTCATAGAGAGCTAATGCTACCGCATTCTCCGGGACATCTAAGGCTCTTAAATCACTGTTAGTCCCATCTTCTCCAAGCCAAGCTGAATATGGTCGATTATTCCTAACACCATTATCAATGTATGCTTGTTCAATTCTGTTGTTAAATGCCCTTTCAATTAAGGACATAATGCTTTTTGCTATTGGATCAGAAGTAGTTACCGTTAATTCATCAAATTCAGCCTTATTTTTTGCAGCATTAATCAATTGCCTACGCATGTATGAAATAAAAGGATTTTTTTTATCTGCTTCATCTAAATTGCATCCAGCAAAAGCCCAACAAACGTTGTTAAGATCATCATAAATCATGTTTAAGAGTTCACGATCGACAGTTGGATCTATACTCTCTGTTTCTGGAAAATCTCTAGTGTAATAAAAACCTCCTTCGTAACTTTCTGACATAGATGTATACTAGTATAAACTACCAGTTCATTATACCATAATCTCAACATATATACTATGGGTTTTAGAAGCTTTCGTGTAGACTTGCAAGGAAGATTTCGTTACTTTTTGTTCTTTTTAGTCTGTCAAGGAAGGATTCTAATGCTTCAGCACTCATCTTTTCATTTTGTTTCAGAGCATCAAGCATTCTTCGTACTCTCCATGATTGATTGAGGATTTCAGGAGGAAGAAGTTTTTCTTCATTTCTAGTGCTTGATCGGGACGCATCAATAGATGGGTATACCCTACGTTCAGATAGTCTTCGGTCAAGAACCAATTCCATATTTCCAGTTCCTTTGAATTCTTCATAAACCAAATCATCCATACGTGATCCCGTATCGATAAGAGCTGTTGCAATAATAGTAAGAGATCCTTTTTCTTCAAAGTTTCTTGCTGCACCAAAGAATTTCTTTGGCGGGTACAATGCAACAGGGTCAAATCCACCAGATAGTGTCCTACCAGATGTTGGTAACACCATATTATATGCTCGAGCAAGACGGGTTAGACTATCCATAAGGATAACGACATCAAGTCCTTCTTCAACAAGTCTCTTTGCACGTTCTAAAGCAAGTTCTGCCACACGTACCTGGTTTTCAGGTTGGTCATCAAAGTTAGAAGCAACAACTTCGCCTTTAACAAATCGTTGCATATCAGTTACTTCTTCTGGTCTTTCCCCGATAAGGACTACTAATAGATGAAGATCAGGATTGTTCTTAGCTATTCCATCAGCAATTTCCTTTAGAAGAATTGTTTTACCCGATTTTGGAGGAGCAACTATCATCCCTCTTTGGCCTTTTCCGATAGGGGCAAGTAAATCTATTACACGGGTTGATAACACATTTGGATCAGTTTCCAGTTTGATTTGAATATTTGGAAAAATTGGAGTAAGACGTTCGAATGAAACACGTTTTGTAGCTTGTTCAGGGTCTCTTCCATTAATTGCCTCTAAGCGGAGCAAGGAAAGATATTTTTCATTATCTTTCGGAAGCCGTGCTTGACCCGTAATATAATCACCCTCTCGAAGATTAAACCTTTTTATCTGAGATCCTGATACATATACATCATTGTCTCCAGGACGCATGGTCATTGATCGAAGGACACCATGTGCCCCATCATTAATGATTTCCAATACACCTTCTATAAAGATATTTCCTTCATCTTGGGTTTTCGCTTCTAAAATTTTGAGAATTAATTCTCGTTTATTATATTCTGTCGCATTTTCGATTTTTCTATCTTTAGCCATTTTGCGAAGTTCGGCTAACGTTTTTGAGTCTAGTTCAGATAAGTTCATTGCAGTACAATTAAATAAGTAAATGAGGGCATCGTGAGAGCATAGAGTATATGTTGGATGATTCTATATCAGAGTTTTTTCGAGTATACAATATTTATTTTCTGCCGTCAAACGACACCTTGGGAATTTATGAATTAAAAAAGAAAAAAAGGGGGATCGGCACTGCCCCAACCGACCCCGATAAGAAGATAATAGATAACTAATATGTTCTTATCGATTCCGATTGCGGTTTCTCCCACCCCCGTTCATTTCGTTTGAAGATATATCCATGGGACCAGTAAAGCTTCTTTTACTAACCAGACCCAGGGACCTATCTTCAAACCTTCATATTTTCAATTGCATCTATATTATAGCCTATAACTTTTATCTTGTCAAGCCTATAGTCGAATACCCTTCTTTCACACTCAAAATATAGCATATATTTAGGGATTTTGCAAACTGTGGATAACTTTAGGCGAATTGATCAGAATGTGGATAACATGTGGGAGATATTATCTATCCCCTGAATTTTGACTTTTCGAGATTTTTTAGCTGGTTTATATAGAGAGGAGACAACTGCTTTGGATATTCCCAGCTTTTCAATTTCATCAATCCTCTTTTCCATATTTACGGTATTTCGTACTTCACCAGATAATCCAACTTCTCCGATATATACAGTATCTTGTCCTATGACCTTATTTGTATAGGAAGATATGATTGATGCACAGATTCCTAAATCTAGAGATGGATCATTTATCTTTAAACCTCCAACAACATTTGCATAAATATCAAAGTTTTGCAGCTTATAATCTAAAGCTTTTGAAATTACTGCTGTAAGCAATTGGAGCCTGTTATACTCTATACCGCTCCCTACCCTTCTTGCGGTTCCAGGGTATGTTGGAGAAGTTAATGCTTGAACTTCTAGAATTATGGGGCGTAACCCTTCAATAATACTCACTAAACATACTCCTGCTGAAGAAGCAGTAAGGGGATTAATAAACATAGAGGAAGGGTTAGTTACTTCACTTAAACCTTTTTCCTTCATTTCGAATACACCAATCTCTCCCTGGGCTCCATAACGATTTTTTACACTACGAAGGATTCGAAATTCTCTAAAACTATCTCCTTCAAGATAAATTACCGCATCGACAATATGCTCTAATACTTTAGGACCAGCTATTGAGCCTTCCTTTGTTACATGACCAACTATAATAGCGGGAATACCGGATGATTTTGCAAACCGAGAGATAATAGTAGAGCATTCTTTCACCTGTGCAACTCCTCCGCTAACTCCTGAAATATTGCTTGATTCCACAGTTTGGATTGAATCAATGATAAGAAGATCGGGTTTCACCTTTTCAGTCAGTAGCATAATCTCATCAATATCACTTGATGCAACAATCATGGCACGCTCAGCTTCTTGGGTTGTTTTTGCAATACGAGATGCTCTTAAACCAATTTGGCTTTCCGATTCTTCCCCTGTCGCATAAAGGACTTTTGCACCTTGTGATATAATTTGAACAAGAGATTGGAGTAAGAGAGTTGACTTACCTATTCCAGGATCACCACTTAACAGGATAACTTCTCCTTTTACAATTCCACCGCCAAGAACCCTATCAAATTCCTGAAAACCTGTCCCTAATCGCTTGTCATCTTTTTGAAGTCTGATATCATTTAACGTTGTATACGAAGGGACAACAACCGATCCTCGTGTACGGGTCCCTGTAGAAACTCGTACTTCAACTTCTTCTAAGGTATTCCAGGCATTACAAGCGGTACATCTTCCCATCCACTTCGGAAATTCTGCCCCACAGTTATTACATATATACTTCACCATTTGTATTATTCAAAATCGACACTTACTTTTTCATCCTCACCACTTTTGAGAATACGGACTCGGATGTTATATGTTTTCTTTCCAATATCTTTTGTTAATAACTTATCGGATAATGGGAATTCAATATGCTCCTCTATTGCACGATTAATTGGTCTAGCTCCATATTCTTTATTAAAACCTTTTCTCGCTATATATGAAACGGTATCTTTATCATAGCTAAAATTCAATCTATTCTCTTTCAACCTATCTTTTAATTCCTTCAAAAGTTTTTCCGTAATTTTTTCAATATTTTCTTGATTCAATCCTCTGAAGATGATAATATCATCCAGTCTATTTACAAATTCAGGAGTCAAGTATGACTTCATATCCTCCATAATCTTATCACGCATCTCCTCATACGCTTTATCATAACTTTTTTCCTCTTCATCTTTTCTTGATAAAACATTAAATCCTAAGTGCTTATCATTTTTGATTCGATCAGCACCAATATTTGATGTAAGAATGATAATAGTATTTTTGAAATTTACTACTCTTCCCTTACTATCCGTCAAATGTCCTTCTTCCAAAATTTGAAGTAATATATTTAATACTTCAACATGCGCTTTTTCAATTTCATCAAATAGGATAACGGAATATGGTCTTCGTCGAACCTTCTCGGTAAGTTGTCCGCCTTCCTGAAAACCAATATATCCCGGAGGTGAGCCAATAAACTTAGAAACGGTATGACTTTCCATATATTCACTCATGTCTATATGGACGAGTGAACGAAGGTCTCCGAAAAGCTTAATAGCTACCTGTTTTGCAAGTTCTGTTTTACCAACCCCCGTTGGACCTAAGAATAGAAATGATGCAAGCGGCCTTTTTTCGTTTCGAATTCCGAGTCTTGCGCTTTTAATTGCATGAGTGACCCGGGATACAGCATCATCCTGACCTATAACCATCTTTTGGATATCATTTTCAAGGCTTTTCAAAGAAGATTTGTCGGTAACCGTTAACGTTTGTATTGGTACCCCCGTCCAGCCTGAGATTACACTTCGAATGGAATCTTCATTTACTACATACCTAGTCGAAGTTCTTGTTCGTTTTAGGTTATGGAAAGCTTCATCTAGAAATGATTTTAGCTCCTGTTCACGTTTGCGAATATCTAATGCCCTTTCAAAGTTACTTTCATTTACAAAGCTTTCTTTTTCTTTTCTTAAAAGAGCTATTTCTGAACTTGCTGTTTTCATTTCCTCTGTAATGTCCTGCCTTTCAAGCTTTAGCTTTGCTGCTGCTTCGTCAAGAACATCAATTGCCTTATCAGGTAAATACCTGTCAGGAATATATCTTGTTGATAATTTTACCGCGTTATATATTGCATCCTCGCTTATTTTTATTTTATGGTATCTCTCAAGCTCGGTTCGAAGATTTTTAAGAATATTTATAGCACTATCTTCTGAAATTTCATCGACAAGAATTGTTTGAAATCTTCTTGTAAGAGCAGCATCTGGTTCAAAATATTTTTGGTATTCTGAAAGAGTTGTTGCACCAATACATCGGAAAGATGGTCTTGTTAGATATGGCTTTATTATGGCGCTGATATCATTACCTGTACCATTTCCTACAATACCATGAATTTCATCAATGAAAAGAATAATATTACTTTTGCTTGTTACTTCTTCAATTAAAGCCATTACTTTTGCTTCTAAATCTCCTCTCATTTCTGTGCTTGCCATAAGACGAGCAGTATCTATCGCCCAAATTTGTACGTCTTTTAAGTCTTCAGGAACTTCTCCTTTGACAATTCTTTGTGCAAATCCTTCAACAATAGCAGTTTTACCTACTCCCGCCTCCCCTATTAAGATTGGATTATTTTTACTTCTTCGTTCAATAATATGGATAATTCTATCAATTTCCTTTTCTCTTCCAAGAATGATGTCGATTTGATTATTCTTTACCATCTCAGTTAAATTTCTTCCAAGCATTGGGAGAACTGAATTACCCTTATCTTCCTGTACCGGGAACTTAGCTAATAACCCAGCAGGATAATTAGCATATGAAGAAATATATTTATCTGCATATTCATAAGTCAACCCCGCTTTTGCAAGTTCTGATACAAATGAATTCTTTTTTATCTTTAAAATTCCTAAAAGGATATGCTCTGTTCCTACATACACATGATATTGCGATCTGGCGATATTAAAGGCATTTTCTAAGGCTTTTCTGTAATCATCAGATATCTGAATTGTAGTTGAATAATCATCAAACTCATCTTCATGTGTATATGCAGTAATTTTATCCTCAATAAGTGGGGTAAAACCAGTAGCATGAAGAATTCGAGATGCTATACCATCTTCTGCTTCAAGTAACCCCTGAAAAAGATGTGATATTTCTAGAGTAGAAGTATTATTTTTCTTTACTGCATTATATGATCCTTTTAAAGCTTTCTTTGCATTGTTCGTTAATTTTGAGATTCCACTCATAACAAATGTATATTTAAAATACGTTGGTAGGATATTATACCATTAAATGGAAAATAATTCTAACACTTGAAAGTTACCAGTGCTAACTTTATTTCTATTATACTATATGAAGGAAAGATTGAAAAGTGAATAGATTACAGGAAGATACGAATCACCTCATCAATCATATGAAACATTTTTTGCAATTTAGGGAAGTAAAAATCAATTACCTATGTTAGGATCCGCGACAAGTGAAGTCTGGTTGACTGTTTCTAAGGTTATTTTTACCAAATTTAGAATCTTTCCATCCTCACTAAATCTCCCAATTACATGGAGTGCAGTGTGATGAAAATTTAAAGTAGTCGGTATGTCTCTCGAATCAATAATTACACTCTCTAGTCCTTCATCTGGGATGCGATAAACATTCCTTCCAGCATCTCTTCCATCTTTTATGAGGCGTTCTAATGAGGCAACAAGTTTATTTATAATATCCGCATTATTCCTCCAGGGAAATCTCCTTGGGGGAATTTCAAAAGTTGTTGTTGAGCTATTTTGCCCATCCATATTGAACTCTCCATCATATGCACTTTGCTGCGATATCCCGAGACGAGCCAATAATTTTTGAAGTAGTGAACTATCACCCGTAGCCAGGAATGCTTCAAGCGCTTGATCATAGACACTCCCTTCAGGATTCCCTACACCAGTTTCCGTACCTGTTAATCCATTAATTGACATATCTTGAATCTTAATTAGCTTTGGGCAATTATATACTATTTCCACAAACATTGCATATAGTCTATTGTACCAACCTGCATGTTATGCCGAGTAATACAAAACAAAAAAGAGGGGTTTAAAACCCCTCTTTTGTTTTTTCATAATCATATTATGCCCTTGATTCAGGATCAAGTAGCTGCTCACGATTCTTTCCTAATCGTACTTCTTCAACAGGTTGTGAGCCATCATCATGCTTTACTCTTTTTAGAGATAAGCCAAGATGTCGGTCTGTTGGTGAGATTGAAATGATTTTAAGATCTAATTCATCCCCGATTTTAACAACTTTAGAAGGGTCATCGACCATATCTTCGGAAAGCTCAGAAATATGGATCAATCCATTTAATCCTTCAGTAATCTTTACAAAGACACCATAGTCTACGATCTTTTGAACCGTTCCCTTAACTATTTGTCCCTGTTTGTACTGGCTAATGGAATTTGCCCAAGGATCATTGATAAGTCGTTTGATAGAATATGCTACTCTTTTTCCGTTATCTGAAATACCGATAAGCTGAATCTTTACTTTATCACCAACTCCGTGGAAATCAGCTGGATCAGAAACTTTATCCCAAGAGATTTCAGAAAGATGTACTAATCCTTCAAGTCCTTCTGCATTAACAAAAAGACCGAATGGTGTTACACCTGTAACTGTTCCATCAAAGACATCTCCAACTTTTGCATTTCGAAGAGTTTCCTCACGTTTTGAGAAATCCTCACCTGATGTCAAAAGCTTTTCTGAAAGAATAATTCTATTCTTATCTTTGTCTATCTCAATGATTTTTGTAGCAATTTTTTGACCGATAAATTCGCTGAGTTTTACAGGCATTTTTGAAATTGCTTCTTGTCGTGATTCGCTTGTCGATTTATACAATCGTGCAGAATCGAGCTGAGATGATGGGATAAAACCAGGAAGTCCTCCTTTGGTTTTTACCAATAATCCTCCGCTATTTGCATCAAGAACAGTAACCTCAATTGTACCGTTATTCCTCTTCAATTCTTCTAGTTCAATCCAGTTCTTTAAAATATCAGCTCTTCGTAAAGATAGCTGAATTTGTCCCTTATCATCTTCTGGAGTAAGGACATAAACAAAGATTGGATCGCCTGCTTGAAGTTTTGAAATATCAGTGCTTTCTGCATGCAATTCTCTTCCAGAAATAACTCCTTCTGCTTTACCGCCAACATCAACCAAAAGCATACCTTTTTTGGATTGTACAACTTTTCCTTCAACGATATCACCTTTTTTGAGTTTAGCAGGCATGTAGCTAGCGAGGTATTCAGAAAGAAGACTTGATGTAGTTTCTTCTGTGCTATTTTTCTTTGACGCCATGTTAAAAAATTCCTTTCTATAGATTTTTGGGCGTTTTAAACGTCTTTTAATTCACTACACAACTCCATTATATGGGATTATGAAGCAAATTAAAAGAACTAAATCCTGGCAATTACCTATCTTCCCATCCCCCATGGGGAAAGTATTTTCGGCGATGGAGCGTTTTACTGCTTAGTTCGGGATGGTTTAAGGTAGTTCCACTCCGCTAACATCACCAGGAATTTAGCTCCTTGAAACTGAATAGAATGATCTAATTTCGAAATGATCGACTTTAGTAAAATTATCGACCGATTAGTACTCCTCGGCTGAATACATTGCTGTACTTACACCTAGAGCCTATAAAGAGGACTAACACGCATATAGATTGCTCCATAATTGCGTTAGAACTCAAATACCTTGTAGTCTACAAGGGGTCTTAAGAAGGATTTCTCATCTTGGGATTGGCTTCGTGCTTATATGCTTTCAGCACTTATCCAAATAGAAACTTGGCTACTCAGCGATGCCCTTGGTAGAACAACTGATGCACCAGAGGTTTCCTCATTCCGGTCCTCTCGTACTGAGAACGAACTCCCTTCAAAAATCCAACGCCCACACCGGATAGAGACCAACCTGGCTCACGCCGGTTTGAACCCAGCTCACGTGCCACTTTAATAGGCGAACAGCCTAACCCTTGGGACCTTCTCCAGCCCCAGGACGTGACGAGCCGACATCGCGTAAAATACCTCGTAATTACTTACAAGAACTGACTATACCTTCATCCTCTTGTCTTTAATTCGTCATATTAAAGAGTAGGAGTCAGCGTTTTAGCTCTCTATATTAAAGAGAACTCCAGAACATTATGTTCTAAGTCGATACGGGGTCATAACAAAGTGGTAATTTATATCGAAAATCTTTCAATATAAATTGATCAATTAGTGAAACAAATTTTGGAGTACTGCTTGTTCTTATTCTAATTCTATAATAAGTTTTATCTTTATTTAGAGTTGATTCGATTCCAAGCTCTTTTCTTAAAATGTTCATTAATTGAATTTGATCATTTAGAATAAACTGTTGTGTATTTAGATATATTGATGATCTAGATTTATTTCCGTCATCCATAAACCATACAGCTAATGCAAGTGGATCAATAATTAAATCGTTTGGAATATGCTTCACTCCATTTTTATAAAATAAGTCATAATTAAGTAGTAAAAACTGGAAGACTTCTTGTAGAAAATCTATAAGCTTCTCTTGCTCCATTATTTCTTCTTATTTTTGGAGGAGTATTAACGTACGACTTAAAGTTATTAAAGATCCAATCAACCAATGCCTTTTGTTTATAACAATGGTTTATTTCTAAATAAGCGTTCTTCTTTTTTCTCATAAAACCATCTCCTAAAAGAGTTCCTATGAGAATTGACTTTTGTTCATTTGTTAGACTTCCCACGGTATTATCCATCAGGTATATTATATACCTAATTAGGACTCCACCGTTATGAGCTGATAATTAAATTTTTATAACAGTGCTAATAGAATTACTTCTACCGCGCCCCGTTGTGTTAGTTGTAGGTGCCGAACCCTGCCGTCGCTATGAACGCTTGGGCAAGACTAGCCTGTTATCCCCGGGGTAGCTTATATCCATTAATCTTAGGCGCATCCACATGCCACCTAAGGGCCATTTTGTCCTGCTTTCGCAACTGCTCCACTTGTAGGTGTAACAGTAAAGCTCCCTTATGCCAATACACTCTTTGTTCCGTTTCCATTGGAACTGAGGGAACCTTTGAGTACTTTCGTTACACTTTAGAAAGTAACCGCCCCAGTCAAACTAACCACCAGACACTGTCTTTGAACCGGATTACGGCTCAAATTAGAATCAGAAACATTAAAGGGTGGTATTACACTGTTGACTCCACAATTCCTGACGGAACTGCTTCAAAGTCTCCCACCTATACTCTACATCAATGAACCTAATCCAATGCCAAGTTTTAGTAAAGCTCCACAGGGTCTGTTTGTCCGGGTGTGGGTAGGCCGCATCTTCACAGCCATTTCAATGTTCGCCGGGCCTCCTCTCAAGACAGCGCTCAAGTCGTTACACCTTTCGTGCGGGTCGCCTATCAAGCGACGAGGAATTTCGCTACCTTAGGACCGTTATAGTTACGGCCGCCATTGACCAGTACTTCAGTTGCAAGCTTCATCCGAGTAAACTCGGAATGACCCACTTCTTTAATATGCTGGCATTGGGCAGGTGTCAGCACCTATACATCCTCTTTCGAGTTAGCAGGTACCTGTGTTTTTGTTAAACAGTCGCTCGAGCCTGGTTTGTGTCCCCATGAATTAAAACCCATGGGCTGCCTTATCCCTAAGTTACGACAGCAGTTTGCCGAATTCCTTAAGAGAAGATATCCCGATCACCTTAGTATACTCTACTCGCCCACCTGTGTCGGTTTACGGTACGGTTAGATTTGTTCTCGCTAGAGGTTTTTCTTGCAGGATGAATAGTAAAGTCGCCCGGTATTGCTACCAGACTCCCCATAACAGCTCGACGTAACGGATTAGTGGATTTGCCTGCTAATCCTACCTTGCTGCTTAGAAGCTTAACCATAAAGCTCTTTACGTTCTCCTTCCCGGTCACCCCATTGTTGATAACGAACAAATACTAGTACAGGAATATAAACCTGTTGTCCATCGCTTACAGCTTTCGCTCTCAGCTTAGGACCGACTAACCCTCGGATGATTAACATAGCCGAGGAACCCTTAGGCATGCGGTGGATATGTTTTTTACATATCTTTCGCTACTCATGCCGGCATTCTTACTTCTATACTCTCCAGCAGTCCTTACGGTCTACCTTCGTGGAATATAGAACACTCCCCTACCGATCATAGAAATAAATTTCTACAATCCCGCAATTTCGGTATTAGTCTTAAGCCCCGTTACGTTGTCGGTGCAAATTTCCTTTGCCAGTGAGCTATTACGCACTCTTTAAATGATGGCTGCTTCTGAGCCAACATACTGGATGTCTAAGGACTTTCACATCCTTTTCCACTGAGACTAAATTTAGGGACCTTAATTGGCGATGAGGGCTGTTTCCCTTTTGACTGATGAAGCTTCGACCTCATAGTCTAACTCCTGAAATGTACATCACAGCATTCGTAGTTTGACAGGATGTGGTAGGTCATAAAGACCCCCAACGATCCAATCAGAGCTCTACCTCTGCAATTTAAATTTCAAGGCTAGCCCTAAAGCTATTTCGGGGAGAACCAGCTATTTCCGTGTTCGATTGGCATATTACCGCTATCCACAGATCATCCAATAACTTTTCAGCGTTAACTGGTTCGAGCCTCCATCTTGATTTCTCAAGACTTCACTCTGTCCATGGATAGATCACACGGTTTCGGGTCTAGTTCCAGCAACTAAATCGCCCTTTTAAGACTCGCTTTCGCTTTGGCTCAACTTATTTAAAAGCTTAACCTAACGCTACTGGAACACAACTCGCCGGCTCATTCTTCAATAGGCACGTTGTCAGGCGTATCCAGTAAACTGGATAACTTCACCCTCCAACTGTTTGTAAGCATATGGTTTCAGGTACTTTTAACTCCCCTCCCGGGGTACTTTTCACCTTTCCCTCACGGTACTAGTTCACTATCGGTTGTAAGAAGTATTTAGCCTTACCTCGTGGTCGAGGTAGATTCCTACAGGGTTTCACGTGTCCCGTAGTACTTAAGAATATAGTTAAGAAGATTTGAAATTTTTAGATACGTGACTGTCACACTCTTTGGTGTTGCTTTCCAGCATTCTTCTCCTAAAATCAAATTTTTTTACTTCCTGTTATGCTATACAGTCATAACACGCTATATCTTGCAACCCCTTATTAGATACGTCTGTAAAACGCTGATATAGTCTCTTCTGTAAACAGAATCGAAAATATCGTAACAATAATAAGGTTTAGGCTCTTCCCTTTTCGCTCGCCGCTACTAAGAGAATCGAATATTCTTTCTTTTCCTCTGGTTACTAAGATGTTTCAGTTCACCAGGTACCCTTTCATTCCCTATTTTATTCGGAGAATGAATATCCCATAAAGGGATGAGTTTCCTCATTCGGAGACCCCTGAGTAATAACGCTTCTTTACCAGCTCCTCAAGGCTTATCGTAGGTATGGACGTCCTTCATAGGCTTCTTACACCAAGGCATCCACCATATGCTCTTTAATTATTTTACTAAAGTGATCATTGATTCGAAATTGAAATTTTTATACCCACAAATAATTAAACAAATAAATATCTGTGTGTCGTTTTTTCATTCTATTCAGTTTTCAATGAGCTAAACTCTCATATATGCCAAAAATGATTTGACATATATAGTAAGCATACACTTCATATATGCTTGCTATATGGAGATGAGGAGATTCGAACTCCTGACCACCGCATTGCAAATGCGATGCTCTACCAACTGAGCTACATCCCCGCTAAAATGGTGGGCAACCATGGAATCGAACCATGGACCTCAGTCTTATCAGGACTGCGCTCTAACCAACTGAGCTAGTTGCCCGAAGCAAAAACTAGGCTACAAGCCAGTTTAATTGTACTTTAAAAGTGCTACTTTGGCAACTAAATAATGGTAGAATGTGCGGACAATTTCGGATGTTTTTTTATTATCACAAAAGTGATAAATGGATTAAACACTCCTTAGAAAGGAGGTGATTCAGCCCCAGATTCCCCTAGGGCTACCTTGTTATGACTTAGCACCAGTTGCTGGTTTTACCTTCTCATGGCACAACCATGATTCGGGTACCCCCAACTTCCATTGCTTGACAGGCGGTGTGTACAAGACCCGAGAACGTATTCAACGCAGTATGCTGACCTGCGTTTACTAGCAATTCCGACTTCATGAGGGCGAATTTCAGCCCTCAATCCGAACTGGGGCGAGTTTTGAGGATTAGCTCCACCTTACGGTTTGGCTACCCATTGTACTCGCCATTGTATCGCGTGTGTTGCCCAAGGCGTAAGAGCTATGACGACTAGACATCATCCCCACCTTCCTCATCGTTTTAGCGATGCAGTTCCCTAAGAATATTTAACATAGGGTGAGGGTTGCGCTCGTTGCGGGACTTAACCCAACATCTCACGACACGAGCTGACGACAGCCATGCAGCATCTGTGCTAAAGCTCCTTTCGGCACTCCGAAGTTTCCCCCGGATTCTCTAGCATGTCAAGCCTTGGTAAGGTTTTACGTTTACCATCGGATTAAACCACACGATCCACTGCTTGTGCGGGTCCCCGTCAATTCCTTTGAGTTTTAGTCTTGCGACCGTACTCCCCAGGCGGGATGCTTATTGCGTTAGCTGTGACACTCATATAACCCTTGCGGATTATACAAACATCTAGCTTCCATAGTTTACAGCGTAGACTACACGGGTATCTAATCCGTTTTGCTCCCTACGCTTTCGAGCCTTAGTGTCAGGTGAGGACCAGGGAATTGCCTTCGCCATTGGTGTTCTTTCTGATATCAACGCATTTGACCGCTCCACCAGAAATTCCATTCCCCTCTTCCTACCTCCATTCTGATAGTTTTTTCGGCAGACCTTTAGTTAAGCTAAAGGATTTAACCGAAAACTTACCAAAACACCTACGCATCTCTTTACGCCCAGTAACTCCGGATAACGCTTGTGACCTACGTATCACCGCTGCTGCTGGCACGTAGTTAGCAGTCACTTATTCTACAGGTACTATCATTATTATTCCTGTAAAAAGGAGTTTACAACCCGAAGGCCTTCTTCCCCCACGCGGCGTCGCTGGTTCAGGGTTTCCCCCATTGACCAATATTCCTGGTTGCTGCCTCCCGTAGGAGTTTGGACCGTGTCGCAGTTCCAATGTGGCTGATCATCCTCTCAGACCAGCTACCCGTCGTCGCCTTGGTGAGCATTTACCTCACCAACTAGCTGATAGGACGCAGACCTATCCCTAACCGGATTACTCCTTTAATGTATCGGAATTTCACCAATACACCACACATGGTATTATCCTTGCTTTCGCAAAGTTATCCCAATGTTAGGGGAAAGTTATCTACGCATTACTCACCCGTTTGCCACTAAAACTATCATGTATTGCTACACGATAGTTTCCGTTCGACTTGCATACCTTAAGCACGCCGCCAGCGTTCATCCTGAGCCAGGATCAAACTCTCCAAAAAATTAGAAAGCGTTAATAAATTAACGCTGGTTACTGTATAAAAAAGAAATTGACTTTATCGCACTTATTCTACCATTATTCAGTTGTCAAAGTACAAAAAGAATAACAAAACAATTTTTGATTGCGAATTACTTATACCACGTGGTAGAAAGATTGTCAAGAAGCATTATTTACTTCATTTCCAGCCTACCTAACCAATAAATTTTATCTTCTTGCCGACACCAATCCTTGCGCATTACGCAAGTTTCTAATATGTCTATTTGCTGCTCTAGGTGGATATGCATTTGTTGACCTAGATTCAAGAGTTTTAGCTAATACACTTAATTGACTCGTAGCATCTCTAACAACCTGTCTGAGTTGCGCAGCAAGCATATCACTTACCATATTATTATGTAAAGCTGGGTTTTGGGCTTGTGAAGGAATTAGATTACCTAGCGCAATAATATCATATAGATCGGGTAATACTGAAGAAGGATTTGTTTGTAAAGCAGTATAAAATTTCGGAGTAAATGTGAATGTTTTCCCATCCCATACTCCATATTTCTGATCTTGTAAAGCACTTACTGCATTATATACTTGACGTAGTACCTCTTGGCTTGAATCTCCCGCAGCAGGATGGGCTAATTCATTGTTTGCCCTTTGTACAGACTGATTTACTACATCCCTAACATAGGCTGGATTTGACAGGACTTGAATTACCCATACTGGTTGTTGCGCATATAATTCACTTACATTGGAATATTGATTATTTCCATGTGATGCATTCCATACAGCCAATAATGTATCTCCCCCTGTTCCTTTTGCCTCAGCATTTATAAACCATTGCTGTTTCGTTACATCAACAGTTGGAGGTGTGGTCGGAGTTACTGGAATAACTGGAGGGTTCACAACCTGTCCTGTTGGGGTTGTTGGTTTTGTTGATTTCACAGCAACATGTTTCATATCATCACCCCTTACCAAACCCAATAGAATTGAGACTAATATACCAGCCGAACCTACCAAAACGGCTAGGTGAGGTGCTTTTGTTGTGCCGGTTCTTTCAAGTGAAGGTGGAGTTACTTCAGAAAAATATTGGCCCGGATTATTAGGTTCCAATATAGCCAATGTACCAGCTCCAACCGGAGGATAACCTGCATGTCCAGATTCAGGAACATGTTTTGAATCTCCATCTACTATAACCGCTATAGGTTGTGGTGGAGTTGGGGAATCACCCTTATCTTTATCAAAATCCCCTGCTCTCCATTGAGCAATTAGTACGGCTAATTCTGCGTCAGATAATGCGGGGTATTGAGATGCAGGTGGACCATTATCTTCATCATTATCCTCTAGCGTGGGATTTTCACTGCCGGGAGCGGCAGTAGCCGGTTCACCATTACTCGCCTCAGATGTTACCTGTGCTTTATTCTCTAGTACAGCTATTAAAGGTTCTCTTGCTTTATCTACAAGTACTTCAAGTGTAGCTATCCTTGTAATTAATTCAACGATTTCCGCTTGGGTTTCTCCCGATACTTCTTCGAAATCTAGTGGTTTTCCGTTTTTTCTTGCTGCTACCATTTGATCTAGTATATTTTGTAATTCCGCCCTTAATTCTTCAATTTTATCTTTTGTAATATTACCTCTTGTAATACTTTCTTCTAAAGCAGCAATAGCTGCAGCTAATCTTGCCGCTTCGGCATTTTCAGAAGGCAATTCTTCGTTATCTTTCGAATCTCCTTCCCGAATCCATTGAAGATTAGTCAATGGAGCTTCAGGAGGTAATGTTTCATCAGCTCCCGCCATTACAGTTTGTTCTAGGGGAGCTGGACTTTCTGGAGAAGTGGCGTCATTTTCATCTCCAACTATTTCCATACTTTCATTATATTTTATTGAAGCATCAGGATGCTGACCTTTATGGTTTACCAAAGTATCTCTTGTTGTTAAAAACAGGACTTGTAAACCTTCAGCCATATCTCCTCTGAAGGATTCACTTTGATCAGCTTTATTCTTCGCAGCCATTAGAAGTGTTGCAATCAAATTAGTTATAGCTGAAATTCGATTAACCACTGGAATTCGACTTACTCCCAAAAAATCTAGGTGATTTCTAGCTTCAACTTCATCTAACAAACCATGAATCTCTGCTGTTTTTATTAACAAGTGCCATATATCCCAATCCAAAATGTCTTCAGTAGTTTCCGTTATTTCATTTCCATCCTTATCCACTAATAACTTTAATTTTCTATCGTCTTTTCTTGTAGCATTATACATATTCCTGGTAGCATTATCCGCCTCCAGCATAAGATGCAATCTCTCTATGATATAGTAAATAGAAGTTTCTGAATTAACTCCCCCATGATATTGGCCTTCCCATTCTCGCATTGTCGATTCAATCATTTCTGCCACAAATTCCAAAGTACCCTCATACCCTAAGAATTCTATTAATGCTATCATTGAAAATGAAGGAACACCTTCTGCAAGCTGACCAATAATTAACCGCATTTCTTCGCCACCAACTAATTTTTTCAAATAAATTCTTCCAAATGGCAATCCATGTCCAAGTTTACCTTCTACAACATGAGGATTCACTCTTCTTTCAGCCGGAGCTTCATTATTATCTTCTAAAACGGGTTTGGCTATTACGTTTAATTCCCCACCAATATTGGCTACACCGTTAATATAATCTTGTAAATCATGTAATTTCCTACACTTCACCTCAAGTGAATACGGAACATTAACATACGGATATTCTGATCCCATTTCTAAAAATTTAAGAAAAATTGCTGTTAATTTTTTTATTTTTTCTGAATTACTCCTGACATCAAACCCTCCTCTTGTAAAAGACTCGCTGACCAATGATTCAATCCTTGAAGTAAATCTTTCGTCTTTAAGAGGAAATATGCTACCAGCAAATATTTCTGCTTCAAAATATTCACGAAGGATTTGATTATTAACCCTATTTACACCTCCAGGAAATCCACGTGCAATCTCGGTTAAAAATGTTGAGACAACTGACCTCATTCCTACAATTCCAACTTCTTTAGCAAGTCCTTCTATATTTGCAATAGAACTTAATTGAGCCCGAAAAAATCCACTTTCACTTGCATCAATAGAAGATGGTAGGGCATAAGGATTATATGGCATAGAGGTCTCAGTCCTACCACCGCTTATCAACGTCAAGGAATTGCTATTATAATAAGTCCATACATTTCCAGAAGCTAGTCCTGTTTCCTCGAGAAGAGCAATAAATTCCTCATCAGTAAGTTCTCCTCTATTTATCGTAGCTGGATTTTCTGAAGCGATGGCGTTATTCATATACGTATATAGTAATTATAGAAGGGATACTATCATCTCTATTATATATTGTCAATAGAGGAAAATTTAGATACAACCTCAACCGTTTCTTTTAGGAAAATACTTTTGTTTTTCCTGAAGTTTGAAGTATTTCTTTACATTATTTCTATAGCGGAAAATGAGGTAATAAGTAAAGAAAAGGATTGCCAGAAGGTTCAGAATTACCCAGATAAGCAGCATTATCCTTAATGAGAATAAAGGAAGGAGCTGGATACGTGAAAAATAGACAAGAAAGCCATATAAATCAATTAAAAAAATTGTAGTCAAAAGATATCGGAAAACCATTCGAGTAGGCCGCACTTTTGTAATCTTTTTTCGTGAAAGGAAAAACAATGGGATGAGAGAAAGCGCGCAGGCAATGATGATAAAAAGAATGACTTTATCATATTTAAACTGTGAAGTTGTATCAACCGTCAGGTAATTCCAGTCAAAAACTTTATGTAAATCAATTAGATTATTCATAATTTTTAATAATTCCTCCGCCTATAATTTCATCTTGCCTGTAGAATACGGCAGATTGTCCAGGCGTTACTCCCATCTCGGGATTTACTAATGAAACAATTATAGAATCAGCTTCTTGTTTGATCAACTCTACCTGAAGATCTTTGCCCTGGTAACGAATTTGTACTGTTATACCCTCAGTATTATTAGGAAATGATCCGGATACAAATGAAGGATCAACAATTCTGAATTGTTTTGTGGCACATTCATCAATTGTTCCAACTACCAATCTGTTCTTTTCTACATCTTTTTTTAAAACATACAAAGGCACGATTGATCTTGTCTGAATTCCTTTTCGCTGCCCCATGGTATATGCCGGAAGCCCGCTATGTTCCCCTATTACCTCACCGCTTGTGGTAACAATTTCTCCAGGAATAAAAGATTGCGATATATATTTTTTCAAAAAATCCCTATAATTTTGGCCATTTACAAAACATATTTCCTGACTATCATGCTTGTTTGCAATCCGAAGCCCAAATGATTGAGCTATCTCCCTGACTTCACCTTTTTCATATTCTCCAATTGGGAAAAAAGTGTGAGATAGGATATCCTGATTCACGTTATACAAAAAATATGATTGATCTTTAAATCCGTCTTTCCCTCTCAGCATCTTATACCCCTCAGGAGATTGTACAACTCGTGCATAATGACCGGTAGCAACAAAATCGGCATCAAATTCTTTCATCTTCTGGTACATATATCCAAACTTTACCATTTTGTTACACATGATACATGGGTTTGGGGTTTCTCCACCTACAAATCCATTTAAGAAATAATCAACTATTGTAGATTTGAAATAATCCCGGCAATCAAGAACATAAAATGGGATATCTAATTGTCTTGCAACCGATCGAATATCACTAGCTCCTTCTATTGAGCAGCACTTATTTTCTGCACCTTGCATATATCGATATTTATCTTCATCTGTTGCAGTTTCATCAATCCAGAATTTTAAATGTACGGCAATTACATCATATCCTTGCTGTTTCATCAGATATGCTGCAACTGAACTATCCACTCCTCCAGACATAGCAACAAGACATCTTTTTTTCTTTGACATATATATACACTAATACGACAGTGTATTATAGCATAAAAGTGATAATAATCAGTAATTTACGCGTGTGGTTTTGCAATCTTACCTATCTCTTCTACGGTGGTAATTTCATCTGCACGTTTATCATCACGAATCCTGACAAGCCTGGGAAAACGCAGCGCATATCCTGTTAATCCGCCGTTTCTTCCAGCTGTATGGTTAAGACTTTTAGTTATTTCATCTGCACGGACTTCTATTACGATAGATGGATCGACTATAACATCAGGGATAAGTTTTTTATCAACAATTACGTTGCTTTCCATTTGCCCGACTTTTATTTCATCCAATTCTTTTTTCAGTCTTTGAAGCATTTCATCACTCAGGCCGGTGCCGATTTTTGCAATAGTCTCATACCTGTCTTCCTGCGGATTATATATGCCAACAAGCAATGCACCAATACCAAATTTTGACCTTTGGCCATACCCGAAATAATAGCCAAGGATTACCGTATCAATGGTATCGTTTAGTTCGCTAACCGATGCACGTTTTAATTTAATCCAATCGTAATTTCTAGTACCTGGTAGATATGCTTTTATTCTATCTTTAGCAATAATACCCTCTAATCCCTCTTCAATACATTTCATAAAGTATTTTTCACCTTCTTCTAAAGAATGCATGATAGGACTATCAGACATACATAATATCTTTGTATTATTTTCCTTTAATAATTTCTCAAGCTTAGCTAAGCGAATATCTAGATATTCATCCGTTATATCCATTCCATTAATATACAAAAGATCGAAAACAAATGACCGTATTGGTATCTTGTCGGAAGTCTCTGTTACATTATATTTTCTTTTTCGATGCATTGTTTCTTGAAATGGAAAGAATTCTTCTGTTACGGAATTAAAGCCTATTACCTCGCTATCTAGGATAAGGCTGTCTGCCTTCATCATGACTACTTCTCTTACTAAATCTGGAAACATATCTGTTAAATCTTCTAATCCACGTGAAAATATTTTGACATGCTTTTGTCCTGCTTCATCCATAAACAAATGAATTTGTGCTCTCATACCATCATATTTTGGCTGGAATACAGGATCCGTAATTCTCTTCATTATCTCTTCAACAGAAGAGGATCTCTCAACCAGTTTCGCAAATACGGGAACAGACGGAATTAAAGAAATATGCTCTAATCCCTCAATTCCCTTTTCATAAAGCAACTTTGCAATATATCCAAGATCAGAACAGCGATAAAAAGCCCGTTCAATAACTGCGCGCTTTGTCTTATCTTTATGAATACTAACCGACAAAGCATCTAATACCGTCTTATCACTAAACCCTAACCTGAGCTTTCCGAGAATAATTCGGATAACGTATCGTGCTGATTGTTTATCAAGTTTTATTAAAAGATCAGCCAGTATAGCTGTTTTCTTTTCTGTTGAATCCTTTCCATTTGTATGGACAAGAGTTTCAAGTGTTGCAAATACATCTCTAATAGTGAGGTCTTCATCTAACGATACGGCATGGTTGAAGACAACATCTCCAAGATCCCCGATTTCATCATATTCCTTTTTTACTTCATCAAGGGAAATATTTGAAGAACGGGCAATTGCCTTTTCAATAAGAGCATTACCAATGTTAAATTCAAAATTGACGAAAAATGGAGCAACTCTCCCTTCGGAAAGATAGATAATTTCAGAAATATCTGCTTTACCTTCTTCAAAAAGTTGTGACAAGAGAGAGATTTTTGCAAGACGCGAGGAAGTTCTTTCCAGTTCAGAAAAAACACCAGCTAGCTGTTTAAAAACCATTATTTAGTGAGATATATACAAGTGCAAAAAGAAACCAGACCGCACATACGATAGTTAAAACACCCATAATCGTTCCAGCACGACCTTTTACAAAGGCATCATCTTCATATGAAGAGGTAAATGGTTCAAGCTGTGTTCCTTTGATATAGCTAATGATTCCAACAGTAACGATAAATACAGTTATGAGACCAGCGAAAAGAAGTCCCATAAGGTTTACAACTCCCCCAACAACCTTCGTATCAATACCTAAATAGTGAAAAAATGAATCAAAGAAACTTTGCATGCCGAGTAGAAATGAATTTATACCTAATGCAATACTTTTAAGATCCATAGAATAGTTTAATTTCTTGAATCATATCATATTTATGAACCGAAATAAATAGGATATATTTAATAGAAAAATAGAGATTATGATTATATTTTGTATTCGGTACTTTTACCCTTACCTTCAGCCTTGCCTCCCATATGTTCAATTGCCTTGACCTACTAAGCCCGCTCTTCTAAATCAATGTCTTTCAGATCTCCCCAATTTTTTCCGACTGCAAAGTCTACTCTAATTGGGACATCGAATTCCCAAGAGTGCTCCATGAGATTTTTTACCTCTTTTGCAAAAGCGCATGCACGTATATCATCCTCAAAGAGGAGTTTTGGATCAACTCGACCAGATTCTTTACAATTACAATGATATTCAAATATTAATTCATCATGAACTTGAAGCAAAAGATCAGCAGGATAGCCTTCTTTTAAGATTAAATCTTGCACCTTTTTCATTGCAATTTTTATCACATCTGCGTTAGTGGCCTGTAAAGGGGAGTTAATTGCCTCTCTTAGCATGGCATCCCTGGCTATGCTTCCAGCCCTATTAATATCGCCAAATATGCGCCTTCTTCCAAGCACCGATTCTACTTCTCCTTTCTCTTCAATAACCTTCTTCTGGTTTTCAAGATACCCATGTACTCCTTTATATGTCTCAAAGTATCGATTTATCAACTTTTGTGCATCTGCACGTGGAATTCCTAGCTGCCCCGCAAGACCGAAGGAAGACATGCCATAAATGATACCAAAATTTATTGTTTTTGCAAAACTTCGTTCTTTAGCAGTAATGTCATTTTTACCAAAAATTAATCTTGCAGTTTGGGCATGGACATCAAAACCTTTTTGGAAAGATTCCATTAAAGCCGGGTCTTTTGATAAATGTGCGAGAATTCTTAGTTCAAACTGAGAATAATCAAAGGACATAAAGATACTTTCCGGATCAACTACAAATGCTTTTCGAATACTATTACCTATCTCTGTCCGAACAGGGATATTCTGAAGGTTTGGATTAGTAGAGGAAAGCCTTCCAGTTGCAGCAACAGTTTGATTATATGAAGTATGGATTCGAGATTTATCATCAACAAGTTTAGGCAAAGTATCTATATAGGTAGATTTTAACTTTGTGTACTCTTTAAAGAGCCTTAATGGTTTAATGATGGGATGCACATCTCCAATACTGGTAAAATATCTTTCATCTGTAGAATAGCCTGTTTTAGTTTTTCTCCCCTTAGGCAAACCTAATTCGTCAAATATTACTGCTGATAACTGCTTCGGAGATGCTATATTAAATTCATGTCCAACTATGTCATAAATCTTTACACGCACTGTCTTTATCTCTTTTGCAAGCTCTTCTCCTAGATTTTCTAAATATCCAACATCAAGCAAAATCCCCATTTTCTCCATCTTAAACAATACTTCTATTAACGGCATCTCTATATCATAAAAGATTCTTTTTACGGAAGAGTTCTCATTTTTTTCAAATTCCTTGGAAAACCTTTCATAAAGCCTAAAAGTTATATCTGCATCAGCACAAGAATAAATGCCAACATTTTCAATATCTAATTCTTCAATAGGAATCTTTCCTTTACCAGAGAGATCTGCATAAGTAGTCATTTCGACTCCTTCATAAAGTAAACCAAGACTTTTTAAATCGCTTTCTGGAAGTCCAAGAACGTAGGATGCCAACATAGTATCAAACCCCAAACCGATCAACTTTATTCCACACCCATCTAGTGCGTGAATATCGAATTTTGCATGGTGTCCAACTTTTGTATACTTATTTGAGGCAAGAATGGTTATAAAATCTACCCATAGTCCCCGTCCGTCCTTATTATGCAAGATATCCAAGTTTTCCATGTCAGTAAAAAGGCCATTTTTTAAGGGTATATAATATGCTCGTTTACCTGAAAACCCAATTGATACACCAACCGTTTTCCCCCCGACCCAGTCCAAGGAAGTTGTTTCGCAGTCAAAGCTGAATACATTTTGCCCTTTGAGGACAGCTAGAAATTTTTTAAATTGCTCAAAGGTTCTCACTACAACATAATGCGTATCCTCTTGCGTCTCATTTAACCCCGTCTCAACATTAATAGCCTGCTTTAAGTCTGAAACATCATTTTTTCTTCCCTCAGGTATTCGTGTAACTAAACTCTTGAATTCAAATTCTAGAAATTTTCTTTGAACTTCATTTCTATCAAAATCTCTAAAGATCGTTTTTGCTAAATCAAATTCTAGGGGAACATCACAATGAATCGTTGCAAGACTTTTAGACATAAAAGCTTTGTCCTTATCTGCTAAAAGCTTTGCTGCAATTGCAGGTTTCATTTCATCAATACGTTCATACATCGATTGTATATTACCAAATTGTACAACAAGATCTGTTGCGGTCTTATCTCCAATTTTACTTACACCTGGAATATTATCTGATGTATCTCCTGCAAGTGCCTTATATTCGATCAATTGCTTGGGGGAAAACTGGAATCTTTTAAACACAGCTTCTTCATCATAGAAAACCATATCTGCAAAACTTTTACCTGGAAGGACAACCTGCACATTTTTATCCACTAATTGCAGAATATCTCTGTCACCTGAAATTATTATTATATTTAAATCAAGACCTTTTTCATTGGAAAGAGCCTGAACCTTCTTTACAAGGGTTCCGATTATGTCATCCGCCTCATACCCCTTCTTTTCAAAAATAGGGATGTTAAATGCCCTTACAACCTCTCGAATTTTTTCAAACTGACTTGCAAGATCATCATCCATTCTTTTTCTGGTCTTCTTGTAATCAGCATAAACTTCACTTCTAAATACAGGGCCAGACATATCAAATGCACATGCAATATATTCAAAGTCAATCTTTGCCATTGCATTTAAAAGCATGGATGTAAAACCAAATACAGCATTTACAAGTTCATTGTTTTTTGTATAGAGAGTAGCAGGTATAGCATGGTAGGCACGATGAATAATCGCGTTGCTATCAATAATGAGGAAATTGGTTTTCTTTTGTTTTTTCCCTGCCATGTACGCTCAATCTTTTCTTTATTTTACGACATCACTCATCATGCGATCAAATTCAGCTCCTTCTATCACTTCCTGCTTGAGTAATACATCGACAATTAGATCAAGCTTTTCTCTAAATCGAGTGAGAATATCACTTGCATTGCTATATGCAGAAGTTAGTAGGTTTTGTACTTCTTGATCAATTTTGTACAAAGTTGACTCAGAATATGCTTTTTCAGGTTCAGCATATCCTCCCACGTTGTAGTCAAAATCAGTTACATCTCCATAAAGTACAGGTCCTAAATCATCACTCATTCCATATTCCATGATCATCTTCTTTGCTAGTTGAGTCGCTTTTTTAATATCATTACTTGCACCATTTGTTACATCTCCAAAAACAAGTTTCTCAGCTGCATATCCTCCCATCATACCAGTAATAGATGAAAGCATTTTGCCTTTTGTTTCAAGACCACTTTCTTTCTCTGGAAGGTACATAGTAACACCTCCAGACATTCCACGAGGAATTATGGAGATTCTATGCACCGGATTTGAATTTGGTAAGAACTTTGATACTAAGGCATGTCCTGCCTCATGATAGGCAACTGTTTTTCTTTCTTCTTCAGAAATGATTCTATGTTTTGCTGGTCCCATAACTACTTTGGTTGCTGCTTCTTCAAGTTCAACTTCCCCTATTTGTGTCTTGTTCTCTTTAGCAGTTAAAATAGCTGCTTCATTTAACATATTTTCAAGATCTGCTCCTGAAAAACCAACAGTTCTTTTTGCAATCTTTTCCAATGAAAGATGCGGTTCCAATGGTTTGTTTTTTGAATGGATTGCAAGAATTGACTTCCTACCTTCCAAATCTGGAATATCCAGAGTAACTGTTCGGTCAAACCTTCCAGGTCGAAGCAATGCTGGATCAAGTACGTCTGGCCTATTTGTTGCTGCAATTATGATAACATTCGTAGAAGTATCGAAACCATCCATTTCTACCAGGATTTGGTTTAATGTCTGTTCTGTGTGGTTAGATCCAAGAACAGTCCCTCTTCTTCGTCCAATGGCATCGATTTCATCTATAAAGACAATACAAGGAGCTGCTTTTCGGGCTTTTCCGAATAAATCTCTGACACGTGATGCTCCTGCTCCTACCAACATTTCTTCAAACTCAGAACCTGATGTTGAAAAGAACGGTACTCCGGCTTCCCCAGCAATTGCTTTAGCAAGAAGCGTTTTTCCAGTTCCTGGTGCACCTACTAAAAGGACACCTTTTGGAATTCTTGCACCTAATGAAGTAAATTTCTTTGGATTTTTCAAAAATTGTACGACTTCTTGCAGTTCTTGTTTTGCTTCATCAGCTCCAGCAACACTATCAAAAGTAATATTTTGTCTTTTACCAATGAATAATTTTGCCCGAGTTTCACCCATTGAAAACATACCTCCTCCTGCTTGTCTCATTTGTTTTATAAACATAATTGTTCCAACCAGGATGATTAAAGTTAAAACGATTGAAGCAATCGAAGTAAAATCTGGAGCATTATTATCCTGCTCTGTATAAGTAAGCTTCGAACCATCAAGTTTAATACCATTATCCATTAAGAGCTGCGGGAAGTTTGTTGCCGCATTTACAGATGCATATTCATATCCTTTATTCTCTTTTAATGTAGCTGTTACCGTATCACCATTTCTTACGATAGAAGTGATATTTCCTGCTTTCGCATCATGGATAAGAGTTGAAATTGAAACAGAATTGCCATTTTGGATCGGTAAAGAATACTTAAAGAAAAAAAATGATAATAAGACAATTGCAATAATTGCTACAACAGAATTCCGTACAATATTATTTGATTTTCCAACTGGAGGTAACTTACCAGGTATCATATTTGTGTTTCTTTTTTGTGTTTCAGCCATGTCAAGATAAAAATATAAAATAGTCGAAAAACATTCTTTGGGGCATATAAGAATTATATACAAAATTGGATAAAAAGGAAATGACGACGACTGGATTTGAACCAGTGACCTTAGGCTTATGAGTCCTGCGCTCTACCAGCTGAGCTACGCCGTCATCTGCTAGATTTAAAATGGTTGCGGGGGTTAGATTCGAACTAACGACCTTCAGGTTATGAGCCTGACGAGCTGCCACTGCTCCACCCCGCGACGAGTATTTGACTTGGTAATGATACTACAAACTTCCCCTGAAATCAAATAGAAAGAGGTATTTATGAAGATGTATTATTGACCTTTCCTCGCAGAAAGAAAATATAGCCTTCAATTAAAACCATAATTAATGCAACGATGACAATAGCAAATTCAAGCCTGCTATTAGCACTACTTACTGCTCTATTTAGAGAATAGAAGAAAATCCCTAATGCTCCAAACGTAAATCCCGGTGAAAAGAAAGGCAATTTGAAGTATAACAGGATACCAACAACAGCAAATATGACTGCAAAAGCCATACCAATTTCTCCTACCCATCCATAATATATTTTTAGATCACTTTGATATTTAAGATATGGATCCACATATCCACTTCCTGTGCTACATGGTTGTGCAATGCTTTGATTATTTGAAGCACCATTCAATGGAATAGTAGGAGCACATGGTGGAATATAAGTTTGAGCAGGTTCTGGTGGAGCTGGGTAAAAGACACTAATGCCAAATCCTACAGCAAAGGAGACTAAGAGAGCAATAACTAAGTTGTATATAATCCTAACAAATATTTGCATATAGTTTGGCTATATCAGAAGTATATTCCTAATGGAAGAGTAAGTCAAACCATTGAGAGATATTTGAAAGTCCACTTTGAGAATTAGTTGTCTTTTCTCCCCCCCTGCTTTGAATGATAGAGCTGGGCAGGACTACAATATATTCTCCGGAAGGAGCTAAGTTAAGATTATCACGGGATACCTTCTCGATATATTCCGAGCTATTATAATAGGTATAGTCAGAACTCAGTTTTTGGTTCAAACTCTTTTCACTATTGTATAAGTTTGCTAATTTCTTGATACTTGAGTCTTCTTGTGAACGACTGTTTAGGACATTATATAAGCTAAGGGACATAATCCCCAGGATGAGTATCAAAACGATGTTAATAACGAATTTATGCATAGTTCAACCCTATAATTAATAGTTATTGACTAATAAATAGCGGTGTGATAATATTTCTATAAGAATTAAATCGATAACAGTATTCGAATTTCTTATTTATCTATCGTTATTATACAAAATACCATGAAGCAAAGCCAATCAACAGACGATCTATTACAAAAATTCATTGGCCATTTGAAGAAGAATAACCGATCAGAATACACTATTATTGCATATAAAAAGGATGTAGAACAGCTTATTGACTTTGCGAAAACAAAGGCAGGAAAGCTAAATATTGAGGATGTGACAGATGAAGATATCCATGAATATTTTCAAAGCTTAAATTCATCTGGCGAATATACACCAAAAACAGTTTCAAGGAAACTGAATAGTACAAGAACATTCTTTAAATTTTTACAAAACGAAGGAATCATAAAAGATAACCCTTCAAATAATGTTTCTCATCCTAAATATGACTCTGAACCACCTCGTGTTCTTTCCCAGACAGAATATATGGCACTCCGTGATGCTGCAAAAAATGATGTTAGAATCTCTTCTATTATTGAAATCCTTTTGCAAACTGGAATACGTATCGGGGAATTATGTAGAATTAAGCTTGAAGATGTAAAGATTGATTCAAAAACACCTCATCTTCATATTGCTGGATACTCAAATAATGCAAATAGGGATATCCCTCTTAATGAATCAGCAATTATAGCGTTAAAAAAATATATGTCTATTAGACCGGATTCAAAGGAAGATACTCTTTTCATTACAAAGAATGGTCATCCGTTACTAGTCCGAAATATTCGAGCATCTATTGATAATATGTTCAAAAAGGCGAAAATTCAAAATGCAAAAGTAAACGATTTACGCAACACATTTATCGCCCACCATATATCAAAAGGGACAAATATTTATGTGCTATCTAAATTAGTTGGCCATAAAAGAATTTCAACCACAGAAAAATACATCGGAAGAATTCCAACAGAAAAAGAAGACAAGATTACTCTTTCTGAACTTTAGTTTTCTGCTTCAGATAACTTGGAAAAGATTTCAATTAATTGCGAGATTGCCAATAGTTCTCCGCTTTGTCCTTCTAAATCCTTTCTCCAATTTACACTCATCATCATTTCTTTTGATTTTGCAAATTCTTTTTCCCCAATCACTATCTTAGCTGGAATCTTTTGTAAAGCAGCATTTCTAATTTTTTTACTGACACTTTCAGCGCTCTTATCGACATGAACCCGAAGCCCATGTTTCCTGAGCTCATCTGCAATCTGCATTGCATATGCAACATATTCATCATTTACCGGAATTATGCCAATTTGTACAGGCGCCATCCAGAAAGGGAACTCTCCACCACTCTGTTCAATCATGAAGCCTATAAACCGCTCGTAGGAGCCCAGAATAGCCCTGTGAATGATGATCGGATACTCTTTTTCACCTTTTTCATTAATATATGTAATATCCATCCTTTCAGGAACAAGGATATCTACTTGGCTGGTTGCAATCGTATCTTCTTTACCTGTCACATTTCTAATCTGGATATCAAGCTTTGGGCCATAAAATGCTGCCTCTCCTTCTGCTTCAACAAAATGTACATTCCAGTCTTTTTCGAAATTCTTTAATGAATTCCTAATCGCTTCAGATGCTACTTCCCATTTCTTTTTATCTCCACCATATTTTTCACTACCATTATCAAAATCCGGTAAAGAAAGTCTAAACCAGTAACCTTTAATCCCCATTTTTTCATAAACACTTCTGAATAAATCCAATACCGCATAGAATTCTTCTGAAAGCTGGGAAGGACGGACATAAATATGAGAATCATTTTGAGTAATCGGTCCTCTTACTCGTATAAGACCGGTTAATGTACCAGATAATTCATTACGGTATACAGCACCTGCTTCCGCAAGACGTATAGGAAGATCTCGGTAACTTCTGATTAATTTTTCAAATATCATATGATGATGAGGGCAGTTCATTGGCTTTATATAAAAGCGAGTCCCTTCTTTATCCGTAAAGTTATACATATCGTCATGATAGTATTGGGCATGACCTGATCGTTTATATAATTCTTCATGTGCGATAACCGGAGTTGATACATAGACATATCCTCGCTTCTCTTCTTCTTTTCGCATATATTCCATAAGGATATGCTTTAGGGTTTCTCCATTTGGAAGAAGCAATGGAAGTCCTGATCCAACTTCATCTGAAAACATAAAAATTCCTAATGCAGGACCAAGTATTCTATGGTCTCGACGTTTTGCTTCTTCCTGCATCTGCAGATACATTTCTAATTCTTCCTGTGTTTCAAAACATGCTGCATATATTCTTGTTAACATTGGGTTCTTTTCCGATCCTCTGAAATATGCACCTGCAATTGAGGTTAAAGTAAAAGCGCCAACTTCAGCAAATGAGTCAACATGGCCACCACGACAAAGGTTCATAAAATCTCCATTTTTGAAGAAGGTAACGATATCACTGTTTTGTTTTTTCTTTTTTGTATCCTGTTCTCCTTTTACAGTACTGCCGAATTGTTCAATATCTTCAAGCAAGCTAAGCGAATAAGGCTGGCTGTTTTCCTTCAAGAATTTTTTTGCCTCGTCAATGCTCATTTCTACTTTTTCAAACTTTAAGCCTTGTTTTTTTAATCTATTCATTTCTTTCTCAATCTTCGGGAAATCTTTTTCTGATATTTTTGTTTCCCCAAAATCAAAATCATAATAAAAACCGGAATCGATGGCAGGTCCAATGGCAAGTTTTACACCTGGATAAAGATGTGTTACAGCGGCTGCCAATAAATGTGCTCCCGAATGTCGCATGTTTTTAAGCTGTTCTTCTGTTTTCATAAAGATCATGTATAAAATAAAATATGCGCCCTTGAATAAAATCTGTTCTTATTCAAAGACGCATTTGCGTGGTTCCACTTTGATTCATAAGGATGGCCTTATGCACTCAATATTCTATTTTGCAGAATATCTGCGCCGGGTGGTCCTTCGAATACTTAACATGCATGAAGGGTCTCACTCTCCCTTCTTCCCTTGTTCATGATCAGTATTCCTTCTCGTCCCAGTGCTTGCATTATACCATCCAAGTGATGATTTTTCAAAATACTTCTCTTCCTTTATAAAAATTGTTATGATATTGCTAACTATTAATGATGATATAGATGGCTCTTTTTACACGATTTTTTCCACAAAAAAAATTTGGCCTTAAAAATACATTGAAGGTTGTTGGACCAGGAGTGATTACAGGAGCTGCCGACGATGATCCTTCCGGAATAGCTACCTATTCCCAAACTGGAGCACAATATGGATTCGGGCTTTTATGGACTGCCGTTTTTATGCTTCCTATGATGTATGTTGTTCAGGAAATGGCTGCCCGAATTGGAATTGTTACTGGAAAAGGAATTGCAAAAAATATCAAACTTCATTATACCAAAGCTCTTCTCTACCCCATTGTTCTTTTGTTGCTAATAGCAAATATCATAAATCTCGGAACAGATTTAGGTGCTATGGCTGCTGCAACCCAGTTACTTATTCCAATAGACTTTAAATTTCTTACCATTATATTTACTCTAATTATCTTATTTCTTGAGATTTTCACCTCCTATAGACAATATGCAAAGATATTAAAATGGCTCGCATTATCTCTTTTTGCGTATATTCTTACAGGATTATTCATACAAAACAACTGGTTGAAAGTATTAAAGTTTTCAATTGTACCAAACATCCAATTCAACTTTTCCTTTCTGTTTTTGATAGTCGGTGTATTAGGAACAACTATTTCTCCATATATGATGTTCTGGCAAGCAAACGAAGAAATAGAAGAAGAGAAAACTCATCATATTCTCCCTAAATCCGGAGGAATTCCTCATGTAGGAATTCGATATATCGGGAAAATGCGATTAGATACACTTTTAGGGATGCTATTTTCAGAAATCACAACCTGGTTTATCATCGTTACCACTGCCGCAACTTTAAACATGCATGGCATAACTGATATTCAAACAGCATCTCAAGCAGCACAAGCGCTTGAACCTTTAGTACACACTTTCCCATATGCTGGAACAATAGCAAAAGTGCTTTTCTCTCTTGGAATTATCGGTACGGGTCTTCTTGCAGTCCCGATTTTTGCAGCAGGGGCATCATATGCCATATGTGAAGTATTCGACCTTCAGGAGGGATTGGACAGAAAATTCAGCCAGGCAAAGGCATTCTATCTGGTCATTCTGATTGCAACCATCGTTGGACTTTCCATAAATATCATTGGGATAAACCCGATCAAAGCGCTTGTCTATACTGCGGTTATAAATGGGATAATTTCTGTACCACTCATTGGTATGATACTTCTTATTACGAATAACAAAAAAATTATGGGTGGCTTTACCAATCATATATGGACAAATATTATCGGTATTACGACTTTTATCATCATGGGGCTTGCGGCAACCGGGACAATAGTTACACTAGTATTCCATTAACGTTTAGGAACTGTGGTATATGTTACTCCGGGATTTGAAATATATCCCCCATCTCCAAAGAATATGATTTTAACAACTAGAAAGATAAAGAAGAAGATAATGCATAAAGCTACCACAATTGCCCAGGCAAGTATATGATGATGAATTGGTAATTCTGGTGGCTTTTCCATACTACCTATCATAACAAGGATGAGAGGAATTAGGCAACAAAAAAGCACAGGATTTCCTGTGCTTTTATAGTTTCTTTTCAAGAATTATCTTGAAGGTCTTTCTTCTCTTGGTCGAGCTTCGTTTACAACAATCTTTCTTCCGTCTAATTCATAATTGTTGAACATGTCGATAGCTTTTTGAGCTTCTTCATCTGATTCCATTTCAACAAAACCAAATCCTTTGCTTTGGCCTGTCATTTTATCAGTAATGATCTTAGCGGAAACAACTGTTCCTGCTTGTTTGAAGAGATCTTCTAGTTGTGCATCTCTTACAGAATATGGGATTCCCCCAACAAATAAATTTTTTGCCATTTTTTGGCTCCTTTCATATATTTGTTCATGCAGGAACAAAAGAATAAATAAATAACACCTTATGGGGAAATTAGCCTAGAAAACTGTAATAATAGAACGAAACTATTAAGAACCATTTACATAGGCACATAATCCATAAAGATCGCTGCACCTAGTACAATTGTAGCACATCCAAGAATTTACGTCCATAGTTTACGACCTAACTAATTCTTTTATACATTCAACTCTCGCGATTGGAGGATAAATGTTTTTCCTTCTTTATCTATTGTCCATTCGACAACCTGTATACTACCAAATAGTTCCTCTACCCTTGTATACAAACGATATAAAACGCGAATTATTGTTTCATCAATTATAATACCATTATACTAGGCAACTCCTACCAAAAATGGCGGCATAAAAATAAAATACAATTCAGGTGATGTCAGACAACAACAATATAAAATTCATGAACAGATAGCAAACGCTAGCCATCTTGTAAACCTCGCCTCAACAATGTTTTCTAAAGATAAACCTGATTCAAAACAAACAAAAGTAGCAACCCTTTACGGTCCATTAATGCGAAATGGGAAATCAATGGAAATATAAGAGACAATTGGATTGATTAAAGAAGAACATATTATCAAAATTTCGAACCTATATTCTAGACAATGATTCTATATCAACCCTAGTAGAATTAATCATGGACCAGGATGGGATCGAACCATCGACCCCCGCTTTATAAGAACGGTGCTCTAACCGACTGAGCTACTGGTCCATAACGGAATAAATTGTATATCATCCACCTTTTTTTATCAATAATTTGCAATGGGCGGGAATAAGGATCCTGGTTTTGGTGGTGGAGGTACAGCAGCAACTTCATTTCGTTGTTTAATTTCTGCCTCAACAGCTTCTCTATCTCTTCCATAACGTATACGTGAAAGTTGCTTTATTGACTCCCCTATTTCATAATTTGGTTTTTCAATATCCCAAGTCGTATCTACCGAGAAGGAAGGCATAGGTTCACCTTTAACCAACATCTTTATATACATATTCCTATTCTCTAGATTAATAAGGTCCTGCTTTGTAAAAGTAGGGGCAAATTCTTTCTCCAGATACTCAGCATCATCTGCACCTACTTTAAAACATGCTAATGTTCCTACATTTCCGAATACAGCATTTCTTACTTCTTCGGTCATTTGTGTAATGTACTGGTTTGCAACAATAAGGTTAAGACGATATTTACGAGCTTCAGACATAATATGCATAAAATCATTTGTAGCGAAATTTTGGAATTCATCAACGTAGAGATAGAAATCTTTTCGTTCTGTTTCAGGAAGATCGGTTCTACTATATGCTGCCTGCAGAATCTTCGGGACTAAAAGCAGCCCAAGAAATTGAGAATTTTCTTGTCCAACTGCACCTTTATCAAGATCGATAAGCAAGATTTTCCCTTCATCCATAATTTGCCTCATATTAAACGAGGAGACACTTTGACCGAGAATATTTCTCATCAGCTTATTTACTACAAACCTATCGAATTTCGAGGCAAAATATCCCAGAGTTTCTGATTTATGGTAATCGCTCGTTTGGGCGATTTCTTCTGTCCAATACTTCCGAACGATATCATCATCCAGGTATTTGAGCATTTCGTTAATGAATGCTTTATCAAGAAGAATAAGTCGTAATGCCTCAATAAGTGTGTTTCCCTTTTTTGCCATAGCGGTAAGCAAAGCGCTTCTGACAGCGCGCTCTAAACGAGGGCCGGTAATACCCGTTTTGTTTGGATCAAATAACTTCTCGAGAAGAGCATAAAATGCATTTGCGATAAGATGCTTATCATATTCTGTATTCCACTCAAGGATATTAAATCCCATTGGTCGCTCAGTATCACCAGGATTGAAATATATAACATCTTCAGCTCTTTCAGGGGGTATACGATAAAGAATGTTTCTTGCAGACTGTCCGTGGGGATCAATAAATGCGACACCTTTTCCTGCCTTAATATCTTGAAGCGCCATCTTTTCCAGTAATGTAGATTTTCCTGTTCCGGTTCTTCCAACTATATACATATGCCTTCTTCTATCATCTTCAAGCATTGCGACTTTTCTTGTTTTTCCTCTAAATACTGCTTCTCCAAGATAAAGTCCTTCTGTAGGTATTTCTTCACTTACTGAAGATCTCTTGGCATTTAGCCAATGGATATGAGGAGTTTGTACATTTTTGTTTGGAAAATGGAAGATACTTGCAAGTTCAGCTGTATTTAAAATTGTCTTTTTATAAAAAGGCCAGAAATTAAGGATTGGAGTATGTCTGTATGTGAATGCTACGATAAACTCCTTTTCATCCCACCATCGTAGTTTCCTTCTTTTAAACTTATTCAATGCCGGATCAGAAAATTGAGAAAATCCCCCCACCATGTTACTTAAATGGGTTTTTGCCATGTGTTCATCAACAGAGGAAGATATTAATCGGATAACTGTAACATATCCCAACTTTGCGATTTTTTTGTTTATTCCTTCGGTTATTTTTCCATCTGCTGGAGGTTTTGGATGGTCTTCACTTCCAGGTTTTTCTAGATTTTGGACATATTTTTTCCCTTTATCTCTCCATTTACCGTCAGAAGGTGTGATAATTACCTGCATTGCCAAGCTCTCCCCCTCCTTTATCTTGCTCATTGAGTTTGTAATTGCAGATATTGTGTCAACTTTTAAGTCTTCATAATCTCTAATTGGGAAATATGTATCTTTTGCAAGTTGCAATTCAGCATATTCTACATGGCTGTTATCTTGGAAAAGATTGTATTGTTTTACTTCTTTTATCTCAGCATCAGGATACGAAGCATGTATTTGTGTTTCAACTAAATCGCGCAATCCGTCATGCATAGCTGCATAGAACTTTATAGATTCAGGAAGTGCGACAATTTCAAAACTAACACAATCATAATCTCCTACCAATTTCTCTTTAAATGAATCTTTTCCTATACTATATAGGTTAGCAAACATCTGTTCGGCAGCATTTATCTCAATCTCATTTTCTTTTGGAAGAGTTATTTCACAAAGAATTAAGTTGTTTCTTTTTTCTTTTCGGGTCGAATCCCTTATATTCCGCAGGATAAGAATGCCGATAAGAAAGATAATACCTACAATGGCAAGGAAAATTACAAGCACAAAAATGCCAAAAAGTATCGAGCCAATATCAAATGTTAATCCATTATTTAATACCTGTTGCGTTGGGACCATGTAATCTGTATATTACCTTCGTAATTATACTCTATAATGGAAAAATATCAAAATATACCGCGACAAATTGAGCTATTTGAAAACGCTATTTTCATTCCCCTTAAATACTCGAACCGTTTAATGCTACCCTATTGAGAACGGGAAGCATGTATAGGATGTTGTCTTTTTTAATAATTGATTTTGAAGCACTGATATCTACGGTTAATGAATTAGAAGCTCCAGGTAAAATATCAAATTGTTTGGCAATCTTCAGTACACCTGAATCTCCAGGAATTAGCACACTCTCAGTAGTTCCAGTTGCATCTGTGGCCATGGCGTTAGTGATATATAGTCGAATTTGGGTATAGTGGCCAACTGCTAGAGATGTAATTCCAAGATCGGATAAACTTCCTCCAGCATTTTTAAGGGCAATTAGATCAACAACAGTATTTGCAGGTGTATTTAATGTTTCCCATTTGTCAGCCGGTGTAGACTGTCCTGGTTTATTTTCTGTTTGAGATAGATGTACCTCTACTTTTGCTATTGTTACTTTAAGTGAAGAGAGTGAAACTTCAGAAGAACTCGTAGTTCCTTCTGTAGAAGGTGTAGTAGGTTCTGTTCCAGAAAAGGTAGGATGTGCATCGGTTGATACCGTAGGTTCAATTGCATGGGTAACTGATGGTTCCGATACTTTCACAACAGAAGGCTCTGATTTGGATGTCGGTGAAGGTTCAATATTCGTTTGTGTTACTTCAGTATTACCGTTTACTCCGCCATCAGGATCGGTTATATTAAAAGTAATCTGGCCAACTTCACCTTGTGATAAAGTTTGAGAAAAATCCTGTTTATATGAAACTGGTGCTGAACTTTCATTTAAGATCGAAGCACCGAGTGGTTGTGCAGTAAGATCAGTTGCGCTTGTTGTTTTATATAACGGTTGCTGATTAATGCTCGTACTGTTATATGAATAGTTTACAAAGATATAAAAACCGGCAAGTGTCACCACAAGCATTGCAAAAATTCCCAAAGATAAGACTGCAAAAAATGTTCTCGAAAGATGAAGGTGGGGGTTAGCCGAAGGTTGAGAAATAGGCATAACTTCCTGGGAAGGGTTAAAATCCATAAAAAGGCAGTAAAATAAACTAATTCTATTATATGTGCTTATATAGTTTTACGCAAGCTTATATCAATTTCATCATTGCATTAAATTATAATTAGGCATATTATAAGCTCAACAGTAAAAGCAATGGAAAATGGAGAACTCGGTTTCCCACCACTTTTCGTTTTAGGTTGGGAAATTAACAAAACAGATTTTTCATATGAAGGTCAGGAAGCTTTTAACTCCCTTGGTTCACTAATTGGGTATATTAGAGTAAATGTACTAAAATGGGATTTGCAAAAAATGTCTGGATATTTAGAAATTTCAAATTCTGAATTAATCAAGTATGAACATGAAGAAATCCCTATCTTTTATCCTTTATATATTTGGGAAGCGCTTGACCAGGTATTAAATCCGAACAGCAAATACAAAGCACTTCTTCGATGGCAAGGATTAATTGATGGATTAAAACAGGATGGACCTGAGGCGCTCCGTTATGTACAAATGGAATTATTTGAAGATCAAACAGTCGAGCTCACCGGAAATGCTTTATGTAATAAAGCACGTCAACAATTAGCTTATTCCCTAGCCAAATTACAAGAAGATTTTACTACCCCTTAGCCATAGTCATTCTTCGAAGCATTCTATCCGTCTCTCGTTTTTTTATTGTTTCCCTCTTATCAAAACGCTTTTTCCCTCTAGCCACTGCTATTTCAACTTTTATCAAACCATGCTCAAGGCCAATAACAACAGGGATAATAGTAATCCCCTTTTGTTCTATACTACGGGAAATCTCCTGTATTTCTTTCTTTTTCAATAGAAGCTTTTTCTCTCTATCAGGAATTATTTCAGCATACGTAACTTGTGGAATAATTGCATTCCATAAATACAACCCCTTTTCCTGTAATCGGACATAACTTTCTGCTAGGTCTATATGGCCTGCTTTGATTTGTTTAACTTCTGCTCCCTGCAGCACGATTCCAGCGATATATCGCTTAATCAGAAGATAATCAAATTGTGCACGTTTGTTTTTCTTTACTATTTTCATACTGTGGGGATTAAAGGCTGATTTTCAAAACTCTCGAGCCATTTAATACATACATGTTTTTTTCCACAGTGTCAATAGTAAGGGCTGTAAGACTATTAAACAGGTTTTGATTTCCGGTATAAATATATTGACGGACAAAATTATAGGTAACAGTATCTGATCCCGTCGGTTTGGCAAGAACTAAGATTCTATTATTCTGTGGATCAATGATGTAGATATTCTGGAGATATTTATTATCATACATATACGTGATTGGACCAAGCGGCTTTCCGATTGTATCTAGCATACCTATCTTAAATGGGGTTGGGTTTGATCCATAATACCGGATTATTCCTTGAGTGGGAGTAGAAACAAATACATTTCCATCCACTCCTATTGCATTTGCATCGGAAAGATTTTGGTCTTTTATATATGTGGAGGCCAAGCTGTACCCATCACCTACTGAAACAGACTTATATATGATCTGGTCACTAGGATCCAAAAAATATAGATTGCCTTCAAAAGAAGCTATTGCTCCCACGTTTTTTATATCACTTAATCCAGGAACCTGGGTAATGTTTAAACTAGCATCAATTTTTAGTATGCCATTATTCCTGTCATAGATAACAGCACCATCAGTTCCTAATTCTGTAATTGCAAGCGGGTCACTAATAAGGTTAGATGGAAGCTTAGTTCCAGTTGAGGGGGCGTGAGTACTTAATGAATAGACATTATTAGTTCCAACAACTAAGAGAGTATCGTTGTATTCGGCTATCCCTTTCAATTTTACATCAGAATATGCAAGAGAGAGATCCGATAATATTTGAGGATTCACTGCTACCATATTATGTGTTTGATATTCAATTGCAGTAATTTGTGATTTATATCCCTCTAACTCATTCGTGTTAATATGTAAATTCTCTCCTTGTCCTATTAGTGCAATATCTTTATTATATATGCTGTCTATTTGAGTAGCATTTGCAGCACTATGTGCAAGTGAAAGATCAGCTTTAAGGTTTGTTACGATCTGATTATATTGGCTAACTCTTTTTGTATAATCAGCCCCTGATTTAATGTGGGAAAAAAGTATAAAAAAAAACAGTAAGCCTATGGCAACGAGAGGCAATACTACTCTTTTGTTTTTTCTAATTCTTTCTATAGCCTTTTTGTTTGACGAAAATCCTGCACTCTTTGCTCTTGAAAGCCTTGTCCTTATTTCTTCTTTATCCATACTTACATCTTTTCCGCGAACTTTCCCTAAAAGAGTTTGGATCTTCCCTATTCCCCATTGCAACCAAGCAATTATTGCTGCAGCAATCTTTTCCCTATTTTGATAAACATATACTCCATACCCTTTTATCTTTTTCAAAATTACTAGCGCAAAATGGACAAGATTTTCTCCGGCAATATCTGCTTTATCCATTAAGTTGCCCAAAAAAGATTGTCCGGAATTGGCCGGAGAAGTTTCATGAATAGATGGAATATCTTCTTCAATAGTCATAGATTCTTCTTCAATTGGAACTTGTATCTTTTCTGCTTCTTCAACTAAGTTAACCGGTTCTTCAATCATTGTTTTTTCTTGAGGAATAAACTCCTCGCCTCGTTCAATTTCGATAATAAGAAACGCCATAGTTTGTGTATCATATTGCGCATTCGTGATAAGACGGTTAATTTCACTTTCCGAATACCTGGATAACAATGACCAGTCAGCAATTAACTCCTCTGATGAAGCATTTGCTAAAATTATCCTGTCTCCAATTTCTAGAATACCTGACCCTTGTTCAATAAGTTTAAGATTGCTTACATCATGAAGGCTAGTCCCTAAATTTAATACTTTATTATCTCTGATAAGATAAATTGATGCTTGTTCAACTTTTGCGATATATACAATGTCATCTTTTACAACAACCGCTCCGAAATCAAAGATGATATCATCAACTATATTCACAGATTCAAAATATGCATTTACTTCAAATAGTGCAGAACGAATTGCTCTTTCGAGTATTGTCGGTACTGGAGCCGGTTCTTCAGAAAAGTATACGTTTTCAAGCTTATCCAGAAAGAGATTGACCGCATCAATTGCATTTAATCCCTGTGGCCCAGATATATTAATTACAGAATACATTTGTCCCCGAACTTCATGCACTTCTTCGCTTTGAGGGATATGGGTATATACACAAGTAAAATGGTTTATCTCATTACTCTGTTCGATATATTTTTTTGTAGTTATCTTAATAGCCATAATTAATTTTGCATTACCTCTATTGTATCACCACTATTTCCAGAATAGACATGAGAACCATTAACCCATATTGAATATGAGTCATGTTCAGTTACTATATTATCATTTGAGCTATATCCGTCAATACCGACCCTGATACAACCATCCCCCGTAGAAAATGTAGAATCAATATGTGAGCAAATCGATGGGTTAGTTGCTGTTATAGCATTATCCATAGCAATTTGTGTTGATGGGTAATAGAAACTAAGGATTTGATTATAATCCTGTCCTGCTGCTGCCCTTCCTTCTGCGCCACATTGGCTCATTCCTATCGAATGTCCAAATCCGAATGCATAAAATGTTACATTTGATCCTGAGTTAACAAAATACCATAACGGGCTTGTAAGATAATCACTTCCTGGTGAAGCCAAGTTATATGCTAGATAAAGGCTGCTTTCACTTAAACTCATATGGCCGCTCGTCCCATAGACATCTATCGAGTTTAAAGAATCAGTATTTCCATTAGAAGTAATAAGAGTATTGAATACCTGAGATGGTGACATTGTAGAATTTGCACTTCTATTCTGGCTGAATGAGAAATTTGCATAGTTGTAATTTCCCACAGCTTGTTGAAATTCAGAGATATATTTATTAGGATTACTTAATTGTATTGATCCTGCCTGCACACCTGACATTAGCTCATTTGCAATTCCTGCCATTTCTTCAAAACCATTATTTCCCAAAATGCTTACAACTCCATCAGTTCCAATTCCATTCGAACCTGACCAGGTTGCAGGGTTTGCAGGACGGTAGAACTCTCCAGCTGCAACTCCTTTTGCATATGCTGCGCATGCACCATCAGGATCAGAGAAGTTATCATACTGCACTCCTCCATAGCTATCCGATTGTGAAGGAAGGTAAGGATAATATCCTGCTCCCGATCCCCACATCTCCTGGTTGCTTCTTTCCCACCCTCCGTTATTTGCTGAATATTCTGCATCAATCGGGTTATTATTATACTGGATGGTTTTAGCAAAAGTATCTAACTCTGCCTGCACTTTACTTCCCCCCTGTACTCCGTCATATGATTGATATTGTGTCGTATCATTGAGGTCATAATGATTTGATTGTTCGTTACTAGCAGCTCGTCCTGTTGATTTCTGATACATTGCATAGGTACGTGCTGCCACAGCCTGGGCATCCAATGCCTTAATATCCCAATCTTGGGGCATTTCTCCAATCCCTTGAATATAATTTTCTGTTGATGTTTGATTGATAAAGTTTGCATTGGTATCTGTTCTAAACTCAACATTCCCAGTATAGCATCCTTGCCTTACGCTTCCATTTACTGTATTGTCATCATTTATTGAGTTTGGCATTATCACAACCGGTCCAGAACCGTTTGTAGTTATTGAGTTGCCATTTACCGCAATTGAAAAAGTATTACGTTGACCAGTTGGAAGATTTCCTGAAGGTCTTGCAGAACTGTCACAATTTGGAGGCGTTGTATTAGTATATTGGATACTTCCACCGGATGAATTATATTTTGCGGCAAGAATTGCATTTTCTTGGGCAGAAAGTTGTCCATATTGCTGCTGCAAGAAGTTTATCTGTCCTTGATCTTGAGCAACTTTGTTATTTGCGTTTGTATAATTCTTTTGTACCTGACTCAGTTCATATTGCAACTGAGATTGCTGAGATTTTAGCTGTTGAACCTGCTGATCCTGAATTGATTTTTCTTGAGATTCTTTATCAAGGCTTTGCTGGAGACTAGCTATTTGATTGTTTAAAACAATAATATTATCTTTTTCATTTCCAACATTTGCTTCATTTAAAGCAAGACGATAGAGAAAAGTTTTAGCATCTGTTGAAGACATAAACAAAAAGAATGGATTTTCTTGAGTTGATTCATACAAAGACTGCAAACTCAGATCTTTTAATTGTACTTTTTGAGCAAGATCTTGTTGTGCGGCCGTTTTTAAACTTTCTAAGGAATTAATAAGGATATTTATTTGGTTTTCTTTGTCAGTTGCCTGTGATAACAATGATTGAATATGCGAAAGATTTTCCTGCAATGAACTCTTTTGCGAAAGCAAACTACCTACCTCACTTTGTTGTGTTGAAATATCATTTTGCAGAGAAGATATTTGACCAGTAATCTGATTTAATTGGGATTGAATACTGCCAAGATCCTGTCCATTTAATGGAAGATATTTTGATGATGTTGCAAATATGGCAAGAAAAAGGATACAAATTATTCCTTTTTTTCTTGTTTCTAATTTCCATCTAGGATTTTTCATATATCTATTGTACCAAAGATCCTAATCTTCCTGAATTGTGACTACTTTTCCAAAACTGTCAAAGAAATCATGGCAGGTGAAAATAAAGAGCTGTTGTTTTTCTGCAATCTTTCCCAGTTCTTCCATAAGGCCACTTCTTCTTTTTTCGTCAAAAGTAACAAAGGGATCATCAAAAAATAACGGAATGCTCTTACCTTTTGTTATAATATCGACAAGTGCAAGACGGGCACTGAGGAATATTTGGTCAATTGTTCCTTTGGAAAGATTTCCATGTGGTTTGATCCAATCTTGTTTCTCTTTAGAAAATACTTCAATATTAAAATTAGCATCCATCCTAAGGGCGTCATATTTTCCATTTGTTAGTTCCGGCAGACTCTTCTGTACATACACTTCCATTTCTTTCGAAATATCTGTCGAAATTTCATCTTTAGCTTTCTTTAATGATTCGTAAATCATCTGAAGGACTTCAAGATGATGGGTTAAATCTTGCAATTGTTTTTTTAATGAAAGTAACTTCTCTTCCTTCTCTTTTACTTCTTCGGGAGTAACATCTGCAACTTTTACTTTTCCTCTCTCTTCAGCTAGTTCATTTACTATATCTTTTTTATCAAGATTTAATAATTCAAGTTCTCTTTTATCACGGGTATATTCATCTTTTGTGACCGCTTGAAGAATCCCCAATTTACTTTCCAGTTCAGTTTTTCTTTGTATATCCTGCTGGAGAGTTTCTTCAAAATGTTCCTGTTCCCTTCCGCGTAGAAGAGCTGATATGGTCTCCCTCATTTGCGTACAGTCAGAATTTAAAGCGATTAATACAGTTCGCTTGGAGAAAAAATCGTCTGTAGAAGCTATCCCGCATAATTGTAGTATTTCACGCTGGCGGTTTTTCAAAACGTCTAACTCTGCTTGTTTCACATTAGGAAGCGGTGGAAGAGTATCAAATTCTTTTTGCGACTTATCATGAGATAATAGCATAATACCTAAGTTGATCACCACAAGAACAAGTCCAAGGATGATGAATAGTTTGTTAAACACTATACCGAACAAGACAAGTCCGAAAGCGATAATGCCGACTGAAGTATAAACTGCACCAAGGCTGTTCTTCTCTTCAATTTCTACTTCTTCAATTTGTTGTGGCGCATGTAATAGTTCATCTTGTTTTTCCTGAATCTGCTTATTCACTTCCAGAAGTTCCTGGAAATGTGAATCAAAAAGAGTCAGCATACTTTCCCCCCCCATTTGGTTAAATTTTGCTTCCTGATCCTTTATCTTTGCTGATAATTCTTCAATCTTATTCTTATCAACCGAAATTGTTTTAATTCGTTCATTTATTGAATCAAATTCTTTTTGAAAAACTTCTCTTTCTTCAAAATTCGCTACGGTTTTAGCATATTTTTGAATTTGCTCATCAACTTGTTTTAATTCTTCAGTTAAACTTTGTAATTTATCTGTTGAATTCCCTAAGTTATCTTCTTTTGTCTTCAATTTCACCAAATCCGTCTCTCTTTCCTGAATATCATTTTGTAACCTTTTAATTATCCCGTTATTTTTTGCTGGATGATATAATCCAACCTGCATAGTTTCAATGGTAGTTTCAAGTTCACGAAGCAACGAAAGGATATTTACACTTCCCTCATTTAGCGCTAATTCTTGCAATGCTTCATCTATACTTTTCTTACCGCTTTCAAGCATTGCCAACTCATCGTGATGAATACATGCAGTTGTTTTTAATAAAGATTCATTTCCAATCCCAGTATATTCCTTTATCCTATTTGCTATAACTACATAATTTTTCTCTTCCGTTTGGTTTAATACATCTCTAAGAGTTGCCTCTCTTGAGTTAAAATCTTTTGCAATTACATATAAATTTTGGTCTATGAAAAAATCTAATTCAATAAATGGATAAGAGCTTTCATTCCATGATTTATATAATTCGCGATATTTGTTTGAAGAAGGGTCAATATATAGCGCAGAAATAATTGCTTTAAGAAGGGTCGATTTACCCTGCTCATTCGCACCTTTAATCACATTTATTCCGTGATCAAAATTAAATCTTGCATTCCCAAATTTTTTGAAATTCTTGAGTCGTATTTCTGAAATATACATGGCAAATAGTTAATATACCTTCGTCTTACCGTCAATTAGCATCAGGCCAAGCTGGAGTGCCTCTTGAGTTAAAGCCTCATCTTTTCCCATCATTTTTATATTTTCCACAAATTTCATTTTTAACACATTGTCTTCCATATCAGATTCCACATGAATTTGTGCCATTTGTGCATTATTTAATATTTGCAAAAAGAAGAACTGGTCTCCAACCCTTCTTTTTATTTCATCCCCGTCAATGATTCCTTCATAAACACCTTCAATACGAACATTACATATACAATTGGAGTCTGCATGAGTACGGATTTGCGTAATAATATCTTCAGCATTTTTTGCCATGGCAGAAGAAATCTCAATAGTCGAAAAAAACCTTCTTCCTACTTGGATACTCTCAACGCTAACGACATGATTGTCATCAATTGTAACTAGAAGTATCTTCCCTGAATTGGACTGGTCTAAATCAATCATTTCAGGAGCTCCAGAGTACCAAGTAACAACATTGGTTCCGGGAATTTGCTGTTGGTTATGCCAATGGCCAAGTGCGATATAATCAACTCGAGTAGCGTTAATATCATCGATAGTAATTGGGCTGTCATTTGATGATGATTTGCCGGGAATTTGAACTGACCCATGCCCCATTGCAATGTTATATGAATATAGTTCATCCCGCACAATCCCCTGAAACGGACTCTCTCCTGATTTATTTGATACAAGAGGGTTACATAATACAACTGTTGATAAATCATCTATTCCGATTTTAGCAATAGAAGGATCATTAAATATATGGATATATGTTAATCCAGTTAGATCAATCGTTTTTAAAATTGAAGACTGCGACAGAAAATCATGAGTACCTAAAGCAACAAAGGTATGGATATGCCTGTCGTTCAATCTTGCAAAACAGGATAGTGCAAAATCTATTAAGTTTTGATCGGGATCATTTGTATCAAAGAGATCACCGGCAATTAGGAAAATATCTACTTTTTTCTCTATTGCAAGATCAACAATGTTTTCAAATGTTTTTTGAATCTGGACTCGTTGTTCTTCAGTTTTATCACCCAGTTTCGCAAGTCGTGCACCTAAATGGATGTCAGCTGTATGAAGAATTCGTATCATATGGCAGGTTTCATTACGCGATTATTATAACATACACAATTGATCTTGTACTATAAAATGAGTCAAGGCAGTTCTTGACAAAGGCTCAACAGAATTGCTAAAATAATATTGGCATTCGAAGATTAGGAGTGCCAATATTTATAAAACAAAAGGAGGTGATACAAATGGCAATTGTACGATGGAATCCTTGGAATGTTCCAAACCTATCCCAAGTATTTGATGAAAATTTTCTTGATATGGGATGGGAAGAACATGCCGCTGTTGATGTATCAGAAGATAATAATAACGTACTTGTAAAGGTACAACTTCCTGGATTTAGTGAAGACCAAATTAAAGTAACGATTGAAGGCTCTAACCTTACAATACGTGCAGAAGCACAACAAGAAGAAGAAAATAAGGCAAAGAAATATTACCGACGGGAAATTCGAACTCAATCACTCGTTCGATCGATTTCTTTACCAACGGCAGTTTCAGCAAGCAAAGCGGAAGCTGAATACAAAAATGGAATGCTGGAACTTACACTTCCTAAAGCTGAAGAAGCAAAACCAAAAGAGATTACTATTAAAAAACTTGGGAAAGGAAAATAAAAAATTCAGGGCGTATATATAAAAAGGATAGGGATACCTATCCTTTTTAGTTTGGATTGTATTGACTAATAATATTAAATTGAATATTTCCATGCGAATCAACACTAAATCCGCTTTTCAATCCCGTTACATTAGAGATAATATTCATAATAATAAAAGCTGTAAAAATTAATGCGAATCCTATTACAGTATATAAAAGTCCTTTTCGAGCTCCCTCTAACTTATCAGGGTTACCCATCGCTGTTATAAAATTAAAGCCATTAATAAGGATCATGAAAAAAAATACAATTGCTGCGATTCCAACCATTGCCTCAATTACAGCAACTGTAATTCCCTCCAAATTATTTACGGTAGGAGGACAGTTTTGTGCAGCACTACGGACATCATAGTTATTTCCATTCCCGTTAGAATCATTTCCGCAATCTGCATATACCTGCGAATGGAAAACCATACTTATGCACAAAATAAAGCTACAAATTGCAGTAAAAATAATTTTTTTCACAGTATTTAGTATATTCTTATCATTAATGAGGCATTAAGCCTCATTAATGACATGAAGTAATGAGATCAACCTCCTGCTCCGCCAGTTGTTGATGAACTTCCAGATGAACATGGAGTAGTTCCTGCTGGGGCATTTGGATCAATAGATTGATTCTGGTTATTACATGGTAGAGGAAGTGTTGTTGGTGCATTCAATCCTAGTAAAGCAAAAATTAATTGCACTATAAAGAATGAAAATACGATGATAAGTAGACCGATAACTGCAGCAACGATTCGTTTCTGAGCTTCTTCTTTTTTACCTGCATCTCCCCCGCTAGTAATAAATTGAAAACCGGCAATAATGATAAAAATAAGAACAACAAGCCCTGCAATAGCAAAGACAAATGTAATAATATTTCTAATCAAGTTGTTAATACCGCTAGAACCTAAAGCATATTGTTTGCTTAGCTCTGTTGGAACAAAACCCTGGGCGTGCACGGCATGTCCTACCAATAACGACGTCCCTAGTAAAGCGACAAAAATTGCTAAACTTAATACTAGTTTTTTCATTGTAGACATATAAACTCACCTCCTCGTGCGATTTATTTCAAATATGTATTAAAAAAGTTTGTAAAGTCAAAGAATGATGGTACATTAAACAAACTCATAAGTACCTGGGTAATGAAAAATGCGAAAAGGACAACTACCAGTCCGATTATAGCACTTGTAAGAGTCTTCTTCGATTTTTCCATTTGTCCCTGGTCACCACTACTCGACATATACCCAAATCCTGCAATTATAATAAAAACTAGAGTGATAAGTCCAGTTATAGACAAGGCAATTGTCAAAAGATTACCGATTACTACTCCAAGTGCATTTGGGTTCTTGTTTACATATGATCCCGGATTGTTGAAAAATCCGCTAATTCCAAGCATATTTTAAATATTAACTATTCCATTCAACACATCCACACCAATAATAGCACCAACCACTCGAATTATCACTATTGCAAGGGCAATAACCGCCATACCAATAAAACTATACATAAGGATTGATTGTGCCTTTTTAATTTGTTCTGGTTCACCTTGTGCAGTCATATACAAAAATCCCCCATATAATATAACTGCTCCAAGAGAAATAACAATAACATTAAATAATAGCTGTTTTACCAAGTTTAAAATTGCTGGAAATCCTTGCCCATTTTGATCAGGGATATTTGGTGCAGGGTTTGAAACATTACCAAATTCAGATTCACAATATCCGCCATCCATTGAACAACATTCTCCATCTGTTAACACTCCGGTCTTTCCTGTTGATAATGTGCAGTTCCTAAGTGTTTGACATTGGACCGTTCCATTTATAGTCGCACAACACTCTCCATTTTCAATACTACCCTGTGCAGGACCACCTGTTCCGGTATAGGTACAGGCTGCGATATTAATTGGGACGCATGCCCCTTGTCCGGTATCACATGAATAACCCGATGGACAGACACCACATTGCTTTGCAAATGCCTGTTGTGGTGTAGATGCAATTAGCAAAATACTAAATAATCCAAGAGTCAGGAATAAAATCTTTTTCATATCCCTAAATTTATCCCTAAAATAGCTTCTATAAATCGAAGAATCATACCAGTAAATCCAATAATAAATAATCCGATAATGGCTGATGTCATAATTTTTTTCGCTTTCTTTGCACTTTCTTCGTTTCCAGCATCAGTAATATATAAAATTCCTGCATACACGATTAATCCAATAAGGACAACACCGACTACAAAGAAAAATAAAAAGGTCACTTTGTTCAATATATTTTTTATTTCTACATCAAACGATTGTTGAAACGGACTTGTAATAGTAACTCCCGTTGGAACTTGATATGTCGGAGAAGCAGTTGTTGATGCAGTTGCAGTTGGAGTTGCCGCATACGCCATATTCCCTATTCCCAACATTGAAACATTTACAACGAGCAGCAATAAAAAGCTTTTGATTTTTTTTAGCATATTATCCAAGTAATTTACCGATCTCTTGAATACCCAAGATATCTACTCCAATGATTCTGAGAATTATAACACAAAAAATAATAAGCAAGAGTCCCAGAATAGCATTGACAATATATTGCTGTCCCTCCTTTATTTCATCAGGCCCTGCGGGATTTGTCATAATTTCATATCCACCAATAAACATCATGATAAGGGCTATCACCCCCGCTAT
>JANWIC010000002.1 GCA_025450075.1 Patescibacteria group bacterium | reverse complement strand
TTAACACCACAATTAACACCAAAGTACTTATCAACAGTACCGGTAGATAGTGGAACTTACGCACATTATTTTGTAGCATTAACACCAAGTGGAGATCATGTTGTTGTTATGTCTGATTCTATGGAGAAAGGTGTTACCACAAACCCTTCAAATAACCCGCTGTATTTTAGAACATTCTAAATTTTACAAAAATTATAAAAACGATGAGGCGGAATTTTCTGCCTCATTTGTATTTTACAAAAATCACCTATTTTGTTACTATATTTGTATATAATCAATTTATTATGGCACACGTAGATATTACCTCCCAAGAACAATTTGACGGAAATGTCCTTGGTTCTCAGCTTCCGGTTATCGTCGATTTTTGGGCTGACTGGTGTGGACCATGTCATATGCTTGCACCAACATTTGAAGAATTATCAGATGAATATAGCGGAAAAGTAACATTTGCTAAATTGGATGTAGATGCATTACCTGATATTGCTGCAAAACTTGGAGTACAAAGCATTCCTACAACCATTATTTTTAAGGACGGAAAGGAAACGCTTCGAATAATAGGAGCACATCCAAAACATGATTATGTACAAGCTTTAACTAATTTAGCATGATATATCCGGCTGCCTTACGGACGAAATTCTTTTATATCCCTTTACTGCTTGTCAGTATCATAGCCTCATTATATTTACTTGGTGTTCTTTTCACTTTTTTAGGTAATTTTTCCTGGTTATTTACAATTATTCTTGTTGCTTGGTTTATTTCTATAGCTCTCGATCCTTTTGTTGAATTATTATGTAAACGAAGAGTACATCGTGCATTAGCCATTATCTTCTCTTTTGTTTTAGTGTTTTTTATCCTTTTTCTTATTGGCGTTTTGGTAATGCCTTCCTTATACAATGAATTGAATCTTGTTGCATCGCAAGTGTCAACGATTGATTTGAATAAAGAAGTAAATGATATTTTGAACAATCTTCATCTATCACCAGTCAATATTACGAATACAATTCCAACGCATTTAGATCAGGTTATCAATTTCTTATTGAGTAATAGTGTCGCATTACTCCAAAATATTTTCAGTATATTTTTGGGACTTATCCTTTCATTTTTCTTTGCTTTTTATATTTTATACCAGGGTAGGAAATGGAAAAAGGATCTTCTGAAATTAATTCCTGAAAAATATCGAAAAGATTTTGAACTTATTACTTATGCGGTACATGAAGGAATTGAAGGATTTTTTAAAGGACAAACAATTATTGCTGCAATTGTGGCGATTGCCACTATAATTTGTATGCGTCTTCTTGGACTAAACTTAATTATTGTTGCAGGATTATATGTATTTATAGCGATGTATTTACCTATGATCGGTCCTCCAATTGCATTTATTGTACCAATCCTTATCGCTGCTTCAACATCATTTACAGCAGGTATTGTCTTATTCATATATATGTTTGCCTTAGTCCAAGTTGTGGTAAATATCTTACAACCAAAAATATTTAGTAAAAGTCTTGGACTTCATCCTGTAATTGTCGTAATGAGTGTCCTCGTTGGTGGACAACTCTTTGGCCTTATTGGAGCGTTTCTTGCATTACCTGCCGCTTCTATTATACAATCTCTCCTTGTCCACTATTATAAAAGACAATAATGCTTGCTATTGATATCGTAACAATATTTCCTCACATGTTTGATAGCGTCTTTGAAGAAAGCATAGTCAAACGGGGATTAAAAAAGGAACTATTTTCTATTCACTTGTCTGATTTGCGTAAATGGTCTCCGGATCAAAAACATTTAAAAGTAGACGATACACCCTATGGTGGAGGTCCTGGAATGGTAATGATGATTGAACCAATAGCCGCAGCTTTAGATGAACTACGAACAAATGATTCGTATGTTGTTCTACTTTCAGCACATGGAAACAAATTTAATCAAAAAAAAGCAATGGATTTTTCAAAAAAAGAACATATTATTTTTATATGCGGACATTATGAAGGAGTAGACCAACGCGTTGCTGATCATCTTGTCGATGAAGAAGTATCAATAGGAGATTTTGTATTGACAGGTGGAGAAATTCCTACAATGGCTATTGTTGATGCGACTGTCCGCTTAATCCCTGGAGTATTAGGGAATGCCGCATCTCTACTTGAAGAATCATTTAGCCTGGAAGGAGGGGAATATCCGCAATATACAAAGCCTGCAGTATTCAAAAATTTAGCTGTACCTGATATATTGATATCAGGAAATCACGGTTTGATAAAAAAGTGGAGAGAGACAATGATAAAGAGAAGGGATGTAAAATAAAAAGAAATGTACTATAATAGTCGGATTCAAAGCCCATGAAACACTTCATATATAAAATCTATTTACGTTTGCAGGTATCACTTCTTGCATTTCGTTATTTTTTAAAAAAAAGTAAAAAGTTTTTCTTTTTCTTTTTCTATTTTTCACAGGAATGTCGACAATCTTTTTCAAACTTCTTTAAAGGACTATCCAGGTCATATAAATTCACACTTCTTTTCCTTTTGACAATACTTTTTTTTGGAACAACACTTTCAATTGCAAAAGTATATTCACAGGATTTTAGTACATCGACTAACACCACAGGAACAAGTAGTATTCCTGCAAATGCTGTCCAGGACGAATTTATCCAAATGGTAAATTTAACTGATAGCATTGTTCAGGGAACTACAACTTCTACTTCTCAAGGACAGCAAAGTCATCAATTAGGTCTATTGGATGTTATAGCAAATGTTGAAACAAATGTTTATACAAATAATCCTGTTAGTTTGGTGCAATATGGTAAATATTATGCGCAAACACATGGCATTATAAAGGGGGCATTTGCACAAAACGTAACAGGTAGTGGATATGTTGCATTATCCCCAGTTATTCCTCTTTGGGAGTTATTTAGAAATATTGCATATTTGATAATTTTAGTGATGATCGTTGTTATTGGCTTTATTATCATATTCGGAGGTAAATACGGGCAAAGCGAAATTACTATTATCAGTTCCCTCCCTAAAGTTATCCTAGCATTAGTATTGATCACTTTTAGTTATCCACTCGCTGGTTTTGCTGTAGATATTGCAAACCTTGGAACAAATATAGTAGTCAATGTCCTTGGTCCTCGGTTTGTCACACCGGGAGATTTTTATCCGGGACAATATCCTGCACAATGTTCTATTCCAACTGCTATAACAAATGTAAATACTGGAGGATCTGATTCACAAACCGTTCCATCTTGTGATTATGCAAATAATGTAACAAATACTCTTGGAGGAGATTTTAACATCTTCCATCTAATGGCTCCAATTACAAATTATGGAGCATGGGGAGGATCTGGAACAGGGAAACCAGATATTACAAAACTTGTCCAAGCACCTACAAATATCCGCTTTTTAGATGTCTTCATTAAAGGCATTAGTTTTTTAGGTAATACAGCAGAATTTGCAATAGACTTCATTTTAAATGTTTTGATATTATTCTGGGCAATTAAAATATTCATTCTTATACTTACTTCATATGTTCGAATTGTTATCGCTGCTATGTTTAGTCCTTTCATGCTTATTTCTTATCCATTATCAGGTGGTTCTACATTCTGGAGTTGGATAAAAGGACTTTTATCTCCAGCACTGGTATTTCCTGCAGTATTTGCAATGATGTTTATTGCTGCAATACTTGCATATGGAACTGATTGTAGCGGCAGTACTCCTTGTACTACCCTTTCATCCGAAACCTATGGTCCATGGTATATTAATCAGAACAACGGAATTACAAATTTTAGTGCAGGACCTGCTTTATTTGTAGATACAATTCAACCACAGTTTATGTGGAATTTTATCGCATTAGGAATTATCATAGCAATCCCTGCAATTGGTAAGCATTTGGATGAAATATTTGGAAACCAGGTTAACAGACACATTGCTGCTGAAGGAGATGCAGCATCCAAACGAGCTGCAAAGATTGCATCTCAAATTCCTTTTGTTGGCAGTATCCTGGGCAAAGTAGTTTAAACTACATCTCATGGCAAGGCAAATAATTCCTCGACATATTACACAACTCGAACTTGAAAATCCTATCCGCAGGAGTTTTGAAAAGGCGTTTCTTGAAGCGATAAAAGCTTCGTCTTCTGACGGAGATGCTAATGTAGAAGCATATAACCGTTCTCCTGAATCTGTGCGAAGCGATGCAATAAGTCAATTACGAAAAATTGGAATGGGTGTCGCTCCTAAAGAGGTTAAGGAGCAAATATTAAATATTCGTTCAAAATTGGGAGGCCCGGGAGGTGGAGATAGGACAGGGTATTGGGCAGCTCGTTTAGATGGAGTCATTAAAGGGGTTATGACAGCATATGCAAATGAAGAAGATAGAAAACGTGATTTTCGCCTGGATAGATTTGTCAAAACAAATTACAGAATACCAACACCAAGAACTTTAACTAGTGGTCAGCAAAATATACTTAATAGATATTTAGTTGAATTAGATCCAGTTGTCCGAAAGCGGTTATTTGATAGTGCGATAACAGCAGGTATAACTAAAGCTGAACTTGCCAATGCAGTATATACAAGATATAAATCAGAAAAAAACGAGCAATTAAAAAGAGTACTTGGTAATGAGTTAAAATCACCTCCTCCAAGAATACCTTCACCTGTAGCACCTGTTTGGTATGATATTCCAGATATATATGTTAATTCATATACAATCAACCAAATTCCAACCGATATAAAAGAAGAACTAAGAAAAGCAGTTTTAAGAGATGCAGTACCGAAGCTTAAAAATCATGCAAGGGCAGGTTCAAAAACAGCCAATGCATTATATACTGCAATTACAAATACAAAAGCAAAAGCACTTAATTTGACTGCAGCAGCAACAACAGAAGATATGGCTGCAAGCCGTGCACTTCATGAGAGTTTCGTACCAAGCCATCGGGTTTCAGAAGGTGCTCTCGCTGATCAGGTAGGGGATTTAGCTTCAGTTGTAAAACTTGCAGGAAATAGAGCAAATGTTCCGAATGTTGTCGTAGATGACGTGAATAGACGATTACAAACAGCTTTACATGTAATCCCTTCTGGAGTAGATAAACTCTTGAGGGGTAATGATCTTTCTTCAATGATGGTCGTAAGTGACCAGGTGAATTCCTCAACAATAAAAGGGACTTCGGAAAAAGATAGTATAAATATAGTCCTTCCTGTACGAGAAGCATTAGTTCTTGCCGGTGTTGATCAAGCAACAATAGATACAATTTTCCCACTCGGGAGTAGACAAGGGGTAATCATAGCACAAGCAGCTAAGACAGGTAGTGAAGTTGAGGATGTATTGATCGCTCGAGAGGTTGCTTTAAAATTGCAACATGAAATTAAATCTGCACTTTCACCAGCAGATGTAGCCAGAATTGAAGCAGAAGAAACACATATTCCTTTATCAAAGCATTTAATGATAGAGGCCTCTAGGACAGAGACAGATAAACTTATTGTGATAAATTCATTAAATGCTGAAGCTAGAGTTAGATCTCCTTATCTTTATCCTAATACAGATTTACCAGCAGCGGAAGCATTACGTTTTCGAAAAAGAGGAGAAATTCGTTCAGGGGAACCTGATTTTAGGCATGATCCTAATTATCAAAAAGGCGTTCTTGATAGCGTTGATGAAGCTTTAGAGCAATATGAAGCATTAGTTCATGAAAAGGAAAGGAATTTACGATTCCTAAACGGAAAAATTTCCCGGCTTGATGCAATCTTAGATCCGGTACACGGCAGTTTTGCAGCCAGAAGAACTGCAAGAGGAAGATTAACACCTCAAGAAGAAACACAAAGACAAGCATTACTTGAAAGACGGGAACGTTTAATGACGCAGGTAGATACTCTTTTAAATTATGGAGTCGGGGTAATGCATTCAGGTTTAGAATTCAACGATGTTCATAACCCTATCATTAATGATGCACTTAAAGATGTCTTCTTTAATCCTGCTGATGCTAATATTTTTACCGATTATGATGGGGTAGTAAAAAAAGATAAGGTCACAACAACTGAGCTAGTAATGTCTCTTCTTGCAGATATGCCATTGGAAGGATTGGCTGCAGGAAAACCAAATCTCCAGGCAATCCAAACACCTATGGTTCAGGATGCAATCTCAGGAGTTATTCAAACAAAAGTAATGGAAGCAGCATTCAAACGTATAGAAACTGCTCATGGAGGATTATTACCTATATCAGCACCTAGAGATGAATTCCTTAAGTTATGGAGAGAAACCCTTGCAGCTAATTCTAGACAGACTGACCTAAATGTATTACGTACGGATTTAGAAAATCGTATCATTACCCAGGGAGGAATTGCCGGATTATCTCCACAATTAGAACAGTTATATTTAAGTAATTTAGCAATTGTTGATGTTCGGCCAGGTGCAAAAAATACCAATAGATTCGGATTAAAAGTAAATGTTATTGCATCTGATCCGATCACTATTGGGGGGAGAATTCATTTACGACAAGCAAAAGCCGAAGCTACAATTTTTGAAGTTCCTTCTATAAATGCGAAAATTGATGAAGATCTTGATAAAATTATTCAAATAAATGCCAAAATTGAATCAGATATCGGTAATATTGCCATTCAATTTTCTTCTTATGTTGCTATGAAGGAATGGTTTGACCATCAAGCAAGCATAAGGGATAAATTTAAAATGGGAATTAATATAGATAAGATGCGTGATGGTGTCTTTGCATCTGCATTAGCTTATCTTTCTAGGGAAGATATGCAATCATGGATGAATTTTTGGTCTGACAGGTACTTTAATTCACCAGCATTAGGGAGGGATAATATATTATCTGAAGCCCAAAATGATCTTGAAAGAAGAATAAAAGCTTCAGAAAGAGGCCAGGCTATGGCATATGCAGATGTCAGATCTTCAAAAAGAGTTAACCAACTTACTGAGGTATTGAAATCTAACAAACCATGGAGTCTTCAAGCATTATATACTGATCTTTTAGTCTCTAGTATCATTGCAGATGGAGGAATTAGCTTAGAGAATATCGGTCTACGAGGACCTATTGGACAATATACAAAATTCATTAATCCCGGTTCATTTTTAACTTACGGAAATCCGTTAGCATTAGGGGTAGCTTTGGGTGTTAATGCTGGAATATGGTTAGGGAAAAAAGTGATTCCAGGATTTACAGCTGTGGAGCATATTCCAGTACTTGGAAGAAAAAATATTTGGAGAACAAATAGAAAAGAACTTCAGTTTATTAAAGGTGATGTAACAAAATATTATGATCGCTGGCTATTATTGTCAGGTGTAAAAATTGGAGCTCATTTGAATAAAGTAGTTTGGGAAGAAGCTCTAAATGTTATGCATATTTTGACAACTAGAGAAGGGAAGACATATTTTAATTTGAAATGGCAATATCATAATGCCGGTGGAAGACTTACATTAAGACTAGAACGTTGGGCAGAGAGGATGATGTTACCAACAAACCATAATCGTTCTGGATTTAGGTTTGAATTTGCGAGATATATTAGCCGCCGTAGGTCAAAAAGAATATTTAAGGGGAGTGGAAATGTTGCAGGTATAGCCGTTACTTTTGCTGCCGGTGCTGCAAATGCTTTAGCTCGAATGATCTTTAGAAAATTGGAAGTAGTAGTATCAAAAGTCCAGCATGGTTTGGAAGTATGGGGAGAATCAGGGAGAATTCGGGGAGCACCAGCAAGAGCAATTAGCGCAATCTTTGGTGAAAACGGAATGGGAAGGTTAAATATTTTTGGAGAACCTTTACGTGCTTTTAATATTGGACTTCATGGACCAGGATTTGATAACTTCAATGCCATAACTGTTGATAGGGCGGTTAATGCATCAGGACTTAATAATACGACAATGACAGATCTTGCTACAGGATTAGAATATCCGAGGGCACTACTTTTGGGCAAGGTTCTTGCCGGATTAAATACCTGGATATTAAAATTTCCTTCAGTATTTGCCTTTGATGGTGTAAAATCTGCATTAGTTTCAGGTCTTCCGGTTCTCATTCTTGTTCGGGCATTGACAGGTAGTTGGACATTAGGTTGGGTGTTGGGCGGTTCGCATTTCGTCCTTTCATTTGCACGTAACTTCGCAAAAGATTTTTTCCTAGATGTCAAAGCTGATGGCTCAGTTGAATTTGCCCATCCATTCTATTCAAGACACGTGCTTATTGGCAGAGCCTCTATGGGAGGAGCTCCAATATTAAATGGTCCAATTCGTGAAAGATTTAGCTGGAAGGAAGCAAGACATTTAAATCATATTTTTACAGATTTCCGAGGATATTTTAAGAATATTTTTACAGGTACAAGTAATTTTACTTATGGGGCTGTGGGTGCGTTAACTACAATGCCGGCTCATCTTACCGTTAATCAAGTTGTCAATTTCTTAGATAAATACAGCCTGGATCCTACAGTTGTAGAGTTAGAAAAATATGCGGGAGGTTTACATTTGCATTTAGCGA
>JANWIC010000001.1 GCA_025450075.1 Patescibacteria group bacterium | reverse complement strand
TTAAGGCACGCAAAAAGTCCGATAGCAAAAATTGCCAATAGGACTCCAAATATCGAATTTTTCATAAAGGTTAAAAACCTCCAAAACAAGTAAGATTCAGAGAGCATAATTTCTTATACCCCCCGAATAGGTGTTTATGATTAAGTTTTATACTCAATGATTATACCAAATGAGACATTTCATATCAACATCATCTGAAGAAGTGGCAGAATATGATACTTTTTAAAGCATAATGAGGTTAAACAATGGCACCCATACTTTAGAAAACGCATCCTCTGCAGCAATAAATAACCTTTTCACAGCATATTCTGCAACATGGAACGTATATGACAATCCAGTATGAGCAGGATTCATGGTGACATCAATGTTTGTAGTATTTCCGCTTTGTAGAGTTACCTCTTGCTGAGTACCCGTTAATCCCTTTTTGGAAAAAGAAACTTTCATATCACTTCCCGCAGGTATTGTGAGTGAAAAGATTCCTTTTGCATCAGTATAGGCATAGTTCTGAGGGTTTTGCTCAACACGAACTCCTTGCAGGATATTCCCGATTCCATCTTTTACTTCTCCCGTTAAAAGACTAGGGATAAAGTAGTTTTTGATTGACTGCACAACCGGTTTTGATGAAAAGTTATCTTGCAACAAAGCAGTTGAACCATCATAAAGATTCCAATAATTAACCCCTATAACATTATTCTTATACCGATACATTTGATTAAGTAGCCCCGAGACAAAATCAGCTTGCTGAGTATTTGTCATATCACCATTTATTTGCGGAACCGGTGCTCCAAATTCACCTATTACAATATTTGCATGATAATCTCGGATAATATCGTTGATGGCGTTTGCCATCTTATCTATTGAAGCGACATAATGGTCGATTGTTACTGTCCCGTGAATAGCCTGAATAGTATTTGGATCAAGAACATTCATTGCAATTCCTCCATTCATGGAAAGCCAATTGGTAATCACCTGCTTATGGATAATTGCAAAAGCAGCATCTTCTGTCGTAAATTCTTGTATGAGAAACCTCCTATATGCATCTTTTTGATCAAGGACAGTTCCTTTAAATGGTCCACCATTTTCCGCTTCAACAAATCCTGAAAAGCTATCTCCGACCATAAAAAGATCGGGATGCTTTGTAATAAAGGCTTGGATTTTAGGAAAATAAGTGGATGGATCTGTCACGACTGGATAATCAAACCAGCCTTCCCAAGAAGAAAATCCCCCACGAAACCAAATATGCAAATGATGGGTGCGTGCTCCTTTTACCCATGCTTCAAGATAAGGCAAAAACTCTGGGTCATATGGAGTATCAATTGCAACACAATTCCCCCCCATCCCAACAATAGCAGATAATTCTTTATCAATATATGTTTGCATCTTTGGATCTTGAATCCATACTCTTGCACGATCCCGGGAAGTCTTCATAGTATCTATACATTGATATTGCCAAAATCTTGTTGAAAGAGTTGAAGCATAGGAAGGAGCATTATGGAAGAACATGAATATGATGCTTGCTAGAATTGTAATTTTTAAAATTACTTTAATTTCCATATTTGATACGTTTTGTTTGTATACACTAAAGCAAATTGTTTTTTTAATATAGATGAATTCTTCATGCTTTTTCCTACTCGATCAGTATAGTTTTGAAAAAAGACTATCCATCTAGCATACCGAGAAGGATTTATTAACGATTCCTTCCAATATGGTGCCGTTCCTTCAGTAATATAGTTATTTAAATGCAAACCTGCCCGAAATATAAATGAATCAGAGCTTGCAGTACTGACAAGAATCAATCCACCTGAATAATGATCATGCAAATAGCTGCTTGCAAATACTGTATCTTGGTTAACTGAGGATACTGTATCTTTTAATGTTACCATACCTGTATATCCCTTTAAGGATGGAATAACAAGAGGGCTGATAAACACAAAGCCCTGTGCAATGATAAGAGTAACTATGATCACCTTAAGCCAAAGTTTTTGATTTGCTATAAGATAGCCAATAAAGAACGCACATGCAGGTAGCATTAAAATACCATATCGTGCATTAAAATATGTTTGGAAATATGGAGGAAGCATCGGCATCCAGATTACTGATTGACCGAAATACAAAGCAAAAATATTGAAAACAAACGGAACTAATAATAGCAATGGGCCTAAGTTTGATACCTTCCTAAAATTCCTTGTTAAGAAAACAAGTATTCCAAGTACCATAAGCATTGTTCCGAAAAAGCCGAGGTTAAGAAGTGTAGTAAGGCTATATGTTTCTAGGGACAGGATGATATTATGACTGGTTGGCAGCTGTCCTCTGCTTGCAAGAACAGCTTGCTGTGCTGCTGCAGAAAATTCACCATGTTGGAAATATAACGGATCAGAAAAGATCATCAAGTTATATAAAAGCCAGAGGACGATGCCAAATCCTGCCAAAACGAGGAAAATTAACAATAGTCCTTCTTTGCCTTTTTTCTTTTGGCCAAGATGCGAAATTAAAGCAACAAAAATAGAAGATGCTAAAAACAATGCCCATCCATCATACCTAGTTAAGGTTGCAAGCATAGCAAAAAATGCCCCAATAATGAGCGATTGTAACTTACTATTTACTGCCCATTTCGTCAAGAAATAGACGGTTGCTAAAGCGGTAAGAAGTAATAACGGCTCAAACATTGCAGTCGTTTGCAGGTAAAGGATATTTGCATTAAAGATAAATGCTAAAGATCCAATGCAAGCCGCTAATTTATCCTTTGCAATAAAATAGACAAGTTTGTAAATAAGCAGCGCGCTAAGTACAAAACTTATAGCTGAAACGATAGAACCTGCAAGACCGGATTGCCATAAGAAATCATTGGCAACAAAAGGGACTTCAAGTATATGAAGAAGAGGAAGCCAAACGCTTCCAATCTGTACAAATCCTGGTGTAAGGGAATCAAATATTCTTCTTGCAGTATTTAGATGGGCTGTTGCATCGTTATATGCCAACAACATCCCCGTCCGATAGGAAATGGTAATTGCAATACAAGAGATAATCGAAGCAAAAACGAGTATTCCATTTTCTAACTTTAGAAACCTTTTCATTTTATTGATCTGTTACTCTGATATATTGATTATCTAAGCGAATATATACATCTAAAGAGTCAAATGAATTTGCAAATGCAAATGTCTGGTAAAAATTAGCGTTTTTGAGAATAGCTTTACGAACACCATCTAGAGCGCTGTGACTTATGACTATACATTTTGCAAATGTGGAAGGATGTTCCAAAGATTTTGTCCAATATGATCCCGTTCCTTCTGTAATATAGTGCTTTAAGCTTAATCCGCTATGAAAAATAATTGCTTCATTTGAAGCAGAACTTATGAGTGTTAATCCGTCTGCGCAATTGGAATGAATCCATTGGCTTGTTTCATTTTTAACAAAACTTCTTCCTCCTAAACTGTCCCGAAACAATACAATATTGTTTGAACTAAAAGCAAATGAATTATTCATATAAAATGTAATACCTTGCAAGAGAATCAATACAGTAACTAGAATTTTTACAATAGTCTTTTTTTCTGATAAGATACCAACAAAAATGGCAATAACAGGAACCATTAAGATACCATACCGTACATTAAAAAATGTATTATTAAATGGAGGTAGGTTTGGAAGCCAAATAACGGAATGTCCTTGCTCTAATGCAAGTATATTAAAAACAAATGGTATCAAGAGTGCAAGAAGAATTATTTTGACAACATTACTCTTTTTAGTAAGTAAAACATATCCAAGTCCTAAAATTGCTAGTATTGTCAATAATAACCCACAATTATAAATGACAGTTTCACCATATATGAGAAAGGAAAGAATAATATTATGTTTAGTCGGTAACTGATGCATTTGCTCTAATAGCAATTGCTGGCTGTGAGCAGAATATTGATTAAATGCAAAATATAAAAAGCTTCCAAAAATCAGTTGGTTATATAAAAGCCACAAGAACATACCAAAACCACCGAGCACTGAAAAGAGTAATACCTTCCCTTCAGCATATTGATATCCATTTTTTTGCCAGCTTATACCAAATACAAGTGCAACAACTCCTAAAAACAAAAACCACCCATCATATCTGGTAAGAGTTGCTAGAAGGACAAAAAATGCGGTTAGAAGCAAATATCCAATTTGCATATTCCTGCTCCATTTGAGTAAGAAATACATTGACCAAATAAAAGTCACAATCAATAATGGCTCAAACATTGGAGTCGTCTGCATATACAACATATTTGCATTAAGGATAAATGCTAATGCACCAATAAATGCAGCTACTTTATCATCAGAAATGTCTTCGATAATCTTAAATATTCCAATTGCTGAGAAAATGTAGGAGGGCATAGATATAAAACTGCCGGCAATTCCGGTTTTCCATAAGAAATCATTTGCCACAAAAGGTAGAATAAGAATATGTAGTAAAGGAAGCCAAGTGCTACCAATTTGCACAAAACTTGGAGTAAGGGAATCTATTATTCTACGGGCAATATCAAGATGAGAAGCAGAATCATTGTACTGAACAATAAGCCCTAGATGGTAATAATAGATAAAACCAATAATACTGCATACTGTTGCGATTACAACGGTAATGAGCAGTAAATGCTTATAAAGAAATGTACGCATGATGATTAATGATGAATGTCTCCTATATCTGCATAAACTGCAGAAACAGTAATATGAGCATTGGAAATCCCTTCGTCTACAAGTCCTCTTCCGATAAGCATTTCTGCTTGGTCTTTAGATTTTTCGTTATTTAAATGAAGTCCATGGACTGTCTTAGCCCAAAAATGCGGTTTATAAAGCATTTCACTTGCTGCACGAAATGCGCTGATACTCATTCCCAACCAATAAACTGGAACAAAAAAAACATACTTTACCAAATCATCATCTCCTCGTTTTGCGCAACCTATCATATAGTAGTATAAATACAAAAAGTTACCGAAAATTAAGGAAAATACTGCCATATACAATACCGGTGTAGGGTAGAAAGATTCAATAAATTTCCCTATAAAGGGCCTGAATGCAAAATAGCTAATGGTAATCATCCACATCAAAGGGTTGATGAACATAGACATCACTTTTCCTCCCACAATAAGTTGGAAAGCAGGAAAAAGCGGAGTTTTAAAATCTCTCATAAATTCACCAGGACGTCGCATATGGACAAGGTAGGTCTGGATATACCCTTTGATCCATCGTGTCCTTTGTCTAAACCAGTTAAATATATTACTATTTGCTTCTTCTAGGGTTACTGAATCGACAATACATGTTTGAAAACCCTTTTTAGCTATCCTCATTCCAAGGTCACAGTCTTCTGTTACATTAAATGCATCCCATCCTTGCAAAGATCGAAGATCTTGTGTTTTAAAATGGTTTGAAGTTCCACCCAACGGAATTGGAGCATTTATGGATTGAAGTCCTGTCAATACTAAATCAAACCAAAGGGAATATTCTGCTGTAAATACCCTCGTTAAAATATTTTGATGCGTATTATAAAAATTTAGCTTTGCCTGAACACATTTAACTTTTGGTCCTGATTTCTCAAAAGCGATTACCGCCTTTTTTAATTGCTTAGGATCAGGAATATCCTCTGCATCATAAATAACAACATATTCTCCTCTTGCCTTGGTAAGTCCATAATTACAAGCTTTCGGCTTAGTTTTTGGTTGTGAATGGGGAACAATTACAATATCAAAATATTGAGGTAGATTGCAATCTTGTGCTGCCTTAATTGTTTCAGCATCATCTTCTTCCAATAATAACATTACTTGCAACTTGTCTTTTGGATATTCAAGTTGGCTCATTGCTGTAACAAATTGAGGTAAAACATTGCTTTCTTTGTAAAGAGGGCAAAAGATAGTATATGAAGGCCATGCACTTTCTTGAACTTTTTCTATTTCTTCATCTGTAATTTGTACTTCTGGTGTTTTAGAGAAGCTTCTGTATATTAAGAAGAGATTAAAAAGCAGATCAATAAAATATAATGCAGTTAAAACTGCGATAAGAAGAACAATTGTTGCATGCCAGTTGATAATTAAATCAATTATGAGAGCCAGAGCAATACAAAGAAGGAAAATTACCTGCTTTGGGGTAACGCGATGCAATGCACTTTCGGAAACATCTAATGTGGTATGATGGACAAATTTTTGACCCTTGTAATGGAATCCTTCTCCTTCTTTCTTTGCCATTTTAGGTGTGAATGGAACTATTTCATGAGGTTTTATCCATAATGCTAAAGCTGATTTACCGATTTGATATGACCCATTCATGACTCGAAGTTTTGAGTTTCCAGACTGTCTTTTTTCAAAAACAATATTGACTGTATCTATTTTATAACCTGCATTCTGTGCTTTAATAAGAAATTCCAGATCAAATGCCCAGGGTGCGGGATTTAGACTAAACCGTGATAAGATCTCTTTCCTGAAAACTTTTAAGCCGGATTGTGTATCACAATCAATTTTATGTAAGAATCTGGTAAAGAAAAGATGGAATCCTCTGCTCACTACTCTTCTTACTAGAGGAGTATTTGCCTCTATCCTATTTGCAACAACAATATCTGCTTTCTTATTTACTAATTTTTCCAGCATCCCAGGTAATGCTTCTGGTGGATATTGTAAATCTCCATCAATCATGGCAATTGTTGAATAAGTTGCTTGGGTAAAGCCATGCATTAATGCATAGGCTTTCCCTGGTTTTCCTTCATAGTCAACCAGTTTTATGGGATATGTATTGCTTAAAGAGGCAATTTGAGACCTTGTATTATCTGTTGAGTGATCATCAACATATAAAATCTCATAGGTAATTCCTTCTCCATCCAACGCCTGAGCAATACGCTTTGTTAAAGAATAAATATTTCCCTCCTCATTTCGGACAGGAACAATAACTGATAACTCCTTTTTTCGCATAAGATTCGATTAAAATATACTGACTTCCTATTTAGAAGCCAGAATAATACCATTTAAAAATCTATAGGGTATTATACTATGCTTTAGTACCTTTTTACAATATGCTACGGTATCGAATCATCATATATGGTTAATAGGAGAAAGGTCAAGTTTTAGGCCTTTTTTCTCAAAAACATATAAGTTGTCCTTATGATAGACCTCAATGTAATTTTTTCCATCCTCCAAAAAATCAACTGTTCGTTGAATTACTCCATTGTCGACAATTTCAAATGAAGCATGCTCTAAAACAACAATCACATCTGCTGAGTTTGCTTTAATAGGAAATGTATATATGTATTTCCTTTCTGAGAAATGTGCTCCTACGCTATTAGTTGCAGAAACACTATATCGTGCTGGAATTAACTGCTCAAGCCTATTAATCACATCAGTACCCTCTTTTGCATATAATACATAAGATGCATTATTATATCCGACAGGTAATGCACCAAAAATTGCACTCCCTAAAATCGTCATCGAAATAATCCATATTAGCAATACGGATTGCCAGGAGATTCTTAGATATCTTATTAAATATTTTTTATACCATCCATCATATTTATCAACAGTTTTCTTAAATCCGAATATAGATGCGATAAACACAAATGGAATTATTGCGCTCGTATATTGTAAAAATATTGTTTTCATAAAGTAATCGCTACTCAATAAATTCACTGCAAGCTCAGAAGATGAGAGTAAAAATGTGGCAGGACTAAGTAATGCAAGAAACCCTAATGGAAAAAGAAGTTGGATTAGATAATAAAAAGACAATGGATTGAAAAGCCTTAAAATAATATTCCAAGGATGTGTCAGGAGATCTTTTGCAACTCCTCCTGCTGAAGAAACGGCAGCATCAGTATAGTACGAAAGGGCAAAGTGGCCACTATCATTTGGCCTGAAATAAGGTATTACTACGAATAGAAAAAATATACTTGAGATTAATCCCGTCAATAAAAATACCACTCCTTGGCGCACATCTTTGTTTTTAAAAATGATATATAAACCAAATAAAAAAATGATGAGGCCGATCTCTTCTTTTGTTGTTATTGCAAGAAGTGCCCACAAAAATGCCCATCGATATGATCGTGAATATACACAAAGAAAAGTAAGTAAAAGAAGCGGAACAGCAAATGCAACTGCATGAAATTCATAAAAATTCACCCATTCTAGGGGAGGATAAAACAGGAATGAGACAGCAATAACAAAGGAAATAAATCTGTTTAAGATGACTTTCTTTGCAAGTATATATATAGGAATTGCAGAAAGGCCTAATGCGGTTGATTGTAAAATAAGTAGTAAATTCGGAGTTGAAAATATTTTATATATCGGAGCAAATAGCACCAGAAAAATATCTGCATGGATTGCAAATCGAGAAACGATATGGTCAGTATCAGAATTAGTAAGTTGAAAAAATCTTCCATGCGAAGTATTCCAGATAACTTGAACCATATTCCCTAAATCAAATCTCCCGGAATACAAATTATGGTTTCTGACAATTGTAAGGAATGAGAAATATGCAATATATATCAGAATTAAAAGAAGTAGTAACATGAACATTTTATCCCGTTTCTTTACCCACCCTACAATTTTTCCATTTCTTACCTTGTTAGCTATATAGGTAAAACCTAAGCATAAAACTTCAGAGAAGGTAAAAACCACCCTTGAAATGATCGCTATAGTAAGTGCAGGAATTGCTCCAAGACTCTTTTGTAGGAACAATACAAATATCCCTTCACGTACTCCAAGACCGCTCGGGGTCAAAAAACTGAGATACCCTATAATCCACGCTGCTGCATTCATACCTATTGCTGAAAGAAGAGATATTGAAGATATTCGATGAAATCCTTGCAAAATGATGAAAAATGCACTTCCAAATAAAGTCCAATATGCGATAAATAGAATAAATACAACGATAAGGTCTTTTTTTGACAAACTTGTATAATCAGCCTTTACATGAAATTTTGCAGCAAATCTATCTATTACATTTTTAAATAGATGTGGAAAAAAGAAAAATACAATCATAAAGCAAAAAGATAAAAGAATGGCAAGAATGAGTGGAACAGATGAATTAATACGAAGAAGCCCAATAGAAAAAAGCGAGAAAACTGCTGCAGTAACTATTAAATTTAAATTCTCTATTGCAAGAAAATATGCAGTTGCAGAATTATTCACTCCTATTTTCTTGTTATTAGTAAATCGAGCAATGAATGACCAAATATTTCCAGGAACATATCTTGTTATTTGAGAAATGAAGAAGATATGAAGCAACGATATATATGAAGCCTTATGATGCCGTTTTACCATATATGCCCAGCTTGAAGCCATAGCAATAAATGCCAGTATATTTAACCCAACCGCAATAAGAACAAAGGGTAAGAATGAAAGGCTAAATATTTGGGTGATATAAGATGAATATTTCACTATATAGTAGAGGATAAAGACAAATGAGAGAATATAAATGAAATACCAGAAATATTTTCGTATTTTTTTCTTATCCATTACTCCTCTTCTATTACAAACGGATACTGGGTGTTTTGATGGTTATATTTTGTAAGCATTTCAGCGATAAGCCCTGTAAAGATTAGTTGTAATCCGGCGATTAAAAGTACTCCTCCAAATATAAGTAGAGGCCTGTCAGCTATATGTTGACCAAAAAATACTTTTACAATAGTTAAATATCCTAAACTGATTATTCCCATAAGGGTTGCCAATCCTCCAACAAATCCAAACAGATGTAAAGGTCTTTTTCCATACCTGACCAGAAACATCACTGTCATTAAATCCATAATGCCGGCAAATATTCTTTTCCAGTTATACTTTGATTTCCCATATTTCCTTTTATTATGTTTCACTTTCATTTCAGTTACCTTAAATCCTCTTTCATAAGCAAGGACAGGAATAAAGCGATATAATTGTCCGTATATTTCAATCTCTTTTAATACTTGTCTTTTATATAACTTAAATCCGCAATTAAAATCATGGAAATTTACTCCCGATAATTTTGAAACAAGGAAATTAAATACCTTTGAAGGAAGTGTTTTGTCTATTGGATCCTGTCTATCCTCTTTCCAACCTGATACAAGATCATATCCTTCAGAAAGTTTTTTAATCATTTTAGGAATTTCTGTTGGTTCATCTTGAAGGTCAGCATCCATTGTTATGACATATTTTCCTTTAACATGATCAAATCCCACAGACAAACCAGCTGCTTTCCCCATGTTTTTCCTGAAAGAAATTACCTGAATAGAAGGGTCTGTTTTTTGTATTTTTTTTATAATTTCAAGTGAGTTATCAGTACTTCCATCGTTTATGAAAATAATTTCATAATCTTTGGGAGCGACCTGATCCATTACCGCCTTTATTCTTTCATAAAGTTCAGGAATACTTTCTTCTTCGTTGTATAAAGGGATAACAATTGAATACTTCATGTTTCATGAATAAGCATATGGATAATATCACTTTTATCAAATGAAAACAATGTATTCTGGCTTTACAGATGTGCTTATGGTTATGGTATAATAGTCTTATGGATGCACAAACATATTTTTTACAAAATCTGGATGCTTTTATCAAAGAATTAGGAGCTATTGTTTCATTCTCAAGTATCAGTACCGATCCTGCATTTAAACAAAATGTTATAGATGCAGCAAAGTGGGTACAAAACAAATTATTATCGTTAGGATTTGAAACAAAGGTTATTGAGACGTCTTCAAATCCAATTATATTAGGAAGGCATATCGCAAATCCAAATGCTAAAACTGTTCTATTATACGGGCATTACGATGTCCAACCGGTCGCACCAGTTGAAGACTGGTCTACACCACCATTTACCCTTACACAAAAAGATGGAAAACTTTTTGCCCGAGGAATAATGGATAATAAAGGACAATTCATGATGCATGTCAGTGCATTGGAAGCACTTCTCAAGACTCAGAAAGAACTTCCGGTAAATATCTCCTTTATCATTGAAGGAGATGAAGAAACAGGATCAGCAGATCTGGACAGTGTAATAAAAGATAATACTGATTTTCTGAAGGCTGATGTTGCTCTCATTTCAGATGGAGAAATGATTGGAAATGACACTCCAGTTATTGAAGCATCTTTCAGAGGTGTATTGAATTGTGAAATTTCACTTACAGGACCTAAAGAAGATCTCCATTCAGGGGTATTTGGAGGTGCAATTGCAAATCCAGCTTATGAATTATCATCCTTGATTGCAAAGCTGTATGATAAGGATTACCGCATCACTATTCCTCAGTTTTATGATGATGTAGAAGATATTACAGCAGAGGAGAAAGAAACATTACAAAACAGGACAACAAGAGATGAAGAATTTTTAGAGTTAAGCGGATCAAAAAAACTTGTTGGTGAAAAAGGATATTCTAAATATGAACACACTGGACTGCGTCCTACCCTACAAGTAACGGGTCTTCAGTCAGGATATACCGGTGTAGGATTTAAAAATATTGTTCCTTCAAAAGCTTATGCAAAGTTTAATTTCAGACTTGTAGCCAATCAGAATCCTCAAAAGATTTATGATAACTTTGTAAAATTCATCAACGATAATATTTCAGATGGAGTACGTTATGAAATTTCAAATCCTGATATGGTACCAGCCGTTAAGATTAATATTGATAATGATTACATGAAAAAAGCAAGAGCTATTCTTGCCGAAACTTACGGAAAAGAACCTATTATCAATTTTGTTGGGGGCACATTACCAGTAGTTATTGCTATCGAATCATACCTACATGTTCCTGTGCTTTCTGTTCCTCTTTCACAAGAAGATTGTGGAATGCACGCTCCTAATGAACGCCTCTTAGTTGATGCATTTAAACGTGGAGTATTATTCTCATTAAATTTCCTAACAAAACTTTCTTAAAGTTTTGCCATTATTTCCTTAATATCCCCAGTCGGAGTAAAGTATGTTGCAATATATTGCATGGCATTTTCTGTTGTCCCTGTTTCATATACCCTTACCAATTCATCAAAAACAACTTTTAACTTCTTAATCCATGCAGACACTTTTTCTTCACTAAGATCTAAATTTCCTGTTGCATCTAAAATTCCAACCTCGAGCATAGATTGCAATATAACAAAGCATTCATAAACATACGCTATAACACTTGGCTCATCAACCTGCTGCATTTTTACTAAAGAATAACCAATCCTGTACATAGCAATAACCTTTTGTTCTTCGTTGTCATAAAGATCATCAATTGCTGATACTATCGAAAGACTTGCTTTTGCTTCTTCAAGTTTTGCAAATATAGGAGGGCTTATCCTATCTTTTAATCCAGGAGTAATAAATGCATTGTGGGCGATTTCATGTCCACCAACAAAAACCATTGCAGCATAATCAAATAGCTTTCCATTTTCAACATAGGGATCATAAAGATCGTGAACAACTTCTTCACCAAGCAGAGTTGCTAATGCCTGCCTCTCACCTACCCAACGAGTTTTTGCTGTTGCCATAGTGATGAGTATTCGTACTCCCGTTTCATAACGAACCTCATCCCAATTTGGAATGTTTTGTCCGAAAGGACGAAGAACTAACCGTGCACCTGCTTCAGCTGCCATGATATATGCGCAAGCTTTTGCTTTTTGCATTAGAGGAATTGAATCACGCAGTGCATTTGACTCAGGATATCTTTTAGAAAGGTAAGAAATAAGCTTTGTCCTGGTACCTTCAATTCCATTATTTACTTTGTCAAACCGTTCATCAATTATTGCAATTCCAAGCTCCGGACTGACAATATATTTCCCCGGATCTTCATATACTTCCATTGCATGGACGGGAATAATTCTACCGGTAACCTGAACCCATAATGCATCAAGTGATTTTGATAAAAATTCATATGCATTGACATCCGTGTTTTCATAAAAATCTGCCCAAGCATTGAGATAATCTGTAATCTCTCTATCTGTATCATGCAAGACAAGTTCTCTTGATAACTTTCGTAATTCTTCCACAATTCTTTTTACAAATGGAGGAAAAGCTTCGATCAGTGGCTGTTCTATATATGTTCCTTCTTTTTCTTGAATAACTGAGAAGACATATGGAGTTGTCAAAAGAGCATGTTTTTTTCTAAATTCGGTAGAACTTTCAGGGTTTTCTAGAAAAGATTTTCCAAGATCTGAATAGACGACCTGCTCTCTCCAGGCAATAAACAATTCATCTACAAGTGGAGCAAGTGACAAGAGTCCTTTTAGCAATATAGTTTCATTCTCAGTTAAATTCAAACTATTTGAAGGATCTGAAATGATATCAAAAATTATGGATCGTTTGAATTGTTGTCTATCACTAGAGAAAGCTAAAAACTTTTGCTGCTGGTCAAACGGAATTCCTTGAAGATTTTGAGCTGCAATTGCTTTTGCAACAATTTGCCATTCAACTCCAGAAATATCGTAATTACTCGTTTCATTTTTCTTTTGTTGGAAGATATCCATAGACAGCTTATCTGCCAAATCAATAACATCTCCAATAAATTGGAATGAGAGAAATTCATTTCTATCTTCAAGCATTAAATCAACGTGAGGTAACATAATTGAAAGGTCAGATATATCCTGATTATATCAGCTTATCAAAAGAATTGTATAATTTTTTGTATATCTTCCCATAATTTGTTTTCTCCATATGCAATTGGAATATTTTCTTGCATTTGGTGAATTTCATCTCTATTTTCAAATATTTGTAAGGCTTTTGAAAAATCTGATGATTGTGGATTAATATATATGATTCCATCGATGAGTACATCATCTATAGTTTTATCCTGTCCTATCGATATTGCTAAAATCTTTTCACAATAGCGATAGATATATTGCAATGCGGGATGAAGGTTTTGCAAATCCGAAATTGAGAAGCAAATATAACCGAGAGATGCGAAACGATCAGCGACGAAACTTTTTTCATTTTCAATGATGATAACTCCGATATGTGAAATATGTTCAGGATATGCGAGATATCCAGTGAATTGTTTAGTCATCTAGCAATTAGGAAGGTATCCGTATTTTTCTAAATACTGCTGCATAATTAATCCACTATTTTTTATCTTTAATGCATTATCTACCCCCATATATCTCCAATGCCACGGTTCATATTCATAACCAGTTATGGACTCATCACCAATAGGATATGCTAAAACAAATCCATATTTATATGCATTTTCTGCCATCCATTTTCCAGCATTCGTGTCAGCAAAACTTTGGTCAAGCCCATTGCTGATTTCATTTGTACTAAAATCGATAGCGGTTCCTAATTGGTGCTGGCTGTGCCCAGGGATTGCACTGTACTGATTTGCTGCAGTCACACCATCAGTCCTTGTATAATAATCATAAACTTCAGCCTGCGTATTGTAGGACCTGTATGGAGAAATAACAATAAGATTTATCCCCTGGGCATTTGCATCTTTGATCATCCCGACAAGATCAGGAACAACTATTTTTCTAATTTGATATGAAGTATTTGCAACAGGTATATTATATTGTGATATATATACTAAGTCTGGTGGAACATATGTTGGAGGTAATGCATGGATTTTATCAACTAGCACAAGAGGTGCATTACAAGTATTAGACGGTGTTGGGCTAGGTGTAGGTGAAGTACTTAGCGATGCACTTATAGTAGGAATTGAAGATATTATTGGTCTTTGAGCAATGATAGTAGCAACCTTTTTGTTATGCTCAAGGTAAAAGGAGCCGGCTATTATACCCGTCAATATTCCAATACCTATGACTAAAACTCGAAATTTTTTCATAACTCCATAATACCATAGGTCTCAAATCAAATGAACCCCTTCCGAAAGGGTAAAAGAGTTTAAATCCTTCAATGTATAAATATGACAATTTGATATATAATGATAATATTATTCATAAGCAATGGAAGAGCTTCGAGTATTAGCAATCAGCGGAAGTCTTCGTAAAGATTCATATAACTCAATTCTTTTGCAATGCCTAAAAAAGATCGCTAATGTACCTATTGATATTTTTCCACTTCAAGAACTGCCAATTTTTAATGAAGATCTAGAGACTACTGAAACATTGCCGGAAGCAGTTTCTCAATTTAGAAAAGAAGTACTTTCTCATAGCGGTCTTCTAATCGCCACTCCTGAATATAACTGGTCAATAGCATCAGCCACGAAGAATGCAATTGACTGGCTTTCTACAAATAAAGACAATTTCATTACAAACAAATGCATGGCTATTTCTGGTGCATCAACTGGCCAATTCGGTACAGTTAGAGCACAGTTACATCTTCGTTTGATCCTTACCCATCTTGGCGCCAATTTAATGAATTCTCCTGAGTTATATATTTCAAGGGCACAGGATATTTTTGATCAAAATGGAGATATTACTGATGATAAAGTATATGTCAGGATGGAGAAATTTATCGAAACATTTATTGAATGGTGCACTAAGTGAGATTAATATATGCATATAGATCCTCAATTACTTTCGAGCATGCCATGTACCTATCCAACAGTGCAGTTCTTTTATCCCTGACCTGAATGAGAGGTCGTCTTCTTATAGAATAGATATTCGGAAATTTAGTTTTGCCTGAGTGGTCAGTTTCGATATATCCTTCTGGATCTAAATCAAACAATTTTTTCACATATTCATTTTCAAGTTTCTTGTCCTGTTCCCAGATATAGTCAGCAGTGTATGGGATAAGGTCTGTTTTCACTATCGTACGATAATCTTTTTTTTGAAATCCTTTAACATACGTCTGACCGAATATCTTAATGTTCGGGTTGGAACGTAGGATCTTTACTAACCCTTGATCTTGGGTGGGAAATAATAGAGATGAAATGACAATTATCTCAAAATTCATAAGGGGTGAGATTGCCAAAAGCTGTGTGTGCAAATCATATGTATCATACAATACAGATGGACCATTTCCAATTATGACAAATGTCCTCTTCCTTTTATTCATAATTCGCTTTTTTGTAACTTCTTTTAAGATATCTTCTTTCGATTTATAAATATTTGTAATTGTCCCATGATATGATATCTTTTCATCAAGTATGATACATGCTCCCCTCGTAAAGAATACTTTGTCATCCACCTGTATTTTTATATATGTCTTATTATGTAATACTTCAAGTGATGTAGGAATTCCCTCAATAGTAAAGTCGCGAATAAATGGATTAGGAACACGAAGTACCTGGCCGTATACCTTTTTTAATACAGTAAGATTTTTTCCAGAAATATTTCCAATTCCACATACGTCATACTCATGCTTTATTGCATAATCTAGGCAAAAAAATGATTCGAGATTTGATCCTATTATTACTAGATCATGATAATTATTCTCTTTGTCTGGAAGGCCGAGTATTTTCCCAAGCTGTGCTTTACTTGGCTTTGGATATCTTGTACCCATTATTTCAACAACAGGAAGATCTTTTGTGATACCATATTCAAAAGCATCTTTCACACGATATTTCAAAAGATGTTCGTTCAAAACTCTTTTAATATCTGATATATCTTCCCAGGGATTTGTGTAAATAGTTATCGCATTATCCATTATAAAGATTGTAACATAAATAGCTCTTGCAATATAAAAGAGGGATGATGTAGTATCCCTACAGAAAGAATTAAACTATGACAACAACATTGAAACGAATGAAAAAATTTAGATCACAACTGGTATATGAGTTTATCATTTCTCATTATATTCCCGGGAAAGTTGCCGACATTGGAGGCGGAAAAGGTTTGTTATCCTATTTGCTTAACCAAAGTGGATGGGATTCGACAGTAATTGATCCTGTCTATCAACCTCTTCCAACAAAATATACCAATCTTGATAAAAAGAAGATTAAAATTGATGGAGATGCTACAGTCCCACATATTACCAGTCCTTTTGAAAAAGAAATGGGAAAAGATTTTGATTTACTCATTGGCCTTCATAGTCATGGTTCAAACCTTCGCATCGTAGATGCAGCTGCAGAATATCATAAAGAATTTATTCTTCTTCCCTGCTGTATAATTAATGAAGGGATTGACCCATATTCAGTAACAGATTGGCTAGAATATATTGAAGAATATGCCAATAAAAAAGGAATAATGACACAACGGGAGAAGTTAAATTTTAAAGGGCAACGTACCGCAATATACAGTATTAGTTGACAGCTCTTTCTTTAATTTACTATAACATAGGTAATTAGTCATCAGCATTTGAAAAAGAAGTCAGCTGCAAAGAAACCTTTCTTGTTCGCACTTATCAATAAAGTCAGCTATTATAATGTACTGTTCCTCCTTGCATCACTTCTTTTAATTGTTTCTCTCATATTTTTAGGTGGCTATATCCTTGGATTAAATGATTCCCGCCGTGACTATACTGGCCCTGCTATTACCCCTACTGATACACCATTAACTTACAAAGCAAGCGCGGAAATAACACCATTACCACCAGATGAAAGTTCATGGAACCAATTCACTATTGATTTGCATTACCATAGTTTTCAAATGTCCTTACCTCCTGATTTTATGCAGATTTATGATAAAGATGGGGTGAGTAAATTCCAAAATACAAGCGGATACTTAATAATTATCTATCCTGCAAGTATGTATAAGAAAGTAAAGATAATGACAATTCAGGTAGGCGGATTTAACACAAATTATTCGGACATACTCACCGGCACGGTCACAAATGAAAATGCAACAGTTGACCTTGGAAATGAGGATGGAGTATTTGAATTTAGCGGAAATAATGTCCACTATTTCTACTTCAGAAATATATTAAATTCCATTGTATTCTCTTCAAAAACACCGGACTATCCGGTAACTCCAAAGATCATCCAAACACAGTTATATACACTAACCTACCCATCTGATTTCATATCTGATTTGCTTTTGCAAAATACAACAAATTGCAATAATAATCCGGAAAGCCTTATAAATCTTAAAAATGGAGGGAATGTTATTACAATTGACATGAATAAATGCGGGAATATGTTATCTTATCCGATTAAAAAAGCAGTTCTCATAACACTTAATGACACACCATATGTCCAGGTTACCTATACAGATAATACGGTTTGCTTCCTAAATCCTAAATCTCAAGATCTGAAATATCTCATACTGTACCCATTGGACAAATGGCCATTTGCTCCAAAGGATACACAGATTAACAATATGCAAACACGAATGTGTCTTACAACTGATCCATCCAATACAAAATTACATACACAAGTTATTGAAAATGCATTTACTTCAGTAGTGAAGTCATTGAGTATTGACTAGTACGAAACTCACCATGCAAATATTAATCTTCATTCTCATCTTTTGCTTTATACAGTATTAAAGAAGGAGGATTACTCACACCCCTAACTTCTAGCAAACCAAATTCTTCATCATAAGTTGCATTCCAATTTCCTACTGCAAAGAAATCCAAACATAATTGCTTTCTCCCACTTCCATAAATTCCGATAAAAGGAATATCAAAATGCATTTCTCTAGCAGCTTCCCAAGCTTTAATAGCATTTACAATCCGTAAATCAATCTTATTTGATAATGGTATACCATGTAACGTGAGAACCTGATAGATTAATGCTTCCCTTAAAGGAAATTGGTATGTCCCATCCTCTAGTAATATTGGATAAATTGGAACTAAAGTCCATAAAGATGTGATATTTTCCGCCATTAGTGGTAAACCATCATTATTAAATCTTTTAATAACTGTAAGGGTGGTTGGATGTACATTCACTCTAACACCATCATCGTATTCACTCATTATATTAACCAATAAAGTATTGATATAATATACTACTATAGCTTTTTGTGTCAAATATTATTCACTATCTAAGGGAAGAATTTGCTTGACTTTGCTTTGGATAAAATGGTATCTTATATGATAATATTGTTGAATTTACAATATTTTTGAATGACACAACTGCCTATTAAAATGAAATATTTCCGAAAGGCGATGGTGTTAAGTATTTTCAGTGCTATACTTGCTCCTTTCGCTTCTATTTTCCTGCTTGTTGCAGGTATTGTGTATGCACAAAGCACACAATGCCAAGGATTAACAAATACTGTCGTATTTGACACATCGTTTGTAAATAACCCAATCAATGCTGGAACTCCTTTTTCCGTTACATTATACAAATGTAATAGTTCATCTCAGGTTGATACTTCCTTTAATGGGGTGATTAATCTTTCTGATGCGACAAATACAATGTCTCCATCACGTACTAATAATTTTTCAAATGGTGTATGGAATGGAACAGTTACTATTACCCGAACTGCTTATCCTGATACGATTACTGCATATAACTCGCCATTTACTAACGGAATATCTCCGTCTTTTGTTGTTAATCCCGGTAACCAGGATTTTCTATCATTAATCGGAGGATCAGCTCAAACTGGACAAGTCATAACGACTCTTTCACAAGGTTTAACAGTAAAAGCAATTGATCAATACGGTAACCCGATTCCCAATATTGGTGTCAATTTTTCAATTCCGGGATATCCTCCCGGAGCAAGCGGACAAAGACTTTCCAACTATAGTGTAACGACAAATTTTTCTGGTACAGCTTCGACTTCCGTGACACTGGGGAGCAAAATCGGTACCTATACAATTAACGGATCAATCGGGGGTGGTTCTAATATTTCCTCAGGAGTAAATTTTTATGAAAATGCGACCAGCGGACCTTTATCTACACTTAAGATTTCACCTTTAACTAGTATTCTTCCAAAAGGCGGAACACAGCCATTTTCCGTAACAGGAACAGATCAATACGGTAACCCGATAAGTCTTTCTTCCCCAACTTGGAGTGTTGTAAATGGAGGAGGAACTATTGATTCAAATGGTAATTTTGTTTCAGGGACTACTCCTGGTGTGTACAATAATACAGTAAAGGTAAGTGTGGGAAGCGTTGGAGCAGTAGCATCCATCACCGTTATTAACGAAAATATTAGTGATAACAATAATCCGGGATCAGGAAGCAGCGGAAGCTCTGGCGGAAGTAGTAGCGGTGGAGGTTCAACACCAACCCCTACCCCTATTCCATCTCCTCTCACTACAGGTGGACCATATCAACCACTTTCAACGGCTTCTCCTACTCCAACTGGACCATATCAACCCTTATCTAACCTTAAGATCGATCACGTAAGTATTAACCCTAATCCAGCTGTAGTTGCAGCTGGTGGAAGTGTCATAGTAAATGCACAAGCATATGATGCTTCAAATACCCCAATTACTGATACACAAATAAGTTGGCAACTATCGGCAGGCGCAGGTACTCTTGCACAAAGCTATGGCTCTTCAACAAGCATTAATGCAGGAACAACTCCAGGAAATGCATCGATAACTGCTGTAGCAACAGACCAATCAGGAAGTGTCCAAGCACAAGCACAAGTAATCATCCAGGCAGTTCCTCTTAATCAAAAAATATTAAATACCAATATCGGTGGTGGCCATTTACTTATCAGGACAATTCCAAGTCCACAGCTATTGGGAGTCCCATTTGTAGTGGTAGTTACTGCGGAGGATAATAACAATAATATTTTAGGAACATTCGCGGGACCAATTTCTTTAGCTGACGGAACAACAACAATCTCCCCATCCACAGGAGATACATTTACAAACGGTGTTTGGACAGGAAATGTAACAATTAGTAAACCGATGCAAAAAGATATCATAACAATCCATGGACTTGGATTATCAGGAACAAGTAATGAATTTGATGTCAATGGAAAAGAAACTCCAAATCCATTACAAAATTTAGGAAGCGGTTTAAAACAGGTAATCGTGAATGCAACACAAAATTCATCAAACAGTGCTAAAGTTCTTGCTGCAGGAATTGCTGCCGGGCTCGGTCTTCTAGGTTCATCTGTAAGTATTGGATTCATGTCAGCTCGAGGGCTTGAAGCAATTGGAAGAAATCCGTTTGCAAGAACAAAAATTCAAGTTGCGCTTTCAATAAGCTTGGTATTATGTTTAGGAATTGCTATATTATCTATTGCATCCGCTGTACTCATTAAATAATTTATTCGTCCTACTATGATATTAAGTTACGCCCTTATACCATTAAATGTCCTCATACTTGGCCTGATGCTTTTTTTCTTTATAGCTTTCCGCAAAGAAAAAGAAGATGAGGGAAAAATAAAAGAACAAATCGAAATTATAAAAAAAACATATGACGAAAGAGCAAAGGAAAGTGAACAAATGGCAAATGAGGCAAAACAAAAAATGGATGAGGCACTAACACAAGCAAAAAAAGCTGAGGAAGAAAGTCAAAAAATCAATAATGAATGTGATATCAAGCTAAACAAGATGCAGGAGGATATGAATAAGAAAATGCAGGAACTGCAAACTTTAGAAGATACCATGAGATCAGAGGCTTCTGAGCGCATTAAAGAATTTGAAAAAGAACAAAGAGAAGAAGTTGAAAAAAATATGGTATCTCTTGTCATGAATGTAACACAAAAAATATTTGAAAAGACCTTATCATATAACGATCACAAAGAGATAATTGAAAAATCTCTGGATGAGATGAGATTTGAAGAATAAATATGGAACAAAGCCTATATAAAACAATTTCATCGGCAATATATAAGAAATCAACACTTGAGCAGGTGCTTTTAAATCTTGAACATATACTTGGTAAACTTGAAGGGATTAGAAAAGTGACAAAAGACAAAGTACTTGAAGTTATTGCAAGCGAAGCAACGAATCCCATGTTGAAAGAAATACTGCTTATCCAAGCAAATGATAACTTAGGGGCATTTAGTTCAAAAGAATTAAAAGTACTGGTGAATAAAATACAGGATATGACAAATACATACAAGATGGTAAATGTATCAATTGCAATTCCCTTAACAGAACCAGATATTAAAGAACTTGCAGATAAAATTGAAAAGAAACTAAATAAAAAAGTCATTCTAAATATCAAAATTGATCCAGGGCTTATCGGTGGTATTGTGATTAAAGAAGACAAGTATATCTTTGATGCTTCATTAAGAAACCATCTGAAATCCTACGAAAATGAATGGATTAAGTCATTAAAGAGGACGAAAAAAGCAATGAGCAAGACAAATTAAGTACTGCCATGAAACCAAAAAAGGAATCGGAAAATAAAGTTACCAGCTATTTAGAGGCTTCTATCCCTCAAGATACAAAAATTGTTCCTCATGTCATTGAGATTGGTGAAGTCGTATATATCGGAGATGGAATTTGCAAAATAAAAGGGCTGTCAAATGCAAGGATTGACGACATGATAAAAATTGAAGCAAAAGGTGAAGAAGTTAATGCCCTTATCCTTGGTATTAACCAAGATCTTGTAGAATCGGTCGTATTAGGTGATTTTACGAAAATCTCAAAAGGAGACATTGTAAAATCATCAAGGAAACGCGTAACAGTACCTGTTGGAGAAGGCGTATTAGGACGAGTCATTAATCCAATCGGCAAACCTCTTGACGGTAAGGGAGAACTGGGGCCTCACAAATCTGCTCCAATTGAAGTACCTGCTCCACCGGTGAATGCTCGTGAACAAATTAAAGAACAAATCAGGACTGGAGTACTTGTCATTGATTCAATCATTCCTGTCGGAAGAGGACAGCGAGAACTTGTCATAGGAGATAGGAAAACGGGGAAAACGACTCTCATGACAAACATTATTAATAACCAAAAAGGAAAAGATATTGCTTGTATATATGTCAGTATCGGTGGGAAAAAAGCAAAAGTGAAAGGTATCATTGAAAGTTTGGAAGCATCAGGAGCTATGGAATATACCACAGTTGTTCTTGCAACAGCTGATGATCCACCCTCTCTTAACTACATAGCGCCATATGCAGGTTGCTCCATAGGTGAATATTTTATGAAGCAGGGAAAAAATGCCCTCATAATTTATGATGATCTTTCAAAACAAGCAAAATCATACCGTCAAATGTCGCTATTGTTAAAACGTTCCCCTGGTCGAGATGCGTATCCAGGAGACATTTTCTTTTTGCATTCAAGACTTCTAGAGAGAAGCGCACGTCTTTCAAAAGAATTTGGAGGAGGATCTTTAACAGCATTTCCACTTGCAGAAACTCAATCAGGTGATGTATCAGAATACATCACGACAAACCTCATGAGCATTACTGACGGACATATTTATGTTGATTCACATCTTATGCATGCTGGCATCTTTCCTGCTGTTGATTCAGGAACCTCAGTATCTCGTATTGGAGGAAGTGTCCAAACTAAACTTCTTAGAAAGTTAAGTGAGGTTGCAGCATCACAACTGCAAAGATATAACGAAGTGAAATCTTATGAGAATATTAATACAGAAATTACAGAAGAAACTGAAAGAGAAATTAAAAGAGGAAAACGAATGCTTGAGATCTGTAACCAACTAAGCGCAGTATCCTACTCTCTTGAAGAGGAAATTGTTTTCCTTTTCATCGTAACACAAGGAAAAACTGATGATATAGAATTAAACGACTTGAAAAAGATTAAAAAAGAACTTCTCAAGTTATTACGTACTGATGCATATAAAGAATTGAGAGATAAAATTGGTTCTCCTGATGTGGGATTTGATGATGTAAACGATGAATTAGATAAAATATTCACTCCTGACTTCTTACAATCTCTTGCAGCAACTGAAACTAAACAAGAAATTGACAAGCAGGAGAAAAAGGAACTTAATAAAGAAGGAATACAAACTCCAGTTGATTTGAATACTAAGAGATCTGGTGTCCCAGTTGGTGTAGTAGCACCTCAGAATCCATCATCGCCATCGCTTGAAGCAAGCACCAATACTCCTGTTACCCCGATCTCAACAGAAAAAATTGCACCTCCAACTCCTCGTGAGGAAGAAAAAGTTCAGATTAAAGTACACAAAGAACCACCTATTACTGAACTTGGGGAGGTCATAAATAACATACCTGAAGAAGAACCAAATATCAAAGTAATAAATGTATGAGCACAATAAATGAAGTAAAAGAAGAAATGGGTGTTGTAAATGCAGTGGGAGATTTTGCAAATGCACTGCAACAAATCGCTGCAATGCGTATGATGCTTGCAAGAAAAAAAGTACTTGCAGGGCGTAAATTTGTAGACACCGCTGAAAAAGTATTAAAAGAACTGAAATCAGTGCAAGCAATACAGAACCTGAAAGATATTGAAGAGATTGAAAAGCATTCAAAAAGTACTAAGCTGAAAGCGAAAGAGGATTTCAAAGCAGTCATTGTCATTACATCCGATCAAGGATTGAATGGAGGATACAATTATGAAATTTTTAAAAAGATTCAACAGGTAATGGATAACAAAGACGGGTTATATGACGGATTTAATGCCGCAGACTTTTTTATTTTGGGAAAGAAAGGACAGGAATATTTTCGTCTAGGAAAAATTAAGGCAAAATATTTTCCATATAATATTCCGGAAAACTTTGAAATGAAAGACCTCCAGCGTCTTATTAAACTTTTTAACCATTACAATAACATTTTGCTCATATATTCAAAATATGTTAATACAACAACACGTGATGTACGAGTGATGTCTTTAGCAGCTCCCCCTGAAATCATTATTAAAGACACAAATATATACAAAGACAAAAAAAGCCATCCTCAAGAACAACCGAAATCAAAAGAGGTAAAGCAGGTTGGATTTAGCGGTAAAGACATTAAATTCATTTTTGAACCTACTCTTGATCAGCTCATTCTTGATGTTTCTGAAAAATTACGGGCTGCAGTAATTCGTCAAGAAATATTAGATGGAAGGCTTTCCCACTATTCTGCACAAATGGTTGGTATGAAGGCCGCATCCGATAATGCGATTGAATTGAATGGGGATTTAAAAAAAGAATATAATAAACAAAGAAGAAAACAAATCGATAAAAAAATCGGTGAAGTATTTGCAGGAATAAACTTATGGTAAATAAAAAAGTCACAACTAAAGGAGTCATTACATCAATACATGGTGCAGTTGTGGATGTCAAATTTTTGGATGAACTTCCAAAAATTCATAACACCATAATTGTCCAGACAAAAGATAAGGTTCGTTTAGAAGTATTCGAACATCTTCCAGATCACACGACAAGATGCCTTGCTATGGGAACCACTGCAGGATTATCAGCAGGTCTTGAAGTACGAGATACAGGCGACGGATTACGAGTTCCCGTTGGAACAGAGCTGCTTGGAAGAATCGTGAATGTATTTGGTGATGTAGTGGATGGTGGACCCGAGATAAAGACTGAAGAATCCTGGCCAATACATAGGAAAAGTCCTAGTTTTGTTGAAACAAAACATAGTACAGAAATAATTGAAACAGGAATCAAAGCACTCGATTTTCTTACTCCTTTCGTAAAGGGGGGTAAAATCGGATTTCTAGGAGGTGCTGGTGTAGGTAAAACACAGCTCGTAACAGAAATCATCCATAATACAACAATGCGTCATAAGACAAATTCTGTATTTACAGGAGTCGGAGAACGTACGAGAGAAGGAAATGAACTATATGTCTCACTTAAAGATACTGGAGTTCTTCCAAATGTAGCAATTGTACTAGGACAAATGAATGAGTCACCGGCTATGCGTTATCGAACTCCAAATACAGGTGTAACTATAGCAGAATATTTTAGAGATACTATGAACAAAGATATCCTTTTATTCATCGACAATATTTTCCGTTTCATTCAAGCAGGAGCTGAGGTATCAACGGTTCTTGGAAGAATCCCATCTGAAACCGGCTATCAATCAACTATGGATTCAGAGCTTGGAGATATTCAGGAAAGAATCGTATCTACTGAAAAAGGTGCTATTACATCTGTTCAAGCAATCTACGTCCCAGCTGATGATTTTTCAGATCCCGCAATTCAGGCTATTTTTTCACATTTGGATAGCGTCGTTGTTCTTTCTCGAAAAATTGCACAGCAAAAAATCTACCCTGCAATGGATGCTCTGGCATCATCCGCATCTGTTGATAGTGAAGTATTAGGAGAAGAACATTCACAGACATTGCTAGAATCACTTAAAGTACTTGAGAGATATCGTTCCCTGCAAAACATTATTGCAATTTTGGGTGTAGACGAATTATCTGAAACAGAAAAAACTACTGTTTCACGGGCGAAAAAGATTATTAAATTTCTATCGCAACCATTTTATACTGCAGAAAAGTTCACTAACACACCTGGAGTATATGTGGAAAAAGATGACACAGTAAAGGGAATAAAAGAAATACTTTCGGGAAAATACGATGACATGTCTGATGAACCTTTCTATATGATAGGCAAAATCGAAGACGCTATGCTTAAATGGGAAAAGATTAAAAATGGCGGAAAATAACGAGGAAGATAAAATTAATTTATCTAGTCTTGATATATTAGTTGTAGACCAGGATCAAACAATTTATGAAGGACCTGGAGATAGTATTATTGGACCTGGAAAAGAAGGGATTGAAATTGGCATACTTCCATTCCATACCCCTTTTTATACCAAACTATATAAAGGAGAACTACGGATATTTAATAAAGGACAGACAAAAACAATTCCAATAGAAGGAGGCATTGCAAGGGTAATCAATAATAATGTGATAATATTGGTAGGTTTTTAAGTTTGTATCTCAGGCTTTACCTTAATCCGAAGGTCTTTTGTACTTGAAGCTATTTTCCAAACAGCATAATTCTTCTTATACACCCGGTAATCTATAATTCCCAAGATTCTAACATATACTTCAAGAAAAGCAGTCCCTGCAGAAAAAAGGATTTCTTTTGGTAATGTTAATGGTTTTGTAACTGCCACTTTTGCCAGGTTTTTTATCATCAGATACAAAGCTCTTTTCCCACTAAATGTAGATACCTTATAACCATGTTCAATCTTTGTTGCAACATGACCGAAAGCAATTCTTCTTCGCTGTGATATATATTCTTTTAATGTTTCAGGTCCTTTATTTCTTACAATTGCATGTGCTATATATTTTGACTTGTACCCCTGTCCTTTTATGAGGGCTTCTATATTAACTTCATCAACTGCAGAAAGAACCGGTATTTTTTTGAATGATTTACGAAATGCAATCATTTCACCCATTTTTGGATGGTTAAGTGAAATCTGATGATGCAAATCCCACATACAATGCACAGCATAGCCGACAAGTGTTTTTTTTGAATTTATTGGGATTGGATGTGATCCAGTTATTCCAATATGGTCATTTTTAAAAGGCCGGACCATCCGTTCAATAGTATTTTTATCCGGGATTGTATCAGCACTTTCTAAAACCAAAATTTCATTTTTAGCATTATCAATAAAGATATTAACAGCACTGGCTTTACCTTTACGTTTACTTTCTACAGTAAGTTTTATCCGTTTATCTTTTTTTGCAGATTCTTTTACGATATTGTTTGTATCGTCAATACTTCCGGATGAGATTACAAGAATCTCATCTATAATGACATCATGAAGTTTTTGACGCAGTAAAGCGTTTAAAATTCTGGAAATATTTTTTCCCTCGTTATATGCTGTAATTCCTACACTGCATTTTATAGGGGTTTTCATAGGCAGTTTGACATAAAGGTCAATGTTGTTTATGATCATTCTAAATGCAAAGCTAAATGGTGTCAAATCCAAAACATTTCATGAGTATTCTTAAACTGTTTCCGAAATCAAAAAGTCAACAAGTTGGAACATTACTATTTTGTCTCGTATTTGGAGTTTATCTCTTTACTTGTGCACGATATCATGTATCAATGGCAGATTCAGATGAACTCACTCTAATGGGTTATCAACTTAGTGTTGCCCATGCTCCAGGATACCCAATTTATATCCTTATCATATTCCTTTTTACCCATATTATTCCCATTGGGACAATTGCATTCAAAGCGAATCTCACCAGTGTTTTTTTTCAATCTCTTACGGTTGTTATAGTTTATGCAACATCTCTTGAAATTTTAAAGAATGTAAAACTGAGAGGTATTGAACAAAAGATTAAAAAGAAAAAATATAAAACATTCTTTTATTATGTAGAAGAGACAAACTTTGAAAATATAAAGATTATTATTTCAGCAATATCTGCACTATTTTTAGCATTTTCTTTTCTTTTCTGGTTCTATGCAAACACTGTCGAGGTTTTTGCAATGAATGATTTTTTCGTCATTCTGTTAATTTATCTAACTCTTAGATTAACAAGAATTTTATATAAGCAAAAATTTCCCGATATTGAGACAAAAGAATTTAACGAGCAAAGGAAAACTACTACTCAGACCGCGGATAGGATAAGGAAGTGGCTCATTTGGATTGCAATCATAGCAGGATTAGCGCTTTCTCATCTACAAACAATAGTTATTATCTACCCTGTCATCTTTTTATATATCCTTTATATAATTGTCAGAACTCATATTTTTAGACAATTACTTTCATTTAAGACACTTAGTTATTTAATAATCGCATTTTTGCTCTCTTTTTTCCTTCCATTTTTTCTTCTCTTTTTTTACAACAATCTTGACCATTCAGTATCATGGGGACTAAATAATAATCTTAGTGGTCTGTGGTCAGACATAACTCGTCAAAACTATGCTTCTGCATCATCTAACGCATATGGATCTTCATTTAATTTTCAGGCAAGTGTTGATTCAATTCAACCTTATCTAGCTTCAGTATATAATGATTTCACCTATGTCGGATTACTCTTTGCAAGCCTTGGAGCAATTTTTCTTATCCTTCGAAACAGGCGTCTTCTCGCCTATCTTGGTTCGTTGTATTTAGTAGGAGGATTGCTTTTTGCTATGTATGCAAAATTTCCATCTCCAATTGCTGATTTCGTAAAACATTTTGGAGATATTGCTATTATTCAACGGCAATACATAATGGCTGATGTTATCCTTGCTCTCTTCATACCTGTGGGAATATATGTAACTTTCAAGCTACTTATTTCAATACTTTCATCTTTAAATAGTACAAAAGAAGGTGAATACACTAACTATGCAATTAGATTTGCAACACTATTTCTTCTAATGATAGGGATGGTTGGTATCTCTTATTTAATTAGATCAAATTATAATGATGCAGACCTCCATACATTTACATATATAGATCAATATGCAAAAGTGAGCCTAAATAGTATGAAGAAAAATAGTATATTAGTCTGTTTCTCAGACCCATCCTGTTTTTCTTTCCTATATACCCAACAAGTATTAGGAGTCAGAAATGATATTACCATTGTTCCTGCTGACTATTCCTTAAGACAAAGCTATCTGGATAAAAAACCGGGGTTACAAGAGTTCTATTACAAAACCGGCCCATATAACATAGCTGATATCATTTCCTGGAACCTGTATAAAGGCAAAGACGTTTATGAATCTGATGTTGATAGTGAATTCGTAAATTTTATGGGTCTTGATGGGGGTAGTTTCTACACTCTTCCGAATGGTTATGTAGGAAAAATTGTTACAAAGATTCCTAATTCATTAGAAATTTATCCATATACCGAGTCAATTTCTTATGCTGAATATTTCAATAATTACACGAATAACGGTTATGAATTCAAGAATTACTGGAAGAAGTTTTATGATGAATTTTTTGCACGCTTAATCTCATTGAATTCATACCTCCATTGGGAAGAAGGAGATAATGCCAATGCAGTAAGTTTGTCAGATCTGGCTGCAAAGCTTGATAAAAGCAATTCACTATTCCAACAGGTTGCAAACAACTTAAGCCATCCTAAAAATAATGGTCCATTCCATCTTGGTGAATCATCTCCCTCGTCTGATGCATTTTATCAAAATGCTTTAGAGACAATACAAAAGCAAGGACAAGCAAAAAACGCATATGATTTTGCAATCCGAGCAACCTTCCTTAATCCGTTTAATTTGAATGCCAGGCTTATCGTTGCTCAGTATTATCAATATACTAAACAAAATAATATGGCTAAAAAAGAATACAAAAATATACTTAAGCTAGACCCCGGAAACAATATTGCACAAAGTGCATTAAACTCTCTTTCATCATAGTATTCCATATCTCATATTCCTATTTCTAAAATGAAGGGAAGTATATTAATTAAATACATTAGTATACAGGAGGTGCGTTACAATGGAAATCAAATTTAATGGTAAAATATACGAATTTAACGGTATCCTATTTTTTCCAATAGATTATGTTGAATAGGGCCAAAAAGAGCTCCTTAGGGAGCTCTTTTTGTGTATATATCATACAGACTTAATACGTTGGCGTTGCGTTATATTGCAATACACCAGTATAAGTATCTGCAGGCTGATATGGGTTTGCTTGTAATTGGTATGAAACAAATACAGCAGTTCCATTATCAGGTTGGTTAGATAAAGATACATTAACAGGAGTTGTATTTACAGGTCCAAAGGTTTGATTTCCACCTTGTGAGCCTCCTACACCTCCTCCTACACGAGTTCCATCAGTAGTATTTCCACCAATCCAAGCTGTGTTGGTATTTGGTGTAGTTCCTGTTGGAGCGGTCCATGCTACAGGGGCAAGCCAAGTTGCACTATTTGCAGTAAATGGAGAAATTTGGTTAGATCCGACTGATCCAGTCATTGGAGTTGTCATAGCCATAGTAACCGTATATCCATGTTGTGCGTTTGTGTAAACTTGAATTTCCTGAGCGGTGTCGTAGATCGTATTTACAGCCATGTGGCCAAAAGGCAGTGTATTGTATGTGGAGCTGTCTCCAGTTGAGACTACGATTCCATCATTAGTCTGTCCTGCTGCTACTCCACTGATGATCATCGACATAGATGGATCAAGTGTTGCAGTAGCTGATGTTGTGGCTACAAGGGTAAACGATGCTGCGCCAGTATCTATTGTAGTAGGTCCAGCAGCTTTTGTGGTAAATCGGATATAACAAGTTCCAGAAGAACCGTTTGCATCAGATTTTGCACACTGTGCGGCACCACTTCCGATAGCTGGGTTTGTAAGTCCGCCTAATACCACTGTGGCAACAGTTGCAGAAGCAATATTCTGAGCTGTGGCATTCGTGATTGAAAGGATACCAGATCCGGCTTGTGATGTATCAATTGTCCATCCTGATCCAAGGTTAGTAGTTGATGTCAGGGTTGCGCTGGCAAGACTCATACCTGATGGAGTCGTCGCGGCTCCAGAAGGTGTTGTAGCAAACACAAAGTCGACGTCATTAAGACTTGCTGTTCCCGCTGTGGTAAATTTAATAGTATAAGAAGAAGGTGTTGCTGGAGCTGAATTTGAAAGCGAAATAGATTGGCTAGTCAATTGAGCTGCATTAATGCCAGCTACATTCAGTGTTAAAGCAAGACCTGCTACTGTGAGGAATACAAATAATTTTCGAGCAGTTTTTATCATTATTTATTCACCCCCTTTTGTTGAAGAGTTTTTACTAGTTCTATAATATATTCTTATTCTTCATTCGTCAACTACTAAGATTCATCAGACTAGTTTTATAACCGTGAAGTACATCAGTGCAGCCAATGCTAGCCCACCGAAAATATCAAGAATATAGTGCTGCTTTACAAACACAGTAGAAGCACAAACAAGAAAGGTATAAATGTTTACAAATATAAAAAGTGCAGGGAAAACTGTTACAAGAAAAAATGCCGTTAAGACGGTATAGAGAACATGTGAACTTGGAAAGCAGTTGTATGGCTCCACTGCATCCTGAACTTTTTTCAATAGTTTATGTGCATGGAAGATTGCTTCAATTTCAGGTTTTTCAATATAGGTTTGGAAGAAATAGAAAAAAAGAGTACAGATAATGCCGGCAATAGTGAATGTTATGATAACGGGAAGAAAAAGATCGGGACGAACTTTAACAATAACCATCAAAGATACCGGAATGAACAACAAAAACGATATATATGGATAGATAAATACAGGAATTAATGGAATGTGCTCATCAAACTTAATTTTTAAAATCCTATAACTCCTGTTTGCATTATTCACTACCTGGAATATAAAAGATGTAGCCACTATTAATCCAAGAACAATCAGTGATCTGATATATGGAATGATAAAACTTAGAATGTTTGATACCATATGAATTTTTTAGCTTAAACATTATACACTATCCCAGAATGGCTTGTACACAATCCTATATTGATGCGAGAAAAAAGCGATCGAGCATTCCCCTCACCTTATCGTTTTTGATAAAAGGATCGATAAATGAGATATCTTTACGGTTTACTATCCCAAGTTTTAGAATCAAATAGCAATAAATAACGCTCGCTGCAATTATTGAAAGGATAAATACAATTATACTATGAAATTCTGTGTTGAGAAAAAATAGTAAAATTGCAGGAAGAAGCGATACCCCTGTAATGGATGCACCAAACCGATATGGATAGTCAATATGAAGAGACCTGTATGCATAGAATAAAAGAAGGGAACCAAATAACAGTTGGACGATTGAATTTGCAATTGCAGCCCCAATTGCTGAAAAATGTGAAATGAGGATAATATCAAGAATAATTGACAAGATCGTACAAATAATACCGTAATACAAGATCATATATTGCCTTTTCTGGCCATAGATAACTGTACTTACCGTAAGAGATGCAGGAGAGGCAATCGCCCCTAGAAATAAGAAACGAAGACTTCCTGTTGCTCCAACATATGCATGACCAAACAGGTATTCTATTATGGGAGTAGAAAGAGCTGCACCACCCAACGCCAATGGTATGTTTATAATTAATAAAAATTTGCAAGCTTTAAAGAGTATCTCCATGATTTCTTTCTCCCTCCCTTTTGCCCTGTGCAAGGAATATGTTGTTAACAAATATCCACTTAACGCTGTTGGCAATAAATACATAATTTTTTGAACAACAGAAAAAGCGATTGAATAATATGCTATTTGCTCATTTGTTGAAAAATGTTTTAAGAAAAATACTTCTGAACGATCCCAAATGATATTATCCAGTAATAATATGAAGGAAACTGAAAATATATAAGTAAGTACCTCTTTTAATTCCATATCTGCAATGCTTTTCTTTTCAAAAAGGAGTGTTTTTATATCCTTGATAGTTGGAATATAAAGTCGGATATGAATATTTCTCAAAACCAAATAAAGTAAAAATATTGAATAGACAAGGGCTGCAATAAAATAACCCCACAATACAGGAGTTACATTCTTTGTTACAAAAGCAGCAAAGCATGTTGCAAAGAATAATAGAACAGAATAAATAGCATTAAATGTATAGATGCTTCCAAACTTCATCCTGCTCTTAAAATATGAAGAAAATAAATTAATAAAAACCAGAAGTGGAATTGATCCTGCAATCAGGTAAAGATAAGTAAGATATCCTGTTGCGTGTTGCAGTCTTGGAAGAATAAAAGCGATAAATAATGCAATAATTATCGAAAAAAGAAAACCTAAACCGCTTAAAAACATAAAAAGCATCCTTGCTCGCATGATTCCAAGCCTTTGTGTCATTTCTGGGATATATTTAAGTAATGTAACAGGTATACCCATTGTTGCAATAATCACACTGATATTAATCATCCATAATGCATAGGTATATTGGCCAAGTACGGACGGAGAAAGGATTCGCGCAAGAATGAGGATATTTATTGCTGTAATAAAGGATAGCAAAACACTTCCAATAACATTAATAACCGATTTATGAAACATACAAACTTATGTAATACTTCATCATATCGTTTTTTATGCCTGAGAACAATGTTTCCTTTAAATAGTACATAGTATCCGTTTTCACATGCTATACTGCTCATATATGAATATCATTAGCCGTACCAAAAACTATATAACCAAAGAAGTTGGAATATATAAGGCATTGCATAATGATACAATACAATACCGCTATCTTCTTTTATCCAGGCTTCATATTAATCCTAACAAATTTGATTCCTGTGATATCCATGGTATGAGATTTCATATAAGGTCAAATACTACCGATTACAAAATCATGGACGAAGTAGTTTTGCATGATTGCTATCGGATTCATAAAGTAAAGCGAAGTAAAACACCGATTGAGACAATTATCGACCTTGGCGCTTTTATTGGTGATTTTACAATTCTTGCATCCCATACTTTTCCGAATGCCAAAATATATGCGGTTGAACCTGAAAAAAGTAATTATCATCTTTTAAAACAAAACATCCATCTAAACCATGAAAAAAATGTAAAGTTATATAAAAAGGCAATTGATGCAAAAAAAAGAATTCTATTTTTGCAGCTTCATAAAAATAACCATGGAAACAATGGCTTAAATGGTGTTGATAAACCAAAAATGAAACAACGGGTAACGGGAATGAGTTTTTCAGAACTCTGGGAAAAAAATGCAATTCAGCAATGTGATCTTCTCAAGATTGATATAGAAGGAGGAGAATATGAATTTTTTTCCCTAAAACGTCATGAACCATATTTAAAACACACAAAGCTTATTACAATGGAGTATCATGTTAACAAAGCATATCCTATGAAATATTATGCAAAACTGCTGAAGAGATTAGAGGCATTACAATTTGCATTTGATGTTATTCCTACCAATAATGAAGTTGGAATGATTTATGCATGGAATAAATCCATGATAACCAAAAGGCCATTTTAGATTTCACTATATAGCTCAATAACCTTATCAAACATTCTCTTTTGTGTATATAGCTGTTTGAACAACTCATTACCTTGATGTCCTGTTTTTTCTCGAAGTTCTTTACTATCAAGTAGTGTTCTAAGAACATCTGTAAGACCAGAAACATCACCAAATTCAGCATAAAGTCCAGCATCATTAATAATCTCCCGTTGAGGAGGCTCGTTTGCATAAATAATTGGCAGGCTATGTGCCATTGCCTCAATATATACAATCCCAAAAGAATCTACCCGAGATGGAAGTACAAAAATATCAGCTAAAGAAAATACTGTTGCCTTCTCACCTTCTTCAAGATAAGGAAGATCAATGACATAATCTATTCTTTTAACAAATTTATTCATTATTGCAAAAATGCGCCATTGAATTGTCCTAACTCCACCTACAAAAAGCCTTACCCGATCATACCCTTCAAGTTTCAATTGTTCCAGGCTATGAATTAAGTCAAAAAGTCCTTTTCCAGAGGTTCTTGTTCCCATAAAAAGAATCATTAAAGTATTTGTTTCTTTCTTTAACTTTTGGATACCTAAAAATTCTTTATTAGTAATTTCACCCGGAAACGGTATCCCTATATTAATAACCTGAATTTTATCTTTTTTTAAAGCAAAATTATTTAAGATTTTCATCTTTTCAAAAGCAGTTGTACACACAATTGCATCAGCATTTGCAAGAGAAAGACGTATACGCTCTATATCGTATGTCTTAGTGAAAACTCCGGAATCAAAATGAAGGGCTGTTGTTATAATAAGTTTAATTCGTTTTACTCTCTCTTTATTTAACTCTCCGACTGCTTCAATTCCTTTATATACGGTTACATGGCTAAGTGGAGTGACATGTACAATATCTGGATTAATGTCATGTAAAGTATTTTTTAATCCTTTCAATACAACACCATAAGAATACAATGATGTATTTGCACTTAATTTTTGTAACCATTTTCTATTTTTAATTATTGGAACTTTGTAAAGAAGCGTAGAAAACTTTGAAGCAAATTGCGAGATTGTATAAAGCATCCAGTTATGAGGAAGACGAATGATTTGTATTCCATCAATTCTTTCTTCTTTTTTGGAAAATTTTCCGCCAAATGGAAGGTATTTTCCCCACCAAGTTCTAATATCTGATGTAATAACAATTGCTTCATGTTTTCCTTCGATTGCTGCTAAAGCATACTGCCTTGTTAAAACTTCTGAACCACCAATGGAAGAGGGAAGAAATGCAGTTGTTATATAGACTATTTTCATAAAATCAAGTATACTACATCCGAATTTAAATATGAAATCAGCCAAAAACAAAGCAACAACAATATCTTTCTTCACCGACATCCCTTTAGAATTTGGAGGAGGAGCTGAGCTTATGACGATAGAGACGGCAAAAGCCTTTGCAAACAAGAAAGGTTTTAATGTTGTTGTATATACATTTAAGAAAAATCCTTTAAAGGTCGGAAGAAATCCTTTCCAAAGGATCAAATACCTTGCTTATGGCAAAAAAACACTAGAAGATGCCCTCCGTTATTCACCTCAAGAAATTCGCGCAAAATTGGGAAAAGCTGAATACAAAAAATTTCCGTTCTGGAAAGTAGTATCTGCTCTTACTAAATCGGATTATATTTTCGTCCGGAGTGACATACCTTCACTTCTTCCTATCTTTTTCGCAGTTTTAAAAAATAGAGGTTTAAGGAAACGTTTACTTATTCAAGGCTATACCCCTCTTCGATACATCCAACCAACAACTTTTCTTGATAGGTTTCATAACCTGGTATACACCACTTTTATATACAAAACTATTGTAAAAATACTAACAAAGCATTTCCAATCACTTAACATTGCTGATAAAAAAATTATTAAGGGGTCTAGTCTTGTAAAGCTTCCATGCGAAGAAATATTCTTTTCAAGCCAGAAAGCAAATATTAGTATTCCCAAAAAACGAACTGTCATCCTGTCTTCACGTCTTACAGGACAAAAAGGTATTGATATGCTTCCGGAGCTTTTCTCATATTTAAAGAAAAAAAAATCACTTGAAAATTTTAAATTCATAATTGCAGGAACTGGAGATCTTGAGCCTGTTGTAAAGAAAATCCAAAAAAAATATAAGCATGTACAATATGTTCAGCATGTAGATCATAATGCAATGCCAGAACTTCTACAAAAAGGGACCATCTTTCTCATGCTGTCACGATATGAAGGATCTCCAGTTGCTCTTGCTGAAGCAATGGCAATGGGATTAATAATTGTTTCTTTTAAGATACCAGGAATTTATTCTAAAAAGACCAAAGACATCATTTTCTTTGCAGAACCATTTCATATCTCCGATCTTGGGCGCAAGCTCATATCAGTTGCTTCCATGAGTAATGAGGATATAAAGAAGAAATCGGAAGAAAATATCGCATATGCAAAGAAAGAATATAAACTGGAAAACTATATCAAAAAACTTGAAAATATTCTCCTCTCTTAAGCACTCATGTTTAACCTGTGGAATAGGTTTGCTGACGCACCTTCAGTGGATTGATGTTTTGCTATTTCTTCAGGATTTGGAATGGGTACGGTAAAGTTAAACACAGATCCTTTTCCAAGTTCGCTTTCAACCCATATCTTTCCACCATGCATTTCAATGATTGCCTTTGAAACATATAACCCTAATCCTGTTCCTCCTGGTCTTATCATTTTTACATTTGTTATATCAGAAGTTTTCGTATAGTTTCGAAGTCTCTTGAATTTTTGAAATAATTCTTTCATATCATCTTGGCTTATCCCCTCTCCGGAATCCTCTACTTTAACTGTCACTTCTTTATTATTAGCAGTACATGATACTTTGACATATCCTGCTTGGGTATATTTGATAGCATTTGAGATAAGATTATCCAATACTTCACGCATTCTTGCATTATCTACGAGTACAATTGGAGTATCAACACTATCTTCATATGATAAGGAAAGATTTTTTTCAATTGCCTCATTCATGTGATCGTCCACAGCCTGCTTTACCATTTCATTTAGATGAAGCGGAATAAGGACTAAATCTATCTTATTATTATCTATCTTTGCAGTATTTATGAATGTGTTGATAAGCTGAATTTGACGTTCTATTGAATCTTTGATTCGCATAACCTGCTTTTTTTCATTTTCATCCGTTACCTTAGCATCAAGAAGATAAGTTGCCATTTTAATTACTGTTGCAGGAGTACGAAGTTCATGTCCCATGATATCAAGCATGTCCCTTTCTTTCCTTGCTGTTTCATTTGCCTCATCATATGCTTTTTGTAATTCAGTATTTTTTGATTGTAGTTCATGAGTAGCATTTTCAATCTTTTCTTTAAGATTATTATTACTTTCTTGTATTTGTTTATACAAAAGAGATCTTTGTAGTGCTATATTTATTTGATTTGCCATATGTTTTAACAACTCGATCTCTTCAAAATAATATCCATCTTTATTTTCTTTCTCCCCTAAAAGAATGAAATAATATATCTCGCGCCCACTTAACAATGGAATATATATTTCAACGTGCATCGAATGTAGTAATTCTATAAAACTAATATAATGTTCAGTAAAATGTATTCTTTCTTTCGACATAAGAAGCAAATTCTCTTGAACGTTAATAAGTGAAAAAAAGTCTTTTGACGAAGTAAAAAAAATATCAGGAATATTTATATTTTCATTTCCGAATTTTGTCATTTTATTTCCTGAAAATTTTGTTATGGTAATAATTGATGATAGTCTAAAACTTTTCATTAGGTATTCTCCAATTAAAACGGAAAGTTTATTTATATCTAATTCATTTCCTAAAATATCTGGTAATTGATTACCAATATCAAATAATTGATCTTTACTCTGAATTATCCCTACCTTAGATATAATTTTAAGTAATAAATTTTGTAGAAAAATAAAGGCAATCGCATATAGGAATCCAATAATATATGTAGCTTTTTGGTAAGGGCCACCAAAAAATTGATTGTCTAAATATAAAACTAAATAGAATAATACATAGGTAAAAATCCCAATTATTAAGTATCGAAGTATTTCTCCCAGAAATATTCTAATATCAAGAAAGCTATGTTTAACAATAGTATATTGTATTGTACCAACCATAAAAATGGTGGCAATTACTGTCCATTGTTCAAGAAAAACAAAACCCATCAATGGCAACACTAGGCCTAAGAGAATAATAAAAATTGCTGAGGCTGTTGTTCCTATTAAAACATATTTAACCTGAACTAAATAAATTCCTTTTGATGTAATATATGCCTTGAAAAGGTAGTAGATAACAAATGAAAGATATAAAACTGCAAGCAGGAACACAAGTATTATTAATGATCCTACAGTGTAAAATGGGTCTCCATTAATATAGGTTTCATTTAGGACAAATAAATTTGTAAAAACTAATGGGTATAATAGAAGCAATGGTGGAATAATATAAATCGCATCTCGAATGTGCCACTTCTTTCTATTTAAATATAATTCTTCACAAAATAGAACAAGGAAAACCTCAGATACAAGGCTAAAGAAGAAATTCAATCTTGTAAGAATTAATGATATTACAACACTGCCATTATCAATATGAGTAACAAATGCCGAGAACATCCAAAGACTTAATGCTAATAAGAATAAAGCAAAAATTTGATTCTTCTTAGCAATACGATTATTAAAAAATACAACAATTGATAATAGTATATATCCTATTATTTCTATAATTAGAATGAAATTTACAATTTCCATATTATAAAATATGATCAATAAAATCTTCCTTTAGAACTTTAAAGAAATTATCCGGTCGTTCTAAATGAGGAGAATGACGAGTTCCGTCAATTATAACTATTTCAGATGTATTTGATACATTATCAATAGTCTCCCATTTTGAAAAAGGATCTTTTTTTCCATATATAAGGATTTTTTTTATATCAGTATCTTCGAGTAAATTTTTTAGGAGGACAGGAGTATTTGATTTCAAAATTGAAATATATCCATCAATATAAGCCTCAGGAGAGACGTTCTTCATCTCACTCATTGTAAGTTCTTGAATTTCATCGAAATGTGAAATATTTTTTTCTATTAATAGATTAATCCAATAATTCTGGAAAAATTCATTTTTCTTCAATAAAGAAATAAATTTTAATACTATTTTTTTTCTCCTAATTCTCATCAAAACTTTGACAAGAAAAGCATTTATTGTTTTGGGATAACTCATAACTAAGCTGATGAGAATTACCCCTTTTATTTCTTTCCTTTTTTCAAAAAGACATTGCAAAGCTAACAATGACCCAAATGACTCACCTAGTAAATATATCTCTTTTAAATTTAGTCTATTAATAAACTCAAAGAGAAAATAGACATAATCTTCAATATAGTAATCACGATTCCATTGTAAAGCTGAATTATTTCCTGGTAAATCAAATAAATACAACCTGAAATACTTTGAAAGGAAGGGTATTACGTACGAATAATTTTTGTAAGAAGCTGCCCATCCATGTAAACAAATTAAAGCAGGGCCACTCGATCCTATTTGTAGATATTCAAACTCCTGGTTGTCTATATTTATCTTTCTTCTTTCCATTTAATACATTTTTTATTACAGATGCAGCTTCTTCTGGTCCATTATAATTATTTAAAATTACTTGGAAGTTTTTAGCATTAACTTTATATTCCTCATTATTTATAAGATCTTCAACAGCATTCTTCAAATCTTCTCTATTATAATTTCTCTTACTTAACTTCTTGCCTAGTTTTAATGATTCAAGCCTATTTAAATTCCATTCTTGTTCTGGTTGATGCGGAATGCCAATTATAGGGACACCATTTTGTAACGAATGATAAATCGATCCTCTACCGCCATGTGTAATAAACAAATTTGATTTCTTTAAAATTGAGTTCGCATTTAAATAATCTTCAATATAAAAGTTACGTGGCAATTTATTTTTGTTGACAGGATAGAGTCCTAAAGTATTTGTAATAACCTGATAATTTTCATTATCTCCGTACAAATATACCAGATCATCTATTATGTTGGGAAGCATACTGCCAGTAGATCCCATCGATAAATAAATCACATTCTTTTTTTCATCAATCTCTATTAACCAATCTGGAAGTTTATTTGTTATATCGTGGAGAATAGGTCCTAAGATATGGACACTGCTATTATCCCCAGGAATTAACATTGGAGCAAATTCTTTGGCATCAAAAACTATTGTTTTGTCTCCCTCCAGTAAATCAAGTATACTTTTTACACGAGGTAAATTATATTTTTCTAGTACTGAATTATATGGATTCGCCCATACTTTATATGATATATTTTTTATCAAATTCGCTGTAGGATACATTAATTTATGCAACCCCGGAGTTGCAAAGATATTATGTGCCCAATGAGTTTCAGGTATTTCTAGAGGCATATTATAATATCTTGTTAAAATTCCGTTGCATATGCTTACTCTTGGAATTCCAGCAATTTTAGAGCTTATATAAAGTGTAGGCCTAAAAAGATCTACTACAACATCAGGTTCGATTTCCTTAATTATCCTCAGCTCATCTTCAATAAATTGCTCAATCGTTTGTTTATTATGAAACCCCATACTTGCATTTTGAATATACCGTAAATGCATATCAATATCCACTTCTACTACTTTAACAACCTTAAATCCATGTGATTCAATAAATCTACAATAAGGACCTTCTCCTGCAAAGATAACTTCATCACCACATTTTCTTAATATTTCAGCAATCTTTACACTACTTTGAGTAGCACCTAATTCACTAGTATAGGGGAAGAATAATACTTTCATACACATAATATTGATTATATTTTAATCATATAACATAATATGTATTATTGCTATAGACATGAGGATATAATTAAGGTCTTTATAAATGATATCAAAGTGGTATGATATACCTTTAAGACCTTACTATAGATTCGAAATACTGATCTCGAACATAGGAACTTAAATAATGCCATCCATATCTATCAACGTTTAATGTTACAACACCTGTAATTTGAGACCCTTTACCTATAAGTGGCATATCAATCATAGTTCCATTTCCATCAGGTGATGGCAATTCGGATTTTGCCATTAACACTGGATCACAAAAAAAACTTCCAAGAGGAAGAAATAACCTTTCGGTATTTCTGTTATGCATAGAATGGTCATAGTTTGTTTTTTCTAACCCTAATTCCCTAGCCAAGATTGGATTACCATTATTAACCCTCCAACCTCTTATATTAAAAGTTGATCCATTAATTCCACGTAACCAAGGGGTATTATCATCTTTATTCGAAAGTTCAACCAACGGATTCCCTGGAAGAATAAATCTTTTACCTCCATTTGCAAGATACTGTTGAATCGCATCTCGCAATACGCGATGAAATTTTTCTGATCCATAAGGAGTACAATGTAATGCAATTAAAGCTCTTGTAGCAATACGTGCAATGCCACGTTGACCTTTATTGCCTCAATCGCTATATGTCTTACATAATTTCTTACTCGAGATATAAGTAGAATATCTCTTGTTGGAGCCAATTCGGGATGTTCTGGATTATTTGGTCTATTTAGTTTCGGCATTACTTCAAATATAATACACGAGATAAAATCCTATAGTTGTATCAAAGTCAAGAAGTAAATTTCTGTATGAGATGCATGTTCTCATTAATTAACTTTTTCCCATACTCAAAACATTCCTTTGCCCGATGGAATTCATGCTTCTTTATATGATTTAATACTACATTGATTCGTATCATTTGATCAATTTCTTCCATAACTTCCTCAACGGCTTTATTTTTCTTAATTTGTTTTAATTCTTTTCTGTAATACAACATGAAAGCATGCCTTAACAATACACTTTTTATTTGGCTAACTAATCCACTACTGTACATACTATAGATATCAATAGCAATATATGGATCCTGATCTTTTATTGTTTTAGGAATTTTCACAATCTTTCCTTCGATAATACCTCCATCTAGATAGTATGCATCATTAATACGAAACGGTCGATTAATAAATGGATAAAGACTTGATGCAATAATCGCATCTATAACTGATCCTTTATGGATAAACTCAATTTTTCCAGTAGCAATATTTGTTACTACTACATAAAGAGGAACTTTTAACTCGGAAAATTGATAGTCTTTCCCATTACTCAGATCCATCAAACATTCTTTTAATCCTTTTACATCCAATTGAAGCATACTTTTAGAGTTTTTTATGTACTTCTTATATTGTGTGTTAAATCTTGATGCCAAATCTTCAGATATAGCAATATCTCCAGAAAAAGCATATGCCCAACCAACCACGGCTCCCATGGAAATACCTATAATACTCTTTATTTCGAAATTTTCTTTGAGAAGTTCTTTGATTACACCAACGTGGACATATCCTCGTGCCCCACCAGGGCCAAGAATGAGGTTTATCGGTTGCTTTTTTTTGTTATTCAAAAGTCAAGAAATAATCTAAAACCCTGAACATTTCTAACCCATAATATCACGTTTCTGGGTATTCGGTCAAGGTATTACCTTACTTTTCTTTCTTTGCTGTGTATGAAATATATAATATCAGATATCTTTTGAAGTGTAAAAGTATTTACGTATTGGTAAATTCGAAGCTCTTCAGTATATCCTGGATTCTCCTGACATCATCAGGAAATTGACCTGTAGGAAAAGTTTCATACCATAGTATATATACTCTCCCTTTATACACGATAATGTATTGATTTCCGGTAATTGATAAGGTAGTATCAATGAGCTGTAAAAAAAGTGCCTTTTGGTCTGCAAATTTTGTAGGTGTTGCAGAATATGAATTTTTGTTCCCCATTTGTGAATAGAAATCTTGTGCCGTTTCTTTTGGAGTTGCATCACTAATTGTTATTCGAAACATATATCCATCTCTTCTTGCCAACCAGATTTGTGTCCCATCATCATTCTTAATTAATGCAGAAGTGTTAGTTGGATAGGTAAATTCAAAATTATATAATACACTATTCAACACTTTCCATTTAGTTTGTGAGTAAGGCAATGTAGAATAAATTTCTTTGTAGTTTTGGGCAAGTGGATCTTCGGTATTAGAGTCAGGAACAGTAAGTCCCTGAGCAATTTTATTCTTTATCTCCAACTGAACTTTTGCTTCATTATATGCCGCATATTTTTGATATTGCTGATACCCAAACCATCCAGCAACACCTATAATTGAAAAAAAGATGAGAATGGATATGATGATACGAAGAGGCTTTATCTTCTTCTTTTCCTTAATCTTTCGTATCTCTTTTTTTTCCAGTTCTACATTAATTTCAATCATTGTTGAAAGCCATGCAAGGTTAGTATATTATGACAGATAACATCATCCTTATGAAGAAAAGACAAAATACTCATACTATTACTATACCAAATAGGACAAAAGTTGTAACAGCAATTCTTCTCTTTCTTTTAGTTTTTCTCGTCTACCTTACCATAACTTCACACTATGCCTTAGGTTATGGGGATAGCAGCGAAATGATAACAGCAGCTTTTACCAAAGGAATACCACATCCTCCAGCATATCCTCTATATATGCTTATCGGATATTTTTTTACGCATATCCCTTTTCTAAACCCTGCATATGGATTGAACATTTCATCAGGATTATTTCATTCTCTTGCAGTAGTCTTGATATATCTTTCATCTACGCATTTATTGGTATACATTTTTGACCATACAAAAGAAGATGAAAGCTCTACAATACTTCAAAAAAACATTGCCTCAATTGCCGGTTCATTAATTCTTGCCTTCTCTTATCTTTTTTTCCTCTACTCTGGCATAACTGAAGTATTTCCACTAAATGATTTTTTCATTGCTTTAGTATTGTATTTATGTCTTTTATTCAAATATTTCTGGGAAAAGGATGTTAAAACAAGCTATATCGTTTTTTTTGTTTTATGTGCAGCTGTCGGCTTGATGCTTTCCAATCAGCAGGTTTCAATATTAATTATCCCTGCCATTTCAATATTTATCACTGCTTTGTATCTACAGGATAAAAAGAAGCTGTGGAAGAATATATTCATAGCAGTATGCGGTATATTAGTATCATTCATCTTTTTTATCCTACCATATTTTTATCTCCCTACTCTTTCCCATTCAGGATCATTATTAAGCTGGAGGAATCCAACCTCAGCACAAGATATTATTAATATAATCCTTCGTAAAGATTTTGGAAGTTCTGGTGTAGGAGGATCATATAACTCACATATTGATATTGGTACACAATTTGCAGAAATTCCTCATTATGTTGGATTTTTACTCAATCATTTTCTATGGACATTCCCTTTCGCACTTTTAGGAATTGTTTTCATTCTTATGAAAAAAAAGAAGAAATGGTATGGATATGATATTGCATTTCTTCTTTTTTTTAGTTTCTTAATAGCTGGTATATTTCTTTCTTCATATACCGCCATTCCATGGGATAGCGAAGCTGGCCAGGCAACATTGATTACAGATATTGGTATTCACCTTCGACTTTACCTTCAATCTGAAGTCATCTTTTCACTCTTTATTCCAATCGGAATATTTGGACTTATCAGATATCTATGGAAGAAAAAACAAACAATTTGGATATACTTTGCCGTATTTCTTCTCCCCATTTCTCTTCTTGGATATAACTGGATGGGAGTGAATAACAGCCATAATGATATATATGAATATATCGCATACCAAACTCTTAGAACTCTTCCTTCTAAGTCATTCCTCATCTGTTTTGCTGATGTGGATTGTTTTTCATACGAATACCAGCAACAAGTAAAGGGAATACGAAAAGATGATGTCATTATCATTCCAGTTTCAGTATCAAAATACAAGACAACAATTTTGCAACATTACCCCAATATTTTTAAAACAAAGATCAATGCTGATCAAGCAATCATTCGAGATATCATTGCACGGGACGTAACTTCTTACCCTATCTTCTTATCATTTGTTCCAAATACAACCTTAGATGCTATCGGAGTATCAGGAAACCCATACTACACTATTCCTTATGGATATCTACTAAAAGTAGTAAAGGATCCAGGAAGCTTTACAACTAAACAATTCCAGGAAAGTGAGAACATATCAAAAACCATTGACACAAAACTGGCTGGTATCACCCCTGATGAGAGGGATTTTAGTAAACAGAGTATTAGGCAGTCTTATGCTGTTCAACATGCACTTATTGCATTTACATTATTCAATGAGGGATATGCTGATTTTGCACAAGCAGAATTGCAGCATGCTAAAGATTTACAATCGACTAATCTTACCCCAATTTCAGAGCTAGATTCGTATATGCAGCAATACAATCCGGGTACACCAGTAATTGAGGATTTCTCTTACTATTACCAAAAAGGTACTGAAGATTTAGCACAGAATGACTCGAAAGATGCTGAAGGATTTTTGCTCTCTGCACTAATGTTAAATCCTGATGATCAAAAGACAAAAGAGTATCTTCTACTTTGCTATCAAAAGAATGGGCAAACAAATGAATACTCACAATCTAAATTGGACATTAATAATTAGGGACAATAGTATATTCAATATTTCCACTATATGTATCAGGATCTTGGTAAATATTTCCTTCAATTGCATAGGTAACATAGGCGCTTGTCCCTGTATCAGCTGAAGATGAATACATAACAACATTATTTGTGCTATTTGCAGGCCCAAACTTTGCTGAAGCTGATGACCATCCGCTTACACGTGTATCAGATGTATTTGCCCCAAACCACATAGTGTCTGTTCCGTTTGTTGTACCGGTAGGGACTCTCCAGCTCTGTGGAGATGCCCAGGTCGCGCTGTTACCAGAAAACGGACTTACCAGTGTACCTGTGTAAATTCCCGTCAGTTGTGTTGACACTTTCATATATACGCTATAGCCATTCGGTGCATTTGTAGTAACAGTTAATTGTTGAGCTGCATAATTCACATCATTGATAATTATGTGGCCAAATGGAATTGTATTATATGTTGTAGTTGCTGTTGTAGAAACTCCATTAGTAGAAGTACCTGATGATACCCCTCCGATTGTAAAGGTCATAGATGGATCCTGGGTAAAGTTAAATGGAACATTTCCATTATCAACACTCGTTATTCCAAGGTCAGAATATGTTGTTATTCCTATATAACAGGTATCACTATATGCTGTAGAGCTTGAAGTACAATCTCCAATATGTCCATTTACAATATTATTCAAAGGTACTTGAATTGCAGTACTTGCAGCTATACTCACACCAGTCGAATAAGTAATTTTCAAAAGTCCAGCTGTTGCGCCAGTCGTATCTAATGACCAGGATCCTGATAATCCTACGAGTGTGCCTAGTGTTGCTCCTGTTAAATCTAAATTTGTCGGTTTTGTACTTCCTCCTGATGTGGTTGCAAATTGAAAATCAATTTCTTTTAATGTTGAACCTGTTGTAGTTGTAAAGTTAAGTGTATAACTTGCTGTTGTAGCAGGAAGCATGGTAGATTGCGCAACACTCATTGCACCAAGCGACGCAGCTAACGTAGGAATAGAAACCATCATGAATGAGGCAGCAGCAGAGAGTAGCGCGATAAATCCACGTACTTTTTTTCTTCTCATGAATTGTTTCATATGCCATATAGTGTAAGTTATTCATAATCGAATGTAAACTAAGTTGTTGTAGGGTACATTACAAAAATTTGTTCGTATTCTAAAGAAAATATGACTATTATTTGACAACTCATACCAGAATCCCTACAATTAAACCATTAATTAACATTCTCAACTTCGTGAAAAAACATACTGTCATTCGCGCCTTAGTATCATTTTCACTATTCGTATCACTAATCCCTCTTACAAGTAGTGTGCATGCTCAGGTAAGTAGTGGAGGTACAACTATTGTTCCACCAACTTTTGAACTTTTTGCAAACCCAGGGGATTCTTTAAGTGAAAAAATTTCAATTCGAAATGAAACAGGTTCTGAAGAAGTATATAACATTTCAGCAGCCGATTTTGAAGCAAGCGGAGATAACGGAGAAGTACAGTTAGTCAAAGGAGATTCATCACGCTCATTTTCTTTAGCAAGTTGGATTAATGCTGATCAAACATCAGTAGATATACCAGCACATCGAGAAGGAACGATTAGCTTTATAATTAATGTTCCAAATAATGCAGAACCGGGAGGGCACTATGGTGCAATCCAAATACAAAGCGGCGCAGGAAATACTCCTGGAGCAGCAAATGTTTCTGCAGGTCAAGTTTCTTTAGTACTGCTCCGTGTATCCGGGAACGTAACAGAAAAAGCATCAATTGTTGGCTTTTCCGCTCCCGGGTACTCAGAATACGGACCAGTTCCTCTTACCCTTAAAGTACAAAACGCAGGAAATGCTCATATTAAACCATCGGGAACAATTATAATTACCGATATGTTCGGAGCAAAAGTTGATGAGATTCAACTGAATGGAAGTAATGTACTTCCAAATGCTGCTCGAAATATGGTTACTTATTGGACAAACAAAAACCCAATTGGCAGGTTTACTGCTACTTTAGTTGCAACATATGGAGAGAAGCATGAAGCATTACTTGCTTCCACAACATTTACTGTAATTCCAAAGCCACTCGTAATTGGCGTATCAATTGCCATTGTTTCGCTGATTATCATCATTCTTCTCGTTATTAGTGGAAGGAAACGTATTGCAAAAGCTTTGAAAGTCATAGCTCAAGGATAATTTTGCAAGGATCCTTCATACATAGTAATATTATCATGAGATTATTACTGCCCATGCAACGAAGGATTATCAAAATTCTGCTGCTTTTTGTATTTTTAACGAGAATTTTCTCGGCAATTGATCTTATATACGCATCTTCCTCACTCGATAATCCGTCTGATTTTATCCAGGTCAATAACCTTTCTCTTTCAAATATTGAACATCAAATTACATTTACACTACCTGCTAATTCAAGTCCTGTTAACCCGTCAGACTACATCATAATTAAGATGCCGTATTTTCAATCAATTTCTACTGCTGATTTATTTGTAACCGGTACCTTCATTTATGGAGATGGAACGGGACTTCATGTAACAATTTCCGGAAATAATATATACCTGTCAAATCTCTCTATCATACCAGGTGCAACAATATATATTAATAGGATTACTGCTACAAACCCTTCTTTCTCAAGCGAATTTAATGAAAGTATTGATATTGCAACAGACATGGCAGAATCAATAATAAAAAATTCTGCTACTTTAGTTGCTGAACCTTACAATGGAAAAATTTCTGTATCTGCAGATATTCAACCATATACCGCACAGATTACTCTTACGGGGTATGCTTACCCTGGATTTTTTCTGACATTTACTGAAAATAGTGCAGTACTTAACACATCTTCTCCAGATGGATCAGGATATTTTTCTGTTCTTCTTACTGGTTTAACACCTGGATTTCATACCATAATGGTTGAAGGAATCGATGCAACTAATAACGTAACGGCAAGCAGCAGCATTTCTATTTATGCGACGCCATATCAAAATACTAATTACCAAAACCTTATTCTCTCACCTATTATCTTCACGAATACTAACCAGGTACACCAATCCGATTCTTTTACATTTACCGGAGAAACAGTCCCTAACAGTAGTGTTACAATTTCGGTCAACAGTCCTTTAGTACAATACAGTACGACAAGCGACAGTAGTGGTAATTTCACCTATTCTCTTGCATCAATGAATGCGTATTCTCCGGGAGATTATCAGGCAACAGCAACAGTGCAAACTCCAGGCAGTGTCCAAAGCATCCAAAGTCTACCACAAAGTTTTACAGTCCTTTCTGACAATACCATACCTTCAAATCCAAAACCATCTTGTGACATATCTAAAGGAGATCTGAACTGTGATGGACATGTTACCCTAATTGACTTTAGTATATTGCTATACTATTGGGGAACTAACAGCGCATTGGCAGATATAAATGGTGATGGGAACGTGGACTTAATTGACTTCAGTATCATGATGTACTACTTCGGATCTTAACCTATGAAACAAAACAATATACCATTTTTAGTTGCCATTTTATTTGTTGTATTTTTAATCATTCCTGGTCCTGATACACCAGCACTTTTAGGAAATAGCACTAAGCTATTATCAATCGCCACAAATACGACAAGAACAGGAATTAATACACCAGTTATTGCTGCTGTCCAATTAAATACACCAACTGCTATTAACGCAGTAGGTATTACAATATATTTTGATCCTCATATCCTTGCGATATCATCAGTTGATACCCAAAGTTCCTTTTGTACACTCTATACAGATCGAACATACGATACACATAAAGGATTTGTTAGGCTATATTGCGGCAAACCAAATCCAGGATTTACAGGAACAAATACACTTGAAACCATTACATTTAATACGATAGGATATGGGAAGTCAGATATCGCTATAAGCCCTAAAAGCTTGATATTGAAAAATGATGGGAGAGGAACAAACGTCCTTAACAGCTTTGAAAAGAAGACAATTTCGGTTATACTAAGTCAATAATACTGATGAAAAAACTGCCCCTAATCACAATCTGTCTTTTTTTTCTGGGAATACTTTTCGCTGACCCGAGTTTTGCTGCTGCCGTTGTAACACTCAATTCGCCTTCAAGCGGATCATCAGCAACGGTTAATGTCAATATTAATACAAATGGAACCTCAGAAAACACATTTGATATTGTTGTTTCATATGTTGGATCAGTTGATGGCATTAACGAAACCACAACTGGAGGCATTTGTAATGTGCCTGCACCAACTCCAGCTCCAGGAGGAGGACAAGTAGAGATATCATGTGGAAAAACAAACGGGTTTAGTGGAAGTGGAACCATAGGATTCATATCAGTATCATTAAGCGGATCAGCAACCTTTAGCATTTCTCGTGCAACTGTATATATGAATGACGGGCATGGAACCTTTGATTCAGTTTCAACAGGAGGACCAGTTACCATTAATTCTAGTGGGGGGACTGCTACCCCTACTCCTACACCAACACCCTCAGCAAGTGGGACGCCAACAGCATCTCCAACTTCAAATGGACCAACTCCTACACCTACCGCAAAAACAACTCCAATTTCTGGTCAGCCACCCGGATCATTTAATGCAAAACCTACACCTAAACCTACAATTACAACTGCTAACCAGCCGACATTAATTGTCGTCACCCAACCAAAAGCAAATTCAACACCAACTCCCATTATTAAGACAATTATTATTACACCAAGCGGAACAGCTAAAAGTGATATATCAACTTTAGTGCAGGGATATTTTAATAATGCAGCAGCTGCTCTTCTATTTATCCTTCCATTATTGATCCTCATCATTATGGTCGCTTTCATGTCTATTAGAATGTTCCAAATGACAAGAAGGAGACAAAGAGAAATTGAACTACTTTTTGAACATGAGCTTGGTGAGCTTGCAGCACTGGAAAGTAAGATGGACATATTGAATGAAAAAGGTTCCAAAGGCAAAGATGAATTCAGGCAAGAATTCGAAAGAACAAGAGATGAACTACTTAGGGAAATTAAGCCTGACTATATCGGTAATGGAGATAAAGAGAAACCTAAAGAATAATCAATGGAAGAAAAAACCTGGCATCAAAAACATAAAGACCAACTCACATACGGACAAAAAATTGCGGACAGAGTTGCAAATAATATGGGGAGCTGGCACTTTATTATTACCCAAACAATTATTGTAGGATTATGGATTATACTTAATCTTTTAGCATTCTTTAATCATTGGGATCCCTATCCATTTATTCTTCTTAATCTCCTCTTCTCTACACAGGCAGCATATGCTGCACCAATCATTATGATGGCACAAAACAGACAGGCTGATAGAGACAGAGTACAGGCAGAGTCAGATTACGAGACAAATAAGAAAGCAGAAAAAGAGATTGAAGCGCTTCAGCTTTATCTCTCCCATATAGAGAATGATAAACTTGATAAGATCATTGAATTATTGGAAAAAGAATCTTAATGATTAATTCGTTCCCCATGCCTTGTATGTGCAACTACTGATCTACTATCTCCAGTATTAAATAACACTTCAACATTATGTTGTTCTATATAAATAGCATAACAAAATTCATCGTCATGAAAAGAGATGTATCCCCAATGTTTACTAAGAAGTTCAGGATTAATAGAAATATTTTGTTCACGGCAAATTTCAATTAAAGCTTTTGCATAGTGAAGCTTTCCTCTAAACCAAAATCCTTTCAACCATTTATCTAATACAGGCAAAACAAATTCTTCCAATACTGATGCCGTGACAATTGCTCTCATATTCTGACTAGTATCTTCTCCAATGGGAACTACGGTAATTCCTTCCGACTTAATTCTGTTATAAAACAAAGTGTCACCCCATGGCGTTCTACTTTGAAAACCGATTTGATCAGCTCGAATAGCATTATATAATTGGTTAATTGTTGGATTATCATTTGCCCCAGTACGCTTTCCTATTTCACGTGTACCAAATCTTATGAGCCAATTAATAACATCTCTTGCATATTCAAGATGTTCTAATTCTATACCACTAACATTACAAAGCTCATTTTCTCCTTCACCTGAAGACATATCAACTAAGGGGCCTTGCAATAATCTGTTAAATTCACTATTTTGTTCTGCAGCAGAACCGGATTCACTCTTAGTATTACCTGTAAATTATAATGATATTATAACATAATTAAGTGAATGGAATAGGTAAATCTCTTTATCTCTCATATATTATAAGGTTATTGGCATAGGAATCTTTATTTCTGATTATTTACCAGGATACTAGATGATCTTTTGAACATATAAATTTTTATCTTCTCTTCTTCCATCTATTAACAGTGAAATTGATAAGAAATTTAGAAACACTTATCTATTACTATGTGTAGCCCCTCTATATCTTGCAGTTAATTGTGCGGTTTCTTCTTGTCTCTTATTAATAATTTCCACAATCCTTTTCCCAAATCCTTTATCCGAATTTTTTGAATATTTTGTTAAATAGCCAAATATCTCTTTTGATCTTATCGAAATTTGATAAAACCCACAAAATTGCAATAATGCCACAGCATATTTATCTATTACTTCTTCATTACTGCCATCAAGCCATTTCGCTAATACAGGTGCAAGTAATTTTGCCATTATAATTGCTTTAATTGCAGATTGAAAGTAATCACTTTTTTCAGACAACTTTCTTGGCAGTGGAATAAATCCCATTTGAGAAAGAACATACTCCATGCGTGCAAATTTAGTAGGCCGCACCATTCCGCTCCATACACTTTTATTATCATTTATAAAACTTTTAGAAATTGCTCCAAAGACAGCATACATTTCATTAACATCACTATTCACTCCATTTGAATCTTCCATTCTTTTTTGAAATAGTGCCATTAATTTCAATATAACTTCATATTCTGGTTCCTTACTATCTTCACTCACACCTAAAGTATTACATAATTGATGTATGTTATCATCCCCATCTATTACATTTTTAGGTCCTCTAATGATTATATTTGTCACACCATCTAAGAATTCAAGAGGTAGTTCATCAATCGGGGCTGTTAATCCTTGAATATATTTTTGAGATTCAGTTCCCATAACATTTGAAATAATATGTCAAGATCATATCCCATAACATTTGCGAAGTCAATATTGCTGAGATTGATTTATATATTCAATTTGAAAATTCAAATATTAAAATGATTTAGAGAAATTTATATAGTAATAAATGTTTGCAATTTGAAATTTATCATTGCAAATATCCAATGATTATATATAACATTTTAAGAAAATAGATCGATGTTAAGAAATTTTTATCCTAAGTAAGTCAAAAATTATTTAAAAACAATCTGCTCATAAGCACTTTATTTTCGAAATAATAATACTAAAAAGTATATATACTAATACACAACGTCAAATAATAAACACATTATAAAAAGTTTTACTAATATCTAAGCCTTTTTTACATTAAATTCTATCCCAACTAATCTAAAAATTAAATTGACTAAGCATAAACCTTCCTATATAATCAAAAAAGCTTTGAAATCAATTGATATATTAGTGGTGACGTACCCAAGTGGCCTAAGGGCGCGGTCTGCAAAACCGTTATTCATGGGTTCAAATCCCATCGTCACCTTTCTTTTAAAATTATGGATACCCGAACAATTCGTAAAACATTTATTGATTTTTTCACTAAGCATGGGCATTTAGAAGCACCAAGCTCATCCCTCATTCCTGATGAGCCGACATTACTTCTCACAAACTCCGGCATGGTCCAAATGTTACCTTATCTTTTAAAGCAGAAAAATCCTCCTCATATCCGTATGTCATCTATTCAAAAAGTTTTCCGTACGGTTGATATTGATGACATTGGGATAGATGGAAGACATTTGACCTTTTTTGAAATGCTTGGCAGCTGGTCATTTGGCGACTACTATAAAAAAGATGCTATTCATCTTGCCCTAGAACTTCTTGTTAAAGAAATGGAATTTGATAAAGAAAAGATCTGGGTAAGTGTATTCAAAGGCGAAGAACCGATTCCAAAAGATACAGAATCGATTAAATACTGGTTAGATGAAGGAATCCCAAATGAGAGGATAGTTGAGCTTGGCTGGAAAGACAATTTCTGGGGTCCTCCTGGAGAGACAGGTCCATGCGGACCATCTACTGAAATATATTATGATATGGGTGAAGCTTTATCATGCGGAAAAGAAGATTGTAAACCAGGTTGTGATTGTGATCGATATCTTGAAGTATGGAATGCAGGAGTATTCATGGAATATTACAAAGATGAATATGGGAAGTTTTCAACTCTCCCTCAGAAGAATGTTGATACAGGGGCAGGACTTGAAAGAGTTGCCGCATTTATGCAAGGAAAAACTGATTGTTTTGATACTGACCTATTAAGACAAGTTGTTGATCTTGTATGCAAAAAGCTTCATATAACAGATTATGATACAAATCCAAAAACAAAGCGAAGCGTAAAGATTATTACTGACCATAGCCGAGCTGCTGTCTTCTTAATTAGTGATGGTGTTATGCCATCAAATGAACATAGAGGATATATCCTTAGGAAAGTACTTCGACGTGCAATGGCCCAAGTAAGTATCAATAAAGGTCAGGCTCCATTCTTTACTGACATTATCGATTTAATTGTCTCACTATATAGTGACTATTACCCGAATCTTTTAACACAAAAAGAACATATCAAAGAAGTTATCACGGCTGAAGAACTGAAATATTCTAAAACCTTACAATCAGGAATAAAAAACCTTGAGAAAATTTTCCATACAAAAGGAGAGGTAAGCGGTGAAGATATCTTTAAACTCCAAGATACATACGGGTTATCACCAGAAATAGCGATAGATTTAATGAATGGACTTGGGATTACCTTTGATAAAGAATCAATTGCAACAACATATGAAAGCTCAATGCAAACTCAAAAGAACCGCTCAAGGCTCGGAAGCAGTTTTACATTAGGGAAGATTATTGAAGAACAGTTTAAAAACTTTCCCCCAACAGTGTTTAATGGATATAATTCACTGGTAGAAAAAGCGAATGTATTGCATATAGATAGAACAGAAAGTGCATATTTAATTATCACTGATAAAACACCAATGTATGCTGAATCTGGAGGCCAGGCAGGTGATAAAGGAACAATGACATTCGTAAACGGAATTGTAAGTATATCAAATGTGAAGAAAACTAAAAGAGGAGTATTTGTACATATTGCTGATAGAAACGATGAAAATGATTCAGCAATTGTGCTTCCCGATGGAAAGACTTCCTACCCTATTCCTGTTACGATAGAAGTAGATGAAATTAACAGAAAAAGATCTTCATATAACCATACAGCAACACATCTTCTCCATTGGGCTATCAGAGAAGTACTTGGCAAAGATTCCCATCAGAAAGGATCTTATCTTGATGCCGGTAAACTTCGGTTTGATTTTACCTCCCATAAAGATGTTTCAAAAGAAGATATTTCAAAGATTGAAACGCTAGTAAATGAGAAGATTAAAGAACATGCTCAGGTCGATATAGCCGAGATGCAATATACCGATGCAAAGAAAGAAGGTGCAATCGGGTTATTTGAAGAAAAATACTTGGATAGAGTCCGAACAGTAAAGATTGGAAACTTTTCATTTGAATTATGTGGTGGAACACACGCATCAAATACAGAAGAGCTTGGTACCTTCAGGATCTTAAAAATAGAGCCTGTATCTGAAGGGATTAAAAGAATTAGAGCCGTACTTGAATAAAATCTATGGCAAAAGCACTTGGCATTGATTATGGAAAAGCAAGAATAGGACTTTCAATATCAGATGATTCCCAAACTATCGCATCAGCTTTCAAAACACTTCATAAAAAAGACGAACAAAAAGCCTTGAGTCATATTACAGATATTGTACTGAAAGATAATATTTCAACTATTGTCATAGGACTTCCTTTAGGATTGGATGGAAACAAGACTGAAATGTCTGATATAATTAATACATTCGCAACCAAACTGGAAGTTTTATTACAAACCCATGGGATAAGTCCAACTATTATATTATGGAATGAATCACTTACTTCGTTTGAAGCATATGGAAACCTGAAGCAGAAGGGATTCAAAAAGTTTCGAATTCAAGAACATCTAGATAGTGAAGCCGCACGTATTATTCTTCAGGAATTTCTAGATAACAAAGAGCTACAATAATCATGAAAAAAATTATTATTCCAATAACATTGCTTATTGTATTCCTTTTATCAGGTTTTTTGCTAATTTACCATTATTACACCACTGAAATTGTAAAATCGGGAGATAATAGCCACTCTGTAACTTTTATTATTACTTCAGGTGAGGGAATTCAACAGATAAGTCAAGAATTATTGAGTCTGCAGGTTATAGATAATCCTACAATCTTTAACATCTATTTAAAACTTAATCAAGATGATAAAAAGATTGAGGCAGGGTCTTACCTAATCCCGGCAAGGGCAAGTATAGTTGATATTGCAAAACTATTACAAAAAGGAAATTTCTTTACTAATATTACAATCCCTGAAGGGAAGCGGCTAGAAGAACAGGCATCTATTATTTACGATCAATTAAAATCCAATAACCCATCTATACAATTTAGCGAACAGGATTTTATAAACGAGGCTAAAAACTCATCATTTTTCACCCAATCATTTATCTCACAAATTCCAAATGGAAAGTCATTAGAAGGGTTTCTTTTTCCAGATACGTATCAGGTTGATAAGAATGCAACTGCAAAAGACATTATCAATATTATGCTGGATGCATTTTCAACAAAAGCATATGCAGCATATACTACAGGAAGAAAGCAAACATCATTAAATCTTTACCAAACTGTTACCCTTGCATCAATACTTGAGCGAGAGGCAAAAACCGATACTGATAAAAGAATGATTGCAGATATTTTAATCAGAAGGCTAAATACTAATTATCCCCTTGGTGTTGATTCCACTCTTCAATATCTTTTAGGATATTCTACCACTGAAAAGACTTGGTGGAGACAAACTATTTATGAAACGGATCTGAATATCAATTCCCCATATAATACACGTTTAAATCCAGGCTTACCTCCTACTCCAATTGCAAATCCAGGTCTTGGCTCAATAACGGATGCCATGACTCCTATCTCAAATAACTATTTCTACTATATTTCGGATAATCAGGGAAATATCCACTATGCAATAGATATCAATCAACAAAATGCTAATATAGCAAAATATCTACGGTAACCATTGTAGTATTAGTATGTTTATGCCACTATAAGCCATCAATAATTAGATATGCCAGAACATCAATTAGAATCCGATCCATTATTAGAAGCCAATAATTATATTGATTCTTTGGATGATCCCGATATTACCATAGATCAAAGGGATGCTACAAAGGAATATTTAAAATTACTGGCTGAAGCAATCCGAACTAGAAGTTTTGTTATTGGTGAACTTGTTGCAAATACTGGTACAGGCAATCTTTGGAGAGGTTCAATAGACCCTTATCGTTCTGTGGAAGGG